>NZ_JAQMUB010000096.1 GCF_028330965.1 Oscillatoria sp. CS-180 | reverse complement strand
CCCCCCCCCCCCCCCCCCCCCACCACTGTTTTGGCGTCCTTACATTGTTTCAACAGATTTAGTGGAATGGTCGGATCAAGCGATCGCAGTTTCGCCACCTCGTCTTGAGTCTCCAGCTCCCTGAAGCTCCTTATCTTGGTTAATAGCAACCGCATGAACACCACCAAAGAACATATTCTGCTGCTGCCAGTGAACAGTGTTAGTCGTTTCTTCAAGCTGCGCTTGATGGACTGCCTCTGGCTGCCAGCCCGGTTCTAAGTGCAGCAGACCACCTTCCCAATGAAGTCGAGGAGCATGAATCGCCTCGGCCAAAGGCATTTGAAAATCCAAGACATTTGAAATCACTTGGAGGATCGCAGTCCGAATCCGATTTGAGCCACCAGAACCAAGGACAATTTGCGGTTGACTATTTCTAACAATAATACTGGGGGCCATCATGGATGAAATGCGCTGGTTGGGTGTCCATTGGTGAAATCCCAAGGGGTGCAAGTCCTCTTCGCCAAGCATGTTATTAACCATGATGGCCGTACCTGGAATGATGTACGACGACCCTTCGCCATTAGATGTGGTGACGCTGGCTGCATTACCCTCTGCGTCCACAGCACTAATATGGGTGGTGCTACCAAGGCGATTGACTACGCCTTGAAGTGCATTTTGATAGGAAGCCACATTGTCCGTAGCTAAAAACTGTTTGTCCACATCCGACTCATAGAGTTTCTCGTCATAGCCATTTCGCCTCGCTTCATTGGTCAGGGCCATCGCTTTGGTCAAGCACGCTAAATGCTCAGCAGAACCCTGCTCAAACCGCGATAGGTCTATCTGTTCCAACAGTTTCAGCGAAAAACCGATCAGCGTTCCCCCTGAGCTAGGCGACGGATTGGTCAAAAAGGTGGCGTCTCGATACGACAAGCTCAGAGGGTCGCGCTCGATCACTTGATAATTCTGGAGGTCATGAAGTGTGAGATATCCGCCCGCTACTTTGCAGTCCTCTGCGATCTGCTGGGCGATCGCCCCTTCATAGAAAACAGAGGCTCCTTTTTCGGCGATTTGCGTTAACGTTTCAGCTAGCTGCGGCATTTTCAGCGTATCTCCGGCAACTAACAACTCACTTGCTGAAGTGTACAGGTCACTAGCCGCTGCCGAGGCTGTCAGGATTGGCTTCAATACTTCAAAAACGTAGGCCAGAAAGGGATTGATGACAACGCCCGTTTTGGCGTGGTGAATCGCGGGTTCCACAATGTCAGCCAATGGTAGTCGACCTAGTTGTTGGTGAACGTGTAGCAAACCGGCGATCGCGCCTGGCACAGCCATTGAACCCAGGCCGATGTGAAACTCTTGCAGCGTGTCGCCAAAGTTAGCATTGATCGGATAGAAGTCTGGCGTTTGGTTCAACCGATTCTGTTGTGGGGTTTGGGTGAAAAAGTCGAACAGACGACTCTGCCCCGTCGCCGTGTATGCCAATAAAAATCCACCTCCGCCAGCGGACGTCAGCACTGATTCAGTGACCCAGGCCGTCATCACGGCAGCGATCGCGGCATCAAAGGCATTACCCCCGCGCCGCAATATTTCGGCTCCCGCCTCCGCTGTTAGGGGATGCCCTGCAGCCACCACACCTCGACCGGAGATACTGAAATCAGCCATAGCCGCGTTCCCAACCTCAAATGTTCTGAAACAGGTGCTCCCTACTCTACCTTCTTTGCCGAACCCGAGGATCCCGATGTTTTCCCATACCTCATTGGCCATAGACGACGAGGAAGTCGCAACAGCTAATAACCAAGAACCAACCACCGACTACAAAAATCCAACTTGTGAATCAAATCGTACCGATCTGAGCTATGTTTAATAAGCGGTTCTTGCAATCCCTCTGAGCACCGTAACCCCCCACGCGGATGTGGTGGAATTGGTAGACACGCACGCTTGAGGGGCGTGTGGCTTTGCCGTGCGAGTTCGAGTCTCGCCATCCGCATGTTTGAGTTATTTATACTCTGCAAATCCCGAATCTCAGATGACGAGACTAAGGCGTTCTGGTAGCTAGCGTGTCTGCGGCAAGTCAAGCACTCCGTGGGGAAGCGATATCGAGAACTTTGGGTCGATAGCTTTCCGACTATGGCTCTTCAAAGGCCTTATAGAGTTGTGCCAGTACAAGTTTCTGAATATGTTGGAGCTGCTGGGTCTTTAAAAACCACCATCACAGCCGCCACTGCCATCGAAGCCACCACCGCCGTCGCAACTACTGCCACTATCAAAGCTGCCGCCATCAGAACTGCTACTATCAGTTCCGGTGGAGTCTGAGTAGCCGATAAAATAGTTGTTTTGGCGTCTACTAGAGCGTCTACGACGTTTTCCCTTGCTTGAATTTGTGAGGAAAACGACTGTGAACAAAACAACGAACAGAATTAGTAGCAAAATCATGGCGCTGTGGCCCTCTTCTCATTATGATTTTATTCAAAGAAACAGACGACCATTCCTTAAAGCTGGATCAACTCATTGGGCAGATGCTTCTGGCAGAGGCAGGCAGACGGTGAAGCAAGTGCTTCCGGGTTGCGAGTCAACGGTTATGATTCCATGATGGCGGTTTTCCACAATGCGACTGACGGTTTCCAGGCCCAGTCCTGATCCTTTGCCCATGTCTTTGGTGGTGAAAAACGGTTCAAAGATGCGGGACTGAATTTCTGGGGCAATGCCTGTACCGGAGTCGATGATTTCAATGCGAGCAAAATTGCCATCCTGACAGGTACGAATGTCTAGCGTGCCTTTTCCCCCCATCGCATCGATCGCATTGTCAATTAAGTTAGTCCATACCTGATTCAGTTCGCTGCCGTAGGCCAAAATTTCGGGCAGAGTTTGATCATATTTGCGCTGAACCGTAACTCCAGCTTTGAGCTTGTAGGACAGAAGTTGTAGCGTGTCGTCTAAACCTCTGTGAATATCAACACACTGCTGTACACCTCGATCCAGGTGAGAGTAAGACTTCATGGAATGCACCAGGTCCGAAATGCGTTCGGCTCCTCTCAGACCGTTTTTAATCATCGACATTACGTCAAAGGATAGGGCTAGCCAGCGAATTCCCTGATCTCGCAATTCATCGGAACGATCGCGCCAGCACTGCGTCAGCCGTTCTAAAGTATCGACCTCAATGCCACCCATCGCTAGGGGTTCGCTGAGTTTCCAAGCTTCCTCAACACCATAATCTTCCAGCCAATCCAGCAGCTCATTTTCGCGATCGCTGAGCGCCAGTGCATCCATTGTGGGATTTAGGATAGCCTCGTAGCCGCGATCACGGACGGCTTGCCATTCTTCAGTATGGTCAGGATCGGGATTTTCCAATCCGTAAATCAAATTCATCCGCTCTAGTTCACGAATAGCGGGCACCACATCCCGTAAGGCCCGCACTAGGGCTGCCGCTGGATTATTCAATTCATGGGCCAGCCCCGCCGCCAAGGTGCCCAAAGCCGCCATCTTTTCGCGATTGCGGATGAAGGATTCCAACCTCCGGAGACGATTGGCGACTTCGCGGAAGATGCTGCGCTCGAAGCCCCGACACTCGTGCAGTAGAGTCAGAAAGTCAGGGCAGGTGATTTGATGAAGATGACAGTCTGTAACGGTTCGCATGGACACGAGTACCGGCCCGTCCATGAGCACTGGAATTTCGCCAAAAAAGGCTGGGGCTTCGTGCTGTCCGATAGGCATTTCCACCCCTTCGCTTAGGCGAGTAATGCTGACCTTGCCCTTGAGCAAAATGAAAAAGCCATTGGGATCACCGCCCTCTGCAATCAGCTGAGTGCCTGTGGGAATCTGAAGTTCCTTAGCGCGATCGCAAGCCCATTCTAGTTTTTCTTGAGGCAATTGCTGAAAGGGTTCCAGGGTGAGGAGTTCGTCGATGCAGAGCATAGTAGGGGAGGGGAATTGGAGGACAGGATGGAGGAGTTAAAGGTGGCTAAGGTATTGGTGTACGAACTGGACACAAATGCTGCCTTCACCCACACCGGAGGCAACTCGTTTAACCGAGCCGTGGCGGACATCGCCGACAGCGAAGATGCCAGGAACATTAGTTTCGAGCAGAAATGGAGCACGCTCTAGAGGCCAGGGAGCACAGGGGCTGTTGTTCTGACCGTTCATATCGCTACCCGTTAAGACAAAGCCTCGCTGATCGCGTTCCACCAACTCAGTTAGCCAGTCAGTATGAGGAACAGCCCCGATAAAGATGAACAGAGATTTAGCTGCGATTGTCTGCGCCTCACCTGTTTGAGAATTTTCGATCACCAGAGCTTCAAGATGGCTATCGCCCTGGGCCTCAGTGACGCTAGAGTGGGTCCACACCTGAATATTATCAGTGGCGTCAATTTGATCAATCAGGTATTGGGACATGCTTTTGGTCAGAGAGTCGCCCCGCACCAGCATAGTCACTTGGCGGGCAAAACGGGAAAAATACATGGCAGCTTGTCCGGCGGAGTTGGCTCCCCCAACGACAAACACGTCTTCGCCAGCGCAGGCCATCGCCTCAGTTTGAGCAGCTCCATAGTAGACACCTGCGCCTGTAAAGTGCTCAATGCCGGGAACGGTTAGCCGCCGCCAGGAAACTCCTAGAGCCAGGATGACCGCGTGGCCGGTCAGTTCGCTACCGTCTGCTAGCGTGACGACGCGATAGTCATCTTTTAAGTGCATGCTGGTGACTTCTTGAGGGGTAAGGATTTCGACGCCAAACCGTTTGGCTTGAGTTACAGCGCGTCGGGCTAGGTCGCCGCCGCTTAAACCCACGGGAAATCCGAGGTAGTTTTCAATGCGAGAGCTGGTGCCCGCCTGACCACCTGGTGCTTCCCGTTCGATCATCACGGTGCGAAGCCCTTCCGAGGCTCCATAAACGGCTGCGGCTAGTCCGGCAGGTCCGCCACCGACGATAATTAGGTCATAAAAGGGATTAGCGGCTTGGGTTTGCAGGCCAATTTTTTCTGCAATCTGACGATTGTCGGGACGCCGTTGATGAGAGCCATCGGCAAACAACACTACAGGCAAACAGGGGCCGTTAATTTCAGCATAATTCAATAGTTTTTGAGCATTGTCGTCGCGCTCAATGTCGAGCCAGCGGTAGGGAATCTGGTTGCGGGCGAGGAAGTCTTTTACCCGGTGAGAATCGGCAGACCAACGATCGCCAATCACCCGAATCCCTTGAAATTCAGGATGAAAGTGAGCCAGCCAGTCGTTCAGCAAATCATCCAGGATGGGATAGAGCTTTTCTTCAGGGGGATCCCAGGGCTTTAGCAGATAGTAATCCAAGCGAGCAGTGTTGATGGCGCGGATGGCCGCTTCGGTGTCGGCATAGGCGGTGAGCAACACCCGCTTGGCCTCCGGAAAGATTGGAAAAGCTTGCTCTAAAAATTCGACTCCGGTCATCTGAGGCATACGCTGATCAACCAGAAAGAGCGCCACGGTGTCGTTCCGCAAGGTGAGTTGCTGTACGGTTTCCAAAGCGGTCTGTCCTGAATTGGCCCGCATGATGCGGTAGCGATCGCCATACTGCTGTCGTAGGTCACGGGCGATCGCCTGCAACACTTCGGCATCATCATCAACAGTGAGAATAATGGGCTTGCTGGTGGCAGACATACACGTATTGGGAGCGGTTTGTTGAGGGTGGAGGAGTAAGGATGAGTCAATCCCTAGTCCCGGTTGATTCTAGCGTCCTTCCTGGGTCTAGTTAGATGGCTACGGTTACAGTGCGATCACGGCTTTGGGTCGCTTCATGCAGCTGATGATAGTGAATACGCCTATGTCCGTCCTTACAGAACCATGAAGCTGGCCGTTCAAAACGGAGAGGAATGTCATACTAAAGGGTATTTGCAACTCACCCTATCCCCCTGCCCATGACGGCTTCCACTGATTTTATTGCCAAACTCAATCCGTCTCAACGCGCTGCTGTCGAACATTTCTGCGGTCCTCTCCTGGTTGTGGCTGGAGCGGGGTCAGGCAAGACTCGCGCCCTCACCTTTCGCATTGCTAACTTGGTGCTGAACCATCGGGTAGACCCGGAAAACATCTTAGCCGTGACCTTCACGAATAAAGCTGCGAAGGAGATGAAAGAGCGGATCGAGGTGCTGTTTGCAGAGCAGGAAGCCGAGGCAAAACACGGCGATCGCCTGTCAGCGTTACCGGAATATGAGCAGACTAAGCTCAAATCTCATGTCTATAAGACCGTCACCAAGCATCTATGGATCGGCACCTTTCACGCACTGTGTGCCCGCATTCTCCGATTTGACATTGAGAAATATCAGCATCCTGAGGGCTATTGCTGGAAGCGTAGCTTTTCTATTTTTGATGAGTCAGACGCTCAGAGTCTGGTGAAGCAGATTGTCGTGCGAGAGCTGAATTTGGACGACAAGAAATTCAATCCGCGATCAGTTCGCTATGCCATCAGCAATGCTAAAAACCAGAACCTCACTCCCGATGAATTTGAACGAGAGCAGCCCAACTATCGGGGCCGCACGATCGCGGATGTCTATCGTCGCTATGAAAAAGCTTTGGCAGAAAACAATGCCCTCGACTTCGACGACCTGATTCTGATTCCCGTCAAGCTGTTCCAGCAAAATGAGTCTGTGCTGGGCTATTGGCACAATCGCTTCCGTCACATCCTGGTGGACGAGTATCAGGACACCAACCGCACTCAATACGAACTGATTCGCCTACTAACAACTAACGGTGAGGACATTCAGACCTTCAACGACTGGCGTAACCGTTCCACTTTCGTTGTGGGTGATGCCGACCAGAGTATCTATTCATTTAGAGCAGCAGACTTCACCATTCTGATGAACTTCCAGGATGACTTTGGCGACGGTCTGCCCGATGACGACACCCGCACGATGGTGAAGCTGGAGGAGAACTATCGCTCCACCTCCAATATTCTGGAAGTTGCCAACCACATCATCGAAAACAACACCGAACGTATTGACAAGGTGCTGCGGGCAACGCGAGGGGAGGGTGAATCAATCTTTTGCTATAAAGCGGAGGATGAAACCCACGAAGCCGATTTTGTGGTGGGACAACTGCGAAATTTAGAGTTTCAGCATCCTGAGCTGAGGTGGGGCGACTTTGCCATTCTCTATCGTACCAATGCCCAGTCCCGTTCTTTTGAGGAAGTGCTGACCCGCTACAGCATTCCTTATCAGGTCGTGGGTGGTCTACGGTTCTACGATCGCCGTGAAATTAAAGACGTTCTGGCCTACCTCCGGGCGATCGCCAATCCTGCTGATACGGTGAGCATTAAGCGCGTCATTAACGTGCCTCGGCGCGGCGTCGGCAAAAGCACTTTGGAAAAACTTGATCAGGCGACTCAAACCTTAGGCGGCATCCCCCTTTGGGAAATCCTCAGCGATGAGACTTCGGTTAAAACGTTGGCGGGGCGATCTGCAAAAGGAGTCCTGGAATTTGCGGGTTTAATTAAGAAATATCGGGAGCGGCTAGACAGTGCTAAAGGCTCTGAGATTATTCAGGATTTGCTAGAAGATTCTGGCTATCTTGCTGCCCTTAAAGCCGACGACACCGACGAAGGCATGGAACGGTTCAATAACGTTCAGGAACTCTACAACGCCGTCTTGCAGTTTGAAGAGGAAAACGAAGACAGTTCTTTGATTGCCTTCCTCGCCAATGCGTCCTTAGCCTCCGATATGGACGATATGAAAGAAGGGGGCAATGCGGTCTCTCTTATGACACTTCATTCCTCTAAGGGACTGGAGTTTCCCGTAGTTTTTCTCGTTGGCCTAGAGCAAGGACTTTTCCCTAACTTCCGGTCTTTGGAAGATCCGGCTGCAACAGAAGAGGAGCGCCGCCTTTGCTATGTGGGCATCACTCGTGCTAAGGAACGACTGTTCATTTCCTATGCGCGACAGCGACGGCTATATGGAAATCGTGAACCAGCCAGTCCTTCACTATTTCTGGCAGAGCTACCCGCAGACTTCATCACAACTAATTCAGGGCTAGGGCTACCCCAACGCATGGCTACCCCAATCCGTAATACTCGCAAGAACAAAGAGATAGCCGCGAAGCCTGGCAGTGGAGCACATGAATTTGATTGGAGCGTGGGCGACGTAGCGGTACATGATGCCTACGGCGCAGGGGAAGTGACCCACATTTTTGGTGCGGGTAACAAGATTTGCCTGGCGATCAAGTTTCAGGGGCAGGGGCGGAAAATTATCGATCCAAAGCTCACAAAGCTACAGAAGGCCGAGTAACTATTGAATGGAAATTATAAGAGCCAGACCAGTTCAGGGAGCAGCTATTGGAGGCGAAAATGTTGATAGGTAAGGAGTCAGGCGCAAAATTTGAGTATCAAAGTCAAGAAGATGCTTGTTTTTGAACTCTTCCTCTAGCAACATTTCTGGGGTAAAGGTAATCCCTTAAAATGACGCTTCAACCTCAACTTCACGAGAAAGTAAGCGTGTCACAACAACTTAATCTGTTCGTCGCTGACCAGTCTGCAAGCTGTGGTTGGTTGGGTAGGGTAGCGGATTTTTTGCAGATGTCTGTCGAGACATGGCTTAATCGTATGGTCTCTCAGCATCAGCACCTTTATCAACAGCAGCCGACCCAAACTCAAATTCAAGCCTGGCAGGATACTGCTAGGGTGCTGTCTCAAGCGCTTGTGCAACCTCATCAGCAGGAATGGGGACTAATTTTTGAGTACGAACTGCCCCGTGAAGGTGGGCGTCGTCCAGATGTCGTACTGCTAGCAGGTGATCGAGTTTGGGTCCTTGAGTTCAAACAAAAATCTGCGATCGCAGCTGCTGATCTGGATCAAAGTGCGGCCTATGCCAGAGACCTCAAGGCTTATCATCCGGGCTGTCGCGATCGCTCGGTTTGTCCTCTGCTGGTATTAACTCGACGAAAGCAACCCGCAGAACCACGCGGTGACGTGCAGCCGGTCAGTTCTCTTCAGTTGGCAGAGGTTCTGGCAGCCAAAACACCGAATGGTGGTGACATTGACGTTCAAGCTTGGGTCTCTGCAGACTATGCTCCCTTGCCGACCATTATCCAAGCGGCGCGACAAATTTTTCAGCGCGAACCGCTCCCCTCAATTCGGCGGGCAGCAAGCGCAGGAATTCCTCAACTGCTCGACACTTTGAACCAGCTCGTCGTTCAAGCTGCCCAAAAACAAGAGCGGCATTTGGTCCTAATTACGGGTGTTCCTGGAGCAGGCAAAACCCTAGTAGGACTCCAGTTTGTTTACCAAAATCCACTAGCGGTAAGCGATCAGCCCCAGGCGGTGTTTCTTTCTGGCAATGGTCCGCTTATTCAAGTCTTGCAGTACGCCTTGAAGAATCGAGTTTTTGTGCAGCCAGTGCGGAATTTTTACTTACAGCACCAGGTTCGCCGCCAAAGTGCTCCTCCTGAACACATCATTGTTTTTGATGAAGCGCAGCGGGCTTGGGATGCTAGTCGCATGTCGGAAAAATACGGCATTGAGCAGGCTGCGGGCGGCGCAGTGCTACGGATTGCTGAACGGATTCCCGATTGGGCTGTCGTCGTCGCTCTCATTGGGGAAGGGCAAGAAATTCACGTGGGTGAGGAAGACGATATTGACCAGTGGCAAGTCGGTCTCCAACAGTCTAAGCAGCCCTGGCAGGTGCATTGTCCTCAACGCTATGAGGCGGTTTTTGCTGAAGTCAGTCATCAACTACACGCCGATACACAGTTTGATCTAACGACCTCTTTACGGACTCATCGGGCTGAGGCGGTTCAGGAATGGATTAACCAACTCTTGCTAGGCAATCTAGGTGCTGCTGCTAGCCTCATGCCCCAACTTCAACAGTCTGGTTTTCGAGCCTATCTCACTCGGGAGCTAGAGGTGGCCCAGCAATACTGTCGCGATCGCTATGGTGATCAGTACGACAAGCGCTATGGCATCGTAGCCTCATCTCGCGCTAAAAATCTTCCCGATCATGGAGTCGCCAACGACTATAAATCTACCCTGCGAGTTAAAGCGGGACCTTGGTATATTGCTCCACCCGATTCGCCCCGCTCCTGCTGCGCTCTCGATCAGGTTGTTACTGAATTTGGCTGTCAGGGACTAGAGCTAGATATGGCGATCGTGGCTTGGGGGAGCGATCTGATTTGGCAAGACCAAACGTGGGTCTGCACTACTCGCCAACGCAACGTGCAGGATCCCCGTCGCTTACGACTCAACAGCTATCGAGTCCTCCTCTCTCGCGGCAGAGACGGCTTTGTGGTGTTTGTTCCCCCTGAACAGCGCATGGATGAAACCGCTGCGATTCTGCTCAAAGCTGGCGTCATGGCACTGTCTGCTAACAGTTAGGTGGGATTCTGTAGTCGTGGTGTGTTATCAGAGGCTAGCAATATCATGCACTATGCTCCGAAACTCCTCGCTTGGCTGATTTGATATAGCCGTCGTCCACTTCGTCAGGACAAGACCGCGAACCATTTGTGATATGCCAGGCACCTAAATGCTATTTATTGCATGAGCCTACAGGGCTAAAGCTATAATTTTGCTTCGCAGAAACACCCTAGAGTTGAGGGAGCGTGAATAGAGTTGATTTTGGTGAAACCAATTGAGACAGAGCAGTAACCCAACCGGTGAAAATTGATGGAGGTAGCTGTGCTGATTCGTGTTGCTCAATCCGAAGACATTGAAACCCTCTTCGACATTCGCACGAGCGTTACTGAAAATTACCAGTCTCGGGAAGAAATAGCGGCTCTGGGCATTACGCCAAAGACTGTGGGTGAAATGTTAGCAGACGATTGCTGTGCCTGGATTGCGGAGGTGGAGAAGCGACCCATAGGCTTTGCTATGGCCAATGCTACTGAGCAAACAATCTTGGGTCTCTTTGTGCTACCAAAGTTTGAAGGACAAGGAGCAGGTCGTGCTCTCATACAAACGGCAGAATCCTGGTTGTGGTCTCAGGATAGTAAGGAAATTTGGTTATTGACTGGCAATGACCCGAGTTTACGAGCCTATGGTTTTTATCAACATCTAGGTTGGGTTGCTACCGGCGTAGTTGCAACAGGTGACTTTGCAGGAGAAATGAAATTTGTCAAACAGCGTGGCCAAACGTAAGCCCTATCGTTTGATTGAAGTGGATTATTGCGATCGCCACCCTCGCCAGACGCGAGGCTGTCATCATGCAGCTAATTGGCAATTCAATGATGACAGCCGTCAAAAGGTGCTGTCTGCCTGAATTTTGACAATGACAGACGATTAATCGTAGATGGGTAACGAGTTCGGCGCACTCATCGCAAACTGTAGGTTAGTTGTTAAGCGATTGAGGGCTATGCCCACGTGGGTTTGCCCGGTTGCCAGTGGAAACACCTCATAAGAATTTGATCCGAAAGGAGGAGTCGCTGCACCATTTGCAGGTCCTGGATACATAGCTCCGCAGAAACTACCTGCTGGCCTAAAACAAATGGCTGGCAGTCCATTGCCAGTGGTACCCACGTCAAACACCCAATCCGAATAGGCAGAATCATTGAACGAATTCAAGCGCTGTGCATACATGATGCAACGACCTTGTCCACTTTCTACACCAACCTGCGAAAAAACAGCAAGGGTTCCTTGAGTTGGGATTCCTATTGATTGAGCTGTCGTGACAATGAGAGCATTGGCTGGCTGTGTTCCTAGATTGGCTGGATTGTCTCGCAACTCAGGACTAGGAATGGAACAACCAAACGTTCGACCGGGAAAGGGTTGGGCAGAACTGGCTTGACCAAAACTGCCCAGAATGACGGTAGCAAAAGCAACAGCCATAGTCAGGCGACGGACTTTACCAACAAAAAAACTACTTACGAACATAGACCGCTTGCTCCAAATACTTCAATAAAAGTAAGAACTATCGAGTTTGTAAGACACGGTAGTTACTGACTGTTGTTTCAGACTTGGATTGGATCCTTCAGGACAAATTTTTCACAGATATTGAAAAATCTCGTTTATTTCTTAAAAAAGAAAGCTGCGCTTAAGATGGGACTGATTTAAGAGCTTGCAAGGTTGAAGTCAGTTATGATCTTTTGGCTTTGAGATATTCCGAAAAGCCCTTTATAGAAAGGAGTTTAGGCTAGTGAGAGCACATGATGTTTTGATTTTAGGTAGTGAACTGCGAAATTTTTCAAAGTTGAAATCCTACTAGCGCGACCAATACAAATATTCTTCAAAGCTAGGCTCTTCAATATCTCCGCTATTTGAGTAATCTATCTATCATGCTTAGCCTATTCATAATAAATTGGGGCTAGCTCCGCTAACCTTTTGGTGGCTGTGGCCTTATGGGTTAAGTCAAGTTTGATTTGGCAGGGGTCAGGACAGTGCAGCACAGACCAACAAATACGAGGCTGGAGCCAAGGATTTCTAAGTAGTTGAGGCGATCGCCCAGTAGCATTGCGGAGAACGCCAGTCCGAACACGGGGACTAGTAATGAGAACGGTGCTACCCGATTCGGTGAGTAACGCTGGATTAGATAAGCCCAGAATCCAAAGCATAGGAGTGATGAGATCAGCCCAGTGTAGAGAATGGTGCCGATGCCCAAGGGGGTGAGCGATCTCAAAGCGGCGACCTGGCCCGATTCAAAAATTACAGACAGTATCAATAATGGTAAAGGTGGCACGACCGCCATCCAAACGAACAGTCGAAAACCATTAGTAATCTTCGATAGCTTGATGCAGATATTGCCCGTAGCCCAAGACGCTGCCGCCCCCAAAACTAGAATGAGGCTGAGTAGTGGCGACTGTCCGCCCCGAGTGAGGGCGATCGCAACCATGCCTGCCAGTGCCAAACCGACTCCAAACCACTGCTGTCGTTGAGGCACATCTCGCAATATCACAGTCGAGAAGAGCAGGGTAAACAAAGCTTGAGACTGAATAACCAGAGAGGAAAGGCCCGTGGGCATGCCGCTCTCCATACCCACGTACAAAAATCCATACTGAAAAGCGCCCATTGATAGGCCAACCCAAACAATCCATCGCCAAGGAATTCCCTCACGGGGAATAAACAAAACAGCAGGAAACGCCACGACTGCAAATCGTAATGCAGCAAACAAAAGCGGCGGAAATTCTCCTAAGCCAACTTTGATAGCGACGAACGTGAATCCCCAAAGAACCGTTACCAAAACAGCGAGGAGAGTATGTAGGGGATTCATAAGCTTGAGATCAGGCTGCCATCAGGGCTACCGATTGCGACACTAATGGCAGATTAACCTCTCGCTGGAGACCTGTACAGTGTCATTACTGATCGCCTATTTGCCAATAGCTGCGATCGCAGATTGAGTTCTGAATGACCCTAACAGTAGTCCCCTTAGCTACCGAACCCGGCCTTCAAGGACATTAGCTAGGCGCTCAAGGGTGACATTGAGTTTCTCTTCAATTGTCGGTTCTGCTACTGCTTCTTCCTCAAGCTGCGATTTACGCTGCATCTTTTCGTATGCCTTGACGATGAAGAATAGGGTCAAGGCGATGATGATGAAATTGATGACAGTTCCGAGGAAATTTCCGATTGCAATGCCGGGACCGACGGTCAGTTCACGCCAATTGCCACCCACTTGTGTCAAGAAAGGATTGATCAACGCAGGCATTAAAATATCGTCGACAAAGGATGCGACTATAGCACCGAACGCGCCGCCCAGAATTACCGCCAGTGCGAGATCAATCAGGTTTCCTCGATTGATAAAATCCTTGAAATCATCCCAAAAACTACGGGTTCGCTTCTTAAGCCGTCCGTTTGCCATTTGCTTTCTCCTAATTCCAAAAGTCTCGCAACACAAGGTTGCAAAAATTGTTTACAAAACCGTGTAGACCATTCAAGGGCGTATTAGAACCAAGAGCCATTCAGAGACTACGCAGCATCCCCACCAGACAATAGCAAATTATCTGGCCAAAGAATAAAAATGTGTAGCCGTAGTAATCAGCATACTGACGATAGAGATTCATCTCTCTTTCGTGGGATTTTACCACCTTCATTGCGTCAGCATTGCCAGCATAATGTGAACGCAATGCTGTAAGCCGTTGCTCTAAAGGCGTGTAGTAATACTGTCGCCACGTTTCGAAGAAGACTTGACAGGCAATTTCTTCGTTCATGGCAAAAGATAAAAAGGATATCAAATTAGGTTAGTTGCCCCGCAATGATAGAGCACAAAACCTTGTAGTGAAGGGGGTTTGAAGGGCTGGGAAGCAAAGCAGTTAGCATAAACTCAACTGCGAGAGCTAAGCTTTACGCAGCAAATACGGGAGTCGAGAGGAGTCTTCCCTTCAGGACTGTGATGGCCTGACCGCTGATTAGGACGCGATCGCCTTGGACCTGCACCTTCAAGACGCCTCCCCTAGCCGAAACCTGTCGAGCCAGAAACTCTGATTGTCCTAATTTCTCTTGCCAGTAAGGGGCTAAAGAACAGTGGGCTGATCCGGTGACCGGATCTTCGTTGATGCCAACCGCAGGGGCAAAGTAACGAGAGACGAAGTCAATGGTGTCTTCCTCTCCAGGGGCGGTGACAATGACGCCTTGGACAGGCAGCAGCGTCATGATGGAAAAGTCGGGCTGAAGCGATCGCACGTGATCTTCTGAAGGAAGCTCTACCAAAAAGTTGGATTCTGCAGAACCGCCAAAACCTACATAGTCCGGCATCAGCCCCCGCAAGCTTCTAAGCAGCTCAGGAGAAGCTGTCGTAGCTTTAACAGGTTGAGTCGGAAAGTTTAGAGTAATCCAATCTCCTGATTGAGTTGCCGTGAGCAAGCCACTTCGAGTATGAAAGCGAGCTTCCTCTACTGTTGATAAATGGCCTTCGCTCCAAAGGACATGGGCACTTGCCAACGTAGCATGGCCGCAGAGGTCAACTTCAGCCGCAGGGGTAAACCATCGCAGCTGATACCCATCTTCCACAGGATGCAAGAAAGCCGTCTCCGACAAATTCATTTCTGCGGCAACGGAGCGCATCCAAGTTTCGTCAGCGGCTTGTGGCAGCACGCACACAGCAGCCGGATTGCCCGCAAAGGCTTTCTCCGTAAAGGCATCAACTTGCAAAATTTCAACAGAAGTTGCAGAATCCATAGCTTTTGAAAAGGGGAAGCGATGAATCCATCATGACTTAGAAAAGGGCGATCGCTGTATCTGTTTGCAATTTAGGACTTTTGATAGTGTCTTTGATGCTCACTTTTTCCATGAGACTTCTAAAATCTTAGCTTTTGTGCTTTGGTTGTGCTTTAGTGAGGTTTTCTTAAGAATGCGTCTATCCAATAGTATTTTGATGTCAATCTTCCAAAAGCTGTTACCGAGGTAGAAGGTCTCTGGCGCGTCTTAGTATTCTTGGAGGAATTGAATCACGCTCCAAGGGCTATACGTGAATCTTGGTGTTCTAAACCAGCGTCAATAGTTCCTTACTGTCTCACTCTTTCAATTCCTTAATAACGGCATCTATGCCATTGGCCAACTTCTTGCCAGCAGTTGGAGACTTGGGCTTTTTGTATTCTCGGGTGAGCGCGAAAAAGATACCGAGCACGAACAAAACAGCAAGCACTTCCATAAAAGCTCGGAAACTCCTAGATAGGCTTTTCGAGTCACCTTAGCAAGTTTCCAAAAAAATGACCGGTGTGTAGTTTTCTTCCCTATCTAAGATTCGCCGATTCACTGCATTGGTTAGATTGGCCCCATTTATAAATCAGTGGACAATTCCTAGAGGATGTAAGTGAGGAGAAGCCCCAGAAGCACCGCCATGATGATAACGCCTAGAGGGTCAGTATCATTGGCCTTCTTCTTTTTAGGATTGATCTCCTTTCCGGTTACTTCCTTAATAACCGCACCGATACCATCTGCCAGTTTTTCTCCAGCAGTTTTACTTTTAGGTTTTTTGTATTCTCGGGTGAGCGCGAAAAAGATACCGAGCACGAATAAAACGGCAAATGCTTCCATAAGAATTCAGGAACTCCTTAAACATGCTTTTCAGCTTGCTCTGGCAACTTTCCGAAGAAAATACGGAAAATTTCAGACGATCGCAAATATCCAACAAGTCGCAAACAAAACGCTGATATCTAGCTCGTGTTGATCGCAAGGACCGACATTCTTCAAGCTCAGCGCTAGCCGTTCGCGTTGTAGAAAATTCAAGACAGCATTAACCGCATGAAGACGGTTTTTGCTTGCGTTCCTAAGAATCAGAGGGGCTTACCGCTCCTAATTGAATTAGATTCTTTAATCTGGTTGCCCTCTTACACCCTGTATGGCAACTCGCTTATTTTAAGGTAACTGTGCTTTTATTGAGCAGTCTCATTATCCGCAAAGGACAGCATTATGTCAGCCTCCCTATCGACTCCGTTAGATACATTCACGGCTATTGAGGAGCGTCGATCCATTAAAACCTTTAAGGATGAACCGATTCCGTCCGATATACTGCGACGCTTGGTTGAACTGACCGTTGCAGCTCCTAGCAGCTACAACCTACAAGATTGGCGCATTGTACTCGTGCAGAGTAAGGAGCAGAAACAGACATTAGCTGAAGCCGCTTTTGGACAGCAACAGGTATTGGAAGCACCGGTTACTTTTGTGTTTGCCGCGAGGGCAACAGCCTGGAGAGACGAATCATTGATGGAGCAAATCTATCAAACTGCACTGGAGCGGGAGGCTTGGCCGCCAAAAACGGTTGATTATTTCAGGGAAGCCATTCCTCAGTTTCAAGAAAACTTAGGTCCTAAAACTAGGGAATATGCGGTTAAGGACGCCATGATTGCGGCGACTCATACGGCATTGGCGGCACAGGCAATGGGATTGTCTACCTGTTATATGAATGGTTGGCAAGAGGACAAGGTGAAGGAGGTTATTGGCGCTGCCGATGACCCCGATCTTGCGATCGCTCTCCTTCTGCCTGTAGGATTTGCTGCTGAATCTCGCAAAAATCCAGGGCGATTGCCACTCTCTGTCAATGTCTTTGTAGACCGGCTTGGCAACGGATTCGGAGCTTAACCCACTATTGCAGGTTGTGATTGAGGCGACGGAACCCAATATTAACAACGGTTTTGTTGGGTTTCGCTGCTACGTTAGCGTAGCCATGCCTAAAGGATTTTACTCAACCTACAGCAAAATAAGGGTTGCAAAAGTTTTAGTAGACAAACCCGTTCCGAATCTTACTGGGGCTACGACGTTCTGTAACTATCGCTGCCATTGAATGTACGGTAGTTGGGCTGCTGTCTGTTGGATGCTGGCTGCTTGAGAGACAAGCTGACCACAGGCATCCCAGGTGCCATTGACAAACATTTGCTGAGGGCCAGGGGCGATCGCCACTGGTGCAGCAAACTCAGCCATCGTGACCGTCAGCGTCTCTAAGTCCAGTATTAGGGGCGTTTGGGGGTTACTTGCAATCTTGTCCTGAAGGGTATTGGCAACATCAGAGCTGACCGTCACGCAGGGGACGCCCATCGCGACGCAATTGCCAAAGAAGATTTCAGCAAAGCTTTCGCCAATTAAGGCTTTAATGCCCCAGCGAGCGATCGCTTGAGGGGCGTGCTCCCGCGAGGAACCACAACCGAAATTGCGATTCACCACCAGAATTTCAGCCCCCTGATATTGGGGCTGATCAAAAGCATGTTGACCGTCGAGCTGGGTGCGATCGTCCGCGAAGACCTGTTCACCCAGTCCATCGAATGTGACACATCGTAGAAATCGGGCAGGGATGATGCGATCAGTATCAATATCATCCCCTTTTAATGGAATGCCGCGACCAGAGACACGTTTCACCTGGGTCATGACTAAAATCCTTGTTTAGCTCAACACAATACGGCACTCCATAATATCGTTATCCACGACCAGTGCGTCAGGTGGCTCAATCGGTCAGTAGCGGGTCTGGAACGGATTCATCTTCCGCAGAATCAACCTTGTTCGTAATCCATAAGGACTGATAGGGCTGCATCTCATAAATGTCATCTAGAGTCGTCAGGCGATCGCCACTAATGAGATCGACCCAAGGATCCGTATCCAGCAAATTCAAATCTGAAAGATGCAGTTCCTGAGGGTTTTTACTCAAGTTGTGAATGGAGAAGATGCTCTGATCGCGTGCCATGCTTTGTCGCCAGAATGCGAAGATGCACGGGTTAAGCGGATGCAGGGTATATTGCGTTGCATTGGGATGGAACGCCCGCTGACGACGACGAATCTCAATCAATCTGCACAGTTCCTTGAGGACAATCGCGTGGGGGGTTTCAGGATCTGCTAATGCCGCTTCTAGGGTATCAATGTTCCATTTGTAGCGGTTGATCGTGCGATTGTGGCCCGTCTCGGCGACACCTGCATGGTTGTTTCGCGTCGCCAATAGACTATGGATATAAAAGGCTGGAATTCCTTCTAAAGACATCATGATGGTTTGAGAGCAAAGGAAACGCTCAATCTGCCATTCATCTTTACCCTCGACGGTGCCCTGCATGGCGTCGAAGAGAGAAATGTTGATCTCATAGGGGGATTCAGTGCCGTCGGGATGACTCCGCATACTAATTTCGCCGCCAAACTGCTTCATTGTTGCTAGCAAAGAGTCATACTCATCAGCTGTTAGCAGTCCTTCCGTTGGCCGTAAACCAATGCCATCGTGAGAGGCCGTGAAGTTAAAGTAGGCGCAGCCAATTGGGGCCGGAGGCATACTCATCATCCACTGCTTGAGGTAATCCGAGCGTCCTTGCATCAACGCATTCAGCACCAAAGGTGGCAGGCTGAAGTTGTAGATCATATGCGCTTCGTTGCGGTTGCCAAAATAGCTGAGGTTTTCGCGGTTGGGGACGTTGGTTTCAGTGATGATGGCGATACCCGGATCGATCATTTGCAGCAGCTCCCGCAAAAGCCGAACAACGGTGTGCGTTTCAGATAAGTGAATGCAGCAGGTCCCCAGTTTTTTCCACAAGTAACCTACAGCATCAAGCCGAATGTAGCGAGTACCGGCCTGAACATAAAGCAAGATGATCTTGACATACTCCAACAGCACGTCTGGATTGCTGAAGTTGACATCAATTTGATCTGCGCTGAAGGTGCTCCAAACATGTTTGGCACCATTGACTGTTTCTAGCTTTGTCAGCAGGGGACTGCTACGAGGACGAACCACGTCAGCAATGCTCTCAGTCTCTGGGTCCACTTCAATTAAATAATCACAACCAGGCTTTTCACCGGCCTGGAATTGCTTTATCCAGGGATGTTCTCCAGAGACATGGTTAATGACCAAATCAACCATTAGGTTGAAGTGCTGACTAATTTGTTTGACGTCATCCCAAGTTCCCAATTCTGGATTGACGGCTGTGTAGTCTTTAATCGCAAAGCCATCATCCGACGTGAAGGGAAAGAACGGCAAAATATGGACGCCAGTAATACTATCTTGCAAATGTTTTTCTAAAAACTCAGCCAGCACTAGGAGGGGCGATCGCTCGTCCTGCGAGACCAGGCTGTCGCCGTAGGTAATCAACATGACGTTGTCGTGGCTCCACTTACGCCAGTTTTCGATGCTGCTTTGTTGCAGAAAAGGCTCCAGCAGGGCGTAGAGCTTTTCGGTTAGCATTTCAACAACGTCGGGCGGATAGAGCTTTGATAGCAGAGGCTTGATGCGAGACGAAAACATAATTGATTTGGGGTCAGGTAGATTGGACGGTTGGGACTGAACGCTTTTTTGAGGATTTGAACTGAGCAACATATTGGTGAGACTCCGCATCAATTTTTTGCATAACGGTAGACGTCACTCCTAATAGCCAGAAGTCATAAAGGTCGGCACTAAAACTAACTCCAAAACGAAAGGATAGAACTTCCGGAGATAGTTTAGAAAACACAAAACTCTCCTCAGGGTTTTCCTGGGGAATTGCTTGTGATGAAAGTGGTCAAAGGTTACTAGGTCTGCATTAAGACCTACGCTATGAAAGGACAATGCATCATAAGCGGAGATGATGTATTGCAGTCTAATAGCGGGAAAAGAATAAGGCAAAATCTATAAACTAGTCCCAGATCACCTAGTAGGAAATCACAAACTAATCGGTTCAGTGTTTTCCATAGAGTTGACGAAATACAGCCTAAAAGACGACCACTGATGATAGACCTTTACTAGAAGACTTAGGAGTAGAGACCGTAAGCCCATCAGAGCAAATAATTAAAGTACTCACCATAGATACCCCAATGCTTTAACGAATAAACATAACACTGTTAGAAAATCATCTTGTAACCGTTGACACTGTGAAGCCTAATTTTGACTGCACGCTGCTAACCAATAAGTAGATGGATAGAGAGCCTTTGAACAGTCAGAAAAATGAGGACGTGAACCAGCGGGAAAGTCAGGTCTTCACAGAGGAGGTTGTTAATGACGATGACCCTGGCAAGATTGGCTTGGAGCTTGTTTTTTGAAACCGAGCAATGAGAATGTGAGCCGCAGGAATGTAATAGAGCGCCAATAGCGTTGCGCCACCAAGACCGCCCGCGATCGCGATCGCCAAGGGTGGCCAAAATCCAGTTTGATCCAGCATGAGTGGAGTGAATCCGATGATTGTCGTCAGAGTTGTTGCGACAACGTGGCGAGTTGAGTGCATGACAACCTGTTCCGTTGCGTGCGAATTGCCTTGACGAGCATCAGGATTTTCGCGTAGAGCTGCCAGCACAACAATAGAATCGTTGATAGCTAGACCTATCAAACCCAACGTGCCAAGAATAGCTGTGAAGCCAAATACAGAATTGAAGACTTTTAGAGCAAGTGCGGCCAGTCCTACCGCCAGTAGCGCTACGGAGCCTAGAAGCGCTGCCATGGCGAATGAGTTGAACGATAGGACGAGTGTGGCTGTCATCAGAATAGACAGAACACCGACCATTGCTAGAAGGTTGCCGACGGCATCTCCCCTAGCATCTGCCTCGCCGCCGTATTCCAAACGATAACCTGCGGGAAGCTGCCAATTCTGATCAACCAATCGCTGCTGAAATGCTTTTAAGGTGGTGTCGGGAAGAGACCCTGCGGTTAGAAATGCCATTACAGTATTAATGCGCTGACCGTTGCGTCGAGAAATTGTCGCCAGATCCGGCTGTAGTTCGACATCGGCAAGCGCCGTAAGGGGCAAGGTTGTTTGATGGGTGGAAGACAGCAAGTCTAAAGAGGCCACTTGATTCAAGCGACTGCGATCTGCATCAGATACGCGCACCCGAACCGGCATGGTTTCTGTCTCATCCAGAATTGAACCGCCCAAGCTACCGTTAAGCGTCGTTTGGAGCTGCTGAGCGATCGCCCGATTATCCACTCCAGCACGTTGAGCCTGGGCCTCATCGACCTGGAGTGCGAGTTTGGGTAACGCTTCGGTGAGGCTAGCGTTGGTGTGTGTGACCTGGTCAATTTGCGACAGCTCATATCGAAGATCATTGCCAATTTCGCGCAGCTGCCCCATGTCTGAACCATATAGCCTCAGTTCAATCGGAGCATCAAACGGCGGTCCCTGCTCTAGCTGCTTCACCAAAATTTGGGCTTCTGGAAAAGCCGTATCCAAATCGGTTTGTAAATTGCGAATTGTCTGCCGTAGGCCCTCTGTCCCCTTAAGCTGCACAATTCCCTGAGCGTAATAGGGAGCATTTTCTTGACCGCCTACAACGTTGTAGAAAAAAGACGGAGCGCTTTCCCCCACAAACCAGTGAACGTCCTCTACCTGTGGGTTCTGGCGTATGCGATCGCGAGCGGAAAGGACTAGGGACTGAGTTTGGGCGATCGCAGCCTGACTGGGCAACTGCACCTCGATCTGAAATTGGTCTCGATTGGTGGGTGGAAAAAACTGCTGCTCCAGCGTCCCAAAAACCGCAAATCCCGCAATCGGCAACACCAGCGCCAGCGCCATTCCCATCCAGGGACGACGCAATACTCGCCGCAGCGACCAGCGATAGCCTGCCGTCAGCACCTCATTCGAAAAGCCGTGGAGCCACCAGTTCGCTTGCCATCCCAACGGCTGCCATCGATGCAGTCGTCCCACTAGCGCTGCTATGACCGTGAGGGAAAGCACAAGAGAACTGACCAATGCGAGAATTACCGTGAGTCCAATGGTGCCAATGAACTCTCCTGTGCCACCCGCCGACGAAGCAATGGGAACGAAGGCCAGCACGGTGGTTAGCGTAGAGGCAAGTAGGGGGATTAGAAGATGGCGTACCGTTTGCCCAACCGCTGCTGCCGGAGCTAACCCAGACTGTAAACGTCCTTGCACTTCGTCAACAACAACGATCGCATTATCAATCAGCAAACCCAAAGCAATGATAATGCCCGTCACAGACATCTGATGTAAGGGCACCCCCAAGCTATTCATCCAGCCAAACACCATCAGAGTCGTCAGGGGCAGAGCCAAACCCACCAGCAGAGCCGCTTTACCGCCGAGTATTAATAGCGAAACGCCAATCACGAGTAGAGAACTCAGCGCTAGATTACCAATCACGCCGTTGAGTCGCTGCTGCACGTACTGACTTTGATCCAGAACAATGTGTAGCCCCAGCCCCTCGGACAGGTCAGATTCAATTTCTGCTAAGGCTGCGTGGGCAGTCTCAGCCCAGAAGTCTACGCGGTAGTCAGTTTCTACCATGGCAGATACGACAACAGCAGGGTATCCATTGACGTAAGCGAGCGCCTCAGCCGGTTCCTGCGTGCCTTGGCTCACCTGAGCTACGCTACCCAGCAGCATCGTGGCGCCATCTTGTCCCACTTGAATGGGAATATTGCGAACTCGCTCTAGGGAATCCAAAGCACTGTCAACTTCTATCAAAAACTCACCGCGATCGCCCTGCACCTGTCCAGCAGAGACTTTTGCGTCACTGGCAGCAATTTGCTGGGACAACGCTTGAGCCGTCAGTCCTAGTCGAGCCAGTTCACTGGCCGCGATTTCCACCCGGATTTCTTCATTCGGATTGCCAAAGCGCTCGACCTTATCGGTTCCAGGGAGCGATCGCAGCCTATCCTCAAGTCCCTCAGCCAGTCGTCCTAAAATTAGATAGTTCGGCTCATCCGACAGTTCCCAAGTCAGTCCTACAATCAGCGCACTGGCCGTTGGAAGACTTTCGCGATATTCCGGGTCTGACGCTTCGGGAGGCAAATCCGGCACGGCATCGTCAATCTTGCTTCGCACCTTCGACCAAACGGAATCAACCTCTCGAATGGATTCCTTGATTTCGACCCAGACAGCGGAAACGCTCATTCCAGAAGTCGATTCAACAACCTCAACCTCCTCTAACTCAAGCAGCTT
Source organism: Oscillatoria sp. CS-180 (assembly GCF_028330965.1). Lineage (GTDB taxonomy): Bacteria > Cyanobacteriota > Cyanobacteriia > Phormidesmidales > Phormidesmidaceae > Halomicronema. The sequence goes on along the minus strand of NZ_JAQMUB010000096.1, from coordinate 7,660 downwards.
ATCTTCTAGAGGCTCAGTCACCAGGGATTCGACCCGCTCTGGAGTTGCCCCTGGCAGAAACGTGACAACTTGAGCCGCCCGTTGAGTAATTTGGGGGTCTTCCATTCGAGGCAGTGTGAAGAAGGCTGAAAGCCCCCACACCACAACGAGCGTTAGGGTCAACAGCAGTAGCTGACGATTGCGATAGAAAAGATTAAACATGAGCGTTGGTTGAATATAGTCTGCTGAATTAGGCCGAAGTTTACAGGTAGGGTGAGCAGCGCCCACGCAGAGAGATCCATTTTTCCAGCTAGTTTCGGTGGGCAATGCCTACCCTCCGGGGCAATGGCGGGCTAGTAGGCACTGCCCACTAGCTTTTGCGACAAGGTTTCTACTCAACCTGAACCGTCTGGTTAGGCACAATGCGATGCGTTCCAGACATCACAACGCGCTCTCCAGGCTGTAGCGTGCCGCGCACCAACGCGCGATCGCCCTCCGTGTGAATCACCTCAAGTTCTCGTCGCTCGACGGTATAGATAGGGGCCGAACGAACCGAATCTGCCTTTGAAGATGCATCAGGCGAGTCTCCCAGTACATAGGCCGACCACAGGCCGCGCTCTCCAGGAACTAGAGCGGTTGTTGGCAGCCAAAAGCCACTAGTCGCCTGAGTTTCAGCTAGCACCAATCGAACTGTCTGTCCCACTGTGAGGTCCACCACAGGAACTCGCAATACGGCAGTCACCGTCCGGCTAATGTCATCGAGTTCTGGCAACAAGGCGGTTACTGAAGCGGTGTAAGTGCGATCGCCCATTCGTACCGTCTGCTCACTTCCTAAAGTCAGGGTATTGGCAATTTCAGGGGGAATTCCCACCCGTGCTTCCAGGGAACCCGCCTCCACCAAACTCAACACGGCTTGCCCACTGCCTGCAACTACCCCCTCATCTAGCGAGCGAACGCTGATTGTGCCGTCAAAAGGCGCATACAGCACGCTTTTCTCCAAGTCCACGTCAATTTGCTGAAGTTGAGCGTCTAGCTGACTGACGCGGGCAGCTTGGGCATCCAACTGCTCTCTTCGCGTTCCTGTTTCTAGTTCCAACAGTTCGCTTTCGGCCTGAGCCAAACGCTTCTCTAAAGCGCTGGTGCTATAAGTTTCCTGGTCCAACGCTTCCAGCGAAATTGCCCCTTGAGCGTAGAGATCCTCTCGGCGATCGCGCTGTAGACGGCTTAGTGCTACCTGCTGCTCTAGTTCCGCTACGGCAGCTCGTGCTGCGGCAATATCCTCTAGTCGGGGACCCGCTTGAAGTTCTTGCAGTTGAGCGATCGCTTCTTGGCGCTGAGCCTCCACCTGTTGACGCTGAGCTGCCAAGGTCCGATTATCCAACCGTGCTAAAGGTTGGCTCACTACCACCCGATCTCCTTCATCGACCAAAACTTCAACGACCGTACCCGTACGCTCAAATCCCAATACGCTGCTACGTCCGGCCACTAACTCCCCGGTATACTCCCGTTCGACCTCGTAACCCTCGACACGTTCCGCTGAGACAACGGTGACCGGCAACGCCGCATTGCCTGCCTCAGACACCGCTTCGTCAACTGCGGCTGATCTGAAGTAGTAAACACCGACAAGCAGAGGGGCGATCGCTAAAGGGACCCAAAGAAATTTCCTCCATGATCGTTGCGCTAAAGGAGATTTGAGTGTGTTGGGGTTAGTGGTGGAAGGGGCGATCGGGGGCAGCGTGTCAGGATTAAAAGCCATAGCAAATACCCAAAGAATTGTTATTCAACTATTTGATAAGCAACTTGTTGAATATTACCTAGCAATCTATACTCAAATTATTGAATATGTCAACGGTATTTTGTTTTCATACCATGGCCCTGGCGCACACGATATTGACTGTTCTTTCTGAACGGCCCTCTAGCGGATACGACATCAGCAAACGGTTTGAAGAAACGGTTAGCTGTTACTGGAAAGCTAGCCAGCAGCAGATCTACCGAGAATTGAGTAAGTTGGAAAAGCAAGGCTGGGTTGCTTTTGAGCTGATACCTCAAATGGGTAAACCCGACAAGAAAATCTACGCCATCACTGCCACAGGGCGTGAAGAACTTCAGCGCTGGTCTGCAGAACCGACAGAGCCTGCTCCTATTCGAGAAGATTTGTTGGTAAGAGTCCTAGGGGGTCCCTATGTGGCTCCCGACGAGTTAATGCGAGAGGTTAAACGCCGCCGCCAATTGCATCTGGAGCAGCTACAGCGTTACCAGCTAATGGAAGGTCAATACCAGTCCATGCCCAATCCACCTTTGCAGGAGCAATACCGTTATCTCACGCTGCGACGAGGCTTGCGATACGAACAGGACTGGATCAACTGGTGTGAAGAAGTTCTAGAGTTTCTAGAACAGCGGCAATCAGGGACTAAATAACATTCGCTTTGAAGCAGTGATGGATTTCAAGAAAGATGTCAGGCAGAAGTCCTGGATTCTGAGTTTTAGCTCCCTGCCTTCTGGCCTATTCAAGATTTCCATCCAAAACGAATCCTCAAATCCTGACTAAATTTCGCCTTCTGATGATGAGTCGCTAGAATCGAGGGTGTGACAAAACAGGGTCACATTTTGTAGGGCACATGTCTATAGGGCACATCCCGATAGAGATTGAGCAATATTTGTGCGAAGGCTTCATGGTTTCTCCAGGTTCTATTGATTTCTTAGATGAATTTGATGTCGTTATTGTTGGTGGCGGCCATTCCGGCTGTGAGGCCGCGTTAGCTTCTGCGCGGTTAGGCTGTCGCACGCTGATGATCACCCTCAATCTGGACAAAATTGCTTGGCAGCCCTGCAATCCTGCGGTAGGCGGTCCTGCTAAATCTCAGCTCGCCCATGAGGTTGATGCGCTCGGTGGTGAGATTGGCAAAATGACCGATCGCACCTACCTCCAGAAACGCATTCTCAACAACTCACGCGGACCCGCCGTCTGGGCACTGCGGGCACAAACGGACAAGCGAGAATATGCAGCGGTCATGAAGACCCTGGTTGAGAATCAGGCAAATTTAACCCTGCGAGAAGGGATGGTCACCGATTTAGTTCTAGGTGACAACGATGAAGTCCTGGGTGTCGAAACCTACTTTGGCGTTGCCTTCAAATGCAAAGCCGTCATCCTTACGACGGGAACCTTTCTGGGTGGCATCATTTGGGTGGGCAACAAGTCCATGCCAGCAGGCCGGGCCGGTGAGTTTGCCGCTACTGGACTCACCGAGACGTTGAATCAGCTCGGTTTTGAAACGGGACGACTTAAAACAGGAACTCCTGCACGGGTCGATCGCCGCTCGATTAACTTCGATGTCTTGGAACCCCAACCTGGAGACACAGACGTACGGTGGTTCAGCTTCGATCCTGAAGTGTGGATTGAGCGGAAACAAATGCCGTGTCATTTGACTCGCACTACGGCTGAAACGCACCGTCTGATTCGAGAAAACCTGCACTTATCGCCCGTCTACGGCGGTTGGGTAGATGCTAAAGGACCGCGCTACTGCCCTAGTATTGAAGACAAGATTGTCCGTTTCGCAGATAAAGATAGTCATCAGATCTTTCTAGAACCCGAAGGGCGCGACATCCCCGAGATTTATGTCCAAGGCTTTTCCACGGGATTACCCGAGAAACTGCAATTAGCTATGCTGCGGAGTTTGCCTGGACTAGAGCACTGTGCGATGCTGCGGCCCGCTTATGCGGTCGAATATGACTATCTGCCCGCAACCCAGTGCTATCCCACAATGATGACAAAGCGGGTTGAAGGACTGTTCTGTGCGGGGCAAATCAATGGCACCACAGGCTATGAAGAGGCAGCAGCTCAAGGCATTGTTGCGGGCATCAACGCCGCTCGATTGGTCAACAACCAGGAGATGATCGTACTGCCCCGTGAAGGCAGCTACATTGGTACCCTTTTGGATGATTTGTGTACTAAGGATTTGCGTGAGCCTTACCGGATGTTAACGTCTCGGTCTGAATATCGTTTGCTGCTGCGATCCGACAATGCTGATCAGCGATTGACGCCCCTGGGTCGCGAGCTTGGACTGATTGGCGATCGCCGCTGGTCTCTTTTCGAAACGAAACAGGCCAACATCCAAGCTGAAAAAGCTCGCTTGGGCAAGGTTCGTGTCAAAGAACACGACGCGATCGGTCAACAGATTGCTGCCGATACTGGACAGCGCATCAAAGGGTCCATCATGTTGGCCGATCTCTTGCGGCGTCCTGGCTTCCACTATGCTCAGCTAGAGCAGTATGGATTGGGTCAGTCCGACCTTGCTCGCGAGGAAAAAGAAGGGGCCGAAATCGACATCAAATACTCCGGCTACATTCAACGACAGCAAGCGCAGATTGATCAGGTGAGCAAGAATGCTAATCGCAAGCTGCCTGAAACGCTGGACTACACGTCTATTGATACCCTCTCCAAAGAAGCACGAGAGCGGCTCAGCGCTGTGCGGCCTCTGACCGTGGGGCAAGCATCCCGCATTGGTGGCGTTAATCCAGCCGATATTAATGCGCTGCTGGTGTATCTAGAAATTCAGGCCCGCCGTCGAGAGATGGCAGAGGAAGTGGCGATCGCGCCGTAGAACGGAAAAGCTGTGTCAGTTTCGTTAGGACGCGACGGCAAGCCATCTAGTCATGCCCTCAGTAGCATCCGGGTACTGAGCGCACAAGCCTAGTGCTTTGTCAAAGCTAAAAAGGGGAGTGCGTGTAGGTTGGATAGAACGAAGTGAAACCCATGTCCAGCAATAGCTTTCTGGGGTTTCTCTAATGTCGATCTAATCTACAATTTTAAGCTTGACATATCATCGTTATGACCAAGGTCAGACTTCTGATTCAACAAAACCACATAAGTTGCTGAATTTATTCTAAAATCAGCTTTCTTTAGTCTACTTAACTCAATGATGTATTACTCAGCATTTTATCCATGCAGTAAGCAAATTTTCTGATATTAGCTTCTCTCACTTTTTGGCAGACTTTAGAAAACCCAAACAAAGTTGTGAAGAGCCTATAAGAGGGTTGTCTGAGCAAAGTTAAACAAGCTTTTAGAAGGCTAAATTTGTTTTGCGGTCAGAGTTATCGCGCTTGGAAGAATTTTAAATTTAAAAATTTTCCAAACCTTCAACTTTAAAGTCATTGTTAATTCCGTTGATTCGTCAAATTATAGCCGCTGCCAATTTCATTAAGACAAGACAGCGAGCTATCTGGCGATGCGCTCAGTACCTGGATGCTGTTCGGCGCACAAATCCAGATGGCTAAAGCTATGAGTTCAGTTTCAACCGGATTGTCAAAGAAGAGACCCGATCCAAGTTTTTCGCCTACACAGTTTTAGAGCACTATGACGATGTCCAATACAGGTGATTTCGTATTGAACTTTCAACAGTTCATTCAGCTTCAGACCGTCCTACAGGGCTACCCTTTCTTCACCGGAACATTTAATCTACTGTTCGACGAAGACTTTTATCTAGGTCGATACCCTGACGTTGCAAGGGCGCTCGAAGACAACCTGATTGGTTCTGCCGAACAACACTTTCTCTCATCGGGAGTGGTTGAAGGTCGGATTCCTCATGCGTTCTTTGACGAAGATTTGTACCTGCTAGCCAACCCTGATGTCAAAGCAGTCGTTGAAAGTGGGGCGATCGCCAGTGGTCTTCAACACTATGTAGCATCAGGATTCAACGAAGGTAGAGACAGCCTTGGCATGAGTGTCAAAATTGGTGGGATTCAAATGTCGAACCTGTTCGATGAAGACTTTTATCTCAATCAGTTTTCGGACATTGACGCAGCAGTCAAAGCTGGCGGTTTTTCCTACGGATATGAGCATTTTCTTCGCTTTGGCGTTGCAGAAGGTCGCAGCCCCAGCCTCTATTACGATGAGGCCCTTTACCTCAACCTAAATCCAGACGTTAAGAATGCGGTGGATAACGGCGCGTTCCAAAGTGGTTTGGAGCATTACCTACTTGCAGGGCATATCGAAAATCGCACTGCGAGCCTGTTGTTTAACGCTCAAGCGTACCTCGATGAAAATCCAGATGTTGCCGATGTCATCGGTGGCGGGCTAGCGAGCGCATTTGAGCATTACATCAACTTTGGGCTAACCGAAGGCAGAGAGCCATCAACGCTGCTGTTTGATGAGCAATACTATCTGGCTCAGGACTCCAATGTTGCCGATGCAGTCGCGGCAGGCTTTTTCCAAAGCGGCTATCAGCACTTTTTACGCTTTGGCATGAAAGAAGGCCGCAAGCCCAATGCTGACTACAGCGAAGAAAGCTATTTGGCCGCTAACCCCGATGTCGAAATTGCAATAGGGCAAGGCGCCTTTAGTAATGGCATAGAACACTACATTCTGTTTGGGCGCAACGAAAATAGAAGCCTTGCCATTGCTGAACAAGACCCTTTGGACTACTCGGATTCCAGCAGCCCAGTTCTGGTTGATTTAGCCAAGCATACGGCCTCCTTTCTGAACTACGGGGTCAATTTCAAGGTGATGCCGCTGGGTGACTCAAATACTGAAGGGTGGGACGAAGGCAGAGGCAGAAGTCGAGATCCTCTGTATAGCGCTGCCCATGAGGGGTATCGAGAAGATCTATGGGATGACCTGGAAGCATTGGGCGTGAAGGCTGACTTCGTGGGCTCACTATCCAATGGTCCTACCACTTTAGAAGACAAAGATCACGAAGGACATGCAGGGGCACCTATCGGTTTTATCCGCAGCAACATCACGACTTATTTATCGAATGGATCTCCTGACATCGTGTTGTTGATGATCGGAACAAATAATGGTGGTAGCCCCGGAGAAACGATCGCGAACGAGCTGAATGACCTCATCAACGACATTCTGTCGAATGGCTCCTTCAGTGGCACGCTGATGGTTTCCACGGTGCCTCCGATCGTTCCGGCTGGACGTTTTCCTGACCGAGTAGCCAACATTGAAGACTACAACAGCCGTGTCCAAGGCGTTGTCCAAAGCTTTAACAGCGATCGCGTCGTCTTCGTCAATGCTGGAGGTCAGTTAACGCTAGATGACATGGCCGATATCAGCGTAGATGGTGGGTTACACCCCAATCAAACTGGATATGCCAAGATAGCCGATGCCTGGTATGACGCTATTCTTGACAATCTTGTGGCTAGCCGGAGTGCGATCAATGCTCAGGATGTTGCCGGCTCAGCCTTTGCTGATGCCTTGCTCGGCGACAGCAGAGCAAACGTTCTGGAAGGTCGTGAGGGCGATGATTCGCTCACAGGTGGGGGCGGCTCCGATGAATTTGTCTATCGCAGCTTAGAAGACGGATTCGATACCATCAATGATTTCGGGGCTGATGACATCATCAAAGTTGTGGATGCGAGCTTTGAAGGTGATTTGAGTGCAGGCTTCGACTTTGTGATTGGCAGCGCTGCTAACACGGGCAATAGTAAACCTGCCTTTTTCTACGACAACGGCACTGGCATTTTGAGCTACGACCCCGTCGGCAACGCTGGCAGTTCTGCGGCTCCGCTCCTACAGTTGAAAAATGCCCCCGCTCTTGTCGGCAACCAGATTGTTGTTGCTTAACAGACTGAAGCAAGTCGGGGTTCGCTAGCGTGTCTATAGATACACGCATCAGCCCATAAGTTTTTGATCAGAGCCGGAGCGCGATCGCGCTCCGGCTCTGATCAAAAACTTATG
>NZ_JAQMUB010000095.1 GCF_028330965.1 Oscillatoria sp. CS-180 | reverse complement strand
TGTTCGTTCAATCTTAAATTGAACGAACATTGCGCCGTCGCCCTATCTGCCCTTGTATGTAAGCTTTAGCCATCTAGGCTTGTGTACCTATTAGCATCTAGGTGCTTAGTCCATCATCAGATGGCTCGCCGTCTTGTCCTAACGGCACTGGCAACGGCTACACAATCGGGCCAAGCAGTTAGCTAAATCCGGCAAGAATTAGCAGAATTCCAGCACCTAAAGCGACAAAGGCCAGCACTAAGCCAGCATTGGGGCTACCCTTCCAGGAGTAATCTTTTTCTTTTGGCATGAGTCAAACCTGATGACGACATATTTCCGCGAGAAGTCTAGGCCACAGGCAAATTGATGCCCAGATTCTCCTTAAAGTGGAAAGTCTAATGGAATACGGAACGTTTGTTATCTATGCCAAGACAGAATCTTTGGGACGAGCAAAAATCATGCGTCCCGCCGACGTCTGTAAAGAGCCGGTCACAACGACATCAATCTCATTGCCGATAAAGTCACGCCCTTCTTCAACCACCACCATAGTGCCATCGTTCAGATAGCCGACGCCCTGTTGAGGTTCCTTGCCCTCTTTTAGAATCTTGAGTTCCATGTCATCGCCCGGCAGGAAGTTGGGGCGGATAGCCTGAGATAGCTCGTTAATGTTGAGGACTTCGACTTCTTGAAAACTCGCAACTTTGTTGAGGTTGAAGTCGTTCGTCAACAACATGGCATTGAGTTCCTGAGCCAGCCTGACGAGTTTGGCATCCACCGTCGGGATATCCTCATAGTCAATAGAGCTAATCACCACGCGACTGGGATACGTTTCGCGAATCCGGTTCAACACATCCAGACCGCGACGGCCTCGAATGCGCTTCTGGTCGTTGGACGCATCAGCCACCTGCTGCAACTCTTGCAATACAAACTGAGGCACCAACACCTGACCTTCCAAAAAATTGGTCTGCAACAATCCCTCAACGCGCCCATCGATAATACAGCTGGTGTCCAGCAGCTTAGTCTTTGAAGGCTTTAGCGTGCCCTCTGCCACTAGCGTGGACTCCATTGTGCCGGGATTGATCAAACGCAAGAGCGATCGCCCATGGGTATCAGCCAAATTCATACCTGAGACGGCGAATAAAACACTGCCCATGACAGCCAGCAGTGGTTTGATAAAGCCAAACTCGCTGGGAATCGGTAACAAAAACAGCGGAGCCAACATGAGATTGGCAATCAGCAGTCCAATCACCAGTCCTATAGCGCGGCTCAGGAGACGTTCAGGCGGCAGTTCTTTGACCTGCTTTTCCAAGCGACGATAGCTCGTCTGCATCGCAATGCCGACCGCAGTTCCGATCAAAGCTCCAAACCCGGCAGTAACCGAACTCAGCCCTTCCAAACTGCTGACGTTTTTTAAGGCAGCTTCAGGCAGCAGTTCAGGCGCATAAAAGCCAATTCCTGCTCCTGCGACAATGAACGAAAATAGAATAAGTGCATCTAGCATAATGACAAGCCACTGGGCTAGGGAATGTATGGAAGTAGGTATGAGGTGGTTTACACCTAAACTTACGATATCGAATGAATGCGCCGGCAAAAAAGAGACGAGGATGCCTGATAATATTGCCTACCTTATGAATGAACGCTATCGATTGAGTGGGGTTTAATCTCTAATTCGATGCAATTTTTCACACTCAGCAACATTTGTGGAGTCAATTGCAAGCGTCTCTGCGAATTAAAAGCAGGCCGCTACAGCTGATATTCATATTGGATAGAGTCAGTAAAACTCTGCCTCCCCTTTCTTGCTTTTTCTATGTCTACAGAAAATCATGCCACTTTAATAGCGTCAGACAACCGTTCATAGAGAGTGAGGATTGCCGAAGGTAAAAGACGCAATAGGTCGCCTCGCCGCATTTAAACAATTATTGATCGACACTCCCTCGCTTCCCACTCACTCTAATGCTCTTTCCCCAGTCTGCCTACATTCACATCCCCTTCTGTCGCCGTCGCTGCTTTTACTGCGATTTTCCGATCGCGGTAGCCGGCGATCGCGCTCGGGGGGAGACCTCTTCTCGGATGCAAACCTATGTCAACACCCTGTGCCGCGAGATTCAGGCAGCTCCTGTTATCGGCCCTGCATTGAGAACGGTATTCTTCGGCGGAGGTACACCCTCTCTCCTATCGGTAACCCAAATCGAGCAAATTTTAGGCGCGGTCCGTGATCGCTTTGGCATTGCTCACGACGCCGAGATCTCCATCGAAATGGACCCCGGCACTTTCAATCGAGCCACGCTGGAAACGCTGCGACACCTGAGTATCAATCGAGTGAGTTTGGGTGTGCAGTCTTTTCAAGATGCGCAGTTAGAAGCCTGTGGGCGAACCCATCGAGTGCAGGATGTTGATCAGGCCATTGAGGATTTGCAGGCGATCGCGATCCCCACTTGGAGCCTAGATCTCATTTCTGGCCTGCCGCATCAAACCATCGCCGACTGGGAGCTTTCGCTAGGGACCGCGATCGCTGTCTCCCCGCCTCACATCTCCGTCTACGACCTCACTGTAGAACCCGGCACGGTGTTTAATCGGCGCTACGTGGCGGGACAGTCCCCGCTCCCGTCAGATGACGCGACCACTCACATGTATCGCATGGCCCAGTCCCTCTTGACACAGGCAGGCTACCAGCACTACGAGATTTCCAACTACGCCCAACCCGGACATCAGTGCCAGCACAATCGCGTCTATTGGGAAAACAAACCATGCTACGGGTTTGGCATGGGCGCAGCCAGTTACACGCAGCAGCAGCGCTTCAATCGTCCGCGCACAACCCATGAATACGACGCCTGGGTGGAAGCCTATTGCCAGGCAGACGGCAAGCTCGACTGTCCTCCAGCCACGAGAACCGACCAGTGGCTCGATCGCTTGATGATGGGGTTGAGGCTGGCAGAGGGTATCCGCTTAGATGAACTCGTTGCAGAGTTTGGACCCGACTTGGTGGATCGTCTGAAACAGTGCCTTGCTCCCTACTGCCGCAAAGGATGGGTGGCCTTATCCGAGCCTCCGTCACCCACTCTGAGGCTCACTGATCCAGAAGGATTTCTCTTTTCCAATGTGGTTCTGGTCAAGCTGTTTGAGACATTCAGCGATCCCTAAGGCCCTTCAAAGATCGTGAAGTATGAAAGGCCTTGGGTCAAGACTGTCAAAAGAATAAGCGTATGGCTTGAGAAGGAGAGCAATTGCATAGAGCCATGCCATGAGTCGGGCACGATCGCAGGAAACGACTCAAGTCTGCAATAACTGCTTATGAACTTGAAACGTCTTTCACAATCGTTCAAAAAGATCCCCGACACTTCAGGTAATCGGCGCTTGTACAACGATCATGCCGTTGCCGAGCTTGAGATAGCAAACCCGATGCATAGAAATTTTCAGCCTTTAAAACACCCATAGCATTGAGATGACTTAGGATCGAGGGAACGTCGCGAATGATTCACCATGCCTTCTCCCTTTCCTGGTATGGATCCGTATCTTGAGGGCTATCTATGGCCGGATGTCCATAGCGCTCTGGCAAGTAAGATTCGCCAGAAGCTCACCCCATTATTGCGGCCTAAGTACATTGCTCGTCTAGAGGTTTACTTAGTAGAAGATCCGTTCCCGGAGGGCGAGGTCGGCATTTTGTATCCCGATGTCGAAGTTCTGGAGGCTCCGAGTCAAGCACCATCCCGCCAGGGCGACAGCAGCGATATTGCAGTGATCACCCCGCCAAGCCTAACATTACCTGTTCCTGAAATCGTCGAAGTTCGCGTAACCCGTGTTGAAATTCGAGACACGGCTAAAAATCGGTTAGTTGCCAGTATCAAAATTCTGTCTCCGGTCAACAAGCGAGAGCCCGGATTAATAGCCTATCGTCAAAAGCGAAGACGACTCTATGACGCCAATGTGCACCTTTTAGAGATAGATTTGTTGCGCCGGGGAACACGCCCTTTTGCCCAAAGGAGGCTGCCTCGTGTGCCCTACTGTATTGCCCTGACTCGGGCTACTGCGAAAATAACTGAAATTTGGTCAGTGTCCCTGGCCTCTCCGCTACCAGTGGTGCCAATTCCGTTGCAGCCACCGGATAAAGATGTGCCCCTGGATTTGCAGTCCGCCATGGCGGAAATCTACGACGAAGCAGCCTACGATCTCTCATTGAACTACAGTGAACCACCCCCACCCCCTTCTTTCTCGGAAGAGGAAGATGCCTGGATTCTGGCTCAACTCAAGGGTCAACGGTAGAATTTTCCCGATACTTTCTAGATTATTGATGCGATCGCCTCAACAGATTCATCTACTGGAATAGGTTCCAGGCATTTCAAAGGCCCGTCCAGGTCACAAGTATTTGACCCATAGCGTAATCTTAGAACAAGTCTCTAAGCTTCCATTTCCATGAGGTTAGACATGAACGCCCAACTCATGATTCAGCCATCCTTCTTTATTGACGCAGGTATTCAACTGCAGCCCATTCAAGGGTTGTATCTTTTCAAATTCAGCAAAGACCTACAAACGCGACTAGAAGCGCTGAATGAGCGAAAACGAGTCGCCACTCTTACTACCGATGAAGCTGTCGAACTCACTGGCATTCTTGAACTAGATCGTATTTTTACTCTACTTAATGCCAAAATTATCGGTGAGTCAGCCTAGGCATGGTAATTTCGCGAGCAGTCAGAGAGCAGGTACGAGAACGTGCCCATTACCTATGTGAATATTGTCACTCTCCCGAAGAAGCCAGTGCCGCTCGTTTCGAGATTGATCACATACAGCCGCGTTCAAAAAGAGGCTTAGATACCCTCGACAATTTGGCTTTAGCCTGCCAACGCTGCAATGCTAATCGCTACAACTTCACACAAGGAATTGATCCTGAGTCTCAAGCTATTACAGATTTGTTTCATCCCCGTTTACAAATCTGGGTCGAACATTTCATTTGGGAGAAAGGTGGCTTGATCATCAGAGGCCAGACAGAGATTGGACGAGCAACCTGCAACCGCCTCGATTTGAATGATGCTATGCATAACGAGGGTGCGATCGTCAAAGCTCGAAGCCTCTGGATGAAAGGAGGCTGGCATCCACCCAGTGATGACGTAATCTCAACTGATTGAGGCACACTTTAAGAAGAATGATTTCACATCTGCAACAGCAATTAATACATCTTGACTACCTAGATTTACAATTGTTGCCCCCAAGTATTCGCCGTGTTTGGACTACGGTCATAGAGTAAAATGACATCTGAAAAATTCCTGGAGTAAGCATCTCTTGCCTGGGAAAAAGCTTGCTTTCAGATGTTCTCATTACTCCTGACGCACCATGCCCAAGGTTCTTGTATCCGACCCCATTGATCAGGCTGGCATCGACATTTTGTCTCAAGTCGCCCAGGTCGACGTTCAGACTAAGCTTTCCCCTGAGGAATTGGTCAAGATTGTGAGCGATTATGATGCGCTCATGATTCGCTCTGGAACGAAAGTTACGAAAGATGTGATTGAGGCCGGCCATAATCTAAAGATTATTGGACGAGCAGGCGTTGGCGTCGATAACGTTGATGTTCCAGCAGCGACGCGGCGGGGAATTGTTGTCGTCAATTCTCCAGAAGGCAACACGATCGCTGCCGCAGAACATGCCCTCGCCATGATGCTGTCCCTATCACGCTACATCCCCGTCGCCGACAAGTCGGTCAAAGACGGCAACTGGAACCGTAAGGCCTTCACCGGGGTTGAAGTTTACAAAAAAACCTTAGGCGTCGTCGGACTGGGTAAAATTGGCTCCCACGTGGCGACTGTCGCTCGGGCCATGGGCATGAAGCTGCTGGCTTACGATCCCTTTATTTCAACTGATCGGGCCGAACAGCTCGGCTGTCGTTTGGTTGACCTGGATCTACTCTTCCGCGAAGCCGACTACATTACCCTACATCTGCCCAAGACACCGGAAACCACAAACCTCATCAATGCCGAAACGCTGGCAACCATGAAGCCGACAGCCCGGATCGTCAACTGTGCCCGAGGCGGCATCATTGACGAAACGGCGTTAGCCAATGCGTTGAGCGAGGGCACAGTTGCTGGAGCTGCCCTGGATGTTTACGCTGAAGAACCCCTAGGGGAAGGCTCACCGCTCCGGCCCTTAGATCGCAAGATCATCCTCACGCCGCACTTAGGGGCGTCAACAGAAGAAGCTCAAGTCAACGTGGCGACCGATGTGGCAGAGCAAATCCGCGATGTGCTGCTGGGGCTGCCAGCTCGATCTGCGGTAAATATTCCGGGCCTGCGGGCTGAGGTATTAGAGCAGATGCGGCCTTACCTGCAGCTCGCCGAAACCCTCGGCAATCTGGTGGGGCAGTTAGCAGGCGGGCGGGTTGAAGCTCTTAATGTGCAGATGCAAGGAGAACTGGCCCTGAAGGATAGTCAACCCGTGGTGATTGCGGCACTTAAAGGATTGCTGTCCCACGCTCTGCAAGAACGGGTCAACTATGTGAACGCCAACATCGAAGCCAAGGAGCGAGGCATCCACGTGATCGAAACTCGCGACACCGACATTAAAGACTACACGGGATCGTTGAGGCTAACGGCGAACGGCTCCCTCGGCGAGCACTCTGTGAGTGGTGTGCTGCTAGGGGGCAACGAAATTCGCGTAACCGATATCGACGAGTTTCCTATCAATGTGCCGCCAACTCGTTACATGCTGTTCACGCTGCACCGCGACATGCCAGGTATTATTGGCAAAATTGGGTCACTGTTAGGAAGCTTCAACGTCAACATTGCCAGTATGCAAGTGGGACGCAAGATTGTTCGCGGCGATGCGGTCATGGTGCTCAGCATTGATGATCCCTTGCCCGAAGGAATTTTGGATGAAATTACGAAGGTTCCTGGTATTCGAGATGCTTACACTGTGAGCCTGTAGAGAAGGATATTGAGGCGTTTTGGCTAATAGCTGGTGGGAAGTTCAAGTTTTATGTGATCCGGCGCTGGAAGACACTATTTTTTGGCGCTTTGAAACGTTTGGTGGGCGAGGAACAGCCAGTCAACGCAAGACGGCCCAACGTCAGGTGCAGGCCTATTTTCCCCAGGATACTTTTGAGCTACTGGATTTAGCGGCGATCGCATTGCGGATGCGGCAGGATGCGCTCTGTGCTCAATTGCCAGAACCCCAAACCTCCTGGAAGCTGATTGAAGAAGAAGACTGGTCGAAGAGTTGGAAGGATCATTGGAGCCCCCAACCCATTGGCGATCGCTTCATCATCAATCCAGCTTGGCTGCCTCAGCCAGAAGAAACGAATCGGTTGACTCTGCAACTTGATCCAGGGGCTGCTTTTGGGACCGGGACTCACGCAACCACGCAGCTTTGCTTAGAATCGCTCGAAATGCGGATGAGCGGAGATGATCACAGCGCCATCGTAGCGGACATTGGCTGTGGCTCTGGCATCTTATCCATTGGTGCTCTCTTGCTGGGCGCAAAGCGGTCCTACGCAGTCGATATTGATGCCCTAGCAGTGCAGGCAACGGGGGAAAATGCCGCCCTCAACGGTCTGCATGCGGACCGCATCAATGTTCAGCAGGGAAGCCTCGACACCCTGATGAAGACGTTGCCAGAGCCTGTGGATGGGATTCTCTGCAATATTTTGGCAGAGGTGATTTTAGATCTGATTCCGCAACTGAGTGAGATTGCTCATACTGACACCTGGGGCATTTTGAGTGGAATTTTACTGGAGCAATCTAAGCTAGTAGCTGACACGCTAGAACAGCATGGTTGGGTCGTAGCGACGCTATGGCGGCGAAAAGAATGGTGTTGTCTCAATATTCGACGGTCGTAGTATGAAGTGGGACGAAGTCATCGATCAGCTGGGATTTGTCGCTAAGGTAGCGGCAATATCGATCGCGCTTGCGATCGCCTGTAAAACCCTAGCTCCGCATCTCTCGATCCCCGCGACGTCTACTACGAGCTTGGCGATCGTGCTCACGCCCGCAATTGTTGTCGGCGTTGTTCTCTTTTGGCAATTGTGGACTTCAGACCATGCCGACGCAACGCACTCTGGACACGATTAACAACAAGATTCGTCGTCAAACCGTCGTTGTTGAGACGGCTGAGACCTTCAAAGCCAGAGCTGCCGAAGTCGGTATTGCAAGCGCCTTTGCTGCTGTGGATGTGGTGACCACAGGCACGTTCGAACCGATGGAATCTTCGGGTGCCGTTCTCAATCTAGGTCACACGGACCCTCCGATCAAAATTCGAGAGTGCAGCTTAGATGGTGTTCCAGCTTATGCCGGGTTTGGCGCAGTCGATTTATATTTGGGCGCGAGTCAGGCGGTCGTCACCAGCGGTACCGTAGACAGCGAGTTGCCCCGTGAGAGAGGCGGTGGACACGTTATTGCTGACCTAATTGCGGGCAAGTCGATTCAGCTCAAAGCCATGGGACAAGTTACCGATTGCTATCCTCGTGCCGCTTTGGAGACCTCGATTACCCGCGACACGATCAACCAGTTTTACCTGTTCAACCCCCGCAACCTCTATCAAAACTTCATTGTGGGCGTAAACGGCGGCGATCGCCCCTTAGCCACCTATCTAGGGCCACTACAGCCCAATTTAGGGAATGCCGTTTATGTGAATGCAGGTGCCCTGTCCCCGTTGATGAACGACCCCGAGCTGAACGTCGTCGGTATCGGCAGCCGTATCTTTTTGGGCGGTGGGGTGGGCTATATCGCTTGGGAAGGCACTCAGCACTTTCCGCTACAAAAACGCCTGCCCAACCAAACCCCTATCGGTCCCGCCGCCACCGTTGCCCTAATCGGCGATGCTAAACAGATGCAAGCCAAATGGGTGCGAGGCTGCTATTTTCGAGGCTACGGTCCCTCACTGATGCTGGGCGTGGGTATTGCAATTCCCCTGTTGAACGAAACCATTGCTGGCCACTGCGCTGTTCAGGACAAAGACCTGGTGGCTCCCGTCATTGATTTCTCAATACCTCGCCGAGTTCGTCCGACCTTTGGCTTAGTCAGCTACGCTCAGCTCAAGTCAGGTCGAGTCACACTTAACGGACAGCAAATTCGTACGGCTCCCCTTGCCAGCATTTATTTGTCTCGACAAGTGGCTGATGAGCTGAGGATATGGATCAGCTCAGGTCAGTTTGAGCTGACCCAGCCGGTTGAAGTTCTGTCCCGCGATCGCGCCTTTCTCGCACAAGATACCTGGAACCCGCGATCGTAGAACTGACAGCTCAGCAGTTGGACTAAGGAACCTCTCTAGAGACTCTCAGAGACTTCCGAAGTCATCGCGATGGGCTGAGCACTTTGCTCAATGGCAGCCCGTAGCAAAGGCGTATGGCTAACCGAATTATTTGCCAGCGTAAACAGCGGATTCGAAAGGATGCCCGCCAAGGAAGTGGCGACTACCGCCAAGATAAGGCTGACTTGAAGCGGTCTTAGACCCGGCAAATCCCAGCGAACTTCAGGATAATTCTCAACCGCATCAGACATTTCTTGCGGCTCTTTCACAACCATCATCTTGACCACACGGATGTAGTAGTAGATGGAGATGACACTGGTTACCAATCCGACAAGAACGAGGCCATAAGCACCCGCTTGCCAGCCTGCCCAGAAAATATACAGCTTGCCAAAGAAGCCTGCCAGGGGTGGAATGCCGCCCAAGGACAGCAGGCAAATGCTCAGCCCCAGGGTCAACAGCGGATCCTTCTGATACAGCCCACTGTACTCACTAATTTGGTCCGTTCCCGTCCGCAGGGAGAAGAGAATGACACAGGTAAAGCCACCTAAGTTCATGAACAGGTAAACGAGCAGATAGAACACCATACTGGCGTAGCCCGCTTCTGTCCCAATGACCAGACCAATCATTAAGAAGCCCGCCTGAGCGATCGAAGAATACGCCAGCAGGCGCTTCATGCTGGTTTGTGCCAGGGCGACCACATTGCCCAAAACCATACTGAGAATGGCAAGGGCAGTAAACACAAAATGCCACTGCTCCGAGACGAGCGGGAAAACCGCAACGAGGAGACGAATAGCTAAAGCAAAACCCGCTGCCTTCGACCCAACTGATAGAAACGCCACAACCGGCGTCGGTGAACCTTCATAAACGTCGGGCGTCCACTGGTGAAAGGGCACGGCGGCAATCTTGAAGGCAATTCCAGCAATGACAAATACTAAGGCTACGACCAGACCAATCGGCGCTTCGCTGTCAGTCGCGACTAAGCTGGCTGCAATATCGGCCAGCTGCATTTTTCCACCAGACAGGCCATAGAGGAGAGACATGCCATAGAGGAAAATGGCCGAGCTAGCCGCACCAATCAGCAGGTATTTGAGAGCTGCTTCGTTAGAACGAGGATCGCGCTTCATGTACCCCGTCAGCAGGTACGAAGAAATACTGAGGGTTTCCAACGCTACGAAGATTGTGACCAAGTCATTCGCGCCGGACAAAAACATGCCGCCCAGAGAAGCCGTCATGAGAATGACTAGAAACTCTGCCAGCGTCGTCCCAGATTGTTCGATGTATCGAATCGACATGGGCACCGTTGCGATCGCCGACAAAGCGATAATGCCCCGAAAGACGATGCTTAAATCGTCTCCAATGAAGCTGCCTAGAAAGCTGATGGGAGTCGATGTATCCCACTGATAGACAAGAGTTAGAATTGCTCCCGAGAAGCCGGCGATCGTAACGTAGGGAGTCCACCGAGAAGAGGCTCGCCCGGCAATCAAGTCACCTATCAACACCACCATCAGCGTGGCGACTACGATTCCTTCAGGGAGAATAATGCCCACGTTGAGCTGGGAGGCAATATTCGAGAAATCCATTCGGCTGACTACTCCAACGAATACTTACAGCTGGTTCCAGTGCTTCAAGTCTCACCTAATCAAGGAGTTAACTAACCTCGGTTTACAGGTGATTCAAAAAATAAAGGCTCCTCTGGCATATTACCGCGTGAACCCCATTTAGGGGCGTCTTCCAGATGATGATTTATTCCCATCACTGCCATTAACCGATTGGATAGCTCTGTTAACGTCAAAGCCGAGCCACCGCATGACTCACCTTTCGAACGTCAGTCATTTGACCGCCCACTTTTCTCACTGGCCACTCATCAGCATCCCCGCCATACGTCCCGTCTACTCATCTATACGTTTGACTGCCAAAATTCCTAAAACTCACCTCAACACTGAATTCCAGCCAAAAGATGTGGGTATTCTTCAAGACAAATGCGTTAAGTTCGATTTATCGATTTCGAAGAGATGTGCTAGGAGTGAACAAGAGTCACGATCCAAATCAGGGAGCTAAGCTCTAAAAACTGAAATCTTAGTTAACAATCCTTTCCTAAGACCTCACTTATTCGCTAACGTCACGGAATCAAAAAACACCTAACAGTTTCTATGTCCACTCTCGTTATTGTTGAGTCACCTACGAAAGCCAAAACCATCCGCAACTACCTCCCGTCGGGGTATCGGGTAGAGGCGTCTATGGGACATGTGCGAGACTTGCCGCGATCGGCCAGTGAAATTCCGGCATCTGTCAAAGGCGAGAAGTGGGCACAGCTGGGTGTTAACCCTGAAGCGGACTTTGAACCCCTCTATGTGGTTCCTTCAGACAAAAAGAAAGTCGTCAAGTCGTTGAAAGACGCCCTCAAAAATGTTGATGAACTGGTTCTGGCAACAGACGAAGACCGAGAAGGTGAGAGCATCAGCTGGCATTTGCTTCAGGTTTTGAAGCCCAAAGTGCCTATCAAGCGGATGGTTTTCCATGAGATCACTGAGGAAGCCATTCAGCAAGCACTCGATAACTGCCGCGATATTGACGACCAGTTGGTTCGTGCCCAAGAGACTCGCCGCATCCTAGATCGACTTGTGGGCTACACGCTATCGCCGCTGCTGTGGAAGAAAATTGCTTGGGGACTCTCTGCAGGCCGGGTTCAGTCGGTTGCCGTCAAACTATTGGTTGAACGAGAGCGGGCACGGCGGGCTTTCCGCCAAGGCTCCTATTGGGACCTCAAAGCTCAGCTCCTGAAGAATGAAGAGTCTTTCGAAGCAAAGCTGATCACCCTCGATGGTAAACGGCTGGCCACAGGTAGCGACTTTGACGAGAACACCGGTCAAATTGCAGCGGGTCGAGACGTTGTTCTGCTCAACGAAACAGAGGCGAACACATTACGGGAACGCCTGCAGGAAGGAGCCTGGACAGTTGCTAACCTGGAGGAGCGGCCTTCTACTCGTAAACCTTCACCACCCTTTACCACATCGACCCTGCAGCAGGAATCTAACCGTAAGCTGCGGCTCTCTGCAAGAGACACCATGCGGGTTGCTCAAAGTCTTTATGAGCAAGGGTACATCACCTACATGCGTACTGATTCCGTACACCTTTCGCAGCAGGCAATCACTGCAGCCAGGGAGTGTGTTGAACGCAAATATGGCAGTGAATATCTCAGTCCTAAATCCCGGCAATATGCGACTAAAAGCAAGTCAGCTCAGGAAGCCCATGAGGCGATTCGCCCAGCTGGCAGTAGCTTTCGTACCCCTCAAGAAACTGGCCTCAGCGGCCGGGAATTATCTCTTTATGACCTGATTTGGAAGCGGACGGTCGCCACTCAAATGGCCGAAGCCCGCCAGACCAACATTACTGTCCAAATTGAAGTAGACAATGCTACCTTCCGGGCGAGCGGTAAACGGATTGATTTCCCAGGCTTCTTCCGAGCCTACGTAGAGGGATCGGATGATCCAAATGCGGCCATTGAAAACCAGGAGATTCTACTCCCTCGTCTAGCGATCGGGGATGCCGTCAATTGCGGCGAACTAGAAGCTGTCGGCCATGAAACTCAACCTCCCGCTCGATACACCGAAGCAACATTGGTGAAGACGCTGGAAAGCGAAGGTATTGGTCGTCCCAGCACCTACGCCAGCGTCATCGGCACCATTATTGATCGCGGTTACGTCACGGCCAATGGCAATAGCTTAGTTCCAACCTTCACAGCTTTTGCAGTCACTGATCTTTTATCCAAGCATTTTCCTGACTTAGTGGATGTCGGCTTCACCGCTCGTATGGAGCGGACTTTAGATCATATTTCGACTGGAGAAGCCGATTGGCTGCCCTATCTCAAGGATTTCTATGTTGGAGACGATGGCTTAGAAACCCAGGTCACCGAGCGAGAAAGTCAGATTGATCCCGCTGAAGCTCGGACAGTCGATTTGCAAGATTTGGAGGCCAAAGTCCGGATTGGGCGCTATGGCCCTTACGTTGAAACGGAGGACGAGAACGGTCCGGTCAAGGCATCGGTTCCCGTTGATGTTTCCCCGGCTGACTTGGATGCCGATCAGGTCACCTTGCTGCTGAAGCAGAAAATAGAAGGCCCTGAAAAACTGGGTCTGCATCCTGAGACCAGTGAACCCATCTATGTGCTTGTAGGTGCCTATGGTCCCTATGTCCAGTTGGGCGAAGCGACCGAAGAGCGACCCAAACCCAAACGAGCCTCCCTACCCAAGGGCGTCAAGCCGGAAGACGTTACCGTTGAGATGGCGGTTGGTTTGCTCGCTTTGCCAAGACTTTTGGGTGCACACCCTGAAACGGGAGCACCGATCAAGGCTAGCTTGGGTCGATTTGGCCCTTACGTTGTTCACGATCAGGGGAAAGAAGGCAAAGATTATCGATCGCTCAAAGGCGATGATAATGTTTTGACGGTGTCGTTAGATCGTGCCCTACAGCTCCTCTCAGAACCTAAGGCTAGTCGCGGACGACGGAAAGCAGAACCCTTGAAGGAATTGGGCAAGCATCCTGATGATGATGAGATGGTTGCGGTCTACAAAGGGCCTTATGGTCTATACGTTAAGCACGGCAAGACTAATGCAGGACTACCTGAAGGCAAGACGGAGGCTGATATTTCGTTAGAAGAGGCGATCGCCCTCATTGCCGCCAAAGCGGGTAGTAAAAAGAAAACGACTCGCAAAAAGTCCACAGCTAAATCCAGTACCAAATCTGGAACCGCAGCCAAGAAATCTACTGCCAAGAAATCCACAACCGCTAAAAAATCTACGACGGCTAAGAAATCAACCACCGCTAAAAAATCAACCACCCGTAAAACGACAACCAAGCGGGCAGCCGCTTCTAAATCAACGGGCACCAAAACGACAACTGCTAAGAAATCCAGCACGACTAAAAAGTCGTCAACCCGCAAGAAGTCAGCCGAGAA
The DNA here is from genome assembly GCF_028330965.1 of Oscillatoria sp. CS-180. Lineage (GTDB taxonomy): Bacteria > Cyanobacteriota > Cyanobacteriia > Phormidesmidales > Phormidesmidaceae > Halomicronema. The sequence goes on along the minus strand of NZ_JAQMUB010000095.1, from coordinate 18,540 downwards.
GCCCGAAACCTAGTAGTGGTCTGCCAATTTTGCCATTGTGAGTGAGTTAGCCCTGCACTGTTGAGACAGACCATACGTTGCTCTGATCTCTCGGTTCAGCAAATAGCGTGATTTGCCCCTAGCCCCATCCTGGGGGAACTTCCGGGGATGATTCTTCCAGAATGGGGGCTGGGGGGTCAAAGCAATCAGCCTCAACTCAACTGCAAGATTTGGATTGACTCACAATTTTGAGCATGACGCTGCAGTAGTCTCTATATAGCAGAGCTTTGCTCTGCTTGTTTGCCTTTGGCGTCCTCGAAGCGTAGAGTATTTTGAATTTTGGATTCCGCCTAGCAATACTAGGTATCGCATCCCTATTTCCAATCAATTGGTTGGACCGGACGGATTCGAAAACGTGTTGATATAGCCACCACCAATGTAGGAACCGGGAGGTCGTGGTACCGAAAATGGCGAAGGATTAATCGTCGTATTAGGAAGCGTCGTTGCCGGGGTGATCGGCGCATAGGGAGACACGTAACCATTGCTGACATCGATGTCAGAGGAATTGAAGTCAGGAATTCCTCCGGGCGTCAGGTTAGGAGTTGCGCTGTTAGGCGTGAAGGGCGAAGGCAGCGCTTCAGCACCATTGCGATTGGGCAATGGCGGCATCAGATTGAGAGAGGCAGGAGGCGTATAGCCTGTCGTACCTGGAGGAGGGGACATCTGAGGCAGCGTGGGTAGAACCGGAAAGCCAACCCCTGGGATAGTCACCGTTTGAGAGCTGAATTCCCCAGGCGGCAGTTGAGCGCTATCAGTGGTGTTGAACGGCTCAGGAGTATCCAGCGAGAATTCTTCTGGCGATCTCGCCTCACTCTCCACCTGAGCGCCTTCGGTTGGCACAGCCCTATCGGCTACGGGCGCTGGATTTTGTAACGCAAACAGAAGCGGATTAGTGAAGCTCCTTGAGGTCTCCTGTCCCAATCCTTCGTTGAATGCCGATATGTTGGTCTCACTAATATCGCTGGCAAAGGATTGTGAATTATTGCTGTTGAAAGAACGGCCCGCAAACTGATACTGCTCTAGGTACCGAGCAAATGGACTATCGTTCAGTCCGCTGGACCGCCCCTCGGTCGGCGTTGCCAGCGCTAGGACATCTTGCACAAAGGCATCTTGCTCACCCTCAGAATTGTCAACAAGCGCCTGGATGTTGGGAACGCCGCCGGATTCGACCCCTAGCTCATTCATCAGAACCGACAGGTTGTCAATGTCAGCGATCGCAGCTTGTTCTTCTGGGGTTAAGTCAGAGAGATCAATGTCTGAATTCGGCACGCTCTCATCTTGAGAATAGGTACCGAACCATTCTGGGTGTCTCACATATTCCCAGACAAATACCCCAAGGAGGAGTAGCCCTAACGAAGACGCCAAGGGGACAGGCTTTGTTAGATAGCTGAGACGGTTAGTTAAAGAACGTAGCCAGTTCGAGAGGGCCATGACGTCAAAGAGGATGTCCGCTTTAGGATATTCGTTTATGCTAACGCTTTGATAAAGCACCCAAGAAGCTGAAGGAAGTGTCCTGAGGTAACTGCGTTAGTCATAACACAACACTCAGGCTTGACACCAACCCCAATTACCTATTTCATTCCGCCAAAATACTTTCGGAAGATTAAGACGAAATCTACAGATACTTAACCTATTCATCTTTTGTCCTTAAGCCCGACCTCGGATTATACGGCTTATGAAAGTCTAGATAGCTTTTGGAGAATGCAGAACGTTAAGACCAATCTTCCCATGAGGGAGGCCAGAGGCATGAAGCATCCATTAATCCTCTGTGTCGGATGATTTCAGCGGTTTTGGTTGTCCTTAGGTAATTGCTAATAGCTACCGGTGAAAAGGCTGTATAGCTCGGTTTTATAGCCTCGTTTTCCGTTACCGCCATAACGTGGTCGAGTCCAGGTGGGCTGATTCGAGGGGAATTTATAGAGCAGCAGATATGGTGCACAACAGTGACAGACAGTTTCAAGCAGGAATTTCGCTGCAACAGGATCACATTTTGGTGGTGGACGATGAAGCTCTCATTCGAGAGACCATCAGCCTGGCTCTGAAGGATGAAGGGTATCAAGTCGATGTTGCTGAGGATGGTTCCCTCGCACTGGAGATGTTAGGAAATTCAGCCTGGACTCACTTCAGCAATACTCCAGCTTTTGACTTGGCCATCTTAGATCTCATGCTGCCAGGAGTGAGTGGGTTGGATCTTTGTCGAATGATTCGCCACCGAAACTGGGACATTCCTATCTTGATCCTAAGTGCCAAAGGGAGCGAAACGGATCGCGTGGTTGGTTTGGAAGTTGGGGCCGATGACTATTTGGCAAAACCCTTTGGAATGCGTGAATTGATTGCTCGCTGCCGGGCACTGCTGAGACGCTATCGGCGAGCCAAGACGCCTCAAGAAGCCTCTGTATTGATGTATCGGGATATTGTTCTCTATCTCAATGAATTGCGGGTCACTGTGCATGAGCGAGAGGTTGCCCTTTCCCCTAAAGAGTTCCGCATTTTGGAACTCTTTATGAATCACCCCAATCGAGTCTGGAGCCGAGAAGAGTTGATCGATAACGTCTGGGGCCCTGATTTTATGGGCGATCGCAAAACCGTAGACGTTCACATCCGTTGGCTGCGGGAAAAAGTCGAAGTTGATCCCAGCAGTCCTAAATACATCGTGACGCTCCGAGGATTCGGCTACCGCTTTGGCTAATCCTTAATCGTTAAAACCATGCCTTGAAAAAGCGTAAATACGCTGGGTCTGAAGCTGCCCTTTAAGTTCGGATGGATAAACTGCCGTGTTGCTTTGTCCTAAAGAAAAAGTTTGACGACTCAACCCCACTTGCAGGTGAGTGAACGGATCGTACCCATCAGAAACCAAGATCTCTAGCTGATATAAGTTGGGCCATTCGACTAATTCATTCAAGATGCTTGAAATGGCTGTCCAACTGGAATCGCCAACTTGGTTATACCAGTTAGGTTCGACCGCATGAGGTTGGTCCAGCCCTAAATGGACGATTAATTTGCCTTGTCCGAACAGGGCAACGGCAACTGATCGCGCTTCCTCCTGAGCCAAAAATCCCTGCTGATAAGCCAGATTACGAACCTTCTCAAGCTGTTCGGCCTTTTCAGGGATAGCCGAGAAGTCTTCTTTCGTTTGCAGTGCGATCGTAACCAGGTAAGTCTGCACCAGCAAGTGACCCAGTTTTTGAGCCTTGGTCTCTAGATAATGAGAGTTGTAAGGAGTCGTTTCAACGATGAGAGGAACGCGATCAACCATCTCTAGCCCATATCCTTTTAATCCTGCAATCTTGCGAGGATTGTTGGTAATCAGACAAAACTGTCGGACACCAATGTCATTGAGAATCTGCGCCCCAATACCGTAGTTGCGCTGATCGACTGGTAGCCCCAACTTTTCATTGGCCTCCACAGTGTCCAACCCCATATCCTGTAGCGAATAAGCTTTGAGCTTATTGACTAGGCCAATGCCGCGCCCCTCTTGCCTGAGATACACGACAACACCTCGGCCTGCTGATTCGATCATTTTGAGCGCTGCCTGAAGCTGCATACGACAGTCACAGCGCAATGACCCAAAGGAATCGCCCGTCAAGCATTCAGAATGAACCCGCACCATGACGGACTTGTCTCTAAAGGTCTCAGGATCGCCTTTGACGAGGGCAACGTGCTCTGAGTTGTCCATTGAGTTGCGATAGGCGTAGATGTTGAAATGACCAAACTGAGTGGGTAAATTAGCGATCGCCTCCCGTTTTACAAAGCGCTCATGCTCCAACCGGTAGCTAATCAAATCGGCAATGCTGATCAGCTTAAGATTGTGCACCCGAGCATAGTCAATCAGCTCTGGCAGCCTTGCCATTGAGCCATCAGCGTTTTGAATCTCACAGATAACGCCTGCTGGGTATAGTCCTGCCAAACGAGCCAAGTCAACCCCAGCTTCCGTGTGGCCTGCACGTTTCAGCACACCACCTTCCTTAGCTCGAAGCGGAAAGATATGCCCCGGTCGCCGCAAGTCAATGGGGCGAGCATTGGGATTCAGCGCAACTTGAATAGTGCGCGCTCGATCCTCAGCAGAAATACCTGTAGTGACTCCCCAATTCAGCGCCGCGTCAATGCTGACCGTAAAAGCAGTCTGCTCGTTTTCATCCTCAAACGAACTTTGAGTCACCATTAGAGGCAACTCTAGCTCATCCAGCCGCTGTCGCGTCATGGCAAGGCAGATCAATCCCCTAGCCTCAACCGCCATGAAATTAATCATGTCCGGTGTGGCGAACTGGGCTGCACAGATAACGTCACCCTCGTTTTCACGGTTTTCGTCATCTACAACCACGATCGCTCGACCAGCAGCCAGATCTTGCAAGGCACTGTCAATGCTGTCAAACGCAAACTCAACTTTTTTCAATGTGCTTGGCTCAGGATTAGAGACCCCAGCTAGAGTCACGTCCTCTATATCCGCCACTTTGACTTATTTCACTCATTCAGCTTTATGACCGATTCTAATGCTTTAATCTTCAGCAGGGTGAAAATTGCTAAGACGGTTCGCTTAATCCTTCTCGCTGACCGCGTCCTGGGCCTGTTCACTCAAATAGGGTAGAAGCTGAGACTGAACGGCTTCTGACTGATTGCCCCAAAGCATTCTGCAAAATCCGCTTTTACCCTGAGCACTGGCTCTGTTTAGGATGCCTGCCAATTTTTCATAATTGATGGATTCAGACATTGCGCCTCTTTATCCTTCATTCGACTCAGCCGAGTTTCGGCCTTGCAAACCATTAAACCAGTCAACCTGACTGCAAAATAGTCAAAATTCTCGGTCTCTAGTTCGCAGCATAGTGCAGTGAAGAACTGTAAGAGGCGCATCTCGCTTGCGAAAACACGTTATCGGCGCATCGCCATCACAATTCGTAAAACGTACCAGAACAATAGGGCAACGGATGCAAATAGCTCCAGTGCAGCCACCACGTGTTGAGTCGTGGAATAGTGATGCATGACTTTGGAGGTGTCATACAGGATGGCAGCAGACGCAAAAATCACCATCGCCCCAGAAAAGATAAGCCCTAGGGTAAAGCCAAAGATCACGCTACACACAATCAGTCCCAGCGCGACGAAGCCACCAACGGTTAGAAAGCCCCGCAAGAAAGAAAAATCTCGTCGAGTTGTAAAGGCGATCGCCGTCAACCCCGCAAAAAGCAGTAGCGTCAGGGCTACGGCAATGGGAAGGACATCATTACCAACAACGTAGGCCGCGATGTAGAGTATCGGCGCAAAGATGATGGCTTCTGCGACAATATAAATTCCTAAGCCTAGGTATTCCTGTTCTCCGGACTTGGCGCGAGCAATCAGACTTCGGGCAAACCAGCCCAATAGAGCAAAGCCGCCCAAAATGGCCAGCCAAACAAATCGACTACCTGCCAGCATATTAGTGATTGCACCCGCAATGCCGGTTGTAAAGAGAATATATTCAATGGCGATGAAGGCGGCGATCGCCCCTGCCAGGTGAGTGTAGGTGCGACGAATGAATAGAGCGCGATCGCTCGGGGGAGCTTGAGCAACAGTAATCATGGAGAAACCTTATGGAACATCAACGAAGGCACAAGGCTTTATCCCAGCAATTTTGAGTGGAGCGGCTGGGATAAAGGCAAAATCTTATAGACAGCAACCTGACATCCGTAACAACCTGGAAATCCGCAAATAGTCTTTTGTTCAGTATGGTCATACCCAACCAGAAAGAGCACAACTTTCTAGCTTTCTTAATCTGGCAAGACAGATAGAGGGTTAGCCCATTCCGTATAATGGGGGCTGACAACTACTCTTATATTGTCTAACGCTCGTGACTCAGACGCCTATTTCTTCTCCCACATCCACTCAAAGCTCAGCTAGCAAGACCTCTAAGCAGGCTCTTGCTGTTTCGGCCCGGCCTGATCCACTGGGGCGGTTTGGTCAATTTGGCGGGAAGTATGTGCCCGAAACGCTCATGCCTGCCTTAGCTGAGTTAGAGGAGGCGTATTACACGTATCGCGACACGGATGATTTCAAGCAGGAGTTGAGCGAATTACTCAAAGACTACGTCGGACGCGAAACGCCGCTTTACTTCGCTGAACGATTGACGGCTCATTACGCTAACCCCGATGGTACCAGCCCTCAAATCTATCTCAAGCGAGAAGATTTGAACCATACTGGAGCGCACAAGATTAATAACGCTCTGGGACAGGTTCTTCTGGCTAAACGCATGGGCAAAGCGCGGGTTATTGCTGAAACCGGAGCAGGCCAGCATGGTGTGGCAACCGCAACAGTATGCGCTCGTTTTGGCATCAAATGCGTCATCTACATGGGCGTACAGGATATGGAACGACAGGCGCTCAACGTTTTTCGGATGCGCTTGATGGGGGCTGAGGTTAGCCCTGTGACAGCGGGGACTGGAACTCTCAAAGACGCCACGTCTGAGGCCATTCGGGATTGGGTCACCAACGTCGAAACGACCCACTACATTTTGGGCTCCGTTGCAGGTCCACATCCCTACCCCATGATTGTGCGGGATTTTCACGCTGTGATCGGGCAAGAAACTCGCCGTCAGTCGCTGGAAAAGTGGAATGGACTACCCGATATTCTTATGGCTTGCGTGGGGGGGGGGTCTAATGCCATGGGATTGTTCCACGACTTCATTGAAGATACGTCGGTTCGCATGATTGGCGTGGAAGCTGAGGGCGAGGGCGTCCTTTCGGGTAAGCATGCCGCCACTCTGACCCAAGGCCGAGTCGGGGTTTTGCATGGAGCGATGAGCTATCTGCTACAGGATGCGAATGGTCAGGTTCAGGAAGCCCACTCCATTAGTGCTGGTTTGGACTATCCCGGTGTTGGACCGGAGCATAGCTACTTAAAAGAGATTGGGCGGGCTGAGTATTACAGCGTGACTGACCAGCAAGCGTTAGATGCACTACAGCTCGTATCGCAGTTAGAAGGCATTATTCCAGCCCTTGAGACAGCCCATGCCTTTGCCTATCTAGAAACGCTGTGTCCTCAGTTATCGGACAGCCCTTACATTGTGATCAACTGCTCGGGCCGAGGGGATAAAGACGTCCAAACAGTTGCCAAAGCCTTGGGGAACTTGTCATGAGTGAGGCCACACCCGAGGCATTGTCTCCCGACATGTTTGAAGTTTGCGATCGCGACCTCTCAGACGCACTACTAAAACGATATCTAGAGGCTAGCGCGATCGCTGTTGACACAGAAACAATGGGTCTATTGCCTTGGCGCGATCGCCTTTGCTTGGTCCAGCTTTGTGATGAAGCGGGCTATGTGTCTGTCGTGCGGATTGAGCTAGGCCAACAAGCAGCCCCCAACCTCCAAACGCTGTTAGAGAACCCTGCGATTGAAAAGATCTTCCATTTTGCTCGATTTGACTTAGCAACCCTGCGGCATCACTTGAATATCCAGGTCAATCCCACCTTTTGCACCAAGGTCGCCAGCAAACTCAGCCGCACTTACAGTTCTAGGCATGGCCTGAAAGAGCTTGTCCGTGAAGTCTCAGGCATCGAGCTAGACAAAACGCAGCAAAGCTCTGACTGGGGAAATGCGGCTAATCTGTCAGACGATCAGCTGCGCTATGCGGCTAACGATGTGCGATACCTGCACCAGATTCGTCAGGCTTTGATCGACATGCTAAAACGCGAAGGCCGATGGGAACTAGCAGTGGAATGCCTTGGATGCATTCCAACCTTCGTCACCCTCGACCTGCTGCAATACCCAAACATCTTTGAGCATTAGTACTGGGCGGCTGCACTGTTAAGACCGCACGACTTCGTGAATGCGAGCTAACGGCGTTTCACGTTATGCCGCGATCGCGTTGCCCGTGGTTTCAGTAGGAAAACCAGCGGCTTTCCAGGCTGCCACACCGCCTCGAAGAACAGAAACCTTCGCGTAGCCAGCAGCACGAAGTTGTTCAGCCGCGATGGTGGCCTCTTCATCCGTGCTGGCGTAGACATAAATATCTCGACCGAGTTCAAGGGTAGACAGGGCACGGTTGACTAACTCTGTTACCGACATTGAAATCGCACCCATAACGTGACGCTCATTAAAAAGGGCACGATCGCGAACATCAATGATGGTCAAAGCGGGTTCACCCCAATCCAAACGCGCTTTTAAGTCGTAAACTCTAGCCGTTTCCCGCATCGGCGCGGGCCTGGGAATAATGCCAAAAAGCCGATCCATAATGTGAAGCCTTACGCCATAGACGTGATAGTGCGAACTAATTGCAAGTTAACAAAACTTCTAGATTTCTGCAAAGTTATGTGTCCTTACGATTAATAAGCTCAAGGAACGTGCAAGTCTTCTGGTCTTCAATCAAGGAAAGCAGCAATAGCGAGGGCTTATCCGTCTTGGCTTTTCAGCTCGTGCGTAATCCCACACGCACTACAGAGGATCAAGGTCGCTCAGCTTGTCAGCATATTGAGCAATGAAACTGAGCAGCAATTGTTGGTGAGGTTCTCCGATGGGACGAACTTGATTAGCGATCGATGAAAACTTTCGACCGTCACGAATTTCATCGACCGTCCCCAATCCAAGGTCCCACCCTTCGTTCAGCTCTAGTTGCTCCAAGGGGACAGTGAGTGGACCATAAAAAACATTTCGGACAATATTTTCATTTCTCCACTGCTTAAATAGTTTAAGCCAGGGTGGAGAGTAGTTGATTTCTTCTTCGATCTCTCTCCAAACGCCCTCTTCTGCTGTCTCGCCGGGTTCGATATGCCCCCCAAAAAAGGCCCAGTAACCAGGATAAAGAATGGTAGGAATGTTGTCTCGAAGCTGTAGCAAGAACTGGTTGTCACGAAACAGAATGGCGATCGCGACGTGCTTTTCCGGTTCACCAGCCATTGCAAGCCAAAACTCAACACCCCGAATGTTACAACAGTTCACGTGGGTTAGAGATTGATCCCATCGAAGACAATCCAACGTTATGACGGCCTGCATTTAAATCAGCCCACCCCATTCCTTGTCCCCTATTCCCTGCTCTCTTAAGACACTGAGATGGACTTGACCAAGCTGCACAGGGCTATAGGTAAAGGTCGAGGCGCGTTATCCGTCAAACATAGAACCCCATCAAAATTAGCTATTATCCTACTCGTTCATATTCTTGTAGGTGGCGACTGCCGAGGGAGAAATCCGGTTGAGATAGCGGAAAATCCAGTATTTGAACACGGTATCCAAGATAACTGGAAACGTTGCGATGAAAAGGAAGATGAATTCTCGGTTAGCCGCAAAACCTAAATGTCTAGAAAGCCCTTCCATTAAGACTTCCCAACCATGAGGCGAGTGGAAACCGACGAACATATCGGTAAACAAAATGATGATGAATGCCTTGGCGCTGTCACTTAGGCCATAGACAATTTCATCCAAAAAACTCTTTAGCGTGAGGATGCCGCGCTTCTGGTTGGTCAGCAGGATAATAAACGCGCTCACGGCCAGAATATCTGAGAACACATTTTTGACTGCATCAGCACTGCGATCGCGATATTCCGATTCAATTTCCGTGGCTTTCTCAACAACCCGTTCTTCAATCTCAGCCTCACGGATGGGTTCTACCTTGCCGATAAGGACCTCAAAACGGAGGCGCTCCTCATACTGCTGTAACTCATGCAAAGCTTCCTCTTCCATCTCCATGTTGAGGAACACATCTGCTTCCTGATTCTCGCGGGCGTAATCCACAATAGGTCCCACGACGTAGTTCTTGGCAAACTGCTGTGTTAGTAGAGGAACAATCACTAGCAGCAGTAGAAATCTGATCGCCGTCGTCGTTCGTCCCCGCGAAGAGCGAAAGTTTTTGACCACCTGTTCCTCAGCATTGGGGTCTAAATCTTGTCGAATGCGATCAACAGTTCGCAGAATTGACCGGGGGAGAACGCTGGCTCGATCCGTGATCCCCGCTGATCGCTGCCCATTTTGATCGATCGCTTTTGGAGTTGTGGCAAGGGGAGCGATCGCGCCAGGGGATGCTTGGCGCTGCTGTCCATTCAACAGTTGGGTCGATTGCCCCTCTGATTGAATTCTGGGTTGAGCCGTTGCAGGCTCCTTCACCATGACTACCGTCTGCGCCGATGAGGATTCGGTTCGACGATAGCGGGCACGGACTTCGTCAACAAACTGTAGTTTGCGGAAAAAGAGTGATGGCCTATCAATAACGTTGAGCGTATAGTCCTGATCTGAGGGCTCGCCAACCTGAATCTCCATGATCTTGGGATCGGAAACGCGAATGACCGCACTACTCGCTCGAAACTCAGTCATTCTCAAGTTGATGAGATTAAGGTACTTTTGCAGTTCTCCCTCAAAATAGTTCATCGAACTTTTGCCGTAGTTGCCATAGCGAGCCGAGATGGGATTACCATCGAAGTGCTCGTTCTCAATGGCTTCGATCATCCTGGCAGCTTCATAGGCTTGGTCAAGGGAACGCTCTGGAGTCTTAAAAAACCACTGTTGTGCCTTCCGAAGAAAGGGAGGAATGCCCATCAGGAGTCACCTGCGATTGCGTTGTGAAGTTTGTTTCCTAAAGTAGGGACAGTTAATGAAGCTGCCCTGAGTTTTGAAAAAGAATGAGCTGCAAAGCCCACAAAGTTAAACTCCTGTGGCTTGCCAGCTCAATCGCTTTATCAAATATTCAGACACATTGTACGGCAAAGGAATTCGCCGTGAAGGTCATGACTGTTTCAGTGTTAACGTTAGTTCAACGCTTCCAACATGCTGAAGGGAGACTACTCCATGACCAAGATAGATTTACTGGGTTCCAAAACTTCTTAACAGGGGTATAAAGCCAGCCTGTTCAAAGTGTTTATCGTACGCTAGAGCTTCCAGAACGTTTTGCTCTTGCATGATGCAAAAAGAAGCACAATCGGTATGACTCTAGGATTTATCGGGGCGTTGTTCATAAAGCTCCAGTGCTTGTTGAAAAAGATTTATAGCAGTATGGGAAATTATCTCGATTGAGAAATTGCTTCTTAAGCTTCGAATTAAAGATACAGCTGCAACTCTGAGGAAGCTGCCCCGATGAGCAAAATAATTGAGAACCTCAGCTAGAACCATTTCGCTCGTTATGATTCTTTCAAACTCTAAGGCAATACTGACGTCTAAAGCTTTAACGTGAAGAGTGTCGTTGGGATCGAGTAAAGCAATCCAATAACCAGTATCCGCGAAGACAGATTTCATTCTTCAAGTTTGGGAACTCCGTATAGGTAATGGTCGTGATTTACAGCACCATCATGGGGCAACTTATCCCATTCCTCTTGAGGAACTTGCGTCTGAATATCCTTGATATCTTTGAGCAATCCCACAATTCCGCTGCTAGCAGCTAATACAGCCTCACCTTGAAGTTGTTGTCGCTCTTTAACAAACAAATAGAAGTCAAGAACAGTATTGACAAGTGAGTCTGGGGCCTGTTCAATTTCTCTTAAGAGTTGTTCTCTAGCAGTCACAAACAGATACCTCTTCGAGCATGTGATGGTTATGCAAAACCGTTCTAATTCTTTCTCCGTAATGGCATAGCTCTATTGAAGGCAAGCACGTCAGTGCGTTGACACCAAGACTACAGCTATTCTTCTGCTCTAGCTCAAAAAAAGCCTGCTCCCCTTATCGCTCAAAAATTTTAAGACTTTCCGCACAAAGCTGAGCGGGCTTGTTCACGATCGTCAAAGTGGATTTTCTCAGTGCCGAGAATTTGATAATCTTCATGGCCTTTGCCTGCAATCAGCACGCAGTCGCCAGCGGAGGCCTGAGCGATCGCTGATCGGATGGCCTCAGCGCGATCGCATACTACCTGTTCCGCAGGCAGCTGCGCCGGAATCCCGTCAAGGATATCGGCCAGAATTCTTTGCGGATCTTCAGTCCGGGGATTATCCGACGTGACGATAGCGAGATCAGCCAGATCATAAGCAATTTTGCCCATTTGAGGACGTTTCGTACGATCGCGATCGCCGCCGCAGCCAAATACACAGATGAGCCGCCCCGCTACAAACGGACGAGCCGCCGTGAGCGCATTCTGTAAGCTATCAGGCGTATGGGCGTAGTCCACAATAACGCTAACGTCCTGGTCAGGACTCACGACAACCCGCTCCATCCGTCCTGGAACACCGCCAAACGAGGGCAAACAGTCAGCGACCTGTGCCAAAGTAACTCCCAAGTGCAGCGCCGCCCCCACCGCTGCCAGCATGTTAGAGAGGTTGAACTGGCCCACTAACGGTAGGGAGAAATCAATGCTGCCCGCAGGTGTATGGAGTTGCCCCTTGACGCCGTTTGCACCATAGATCAGATTGCTCATATACAAATCAGCCGCAGAATTCTCAATGCTGTAGCTCCACGCCTTATCCCCCAGGCGCTCCAGAAGCCGCTGACCATAGGGATCATCTTGATTGACCACGGCACGGCCCCGCAGATAATCCTCGCTGAACAGGAGGGCTTTGGCCTCGAAGTACGCCTCCATAGTCTTGTGATAATCCAGATGATCTTGAGTCAAGTTGGTAAAAACACCGACCTCAAAGGGACAGCCCCAAACCCGCTTTTGCGCCAGCGCATGGGAACTCACCTCCATGACAACCGAACGACAACCTGCATCTCTAGCGGTGGCTAAATCGGCTTGTAGATCAACAGCGAAGGGAGTTGTGTGGACAGTAACCGCTTCATGTCCAGGCCAGCGAGCATAGAGGGTACCTAACAGCCCAGTGGGTTGGTCGGCTTGGTTCAGTAGAGCTTCAATAAGATGAGTGGTGGTGGTTTTGCCGTTGGTACCTGTCACACCCACCAACTGCATCGTCTGGGCTGGCGCGTCATAGAAGACGACAGCCGCAACCGCACAGACGATCGCCATGTCAGCGAAAGGCAGCACCAACGCATCCGGATTATGGGTTTTGGGTGAACGGGCTTGATAGGCTTGTGGCGTAACCAAGGCCGCGATCGCCCCTCCTGAGATTGCTCCTGGCCAAAACTCGCCACCGTCTACCCGAGTCCCCGGCATCCCGATAAAGACATCGCCTGGTTGGCAAGCCTGAGAATTGGTACACAGTCGCTTGACTGAATGGGTCAGAGCAGGGTGATCAGAGGGAAGTGCGATCAATGGCTCTACCCCCATCTCAACCAACCTTGCCAACAACGCCTGCAAATTCATGTCAGCAACCCCTCACAAATGTATAGCTGCGCTTATTTTGCCGTATCAGGCTCCCAATATGTCTGTAACATTTGCTCCACCTTGGCAATTGGAGCGCGGGGAGACAACCTTGGCAAGGCATCTTCTCTAGGTCCTTCAGGGGTTTCAACCACTCGACAAAGAACCGGAATTTGATACTGATATCGATCAAACCAGTCGGGTCGAGTCGTAATGTCTCTAACCTCAAGAGCAAAGTCGAGGTGAGACAGCGCTTCTAGTTTTTCCTGCAAACCTTCGCAGAGATGACAGCCTGGTTTGCTGTAAAGCGCTAGTTTCATGGTGCCACTCCTGTCTAAATGATTGAATTTTGACGCTTTTGGCTATTTACTCTAGTATCCGGGGGGAAGACCTCAGTTTGTAGAAGCTAGGAAAAAGCATCATATCCTAGCTATTTCGAACGGGAACCCTGCAAGGTCTGGATATCCATCCAACAACAGACGGTTAATCCCCCAAATCCCGACCGGATTATGTGTGATTCACGGGCATAAAAGGTGTATAACTGAATGTGGCACTGCAAACACGCAACGCAGGTAATGAACATATGGTTCAGTGCATGACACTTCCAGCGCCCGCATCCCCAGCCGAGTTAGACTTAGACGCACTCAATCGAGCATTTGAGTCTGCAACTCCTCAGGATATTTTACGGTGGGCCATCAAAACATTTCCAACTGGGCTGGCTCAGACTAGCTCGTTCAGCATCCCTGTTACGCTTCATATGCTGTACAAAGAGTTGTGTCCCAAGCAGCCTGTTCCGGTTATTTTTCTAGACACGCTCCATCACTTTCCAGAAACCCTAGAAACCGTTGAACGAGCAGTTGAACGCTACGATTTGAACTTGCATGTTTATCAAGCGCAAGGAGCTGATAGCCGCGAAGAATTCGTCGCCCGATACGGTAGTGAGCTTTGGCGACGAGACATTGACAGATTTCACCATTTGACTAAGGTTGAGCCCCTTCAACGAGCTTTGGAAGGCATTAGCGTTAAAGCTTGGGTCACGGGCCGTCGTCGAGACCAATCCGCTACACGTCGGAATATGCCCATCCTCGAAGAGGACTCTGACGGCAGATTAAAGATCAACCCTTTAGCTAATTGGACGCAGAAAGACCTGTGGACATATGTCTACTACAACGACGTAATCTACAATCCGCTCCATGACAAAGGATACGCCAGCATTGGTGACGAGCCTCTGACAACCCCCGTGCAAGCTGGCGAGCCCGAACGGGCAGGTCGCTGGCGCGGTTCAGCCAAAACCGAGTGTGGCATTCACATCTAGCAGCCACATCTTGCTATCCCGCTTAGCCTCTACGCTGTCTAGTTGCTCCATATGTCAGGAAACGGCTAATGGATTCTAGGCGGTATTCCCAAGCTTGAATGCGGTAATCAGAGGCAGTAGCCGTTTCGAGGCTCAGACCCACTTTCATACTGCGTTTAAGGGACTCTACCTGATCTTGCACCGTGGCAACGTCCACTGTTGGCTCCTCTACTAGCGCCGCTAGGTTGGCTCCGGCTGTATTGACGTCTTCGATCCATCGATCAGCGAGTCGTGGCTGTAATGTCATTTGTCCATTGGCAAGCAGCCAATTCCATTCCCGTTGCAAAGACCGAAAACGTTCTGCCGCGATCGCATACGGCCCTATCCCCAACCCATCGCTAGCATGAGTGCCCTGGGTATTGTGTAAAAGGTTTTGAATGCGGCCATCGAGATTGTCGGTCGCAAACAGCGCATACCCCGTTGCCGGCATATCTCGGAGCGCCTGCAGCTGATCAACGACGACCGGAACAGGCATGCCCAAGAGACGAATGCCTGGAATCACCAGAGTCGAACCGTAGTCTTTCTCCAATACCCAGGGCGCAATCATTTCAGAAAAGCGGTTGGCATCCTGGGCATAGCTCATGAGCACAATCCAGTCTACGAGTCCCTGCTCTGCCCAATCCGTCCAGTCCTGCTGAATTTTTTGCAGCCGCTCATGTTCGGGCATGGCAAACACGGCAGTGGACAGCACAATGTCAGGGCGCTTGCTACGAACCAGCTCTGAGGTTTCAGCAACAAAACTCGTTACCTGCTCAATTTTGAAAGCTTGCCACGCTGCCCAGAGCGATCGCTGTCGTTCCCGCACCGTTCTGGGCAGCCAGGGGTCAACCAGTGGCGTCAACTCCGTTGGATCAACCCCTGTTTGACGACGAAACTGTCGCCGGGCAGCAGTGCCATAGCCGTAGGTGCGCTCCGCCGACGGATCCTGAAAAGGATATCGAATGTAGTCGAGCTGTAAACCATCGACATCGTAGGTGGTGATGATTTCATCCACGAGCTGCAGCAAAAACGCCCGTGCTTCCGGATTGGCGGGATCATAAAAGGGCTTGGTTTGCCCCAACGGAATCGGGCTACCGTCTTGGTCATAGCCCACCCAATCAGGATTGCCGCTTAGGGACGGTCCTAAAAAACTATCGGACTTGTTTAGGATGGCGTTATGGCGCTGATTTCCAGCAGCAAAGACCCACATCCAGGCATGTAGCTCAATGCCGCGCTCGTGGGCTAACTCCACGGCATCCGCAAGGGGATCCCAGCCTTCCGTCAATGGATTTTGCTGAGGAGCAACCTGAGTCCGGTAGATGGGAAAACCGGCATTGACCGTTTCAAAAAAGACGGTATTGATGCCTGACTGCTGCATGTTGTCAAACAGCGTTGCCAGTCTATCGCGAGAGCCAGCACGAACAATACTGCCCCGGTCTAGCCACATGGCTCGAATTTCGGCAGGCGCGTAGGGACGATCAAGGGGGAAATTGTTCCAAAGGCTTTGACGGACCTCCAGCCAACGTGTGCGGGCTTCACCATAGGCTTGATTTTCAATTAGGGCAGGCCAATCCTGTCGAAGCTGTCGAGCTTCGACCAGAGCCGGATGCAAAACCGTTCTAGATACATCAGCCTCAGACGATTTCTCGGCTGCGGCAACTGGAGCATTGGGGTCGGGGAGCTGCACCTCATTCGGTTGATCCGCAGCGTCGGCCAAGATCAAGGCGCTCTCAAATCGACCAATGATGTGCTCCAGTTCTCGCTCCATCCGAATGGCAAAAAAGTAGGAAATGGGATCGTTTCCAGGGCGCACGAGCAAGCCAGGAGGCGCAATCCGGTCGGCAGGATCGGTTGACTGGAAGGGCAAGTCGCGAGAAGGAAAGGCTTCTAGAGTCGAGGGAGCAAAATCCTGAGGAACCCCCAACCGATCAGAATCCCGACTGGTCGGAACGTTGGTATTCGAGGGATCAGGTACTGGGGTGAAACGATCAAAATCTTGAGGAACCCCCAATCTGCTGGGTGCAGAATCAGAGTCTTCTATCGCATTAGGCTGATTGCCATTGGGCAGCGGTTCCAGCGTTTCAGGATCAAGATCTTGAGGAATGCCCAGACGACTCGGATTTGGATCACGAGTTCGAGCGGGCTGGTTGCCGTTGGGCAATGGTTCCAGCGTCGCGGGGTCAAGATCCTGAGGAATACCGAGCCGACTGGCATCTGGATCAATCAGATCGACGGAATCCGTAGAAACGTCTGAGTTGGGTAGCGGTTCGAGGGTATCGGGATCAAAATCCTGAGGAATGCCAAGGTCGCCGCTTTCCTGGGCGATCGCGGTTCCCCCTCCATCAGTCCAAACCAGTGCTCCCGAAGGGGCGTGACTGCTCGCTTGTCCGGGTATCGCCATAGCCCAGGCTAATGACACACTAACGGTGATACCCAGGCCCAAGCCTGCTATAAATTTCGACAACGTCCTCATATCAGAGCGCCTCATATCCCCAATTCACCCCTCAATCCTCATGCTGCACCGCGATCGCGGAACATCAGCTTATTAAAACAGTTAATTTGGACAAACGTATCAAAACCTCGCCCGTTCTTTTTATCCATACGGACTATCGGGTAGCTTTCCCTGATCCCTCATAGGAATCTCAATCTTTTCAGCAGTTATACCGAGAGGACAGAGTAAGATAACGATCGATTTAGCTAAGAATCAATGGTTTTTAGACCGCGATCGCGATAACTAAAGGAAATTTTGCGATTCCCAACTTTAAATCGTTGGTTTATCGGGGAGCGATCTGCATAGAATAAGCGTACTCCTTTCGCTATGCCTCGTCGCCATGTCCATGCCTCATCGACGACAACTGCCGCCCGCTGGTCCCTATCCAACTGGGGAGCCTTTTTCTCCGCCAGCGGGACAGTTGGGAGAAGGAGGGGCCATCGGCAACTATTTCAGCTTTTACCTTTGGCGGGCTGTGATGCAGCAGGCGGCACGACATCGCTACTGGATGAGGGGAGCCGCGATCGCCTATGGCATGGCTTGCTGCCTCTTTTTATCGTTCTTCGTAGTGCTGGCAATGGCCAGTCTGGGCAGTTCAGCAGAAACATTTTTGTTGAAAGTCATTACCCAGTGGTTGCCCGCTTCGCCGGAAACAATTCGCAATTTAGTGTCCCAAACGGCATCTAAGTGGACAACGTCCCATCGCTGGTGGCTGCTGGTTATTAGTGGTGGATTAGGAATTGGGCTATGGCTTAAGGTCATCGGCTCGCTGCAACAGGTTATCCGCTCCGATGGTGATCTGGCTTCTCACTTGGTGCCGTCCTTCCGGCAGAGAACCCTTACCGTCTTGGTTGCAGTGATCGTTGCGGGTCTGTTGCTGTTAGCCATAGGCTTTATTTCTATGACCCTACCAGAGGGGATCAAGAGTGCGATCGCAGCTCCGACGGCAATGAATTGGGTTAAACGGTTACTCGTTCACGCCCTGCGATGGAGTCTGGCGCTCTCCACCATTGCATTGATGTTTGGGTTGCTCTATCGGGCTAGTCAAAAACCTTCGGCTGCTCCTGTTCCGGTTCTTCCTGGGACCTTATTTACAACCGCCCTGTGGCTGATGGCCTGCATTGGTCTCAAAATCCATATCGGTTCTCTGGCCGATCAGCACTGGCTATATGGTCTCTTCAGCACGGTACTGTTTTGCCTGGTGGGTCTGTATTGCTGCGTCACTGGATTGCTGCTGGGCGGGCAGTACAACAAGTTGATTCAGCGATATTTTCCTCAACTGCGATCGCGCCAAGTCAATATTCCGCCCCCGCCTCCTGCATTCGAGTCCTTTACCATCGAGCGCCGTCATCCGAGGTAGCTGCGCCGACGTTCAAGCCTCCCATATAACCCTCTCTGCAAACCTGTTCCATTGCCGCTGATCGTTGATTGCCTCTAAAAAACGGAGAAAACGGTTGAGATAATTAAGGGGTAGTGCCGAACCCTTTGGGAGCAGACCCACCGAACCCTCGACGGGGGGGGGGGGGGGGGGGGGGGGGGGGGGGGGGG
>NZ_JAQMUB010000094.1 GCF_028330965.1 Oscillatoria sp. CS-180 | reverse complement strand
GTCGGGGCCATCAACGAGGCCATCGCCGTCCGCATCAGGATTGCCACCTTCAACAACATCATTGGTACCGTCATTGTCGGAATCTAGATCAAGATTGTTGGTGACACCATCGCCATCGGTATCCGGCGGAGGGGTATCGCCGCTATCACCAAAGCCCACATTGGGGTCAACGGCATCCAGGATGCCGTCGCCATCGGTATCACCACCGTCAACCAGACCATCTCCGTCACTGTCAGCGTTGCCACCTTCAAGGACATCGTTGATGCCGTCATTATCAGAATCCAGGTCACGGAAGTCAGCAATGGTGTCGCCATCCGTATCAGGGTTGAGAACAGGCGTGCCGCTGTTGCTGGGGTCTAGCGCATCGGGAATGCCATCGCCATCGGTGTCAGTGCCGCCGGTATTATCGTCGAGGCCATCACCGTTGGTGTCCGTACCCCCCACTTCCAAGACATCGTTGATGCCGTCGTTGTCTGAGTCGAGGTCTTTGTAATCGTCAACCCCGTCGCCATCCGTATCAACAGGTTCATCGGCAATGCCATCACCGTCATAGTCCGGCACGCCAGACTCAGGCGCAGTTTCAACAGCATCCGCGAGACCGTTGGGACCGAAGGTATTGCTAGGGTCAATGACGCCATCGTTGTCGGTATCCAGGGCAGCAATGTCCGCCGGGCTGAGTCCTGACTCTTGCAGGTCGCTTAAACCATCGCCATCGGTGTCGAGGTCGAGGTAGTTGGGGATGCCATCACCATCTAGATCACCCGTGCCCTCTTCGGTGTCAACAATGCCGTCATTATCAGAATCGATGTCATAGATGTCCGGGATACCATCGTCGTCCGTATCTTGGGGACCGGGACTACCCGCATCACCAAAGGTACTGGGCGCACCATCGACGATATCCGAGATACCGTCCTTGTCTCCATCGGGGCCATCGACTTCTCCATCGCCATCACTGTCAACATAGCCCCCTTCGATGACATCATCGGTGCCGTCATTGTCGCTGTCGGTATCGAGATAGTCGGGGGTGGGGTCAGTGTCATTGTTGGGCGGCAGTGGGTCACTCTGGTCACCAAAGCCAGGATTGGGGTCAACCGCATCAGCAATACCATCGCCATCGGTATCTCCACCATCCACTAGGCCGTCGCCGTCCGCATCCGGATTGCCACCTTCAACAACGTCATTGGTACCGTCGTTGTCGGAATCTAGATCAAGATTGTTGGTGACACCATCGCCATCGGTATCCGGCGGAGGGGTATCGCCACTATCACCAAAGCCCGCATTGGGGTCAACCGCATCCAGGATGCCGTCGCCATCAGTGTCGCCACCGTCAACCAGACCATCGCCATCACTGTCAGCGTTGCCACCTTCCAGCACATCGTTGATGCCATCGTCATCAGAGTCTAAGTCCAAGTTGTCAGCGACGCCATCACTATCAGTGTCAGGGGGTAGAGTGTCGCCGCTGTCACCAAAGCCCGCATTGGGGTCAACCGCATCTAGGATGCCGTCGCCATCTGTATCAACGCCATCGACGAGACCATCGCCATCACTGTCAACGTTGCCACCTTCCAACACGTCGTTGATGCCGTCATTGTCCGAGTCCAGGTCACGGAAGTCAGCAATGGTATCGCCATCCGTATCAGGATTGGTGACAGGAGTCCCGCCATTGTTGGGATCTAGCGCATCGGGAATGCCATCCAAGTCAGCATCGGGGCCCCGAGTATTGTCGTCAAGGCCATCACCGTTAGCATCCGTGCCACCGACTTCCAGGACATCATTGATGCCGTCGTTATCGGAGTCGAGGTCTTTGTAGTCGTCAACCCCGTCGCCATCCGTATCAGCTGGCTCATCGGCAACGCCATCATTGTCGTAGTCCGGCGTACCAGACTCAGGAGCAGTTTCAACATCGTCTGCCAGACCGTTGAGACCGAAAGTATTGCTGGGGTCAATGACGCCATCGTTATCGGTATCTAGAGCAGCAATGTCCGCCGGGCTGAGACCTGACTCTTGTAGGTCGCTTAAACCATCACCATCGGTGTCCAGGTCGAGGTAGTTGGGGATACCATCACCGTCTAAGTCACCTGTCCCCTCTTCGGTATCAAGAATGCCGTCGTTGTCAGAGTCAAGGTCATCGAAGTCACCTACGCCATCCCCGTCAGTATCAGGATAGAGAGTCACCGTGGCGGTATCACTCAAATGTCCGTCGCTGAGCGTGTAGTTGAACGTTTCAGGGATCGAAGCCCCAGCAGGGGGCGTCACGTTCAATGTACCGTTGCTCAACAGATCAACAACTGTTCCTGACGCCAGAGTCACTGGACTGCCTACAGCGATCGCTGTAGGTGTTCCCGTAGTAGGGTCGATGATTTCCGTAATAGTGAGCGTGTCGTTATCGATATCAATGTCATTGGCACCAACGACATCGATGTTGTTAGCAATTCCTGCTGTAACGACAACAGGTCCATCATCAACAGCATCCGGTGCCGTGTTGGGATCGAGACTGACTGTTGCCGTATCTGTTAAAGCGCCATCACTAACGGTGTAGTCAAAGGTTTCGGAGGTCGTCACGCCAGCGGGCGGCGTCACGCTCAACGTCCCGTCACTGAGCAGATCAATCACTGTGCCCGACGCTAGGGTAACGGGATTACCAACGCTGATGGGCGTTGGAGTTCCTGTGCTAGGGTCGATAATCTCCGTAACGGCCAGGCTGTCCCCATCAGGATCCGTGTCGTCGGCAACCACATTAAGAATGTTGGCCGCACCTGCGATAACCACAACAGGTCCATTATCTACTGCGGTAGGAGCGCTGTTAGGACTGCGGTAATCAACGTCACCGGATCTAGCGTCATTATTGGGCAAGGTAGATGGGTCATCGAGACTGCCATCAGGATCGGTATACGTTTCACCAGCAGTCAGATTACCTGCTTCAGCGGCGTCATCACCGCTGTTATCACCTAAGCCATCATCGCTATCCGTGTCGATGTAGTCAGCAATGCCGTCATTGTCAGTATCAACAGGGATAAAGAGACCCGTGTCGTTGACGCCACTGTTAGTCGCGTTATTAGTTAACTCGGGACTGACATAGCCGGTGGTGGACTGGGCTTCTACGGCGTCGGGAATGCCGTCATCATCGGAATCTAAATCGAGGAAGTCGGCAGTACCGTCAGTATCTGTGCTGGTAGGTACAACGGTCGTTCCCGAAGTGACTTCACCAGCACCGCTCTCGCTATCAACACCGTCAACGGCATCCGCTAAACCGTCGCCATCGGTGTCATTATTAGCTGGGTCAGTGGCAATATCGTCGCGAATGCCGTCTTCGTTCAGGTCTACAGCTGCATCTTGTCCACTTTCAATTAGGTCGCTGATGCCATCGTTATCGGAGTCGAGGTCAAGGAAATCCGCAACGCCATCACTGTCAGTATCGGGAGCTTCATGGGCAGCGAGCTTAACGGTGAATTGAGGAAAAAAGTTCCAGCCCATACCACCACTGCCTGAGTTGAAGGCAAACAGTGATGCGGTTGTTTGGGGCGTATCGAAGTTGAAGAGGACATTATGACCATTGTTTTCCCCCTCCATGTTGACGAGGACGTCTGACAACGTATCATCAACAGCCGTGACCTGAGTAAACTGGACTAGATTATTCAGGTCATTGCTGCCATCAGGGTCAGTGAGGACAAAATCTCCAATATCGTTTGCAGTACTCGTATCAACACTGACAACTGAACCAGCCGGACTACTGTTCCCCCCCGTACCTAAAGGCGTCCAAGTTCCTGATTCGCTCCAGGCATAAGCATCTCTGACTTGACTGGTGCTTAGACTGTTGATGTCAAGAATCGTTATTTCGGACAACTGAAACGGTGTCGGAGAATTGATCGTTGTGTAGATCATCTCCACAACTTCATTATTTTCTACGCTATCACCAGTGTTGCTACCACCGAAATTACCAATGCGTCCATCGTTCGTATCGTAACTGTAGGCTGCTCCAGTAGATGTGTTGAGACCGTTGTAGATATCGACGACGTATTGACCAGTAGCATCTGACAGGCGTAAGCCATCTGGATTGCCAGGAATTGCTCCAGCTGGGATGGATGACACCTGATCTAGTGTGACAACGACGCCCTCATTGGCATCCGTGATGCCGTCGTTGTCGGAGTCGAGATCAACCTCATCAGGGACGCCATCACCATCGTTATCGGGGGGAGCAATGATGTTGAAGGAATCGTTGGTGGCGATCGCAACCGACTCATCAGCATCAGCAGTATCGCCATCTTGGTTGAGGTCGACAGCGTCAGTGTTAGTCGCAATCAGGTCAAGCGAGATACTATTAGCTGGAAAGTTAGCCGGCAGCTGAATGTTTAGATCGGCTACTTCTGCTGCGGTGAAGACCCAGTCGCTGCCACTTAAGGTGCCGACAGGAGTACCATTGCTATCGACAAACGAGGACCCTGAGGGCACACCGTTCAGCTGAAATGTTGGGGTTTCAGAGCCGTCAGTATCGACAGAGGGTGTGAACCCGATGGCGAGTGGAATGGGGTGTCTGAAGTCCTCTGAGACATCAGCAACAGACACAGTGATGGGATCAGCAACCGGTTTAACTTCAATATCAACCGTGGCTTGAGGAAAGGGAGAGCCTGGATTGATATAAACAATCGCCTGAGCAGAGTGGAATTCATTGTCACTGATTGAGTAGGTAAAACTATCAGGGCCGATGTATCCCGGATTAGGCGTGTAGGTAATTGTGTTGTCAGAATTTAGGGTCGTGGTGCCGTTAGTAGGCGTGCCCACCACATCGATAGTTAAGGGATTGCTGTTGGCGTCGTAATCATTGCCCAGCACATTGATAATTGACTGAGAAGCGGTGTAGACAACATCATTGCTAGCCTGAACGGGGCCAAAACTAAATCCTGAAACATAGGCAAAACCACCACCACTACTATTGGCAGCCAGGATGCCAACTTGAATAAAAGACTGTGAATCGAAGTAATATTCCTTTCCTACCTGAGCAGAACTTGTCTTGAAAGAGACAACCTTCACATCTGTCCGCCCAGGGACATCTTTCACGGTATACCCAGATTGAGTCTTGATGTCAATTGGAGTTGATGATGTACCGTTAACCTCAACCCATTGAAGACTGTCGACTGCATCGGCACCAAGAATGATATTGATAGTGGCGGGATCGGCTGGCGTCCGGAAGCGAACTCGACTACGGCCACTGGGTGATATGGACGGAATCAGAGAAACGCCGTTTTCACCCTTATTCGCTACAGCTCCGGTAGATTGAAAGAGATAAACGTTTTCTGAAGTCGTGATGGAATAAGGCGTTCCGTTACTCCCTGCCAAGCTCGTCAGTTGCGTAGTGTAGACATCGCCTGCATTAGCTAGAGTTGTCGCTAAAGTGCCATCGATGAAAACTTGAGTATTCGGCTTAGTGGCAATAATCTCGACCTCTTCGTTACCAGAAGGTCCCCGGACCACCACATAATCGCTGCCGGTCCGCTGAACTGGAACCAGCTGATCCCAACCATTATCAACCGCATTACCTGAGAGCCTAACGCCAAAGTTACCGTTGGACACTGCAATGGGCTTTGTAGAAGTGATGTAAGCCCCGGTAATGTTTGATGTGGTGTTGTTTTCAGGCTGAATGATGTAGGTTTCGCCTGCCTGGAGAGTTACGGTCTGCGTTTGAGACGAGGTTCCGGCCCAGTTCCACGTGGCGGCGTTGGGCGCTTGAAACGTGACCTGCGTATTGTTTTCTGTCGCCATGACCGAGATGATACTGGCAGGAGCGTTAGTCTCTGCAGCGTTTTCATCCGCCATTTCTCCGGCATAAAACTCTGTTCCCAGAGCATCTAAACCCTTAGAACTCAGGAAAGACTGTCCATTGCTGTCTTCTTGGACAAGCTGAACGTTGACTGGCTCACGACTGTCCGTAAGAATTTTGATGCCGCTATTGCCAACCGTATTAAAGGCTGTCGTTCCTCCCGTGTCTGTGGTACCCAGCGTGAGGCTATATTCTGACGTTCCTTCAGTAATGCTGAAATTGATCGGGGCTGTAGAAGTCCCAGGGAAAGAAATCACCCCTGTCGCTGTAGGCTGCTCTGTTGTAATCAACAGCTTCATGGGGTTGTCTGCATGGGTAGAACCGCCGGGACGAGGCGGGAGATAGTGCTCGGAACGCGGTTCATTGAAGCGAACGTCGATCGCTACCGTGGCCGTATCGGTGTTACCGTTGCCATCGTCGATTTGGTAAGTGAAGCTATCGAGACCGAGAAAGCTTGCAGACGGTGTGTAGTCGATTGTGCCATCCGGTTGAACGGCAAGCGTCGCGCCATTCTCGGAGGTTAAGCCGTTAGGTAGGGTGACTGTTAAAGGATCAGCTTGGGCATCAACATCATTGAACAGAACATTGATGTTTTTGGTCACACCCGGAGTGGCGATCGCCCGGTCAGGATTCGCCGTGGTGTAGTCGGGATGAACCTGATACTCAAACGAATCAGCACCGCTAAAGTTGGCGTCTGGCGTGTAATCAACCGTCCCGTCAGATTTGACGACGGCTGTACCGTTAGTCGGCTGTGCCGCAATTGAAATGGAAGCTGAAGGGGATGAATCGTTCGCTCGAACATCAACATTCTGAACGGTGTCTTCATCACCAGAAGAGCTGTCATTCACCGGGTTTAGCGTATGCACCCATTGTTCTTGCACCCGAGAGCTAAAGATGGAGCGGTTCTGCTTTGAGTCAACGGTATCTAACTCCCAAGAACCGCCGAGAGTTGCGTGACCCACTTTTTGAGTAGATGCGTGGATCTCAGCTCCGGTGAGGTGTTGCAGCTTAGTAATGAATTCTTCTCCCGCATCGCCAGCGGCAAGATTACAGGCATAGAAGGAGAGTTTAGGTTGGGGATTGTGAGCTGGAGCTTGGGGAAACCAGGTTTGGAGTTCCCAACTATAGCGATCAAGGGTCTCTAGGCTGAGTTGAGCATTGCCAAGGTAGAGGCAGCCAGGTGTGCCGTGGGAGACGATGTGGAGCGTGAGGGGTGAGGGGTGAGGGGTGAGGGACGAGGCTTGAATGATTTCAGTGATCTGCTGGATACCGTCCTCATCGACCTTGAGAATATGCGCCTGTACATCTGGCTGTAGACCGGATAAGAGATGCTGGGGTGATTCGACAGCGGCATCAATGAAGAGAAAAGAGCGGGTAGAGAGAATTTCGCTGATTTGCATAAATCCGTGGGAGTAGATGATGAGTGAATGAAGATAGTGACGTCAACGCAGGTTGAGCGATCGCACGTTGGCAATCGGGTATCAGACCACACAGCTGACAGGGGGACTGAAGGGTGTGAGGACAGTCGTCCTTTGGGTTGGTCACGATCGCGGTTATTGGTTGAGGGGCGCGCGATCGGCTGTTGTACGTGGATGGTGGATGGCAGTGATGTTGCCTACTCGTCGGTGGAGTAGGCTGAAATAGATATTCCTAGCTGAGACAAGTAAACAAACCGGATACAAGATGTGTGAGTCAACGCTAGATTTGGCTTAAGGCTGGGCGAGCAATGCCCACCCAACCCACCTCGAATCCGCGATCGGCCATCCAAACTTGCTTGGCCCGGTCACGAACTGATCGCTACAAAATGCACCGATTCGTTTCGTTGATGAACGGAGCGTTGCTAGCCGTGATGGTGCCGAAGAAGTCAACGGCTTGTAAAGTCACATTGGGATTTGCGAGCAGTGACGGCAAATCTTGAACTAAGAAGCCCGGAATGTTGCTAGTCAAAGTAGGATCAGGGCCAGTCAGTCGAATGCCGTTGGGTGTTACATTCGTGGTCAGGATCACACAGGCACCCGGAGCCGCTGATGAGGTGGACGTAATTTCGATATCAGGACCGATACCGTTACCAGAGAGGTCATTATTACCGATGCCGACAATGGGCAAGAGACCTAGATTTTCCAGACTAATCACGATCGCCTGTCCGCCGTTACCGCTGATGACGTTGTTGCTAACGCCCAACTCACCCGTCTCGTTATTCGTTCGCCACTCCTGTAGGGCCACCGTTTGAGAAACCGAGTGAATACCATCACCTGCGTTGTTAACGATTTGGTTGCCTTGGATCACTAACTCTTGAGCACCCGCATCAGCTAGGACAATATCAATACCATTGCCTGCGTTGCTGGAGATCTCACTGTCGAGAATGGTAATTTCTTGAGCAGTTGCAGAGCGAGTCGTACCTGAGGGAAATTCACCATTGCGAATCGTGATGCCGTTGCCCCCCGTACTGTTGGTGATGACACCGCCAATGAAGTCGAAGATTTGCTGATGGGCTCCGTTTTCAGCAATCAGTCGTACGCTATCCGCACCACTGCCATTGATAGTTGTTGCTGTGACTGTCACCTCCTGATTGGCGGTGGCAAAGAGGTCATTGCCCGAGGACTGAACCACTAACCCTTCACCCGTGCTGTTAAGGATGCTGCTAGTGGGTGCCGTACCGTTCGGCGTACCGACGCTAGTGTTGGCACTAGTGCTCGGTCCAATTGAAACAATCTGTGAGGGAAACTCTGCCCCTGCCGTCGCTGTGGCCACAAATTCCATCCCCACCCGGCTATTACTGACATCGAAGCCAGCAATATCAACTTCAATGGGGTGGGCTGTCAAACTGTTCTGCACGAGAATTCCTCGGTCAGCCGCGCTATCAACCACGTTGTCGAAGAGAATTGCACTGCCGCCAACATTGTCGAAGAAAATACCACTGCCGCCTGAACTGACAATTAAGTTATTCCGCAGTTCAACATCGTCCACTTGGCTCCCCGCAACACCATGTTGAGGTGCGCCGTTAATTTGAAAACCGGCCAGAATAGTTCGGTTGCCCAGCGTGACTAAATCGGGACTCGTTCCTCCTGTAATGGTGGGAAAGACGCCGTCATTCGCATCAGGAAGAGCAACGGTAATGCCGTTCGCGTTAACTGGCTCAGCAGCCACATTAAAGTTTTGCTCAGGAGAGAACGGTAAGCGAGTTGGTGTCGAGGGGAAGCCCGGGAAAGGCATTCCTGCGATAATTTGATTGGGCCCTTGCGAAAGGACTCGCACTCGCTCCGGAATGATGAAGCTAGGAATCGTTACCCCAGGAGCATTTTCGCCGTCGACATAAATGACGGTGTTGCCATCGCTGAAGGTTGTGGGGTCGCTATTCACAAGCGCGATCGCATCCTCAACAGTGCCAAAAGGATTTTCGTAAGTGCCATCTCCGGCACCTGCGCCTCTAGACAAAGCCACGTGAATAAACCGATAGTCTTGCTCTTCCTCGGGGTTGCGGAGAGGAGCAACAGTGGATTCCGAGAAAGTCTCCACATCGTCGATAATATTGACTGCCACATTTTGACGACGAGCAATGGGATCCCGTAGGCGAATCGGCACTTCGTTTTCTTCCTGAAACTCCGCTTCGTCCTCGCCTTGGAAGCGAATGTTCGGCCAAGCGGCGCTGACCGACAACGTTAGGCTGGTCCCGAATAGACCGTCGTGTTGCAAAGCCAGACCGGCATTAAAGTTGGATTCAAAGTTAGCGGCAATCCGCAGTTGTCCACCCAGGCTGCTTTCTTCACCAGACAGCAGATAGCCGCCGACATACCCCATCAGTTCGCCACCATTCCACGCCGTCAGTTGGGTGCCAACTTCAGCATCGAACCCGCCTAGTGCGTTTTCTTGCTCTAGGATGCGCTGGCGCTCTCTGGCAGAGGACAAAACGAGCTGATTGCTTTGAAAACCTTGGGCGGTTTGAAAGCCTGAATCGACAGTGACATCGCGAATAGTCTGGGTGCGATCGCCAACGGGCAAGTAACCATTAATGCGAAATTCCCAATCGTCCTGAATACGCTCATAGCCTGCTGCCAGCTGAAAGAACATATTCTCATCCGTGCTGCGACCGTCAACGCCGATATAGCCGCCCCGAATGCGATCGTGTTCTGCGTCATAGCCCCGATGACCCAAGTTGAGACTGAAGCTGGGATCGCCCCCTCGCAGTTCAATATCCCCCTCAAGAAAAGTGACGTTTTCTCCAGGATCTTGGTTGAGAGGAACAAAGGCATGCAGACCCACAGCGTCGTCAAATCCATTAGGCCCCGTATCTGCAATGACACCAAAGCGACTGGGAATCGTTAGGTCCGCTGCACTGACGCTGACAGTATCCGGCGCTGGCTGAGGTTCCTCCGCTTGAGAAATCACAGACGACGTTTCATCAGCTGCGGCATCAGACTCCATCTCTGATTCTGACGGGGGAGCGGCGGGTGCAGTCATGGCATCAGCCTCCTCGGTCACTTCATCAGCGTCATTAGCGGCTTCAGCGCGATGGACTGCTTCAGTCTCATGAAGGCCTGTAGCGTCACCATTAACCTCAATCGCACCTTCTGCTGGAAGTTCTTCTACACCGCGATCGCCGACGCCGTCACTGTTATCAACCTCTGAATCCATGACCTGAGCGATCGCCGGAGCAGCATCACGGGATGAGATTGCTGAGGGAACAACAGCAGTCGCAGCGGCGTCCTCTTCTGAAGCAGATATCGAGTCAGACGTTCGGCTCTGAGCAGTATCGCTGAAGCTAGCTGAAGGTGCTGGTGTTTCCGGTCTGAGGGTACTGACAGAGAGAGTCTGAGCCAGCGTTGGCTTTGAGGGAAACTGGCTTGACGCAGCTGGCTTAGCAGCGGGAGAAGCCGCGTCCGTAAACCAGGGTTGAGCCGCTAGAGAGGGGGCAGCGTCAACCAAAAGAGTACCCAAGACAAGGATGGCGATCGATTGAGGTAGATGCTTACCAGAAGTAGTTTTAGAAACAAGATGACGCATGTGTTTGGCCTTGATGAAGTCTGACTGAGGCAGGACTGATGCATTTCGCTTAGATCCCTGCATTCCTGGGAATTGCCAGCTAATCAATTCTTTGGATGAAATGCTCCCGAAGTGAGTGGCAGGAATCCGTTAGCGTTTGACAATCGAATAACGGTCAATAAAGCAGTGCAGTTTGTTGCACCAGGATTTAGGCCACTGAGCTTCTAATCCCTGCTGGCAAGCAAGGACAGTAATCCGGTCTCTCAGCGTGGGGGGGCAGGGAGAAAGGCCGGATTCAGCTATGTAAATCCTGATGATGTAAAGCTTGTGTGTTTACTGATGGATATATCCTTCCCGCCCGTGGAAAAGACTTTTTCAGTAAAACCAACCAACAATTAAATTTGTTGAGATACAACAGCAGACTGTTTTAGTTGAATTTCAGGCCGCATAAACACGGAAAAGTCGAATTTTTTTTGTACAAAGCCAGTCCTTTCTCAGACTACCTGCTGCCTAAGAGCTGCGTAGAGTTGCCCTACTGTTCGTAGATATAGCGTCACGTAAGCAGCACCCGACCCCGTACGTAGGGGTCCTCAATAAACTGTAATCTTCTAGAACTGACGCACGGCCTCTTGCGTCCCCACTTTAAAGGTGTGTTGAACCCGGCTTCCCCGATATTTTGGCGTTACGGGGTCAAGGCTGAAATTATGGCCCTGTGCAGCTTGGTCAAGTCCATCTCAGTGTCTTAAGGGAGCAGGGAATAGAGAACAGAGCATGGGGTGTGCTTAACTCAAATGCATGCCGCTATAACTGCACAAGTTCTGTCCATCAGGGTTGACGCTTACGGGGAACTATCTACTGAGTGCAGAGAGATGAACAGCATAAAACCGCTAGCATTAGACAATCGGCTGACGAGAGGTTTTCATGGTTGCCACTACGACCACCCTCGATATTCGTTGGGAAAAACTTCCCGATGACTTTGTACTTCCTGATGACCCTGTGGACAATATTGCTCAACCCGCTCTGGCAGCCTCTCTCACGGAGGCTCTGGGGGATAACGGACGCCTGCATCCGAATGCTCTGACAACGACAAATTACGGTATCTGTGCCACTGTCAACGGCAAGGTTGTTGTTAAGGCTCCTGATTGGGCTTACATTCCGCGTATTTCCGTCTCACAGGGGGAGGTACATCGCAGCTATACGCCTCAGCTACAGGGCGATTTTCCCCTGATCGTCATGGAGTTTCTCTCTGATGAAGATGGCCATGAATACTCCATCAAACCAACCTATCCCCCTGGCAAGTGGTTCTTTTATGAGCAAGTGTTGCAGGTTCCTTATTACGTTTTATTCAATCTGGAGAGCAGTGCACTAGAGTTTTACAAACTAGGTGAGAACAAGCGCTATGACATCGTTGCTCCGAATGAAGCGGGCCGCTATTGGATTCCGGAGATGGACCTCGCGTTAGGCCCCTGGTCGGGCACAAGAGGAACCCGTGAAGGAGTCTGGCTGCGCTGGTGGAGCGCTGACGATCGCCTGCTGCTGTGGGGACACGAACAGGCGATCGCTGAACGCCAACGCGCTGAAAAACTAGCCGAAAAATTGCGATCGCTCGGCGTTAATCCTGACGAGATGTAGCGCGATCGCTGTCCATTAGTCCATGGTCCCGCCATCCCACTGATGGTAAGGATCAGGATAGAACGTGACTCCTCCGCCCTCACCGCCGCCACAGCGAATAGCGACTAACCAGCCGCCAGGCACCTTAGCCCGCCATGCGCCCAACCCTCCGGCAGGTTGGTTCTTACAGTCCAGCTTTTCCCAATGAAATTCAGCAATCTGATTTTTAGGCGTTGTCGCTTCAGACATAAGACTTTGTGCAGGTGTCAGAAGAGTAGAAAAACTAATCCTCAGACAACTATAGCTAAAGGCGGGGAAGGTATAGCCGTTGCGAGGTTCCATCGGGACCCATTTCATCCATTATCCTGCTGCCTTTCTCTATCGGCTCAGCAGATCTGCTTGCTCAACCAGCTCCAGAAACTCTGACCGATAACCATGTTGGTCGTCCCCTTGAGACTGGGTGGCTCTGACAAGAACAGCCTCATAACTGGCATCGGCTTTGTATTCAGAATCTCGCAGCAGCAAGCCAAACTCTGCCACAGCGCTGGCGAACTGCATGTTTCGCGAAGGTTCACTTTGCCAAATGACATCTCGCTGCAAGGCTTGCTGAAGGAGCTGGCTGGTGTCCCCTTCAGGCTGCTTATAGCGCAGTTTGAGGGTGAGCAAATCTTCGCTAGGAAGAGTCGTGGACTCCTGATATTGCAGCGGATCAACACCCGGCACTGATGTCGCAGCATCGGTTGGAATTAGCTCATAGAGAGCCGTAACGGAGTGTCCTGCTCCGAGTTCTCCGGCATCTTTTTGATCATCGTTAAAATCTTCAGCTGCCAGCACTCGATTCTCATAACCCAAGAGACGATAGGCTTTGACTTCCGCAGGATTGAACTCGATTTGCAGCTTCACATCCTTCGCGATCGCCACCAGCGTTCCCCCCATCTCAGTCACCAGCGCCTTTTTCGCCTCCAGCAGACTGTCTAAATAGGCGTAGTTGCCGTTGCCTTTGTTAGCGAGCTGCTCCATTTTGGCATCCTTGAAGTTGCCTGTCCCCAATCCTAGTACGGTGAGAAAAATGCCATCGTCTCGCTTATCTTCAATCAGGCGGACAAGAGCACCATCGCTGCTGGCACCGACATTAAAGTCACCATCGGTGGCAAGAATGACGCGGTTGTTGCCTTCTGGCAGAAAGTTCTCCTTGGCAATTTGATAGGCCAGGTCAATGCCTGCACCACCGGCGGTAGATCCCCCCGCTTCCAGCGCATCGATCGCCGCCAAAATTTCACTCGTCTTGTTACCGGGCGTCGGCTCCAGCACCAGGCCGGCTGCACCGGCATAAACCACAATAGAGACGCGATCGTCAGCTGCCATTTGCTCCGCCAGCAGCTTCATGGCCGCCTTCAACAGCGGCAGCTTGTTCGGCTCGTTCATCGACCCAGAAACATCCAGCAAAAACACCAAATTGTTGGGCGGCAGCGCTTCTGCTTCTAAACTTCTGCCCTGCAATCCAACTAAAAGCAGCTCGTGATCAGGATTCCAGGGCGCTGTGGTGAGTTCTGTGGTGATGGAGAAGGGATCGTCGCCAGTCGGTTGGGGATACTCGTAATCAAAGTAGTTGATCAACTCTTCTAAACGAACCGCATCGGGGGGTGGTAGGCGATTTTCACTGAGGAAGCGACGAGTGTTAGCGTAAGCAGCCGTGTCTACATCAATCGAAAAGGTAGACAGCGGTTCTTGGAGGACTGCCAGAAAGGGGTTTTCATAAATGCGATCGTATTCTTCGGTGTTGAAATCAGGCGGTTGGGTACTGTCGTCCGTTGGATCAATCTCTTCTGGGGATGCCTCCGGATCAAGCACGCGCTCCGTTGACTGCAATTCATCACTCTCAGCGGCTGAAGGAGCGCTAGCTGTGGGTGCCTGCCCGCCCTCACAACTCACCGCAAGAACTGCGACTATTGCTGCCATTAAAAGCGATGACGGAATGCGGATACCACTGACCGGAAACTTCCACAGTTGCATGACGTTCTCCTTAGCAAGAGTGTTCAGCTTTGGGGCGATCGCCGGTGTCCGAGATCGCCCCAAACCTAGTTGATTACTCCTGTAGGATGGCCTTTGAGATTTCAGTTAGGCGCACAGTTGCAGTTTCTGAAACAATCACGCCTCACCCTATTCGTGCTGTTTATAACCCGCTAATACCGAGGATTTTCATAGCACATATAGCGGCATGCATTTGAGTCAAGCACACCCCATGCCCTGTTCCCTATCTCTGCTCCCTTAAGACACTGAGATGGACTTGACCCAGCTACACTGGGCATCGCATCTTCCCTACGGTCTACTCAAACACTCTGTCGCGCTGCAAGTACCGCAACACATCGCCGGGGTCTTGCCGAATCAGCACGCCGTTTTCAGGCACGTCGATTTTAGGACTCCATTCAATGCGCTCAATGCAGCCGCGCAGGTGAAATAGATCAATGGCACTCTGAGTATCGGCATCAGTACCGACAAGATAAAGGCGCAGGCGCTTGTGCCGCCTTTGCGGATGTGCTGAATGTCCAGGCAGCGAAGGCAGTGCCGCACCTACATGAGAGGACGGCAAGACGTATTGAATTTGGATCACGAGGATTCCTCCAAAGAATCAGTTTGGGTGAATCCCCGAAGATTCAGTCGCCCTGGGACAAAGCGCTAGCGTAGGGCGACCTAAAATAGGCACAGCCTGTACGACAGCTCTGGACTGTCTGCGGGTCAGGTGCTGGTACGGTGTTGCGACCACCTGCCAGTACCGCCGACTCAATATTCGGGGAAAGCAAGCTGCACGGATACAGCTATGGTTGCTGATAATAGTTCATTGGTTGCCTAAAGGCAAGTCATCATTGATACGCGATCGTGCTTCAGTTCTCGCCTTGACCAGCAGCCCAATGGCTTAACGCCCCAAGCTATATCAACAGGCTCAGCAACCTGCCACTGCTTAATACTCGAAGCTTTCACCCGGAAGCGGGGGTGTTGTTGCAGGAGGCTGCCGCATCTGGCTCGCCTGCTCATAGGCATAGGCAAACCCAATGAGCTTCGATTCGCTGTAGGCTTCCGCCATAAAGGACAGGCCGATCGGTAGCCCCGCTTCAGTAAAACCCATAGGCACAGTGATATCGGGGAAGCCTGTAATGTTCGCCAAATAGCCCGCACTGTAGGGATCGCCTGCCTCACAGACGTAAGTCGAATCGGCTTCGACAGTGTAGAGTGGTTGGCATGTCCGCCGTATCGTAGTTGTCTTTCAGGATGATGGGAATGCCGTGGAGCGGTCCCATGATGTTGCCATTCGCCCGGGCCTCGTCCAGGGCGATCGCCTCCTCCATCGCATTGGGATTCACGGTAATCAGCGCGTTGATCGCGGGCCCTTGGTCGTCATACGCCTCGATGCGATTCAGATAGAGTTCAACTAAGTCTGCTGATGTCAGTGCCCCTGCATCCATCGCCATCTGAATATCCGCGATCGTCGCTTCTTCTAATTCAAAGGTTTCCGCCTTTGCAGGTGCCACTAGCGCAGTCGTCATTGCGATCGCGGCGATCGCACCCAATCCTCGACCTATCATCAACCTATCTCCTTCACACGAACAAAGCCTTGCTATGGCACGGTAAAGCAGACAATGGGTTGGCTTTGTTGCACAAGATACAGAGGAGATGGGGTTAGAGGAAGATGGGGTCGTACAGCTCTATCTCAAAACAGATCTTCAAAGCGTCGTCACGCTGCTTTGACTGGTGCTCTGC
Source organism: Oscillatoria sp. CS-180 (assembly GCF_028330965.1). Taxonomy (GTDB): domain Bacteria; phylum Cyanobacteriota; class Cyanobacteriia; order Phormidesmidales; family Phormidesmidaceae; genus Halomicronema. The sequence goes on along the minus strand of NZ_JAQMUB010000094.1, from coordinate 100,548 downwards.
GTAATGGCAACCAGTGGCCTCGGCATCGATACGTTTCCGGCTAATACGGTTCCACCCAAAGCAGCAGCACAGGTCCATCGAGCAAAGGTTCTGAATTTCATGGCGGTGTTCTTTCAGGAGGGGGCTGTGTGTCTCGAACCATCAAGCTGGCAACAGCCAAGGCTTATATCCTGAAGAATAGGGGGAGGCTAATCTGACTTCACGCAGGTTTTCTGAGACCTCCCTGGCGTGGAGAGGAGACAGCGGCGGCATAAAAGTGCAATGGGTTAGCCTGGACAAAATTTGTGGGTGGGTCTTTTCGAGGGCAACCCACCCCATTAGCCCCTCCCCGGAGGGGAAAGTAACGGGTTTTTCCGTTCACGCGATATGACAATACAATTAGTCGGCTGTGGTGTTATGCGGCGCTAATGACACCCGACCAACGGCAAATTCTTTTCTGGAGAGTTCCTGACGCAGTTGAAACTTAGGGGCTTTCATCATCGTCGCTGTTCACCAGCGCCTGAAAGCGGAGGGTTTCTTGAAGGGACTCAAAGCGGGGATGCTCCTGGGCCTGCTGTTTCAGCGCAGGAGACGCCGATACTGCCTTTTCTAGGGCCGTCAGTGCTGCATCCCGATCGCCCTTAGCAGCATGGCAAATGGCTTTGTTGTACCAAATGTCGGACTCATCCTTGATGTTGAGATTGAGGACTGCATCATAGGCCGCGATCGCTGACTCCCAATTTCCCCGCTCCTGAAGCAGCTGCCCTTTCCGCCAATGCCCTTTCGCAAAGTCAGGTTTTAGGGCCAGGGCAGCATCGTAGTCAGCCAGTGCCGCATCGAAGCGTTCCAGACCCGCATAGGCGTCGCCACGATTGAATAGGGCTAGATGATCCGTCGCTTTAAGCGCGATCGCCTCGTTGAAGGCCGCGATCGCCCCCTCGTAGTTGTGGGCTTTGGTGAGCGCTGTCCCTTGCCCAACCCAGGCATCATAGGACTCCGGCTTGAGCTGAGTTGCAAACTGATACGTGTTAGTCGCTTCTTCGTAGCGCTGGAGCAGCATCAGCGTCGAAGCCTTTGTAAACCAGGCTTCGTACAGTTCGGGGTTGAGCTGAATGGCGCGATCGTACGCTGCCAAGGCATCGTCATAGCGGCTTTCAAAGAAAAATGCGTTGCCTTCCTTAAGGTAATCCGTGGCACTAAAGCTGATTTGGGGCATTGCCTTCTTCAAGCCTTCTAGCAGGGAGGTGAGATTGCCGAGGCGAGGCCGGGCCTCAGGGGGCAACTGTTCAGTGACGGACAGGGGCAGCAAGTTAGTTAACTCTTGCATTGCCTGATCTTTCATCTGCTGAGCATCGGTAACAATGCTTTCTAGCTGAGATGCCGTCTGAGATTTGAGCAATTCGATTTCCTGATGGGCGATCGCTGTTTGCTGCTTCAGCTCATCCAAGACCGCCTGAGCTTGTGCAACCAATTCGGCACCTTGCTTCAGGGAATCCTGCTTGAGTGCTTCAATTTCGGCGATCGCGTCTAGCTTCTGCTGCTTGAGCTGGGCAAAAATCTCTCGCTCCAGTTGGGTGCGGACTTCGCCGACCAACTCACTCACCACGCTGCGCCGCAGCAGCCAAACGCCCAGCGCCGCCAACAGGGGAATAATCGTGAGGATCGCTAAAACAATATTGAGTAAAGTGGTTGTTCGTTCAAAAGCTCGGTCGACTTCGAATTCAATCCGGTCCTGAATGCGAGGACTATTGCCGATGCGGGCATCGATCAGCTGTTTAAGTCGCTTTTCGGTCCGTAATTCCTCTAGTTCTTTCCGCTCTTGAATTGTGAGTGCAGGCGTTGACTCAGTCTCAACCGCAGCGGAATCCGCTAGGGCTGGCTGTTCCAAAACCAGCAGAAATACCAGCAGGCAGATACTAATGCAGGCCAACAGGCGATCACCTATTTTGCGGAGTGGGGATGACAATACAGTCATTGGGGTTTGCAAGCATCACTGCTGGATCAATACCGTACGAGCGAGCCCTAGCAATACGTCATACGAGAATGACTTTATTCTGCGGTATTCAAGCGATCGCCGACCTTGCGAACCACCTGAGCAAGGCTAGGGTCTTTCTTCATGAGCTTGGTAATTTTGTCACAGCTGTAAATCACCGTAGTGTGGTCCTTGCCACCGAAGACATCACCAATCTTGGGCAGGCTCAGGTCCGTGTGCTGACGCATGAGATACATACCAACTTGGCGAGCCAAGCTAATTTCTCGTTTGCGCGAGTTACTCTTTAAATCGTCTTCAGAGATGCCAAACACGTCCGAAACGGCTCTGAGCAGTCCCTCTGGAGACACCTCAGCTTTTTCGCTAGACGTGGCACTGAGCACTGGCATGAGATTGTCGACCGTCATCGGCAGGCCAGAGATAGAGGTGTAGGCGATCGCGCGAATCAAAGCCCCTTCTAATTCTCGAATGTTAGATGTATAGGCAGACGCGATGTACTCAATCACCGGACGCGGCAATCGCACATTTTCGTATTCCGCCTTTTTCTGCAGAATTGCCATACGAGTCTCAAAATCGGGTGGCTGAATATCCGCGATCAGTCCCATCGAGAAGCGAGAGACAAGCCGTTCCTGTAAACGGGGTATCAAGCTGGGAGGGCGATCAGACGCCAGTACAATCTGCTTACCCGCCTCGTGGAGTGTATTGAACGTGTGGAAAAACTCCTCTTGGGTATACTCCTTGCCTTCAATGAACTGAATATCATCCACCAGCAAGACATCAGCTTGACGATAGTTTTCACGAAAGGTCTGCATTTTGTCCTTACGAATGGCCCCAATCAAATCATTAGTAAATTGCTCGGTTGAGACGTAAGACACGCGCGCCGCTGAAGCAATTTCCAAACGATAGTGTCCGATGGACTGCATCAAGTGAGTTTTTCCTAACCCCACACCGCCACACAAAAACAAAGGATTGAATTCACGTCCAGGTGACTCTGCCACAGCCAAAGCAGCCGCATGAGCCATGCGGTTATTGGCACCCACAACAAAACGGGAAAATACCGATTTTGAATTGAGACCAGCTGCTCGTCCATTGGTAAGGGGGACTTCCTCAAGGGGAGCACTAGGAGCCAAAGCCGGCCAGCTAATATCAGCTGCGGCAATACCCTCTTCAGGACTGACGTCAATATCTTCCCGGATATCGACAACAAATTTGACGCTGACGTCGCGACCCAGAATGTTGTTCGCAACGCCCGCGATCGTGCCGAGATAGTGCTTTTGCAACCAGTTTCGAGCAAAAGGATTCGGGGTCGAAATCACCAACGTTTGCTCAGACAATTCCTGAGCACAGGCCGGTTTGATCCAAGTCTCAAAGGTTGGTCTACTTAACTGGTTTTGCAGCTCATCCAAGATTTGCTGCCACAGTCCATTAAGTGCTGGATCCACACCGTACCTCCAACAATTGCCACAGGATTTGTCTAACCTTCATCTGCGTGGAAACTTAAGTGTTAGCTGACGCCATTACGTTGAAACTGAAAAACAGAACAGCGGCATGGCTGTCCTTCGAAATTAAGTCGTTTACTGGCATGAATACAAACAACAGAACATACTGGCTTGTTTTCTTTACCCAGAGGAAGGGCTGCAAACAGTGGAATTGATAAATCTGGATTTCATAAAAAGTTTGAAATTGAGCACACCGCGATCGCTCATCCGCTTATTCACACTGAATCGCACGAAAGAGCAATCAACTTGGAGTTATAGCGTACTCGATCTTCACCCCCAGATGCCGGTAAATCCGGATAAGATTAGAAAAATATTTCACTCTAAAGAAAGCGTTTAGCTAGCAATTTTCAAGATCACAAACGCTACATGTAGACTCAGCCTGACTTACGCAGAATATCCATAGATAGGGCAAGGTAATGCCCACCTGACGCTAGCCCTAGCATTCGAATAGTGCATTTGCGTGAGTCCTGCCAATCAGATCCTGTCGACCAGACAAGATAAGAGCACAGACAGGTCGATCAATTCAGGATCGTTTAGAGAAACGCACCTTTAGCCCATCTCGGGGATGGGGAGTTGGTATCGCTACTAGACTGAAGTCCTGATCGGGACTGAGTTCCCAGGTGTAGTGCCGCAGTAAATGAACCGCGAAGATCTTCATTTCTAAGCGAGCAAATTCCTTGCCTAAGCACTCACGAATGCCACCGCCAAAAGGAACGTAGCTATATTTGCTGCGCAACTTGTTCTCTTCTGCGTCAAAACGCTCAGGTTGAAAGGCTGCTGGCTCTGTATAAATATCCGAATTCATATGAGTCTGCGTGATCTCATAGAGGACATTCCATCCCGCAGGAATTTGGTACCCATCCATCTCACAGGTTTCTAAGACCTGACGAAAACCACCAGCAACAGGAGGAACAATTCGCAAGACTTCTTGAAGGACTTGCTCCAAGTAGGACATTTGCCTAAGCAGATCCAACGTCAGGGGCATATTGGGATCAAATGTGGCTTGTTCTGCCCGGAGTTTGTCCAAGATAGATGGATTTTGAGCCACCCAAAGACAGTAAGAGGCGATCGCGGACGTTAATGTCTCATGCCCGGCAAACAGCAGCAACAAAATCTGGTCTTGCAGTTCCGCCAGACTCAGCCCGTTACCGTCATCATCCCGTGCCTGAATCAATAAACTGAGCGCGTCATTTCCCAGATCCGTCGCTTGCTGACGCTGAACAATAGTCTGCTTAATTTCTTCCAGCAGCAGTTGGCGGCAGCGCTTTGCTTTACCAAATCGGGTCCAAGGGAGCGCTAGAGGAATGGAAAAGAGGCCCTCGCACCAGGTTTCAAACAGATGGCCCAGTTTGGTCTGAGAGCCGTTGTCCAGACCGACGAGTAACTTGCAGGCGACATCCAGCGTGTAGTTTCGCAGTTCGGGATACCAAATGAGTTCGCCCTGCCCTGCCCAACGAGTTGCGTACTGTTGAGTAGTGCTCTGAACCGTGTTGATATAGCCAGAGAGCGCCCGTGGCATAAAAGCTTGGGCCAGAAGCTTACGCCGATTCTGATGCTCGCCTCCCGTTTGCAGCGCCAGTGATAGTTTCCCCAGCAGCGCTTTTGTACTGGGCGGCCAACTCACGACAAAGTATTTATTCTCATTGCTTAGAACAAACTGGTTGGCAGCGCTGTCTTTCACAAAAATAGTCGGACGACCCAAAAGCCGTGTCTTGAAGACAGGGCCGTACTTTTGATGCTTTTTGACCGCATAGTTGGGGTCGCGGAAGAAGTTTAGAGTCTCACCCAGCACAGGCAGACCGAACTCGCCAGGCGGCAACGGCAGAGTTGAGCGCGATTGATTCATGGAGCTAAGATGAAGGACCAACCTTGACTATGGTTACACAGCCGGGAAGATGGGTGAGGCAGAAGGAGTCAGGGAATCTCCAGGAAAGAATTGACCGCTGTTAGGGTGCCATTAGTGCAGCGTAATGCACCACAGCCGAGTATTTTTACTTTAGAAATCTCATCAGAGGAATAAACAGAGCAGAGGAAGAACAAAGAGGGTGAATGAGGAGGCGATGCCTACATTGGTGTGCAAGTGAAACCAGTACATCTGAGATTTTGCGCTAGTACACCGGCATCCTGCATTTGCCCCCAAATCCCCCAAATTTGGGGGACTTCGACCTCAGAACCTCCCAAATTTGGGGGGCAGGGGGCCAGACCAGGCAATGTCGGGACAACTGCAAGATCTGAGTACACTCTGTTCCCTATCACCAACTCCCCGTTTCCTTTAGGCCGCACTTCAGCAGGGGTAAGGCTGTAGTTGCATCACACCAACGCTCAGTTTAGATGTGCCAAATTGGCAGTGCCCTAACCATTTTGGAATGTGTCGTAGTCAGCGAGGAGTTGATTGATCCAAATGCGGTTAGTCTCACTCAGTTGGGGTGGTGGTATGGGCTGATGATAATCAATGCGAAGATCGTAGCCAGCACGGTCATAGACCCCTCGAAAAATGTCAGGAAGGTCAACCGGAAGATTTTCCTCAGAAGTTTTCAGCGGTAACGGAAACAGGGGTAGTGGGTCTCTTACCGTTAAGGCATAAAGATCGGCTTGGGGTCGGCGATCGCTACGACTCACTAAAACGTGATAATCAGAACTGTTTGCGCCCTGCATCGGCAAAGGACTATCCGCCCTCAACAGATCGAGTTCAACCAAATGAGTCGCGCTCGATAGAACAGTGTTTCGCTTAGTTTCGTAAGTTGTCCGCCCGTTACCACGGCGCTTGTTTTTTGGAGAAAGGACTTCGATAACGGTGATAACCGCATCCGTTCCTACTTCACGAATTTCTAGATAGCGCTCTCTGGTTTCTACCGGCACAGGGAGCGTAACTTCTTGAGGACGGGGATAGGCAATAACAGCAGATTGTGATTGCGACGCTTCAACCTGGAGGCTTTGAGTACGAGTTAGGACGACATCATCTGGAATGCCGACGAAGAGTTCCCCATCTGGCGTATCCCAATAGGTCCGCGTTTCCACTTCAACGTAGTAGCGAGGGCGTAAATTCGGAGCAAGGGCATCCGCGATCGCGACGACCAAACGACTGTGAAAAGAAGACCAGAAAGCCGGCTGCTCCAAAAAAGGATCCATACCAGGAAAGGGAGAAGGCATTGGTTAAACGTGTTCCTCATCTTTTCTATTAGTCCAAGATGTTAGGGGCGCTGTTCCTCTAACCATTGCAACAAGTCAGATTGCGTCTCAAAATCCAAGAGCGCTTCCACCAAATCGTCTGTCCGCTACAAAGAGAGTGCTTCTATGCGTGCTCTCAAATCAGCAGGTAGTTCACCCAATCGCTTATTCAGCAAACTAAAAGCAAGTGCTCTGCTCTCTTGTTGCATTCCCTGCTGGATTGCTTTTTGAGTTGCTTCGTTCCAGATAATCTGGATAGATTACTGACTCTTTCATACGTTCTCTCTTCAGAATTGCTTGAACTCAATCTTGGTTTAATATTAGCCCTGCCAGAATTCAAGCTGAATTAGACAGATTACTTGGAAATCTACGATCTGTTTTGACTAGAGGCCAAGATCGGCTCTCGCTGCTTCAGCGGCCCTGAACAGCGGTTCATCAGGCATGTCGTCCCAAGCAACTGCGCCGATGTCGGAGTAAAACTGAGCGTCGTAGGCACGAGTGCGGACAACCACAGGCATGGGCGTAGCATGCCCCAGAATAAGAGCCTGTTGCTTAGAATCCAGCTTGGCTAGGACCGATCTCAAACTTTGAGCACCGGAGACACCTGTGAAAATGGCATCGATGTCTTTCTCGTCATTCAATAAGGCAGTGATGCGGGTCCCAATTTGCGACATCACCTCATTGTCGATGCCTGATGGGCGCTGATCGACCACGAGCAGCGTGACAAAGTACTTCCGCATCTCCCTCGCGATCGTGCCGAAGATGGTTTGGCGAGCCGTAGCGGGGTCGAGAAACCGATGGGCTTCTTCGATAGTGATCATCAGCTGTTGAGGGCGATCGCTGGGATTCTTGGTTTGCAAAAAACGCTCAGCTTTCTGCACATAATTAGCGTGAATGCGTCGGGCAATCACGTTAGTCGCCAGCATGTAGGAGAGCAGATTGGACTGGGATCCAAATTCGACGACGACATGCTTACCCATATCGATCGCGGATAAAATTTGCCCTACATAGTTATGGGGACAGGCCGCTCGAATATACTTCAAGTCCGCCAGACGATTAAGTTTTCGCTGTAGGGCCATGATGGAGGACTTATTGCCCATCTTGGTTTCGCAGAAGTCCTGAATTTCCTCGTTGGTCAAAGTCAGCAGACGGTTGATCCAGCCTTTGCCAAACTCGTTACGAAGAATGATGGCGTTCTCCAAACTGGCCTCGGATAGATTCAGTTCCCCCCGCACCAGCATCAAGTCTTCTACATCAATTTGATCGAAACTAATATACAGCTCCTGAGCATCGCGGACACCCCGTCGTTTTGTGGCCTCCGGATCGAGGGTAAAAATTTGTACTTGGCCTGGAAAAAGCTGGCGCAGTCCTTTAACTGTACTGAAATGCTTGCCCTCACTCACGGCTTCCCAGCCATATTCCGAGTGCATGTCGAAGATGAGATTGACAGCAGCCTGACGCTGAATAGTGCCAGATAGCAGCACCCGAGTCAGAAATGACTTGCCAGTTCCCGACTTACCGAAAATACCGTTACTGCGTTCCACGAATCGGTCTAGATCCAGACAAATTGGCACGTCCATATCAATAGGGCGACCAATCATAAAATTGCGGCGATGGGGATCGTCCTCCCAACCAAAAACAATGCGAAAATCACGCTCCGCTGCATCAAATACCTGGCTGAAGTGGCTAGGAATCGTTTTGACGGGCAGCAGCTCTACTGGAGCACTGCTTTGAGCTTGGTAGGAGGCGAGGCTGGATTTTGAATTTTGGCCCTTGGATTTTGAATTGTTGGGTGAGCCGCCATCATTAGTGGGGGTGAACATCAGCATGGGGCTGAGGCTGGCGGTGCCGTAGGTGCCTGTACCAGAAAGGACTTCTTGCAAGAATAGATTGGAGGGTTCGGGGGGATTGGCGAGGATACGAGCACTAGCAGTGCCCAGGGCAACATCCGTCAACATGCAGAAGAAGCGCGATCGCCGTCCCTGCACCACCAAAAATTTCCCGACTCGCATATCCTCAACGGATACATCGGGATGCAGGCGAACCTCTAACCCACGAGTCAGTGATCCTTCAATGACGGAACCCAACGGCTTGCCAAACTCCATAGGGACCTCTCCATAAAGCTTTGACAGCCATATTAGCCCGTTTAAGCGTTTTTAATACATTTGTCTTAAATGCATTTGTATTGAAGAGGTGCTTTGCTTTGAAGACGATAGGCTAAAACTGATAGCCGACGCCGCCTTGGAGTGAAATGGCTGTGTTGCCGCCTTCTCGATAGCCGCCGAAGGCGATGATGGCATTCCCAAATAGGGCTAGACGACTGTTGGGAAACATGTAATCAATACCGGGCTGGAGGACGAATGAGGTCTCGTTGCCCACAGGTGAGGGATCGTCATCTCCAGTGGGGAAAGAAATACCGGCACCCAAGTAGATGTCTGTGTTCCAGGTGAGGGGATAGTCGTAGGACACGGTTGGCACCAGCGCCATGCTGCTGCCAAAAATAAACGCGGTCGCTCGGATTGAAACGGGCATTCTCAAGAAGCGATAGCGGCCTGCAATGACGCCAGAAAAACCGCCGCCATCTCCTGTATCGGCTTCTTCGGTTAGGCCGATCGCGGCACCAACCCCAACATAGCTACCATAAGCGGCCTGAGCATTAGCGGGCTGCATTGTCGCCAAGCCAGACGCAATCGCCACAGTTCCTCCAAAAGCAGAGGCGATCGCCGCCCGTGTTAACTGACGCTTTATCTGTTTCATTCCGCTTCACTCCTCAGGCAAGCTTCAAATAAACCCATGACAGGTCATTTAGCACTCCATAACTGCTAGCTTGCACGCCAACAATCGAGACGACTCAATACTCACGCCTGCGCAATGCCAGTTAATACAAGGCATTGCACCATGAATAGAGCTATCACGGCTTAATTCAAGCAAATAAAACCTGACCCGCAAGACAAGTGTTACATATCTTAACGAAACGCTTTGATCAGCCCGTGTTCCTCATGCCAGCGGCGATTCCATTGATCGTTAAGAGAGCGCCCCGTAGCAGTTCTTCGCGGCTATATCTCGACTTGATGACGCCAGGAATAGCATTGCGATAGTAGCGCAGTCGTTTCAGAAGAGCGACCTGAATAAAGCCTAGAGGTACGATGGTGCCGTTGCGGAGATGAACAGAACGCTGCAAATCAGGATCTCCGTCTAGTAGGCGTCGGTGTCCGGTGATGGTCAGAATAATGTCTGATGTGGCTCGGAATTCACAGGAAATTTGTTCGAACAGAGCCTGAAAGCGCTCGATATCCTCAGGTTGGGTCAGTTCGTGGACATAATGTTCCGCAATTTGTAAATCAACTTTGGCGAGCGTCATTTCAACCTTCGAGACGACCATCTTGAAGAAAGGCCACTTTTGATAAAAGTAGCGCAATAGCTTGAGGCGTTCCTCAGGATCTTCCTCCAGGAATTCATTCAAAGCCGTGCCCACACCGTACCAGGCTGGCAGCAGAAAGCGAGCTTGGGTCCAGCTAAAGACCCACGGAATAGCCCGCAGGCTGTCGAGGGTCTTTTTACCCTTGCGACGAGCGGGGCGAGAGCTAATTTGCAGTTGACTAATCTCTTCAATGGGAGTGACTTGATGGAAAAAGTCGACAAAATCAGCTTGCTCGTAGATGAGCGATCGATAGTGGCGACGAGAACTTGCAGCTAATTCCTCCATAATCTCGTTCCAAGGGTCGATCTCATCGACGCTGCTATGGAGCAGACTGCCTTGAATGACAGCGGTAGCCACAGTCTCCAAATTGTAGAGGGCCAGATCAGGCAAATTGTACTTAGAGGCCAGCACTTCCCCTTGCTCCGTGATCTTGATGCGTCCATTGAGGCTGGCACCAGGCTGGGCCAGGATGGCCTCATAGGCAGGACCGCCGCCACGTCCTACTGAGCCGCCCCGACCGTGGAAGATCCGCAGGGCAATCCCAAAATCGTCGGCGGTTGCCTGAAGCGCTTGCTGTGCTTTATGGATCTCCCAATTGCTGCTGAGAAATCCAGAATCCTTATTGCTGTCAGAGTAGCCCAGCATAACTTCCTGAATAGGTTTCGCAGAGGTCTCTGGTAACTCTTCACCCGTTGCTCGTCCTCCCTGAGTCACAGCACGGTATAGCGGTAGTTCGAAGAGCGATCGCATGACAGAGGGGGCCCGCTTCAAGTCTTCTACCGTTTCGAAGAGGGGCACAGGCTGAATACTCGCCTCCCAAGTCGCTGGATCAAACAGGCCAGACTCTTTTGCCAGCAAGAGCACCTCTAGTAAATCGCTGACCGTATGGCTCATGCTGATGATGTAGCTACGGCAAATTTGGGGACCAAATTCTCGGTGCAAACGACGCACCATGCGAAACGTCTCCACCGTTTCACGAGTCACCTGAGAGAACGGCAACTCAGCTGGGATCAGGGGCCGCCGAGTTTTCAGCTCCTGAACTAGCCACTCGGTTTTCTCGGCCTCTGACATCTCGTTGTAGGACTTAGGTAGAACCTGTAAGTAAGCCGTAATTTCATCAATGGTGTCGGAGTGACGAGAGCTTTCTTGCCTTAAGTCAAGTTGCGCTAAAACGAAACCATACAGCTCAACCTGGCAGATGATCTGTTCTAATTCACCACAGGTCATCCCAGTTGCTTCGAGGTCTCGTTGAATCAGCCGCAAGTCTTCTAGAAAGGTTTCGCCTGCCAAATACAGCGGCAACTCAGTTCCGATATCCTGATCCTCTTGCAGAATATCTCCCTGATAGAGCCGTTGACTGCGATGTAAGGTGTTTTCAAGCCGCTGCTGCATGTAGGCTAGCTTGAGACGATAAGGCTCTTGGCGATAGCGGATAGCCCATCGTTCGTAGACATCGGGCATAATTTGTTGATCTTGATCAAGGGAATCCAGCAGTTCTGGCTGGACCTCACTCCAATGCAGCGATAGACTCAACAGCTTGGTGAGATGATCCAAAGACTCAATGTATTTTTCTAAGACCAAATTGCGCTGATAGCAAGCCGTTTTCCAGGTCACTTCTGGGGTGACCGACGGGTTACCATCGCGATCAGACCCAACCCAAGACCCAAACCGGCAGAAATTATGGCGGGGAGGACGCAGAGAGGGAAAGGTGCTTTTGAGCGATCGCTGGATGCGCTGAAAGAGCTGTGGCAGAGCATTGAACAAAACGACATCAAAGTAGTGGAGTGTGTAGTCCACTTCGTCTAAAACAGATGGCTTGAACTGATGCAGCTCATCGGTACGCCACCAAAGACGGATCTCCTCCGTGAGTTGCTCCTTCAAAGAGTCAATCTCCCAATTAGACGCAACACCAAACGTCTGCACAGAATCTTCAGCTTGATCAAGGCGACGCAGCAGGGAAGCAATTCGCCGCTGTTTGTCTCGAATGGTGTGACGCACAATCTCCGTCGGGTGGGCCGTAAAGACTAAACGAATATCTAAGTTGTCAACCAGTCGCTGAATGAGCTGCGGGGGTACATTCAGCTGTTTGAGCGCGGGGAAAAGCCAGTGGAACGTTCCGGCATCCCGATAGTTGGTTGGCAGCATCTGATAGTCAAAGGTCGATTTAACCTTTTGAACAGTCTGCTGCTGATGATTGTCGGCTTTATAGTCGTGGTTGTTTTGGTGGGGGCGGATGGTGGCTAGACCGGCGATCGCAGAAGACGGCGCAACTTCACCATACGCCGCCCGATATTGCTCTTGCTGCCCCTGCTGTTCATAGTGCTGCTCTACGCTATTGATGAGTTGAAAGTAGAGCGCAAAGGCTCGGGCTGCTCGAACGGCATCTTGCAGTTCCAGATCTTCGACCACCTGGACAACTTTTTGAACACTGGCCGCCCTGGCCGCGGGAGCCTGCCCCTCTTCAGAACAGAGACGCCGCAGCTGATGTAAGAGCGTCAATAATTCTTGACCACACTCGTGCCGTAAGACAGACTCCCAAATATCCTCCACCATTTTGATACGGCGCTGCACACGAAGACTATACGCTGACCCTGGCGGCGTAATTGACACGCTGGGCACTGACTCGGCAGTCGCTTCGCTAGCAATAGACATATTGTCGGAAGTAGGCAGAATGGATGTCATAAGTCAAACGCTGTTGTTAAGGGCAGAACCGAATCTAAATTGATAGTCCCATAGTGCCGAGGCCTAGAGGGTTATCGCTATTCGACATCAGTCTCATCAAGTGCAATTGTTTGATGAGGAATGCCCTGCAGGTTGGGTAAGCGCTCACCCCGAAGAAGTTCCTCGCTCGCAAGCCCCAGCTGAGTCAGAACATCAGATAGTGCCCGTGCACCCAATAGAGCCACCAAAAACGGCCCTGTCATCAGGCTTATTACCACACTTGGCGTTCCAGAAGTGTTCACGGATCGAGCATCCGAGGATAAACGTTGAAAATCTTTAGAAGTGGTTGCCATTTGAAATGCGCGAAGGATAAGGATCTCGACGATTCTCTTTCAATTTAAAGGAGGTCTTTGAGGAATACTAGCCCTTGAAAAGCGTTTTGAGTATTAGGTGTTCGATTTGTGATGGAGCTGCTTGAATTCGAGCCTCAAACTCCTAAGATCTATAGCCCTATGCAGCTTGGTTCAGACATCTCAGTGTTTTAGAGAAGCAGGGAATAGGGTCTGCTTGATTTAGTGCATGCCGCTATAAGCGTTGCCTTTGCTGCCTCGATCTTTATGCCGACTCTTCATGAGATTCTGTCCTGTTTGCCGAAAACTGCAAAGCAATTGACTATAAGCTGAAACCTTATATCTGTGGGAATCTCCGATACTGCTATCAAACGAAAGGAGATACCCCCCCATGCGACGTTCTACTCCCAACACTGGTTTTGCAACGGGTCTCAAGACATCGACCTACGCCTATCGTTTTCTAGAGTTAAACGGCTATCCCGCGATCGCAGTTTCTCGGCTGCGAAAAACGGGTATGGAACGTTGCAAAGATTTGTACTTGAAAGCATGGCGTCATCGAGAGAGTGGACAACTGCGAACAGCCCTCAATATTTTTCAAGAGGGACTGGCACTCAGTCGCCACTTGGGGCATAAAGGCTGGATCAGCACCCTTGAAAAAGCCATTCAGCTGATTGTGGCTGAGCTAGCTGTGGAAGAGGCGATCGCTCCACTCGCTCCAGAAATGAGATCTAAGGAATCAATGGCGACTCGCCTCCTAGCTCAAGCACAATCGCGTCACGCCCAGGGTGACCATTATGGGGCCATGGCAACTTACCAAGAAGCACTACAAGGTGCCGTCCAGGAAGAAGACACCTACAGCGTTGCTCAGTGCTTGAACGGCATGGGACTGATATGCCTCGACTGGCAGCAGTGTAGTCAGGCAGAGACTTACTTTTGTGCCGCAAGTGAGGCATTAGCGGAGTTGAATGCGCCGATGGAAAGCGCGATCGCGTTCCACAACTGGGGTCTGGCTCACTATCAGCAAGCGGAATTCACGGGCGCTCTGCGGTGCTTTCAGCAGGCATTGGATTGCTGGCAAGCCGTAGAAGATACGGTGGGTGTGGCCGTGACGCTTGACTATCTCGGACGAGTTTACGCTCAAAATCACGATTACTGGTTGGCACTAGGCAGCTTTGAAGCCGCCATTGATGTGTTGAACGAAATGGGCATTGAACAAGATGTAAGCGATGAGGCGATCGCTCTCATGGGACAAATTGCACTGCTGTGTGAGCAAACCCGTCACTTTGACTTGGCCCTGGCTTACAAGGCAGATGTTCTCGCCGCTCATCAACGCGCAGGGCATACTTCCCAATTAGCAGCCGTCTGGTGCCATCTAGGTCGACTCTGTCAGCAACTCGACTACGACGTCTTTGCAGGTCACTGCTATCGCCAGGCTGGTTTGGTATAGCCGTCGCCAGTTTCGTTAGGACAAGACAGCAAGCCATCTGGCTATGGTCTAAAGGCCTAGATGTTATCAGAGGCAGAAGCCTAGAGGACTAAACGATATAGCGGCAAGACGTCAGGTAACAAGCGGAGTGTGGTGTGAGAAGTGAACAGTGAGGAGATTAGGGGTAGGCAGCATTGCGGAGTTTGGCCGTATGCAACAAGAACATCTTGAAAAGCTGTCGAGTAGTTTTATGGTTGGCATCAGAATTTTGTAGGGCGATCAATACCCGATTAATCAGCCAGGGCGTTAACGTGTAAGTAAGGAAAACCTAAAGTGCGCGGGTTCATAGAATGGCGGATAGTATAAACAGTTATTACTGGCTCTAAGTATCAGAAGCTTGCTTCTGTAGCGCTTTTCGGTACAATCTGCCAAGATTTTTCTAGATTTTTGGTAATTGACTGGTGAGAATCTGCAGACTGCGATATGCTTCACAGCTATATTTAGGGTCGGCGATCAGTGCTACCGCTAGACCTAGCCATAGTTCACTTCTATGACTGCTAAGCCGTCTACCTCTGCTCCCAAAAGAACAGCCTCCCCTGAGCCACTGAATGATTGGATTGCCCAGTATCTTGCTCCCAATGCTCACATTCAGATGCGGCTTAGGGGGAATATTCTGCATGTCCTTTGCGAAACCCTCCACCCGCTTCACCAATCTGGAGCCATTTCACGCCTCGTGGATGCTTTGCTGGGAGACGATGCCAATGTCGATCGCATTACAGACACGTATCCTCAGGTCTACCAGCTCTACATTTACAGTCGACAATTAGGGCGTGCGAAACCGGATTGGACATCACCGATTTATCTCAATCGTTTGGAAAAACACCAGGCCCAGTTGCAGCATCAGGCAGCCAATGCTTTGAAAATTGCTGATGCCCACGGGATGACAGGTCGCGAGGGTGACGCTGGGTCAGCTGCACCAACCTGGCCGCAAGATGATGCGACAACGGCACTCGTTCTATCCAATTTGAGTTTGGCCCGCCAGGGCGATTCAGATGCGATCGCTTGGTATCTTAGTGAAGTTCTCAGCACTCTGGATGTAGGGGTTTGGGTTAGTGTACGAGCGTCCTCTAGCCGTATTGCCCTGCAGCGAGAAGCGGTATCTGCTGAAGAGGGGCGCGGTGCTGAAATTGAGGCGAGTGAAGATGAAGATATCGATGAAGCCAATCGCCTTTGGGTCTGGTGCGAAGCGACCTACAGCCCAGATCCGCTGCTAATCGCTGAACCGGTGACTGAGCGCCTGCGACAGCTTTCACTGACTCAGTTCAAAGATGCTGTCATTGTTATTCAGGTTCACGGAGAAGATACACCTGACTGGAGCTTACGGATCGATCTCACGCCGGCTGAGGAGATGCTGCGCGAGTGGGCACGGTGGGGGGATGAAGCCGCGATCACCCGTTTGCTCAATTGGGCACTAGCTGACTTCAAGGCTGAGGTGTTGACCGAGCGTAAGGAAGACAGCCTGCACTGTATTATTCAAGCGATTACTGGACCTGACTCTACAGCATCGCCTGCGGTACCCCTACCGACGCCCGATGAAGAACCCGTGATGACCGCGATCGCCCCTTTGCTCGAAGGATTGGCCCCCCAGGGCATTCAAAGGGCAGTGATCTATGGACAAGCCACTGATATTGAAACAGCCGATTGGGTCTACTGTTTGAAGCTGCCCGCATCAGAGCATTTGGACCTTGCAGAAGATCCGATGGTTCTCGCTCAGCGAGGGGATTTACCTGCTTTAGCCTATCTCCTTACTCGGCTGCTAAATCCTGATTTGGATGCTCAGCTCGCAACCGGCGGCATCCGCATTCAGGTTCTACGGCGTGACAAGCTGCTGCATGTGATGGCTGATGCACCTGTCTGTCCCACTCGTCGGCAAGTCGTTCCTCAGGTTCTAGATTTTATTGATGCGCTGAAACTGACCGAAATTAAGGGCATGCGGCTGTATGGACGCCGTGCTGGACAGCAGCGTCCTGCGTGGAGCTATGGCAAAGACTTTCAGGATAGACCGCAGTTGGTTCCCAAAGCCGAGCCTATATTTGCGGTCTCAGATAGCTATGTAGGAGATTTGGTTTCCCATTCTGGAACGGAAGCTCCAACCGAAGACAACCCCGAAACCGCAGCAGGATTATTCCAGCAGGCTTGGCACTTGAGTCTAGAGCAGGTGCGGCGTCTACTCACTCGGACTCAGCTGGTCGTGCCGCAACGAGAACTGTCCCGCAACCTACAGTCAGCCCCGACCAACAATGAGCGAGATGCGTTCAAGATCGGCCTAGTTTGGGGTGCTGTTGGCCTTTTACTAGCCCTACAGGTTGATTGGATCTTCGGGCAGATTGTGAGTCCTGAAACGCAGAGAAATGCCGTTGTGGACGCGGCGACTGCTGCGGAGACCGATGAGACGACGCTAACTCGACCAGATCAGGAGCCGCTTGACGGAGATCGCGCCACTGACGACTTAATACAAGACGACTTAATACAAGACGACTGGGACGCCGACGATGAAGAGGATTTCTTCACCAATGATGGCTTCACGCCGGATGCTGCCCCAGCCGGCAGGGATCCCTTTGAGACAGACTTAATTGCCAGTCCAAATCAATCGCTGGCACCGACGCCTGAACTCCTGGCTTACTCACCTTATCCATCCTTCAGAAGCCAGCAAATGGATGAGAAGCTAGCGCTCTATCACCAGCGGCTGGCAGAGTCAGGTCCACCGGATGTCTTGATTATCGGCAGTTCACGAGCATTACGAGGCGTTGATCCGGCAGCCCTGCGCCGAGAACTCGCAGCTTTGGGTTACGGCGATCTCAGCATTTTCAACTTTGGCATCAACGGAGCGACGGCTCAGGTGGTGGACCTGACCATTCGCCGAGCCTTAGAACCGCATCAGCTCCCTCGACTGATTATTTGGGCTGATGGCGCTCGGGCCTTTAACAGCGGACGTACAGATGTGACGTATAACGCGATCGCCACCTCCGCTGGCTATCAAGAGCTAGGACGTCGTAATCCAGAGACAGCCACTGACACAGACGCAGCAGACGGTGGAGAAAATGATGCCGAGGCAACTCTGACACCCATTGGTGAAAACTTACGCCAGAGCTATCAGGCACTGGATGAAACGCTGAGTAATCAGTTGGGACGGCGATCAGCAGTGTATGCAGAACGCGACCAGCTCAAAGCTCTCGTCAGAGATTACTTACTGACTCCACTGGTAGACCCCATTTCGCTATCGCTTGAGGAAAAAGAAGCCGTTCAAAATACGTCTGATATGCCGATCCCCGAAGGAAGCCGGATTGACTTTGACGGATTTTTAGCGCTGGACGTCAGGTTTAATCCCGCAACCTACTATCAGCTTTACGCTCGTGTCCCTGGGGCTTACGATAGCGATTATGAAGATTTTGGCCTGGAGGGAGAGCAAACCCGAGCCTTTAACCAGCTTTTAGACTATACGCAAGAGCAAGGTATCCCGCTCATTTTTGTCAATACGCCTTTGACAGATGAATATCTAGACGGCTATCGCTCCAACGCAGAAGAGGAGTTTCAGAAAGCCATGCTGGAGTATTCGGCTACGGAAGATGATTTTATTTTCCGCGATCTTGGGCAGACCTGGACCAACCGCTACGACTATTTCTCCGATCCTAGCCATCTCAATCGTTATGGCGCTTATCAAGTCTCTTTACAGCTGGCTCAAGATCCGATGATTCCCTGGCCTCGTGCTCTAGACCTATCTGCAGCTGAGTCGGGGAGCACGCCATGACCTTACCGTCCATTCTCTATGGCTTATTTTTGCTGAGCGTCGTTGGGCTGTACTGGGCACTGGAGCGGCGATCGCTGCGGATTTGGCTATTGCTGATCGCCAGTATTGTGTTTTACACCTCACTTCAGGTCCACTATGTGCCGCTGATGCTGGTCCTCGTTGGCCTCAATTTTTGGTTTGGGCAAGTCCTGATGATGCCTGCGGACTGGCGTGTTCCCGATGAGCAATGGCAGATGGCGGAACAGCAGTGGTATCGTCGCCGCCGCTACTGGCTCACCCTTGGGATTGTCTTGAATGTTTTTCTCCTGCTGGGCTTCAAGTATGTTGAAACGTGGCTGCTGTGGGTTATCCCTGATGGACTGGAGCAAACGCCAGCACCCGATAGTTGGTTAGCGATCGCCTTTCCTCTGGGACTGAGCTTCTTTACCTTCGAGTGCATTGCCTATCTAGTTGATGTGTATCGCGGTGCCCCAGCCACCAATAGTCTGACTGAATTTGCCGCCTACAAGCTCTACTTTCCCAAACTCATCTCGGGACCTATCACCCGGTTTCATAGCTTTACCAATCAGCTCACCAATCAGTCCAGCCTCAACTGGAATTGGGTGGTTGAAGGTCTTTGGCTAATTGGCATTGGCGCCATCAAAAAGATCCTCATTGCCGATCATATCGGTACTTTAGTTAATCTCAGCTTGGACAACTTAGAACGGGCCGGCAGTTGGGATCTTTGGCTCGCTATTTTCGCCTACGGTCTTCAGCTCTATCTCGATTTCAGCGGGTATGTTGATGTTGCTAGAGGCAGCGCCCTGCTGATGGGCATTCACCTACCGCAGAATTTCAACTTTCCCTATTTCACAACCAGCATTGCCGACTTTTGGCGACGCTGGCATATCACCTTGGGAGATTGGCTACGGAACTATCTGTATTTCCCCCTAGGCGGCTCTCGTCGAGGACTGCCAAGGACTGCCATCAACTTGATGATCGTGATGCTGATAGCAGGCGTTTGGCACGGCAACACCTGGGGCTTTGTCATTTGGGGAGGAATTCACGGTCTGGCGCTAGTCATTCACCGCATCAATCATGTCATTGCCCAAGGCTGGCAACCGCTACATAATTTCTGGACTAAACCGTGGGGCATTGTTATTGCCTGGGCACTCACTCAAGTCTTTGTGTTCTTCAGCTGGCTGTTCTTTAGGCTGCCGGAACCGCGACAATTTTCCTTAGCCCTGCAGAAGCTTTGGGGGGCTAATAGCGACTTGCAGTTCTCTCAAAAAGTCTATGCAGAATCTTTAGGACTCACTGCCAGCCAGCTGTGGACCCTCTTGTGGGCACTGGTTGGCATTATGGGGCTAGCTTATTTTGTGCAGCGCGAGCTGAAACTCCAGCTCAATTGGCCTGTCAAACTTTTGCTTGTGCCCTTGTTTTTATTTGTAGCCTGGCAGCTGGCCCCGAGCGAAACATTATCTTACATTTATTTTGACTTCTAAACGTAGCGTAGAAGCTCTTCAGCGTCCTGTGGGAAACTAAGGCACGATGTCGCTTATCGTTTCTCTGTTGCTGTTTGCTATTCAGCCTTCTGCCTACTGCTTCGCAGAAGCAAGCTACCTCCTTTTCTAGTCCTTCTGCCTACTGCTCAATGATTGCTAAATCCCTTTCGTCACCTGCGAACGACTCTAAATCACCCTTTGTCGAAACCCAGCAGCGTAAAGCTGACCACATCCGCGTTTGTCTAGAACAAGATGTACAGTGCCAAACCACGACAACGGGGCTAGAAAATTATCGCTTTCAGCACTGCTGCTTACCAGAACTGGACTGGGCAGATTTAGACATTGGCAGCACGTTTTTAGGTAAGGCATTGCGTGCACCGCTGTTGATCTCGTCCATGACCGGTGGGACAGAACAGGCTCAAGTAATCAATACACGGCTAGCGATCGCCGCCCAAACTTACGGCTTAGCCATGGGAGTTGGCTCACAACGGGTTGCAGTGGAGTCACCGGAGGTCATGCCGACCTTCTCGGTCCGTCGATACGCACCAGATTGCTTATTGTTTGCCAACTTGGGTGCGGTGCAGCTCAATTATGGCTACGGTCTCTCTGAGTGCCAGCAGGTTGTCGATGCTTTGGAAGCCGATGCGCTCATTTTGCACTTAAATGTCTTGCAAGAAAGCGTCCAGACACGGGGCGATCGCAATTTCAAAGGATTGCTCCCCAAGATTGAGCAGTTATGCGATCGCCTACCTGTTCCTGTGATTGCCAAAGAAGTCGGCAATGGCATTTCAGGGCCGCTAGCTCAGCGACTGATCGATGTGGGCGTAGCGGCGATCGATGTCGCAGGCGCAGGGGGAACGTCCTGGGCTAAGGTCGAAGGTGGACGAGCTACGGATCTTCGGCAGCGTCGCTTGGGACAAACTTTTGGCGATTGGGGCTGGCCCACAGCAGACTGCATTGAGCAGATTCGAGCGATCGCGCCGACCATTCCCCTGATTGCCTCCGGCGGTATCCGTAACGGCTTAGAGGCAGCTAAAGCGCTAGCACTGGGAGCTGATTTAGTCGGACTCGCCCATCCGTTCTTGATGGCGGCAAATGAGTCAGAAGACAGCGTTGCCCTTCTCGCTCAGTGCCTCACCGAAGAGTTGAAGACCGTACTGTTCTGCACCGACAATGCCAACCTAGCTGCCCTGCAGCGGG
This sequence comes from Oscillatoria sp. CS-180, assembly GCF_028330965.1. Classification (GTDB taxonomy): domain Bacteria; phylum Cyanobacteriota; class Cyanobacteriia; order Phormidesmidales; family Phormidesmidaceae; genus Halomicronema. The sequence goes on along the minus strand of NZ_JAQMUB010000094.1, from coordinate 79,562 downwards.
GTAATGCCCTGCAGCATTTGAAAGGCTAACCCACACTACGGGCAAAGACTGCACTATGGGCAAATGCTGCGGATTGTGCCAGCCTCCGGCCCTCGCGCACAAACGTACCCTGTGTGTGCTTGCGCCTCTCCTTCAGCATTAGGAAAGTAATAGATGCGATGCACGATTGCCGAAATGCTGTCATCCGCAGCGCGTTCAGTCCATTCCGCAAAGTAAACCCCACCATTGCCAATGTAGTTTTCCACAAAGACCTCCACCCAAGGACGTTCAGCACTAACGCCTTCAGGAATTTCACCATGGTCCCATTGACCATACCCGTCATTCGCTTGCAGCCATCCTGCCTGTTTTGCCAGAGCGCGAGTCATGGCAAATACCGGTTCGATGTCAGTTTCCCAAGGGGCTACTTCTAGCTGAATGGAACTTTCAACAGCCCATTCAGCATCGTCTTCATGCCGTAGGTCAGCGCAACCTAACGCCTCTCCACACAGGGGATTGCTGACAATCAAAGATTTTGAAAACTGAGTTAATTCAGGGAGTAAATCAGCAGCAACACCCATGATCGGAATAAAGACCATATCAAGGTGTTGGTGGTGAGTTTGATCGTTCAGACTAGGGTCAGTGTTCTCCATGCCGTAACTGCTGACCACCTCTTGATACAAAGCAGGAGAGAGATTGTAGTGATCGAGCTTGACTTCATAGGTGAAGCCATCGAGGGTTCCCAGATCTTGAGGATAGAGCCGTAGGCGAACACGCCAGGCAGGTGTTTCTGGGGTGCCGCTAAGCCGCGTCGCATACTCCAGCGGTCCCATCGTCTGAAAATAACGAAATTCGTCCTCACTCAAGTTCTCGAACTCTTCCGTCAGCAGGGTTGGGGCTGTTGTTTGAGCGATCGCGTTGCTCAACACTGATTCATGAGCAATCCCCGTGTCTGCAACAATGCCTAGGGGAGCGATCAGAGCTGCAATCCCCATGCCCACTTTCTGCCAAGCTATCATCCGGTCAAACCTCATTCAAAATTGTTAGGAGGGATGGGTCTACCTCAGTTGCACCTACTATGAACCTATTGCTTAGGAACTTGGCCTAAATATCTGTCAGCCCGTTTTTGGAAGGTTTCAGCAGATTAGTTTGACACCCGTGTAGCTGCGTAGCCCCTTGCCAATCCTGTTAGTGCTCAATTCAAGAGACTGAGATGGTTTTCCGGATATGGGTAGATTTTGGAACGCTGGTCCAGGGATCTAGGACTTATTGCTCATCTTGAGAAGAACGACAGAAACTTACAAAGATGAACGATACTGGCGATCGCGCTTCTCTTTTCGATACTGGCGATATTCCCGACGTTCAACGTAGCGCTTGAGCTGCCGCGTCATGCGCTTAATCCCCTGCTTCTCATCTTGACGAATAAAAGGCAAAAACACATTGGAGAGAATGCCCTTGAACCGCTCCTGATGACTGTAAAGGGTGCGAGTCGGACTCAGATCCTGTAACTCAAAAGAACTCTCGCTTCGGAAACCCGGCGTTCTGGCAACCCAGCGAAGACAAACTTGAGGTTGAACCAGAGTTATCAATGGCTCGATATCGGTAAATTCATCGTCTTCGAGCCGTCGCACAGACAAAAAAATTTCTTGTCCCTGGCAAATTCTCAGTGCCGGATCCCCATCAAACAGAAACGTATTCCATCGTCGCCATTCATCCTTACGAATCAGTGCCTCCCAGACAACAGAGCGCGGGGCGTTGATCTCGATTTCAGTACGCAAGGTAGGCATATGCAGAAACGTAGAAAAATGAGGGAGTAGAGACATTCTTCTACTTTAATCAGTTTGTTTTGTTTCCTCATATCAAACAGGAATACCATTCTCTTACGATCTGTGCAGTCATCAATCGCTTTCTAGCTGCTCAACTTAGTCCACCTCAGGAATTCTCATGGTTCAACTGACACCCAACGCTAGCTACGGTCTCACGCTTTGTCTCAAATTGCCCAATCAAACGGGAAGGCTTGCCCAAGTGACCCAAGCGATCGCCGCAGCAGGAGGCAATTTAGCAGACGTCAAGCTGCTAGAACGTACCCGCACATCCGTTATTCGCGACATTCAAGTGGACGCCAGCAGCAGTGACCATGCCGCAGAAATTGTCTCAGCGGTCAAGGCCGTGGAAGGCATTCAAGTCTTGCAAGCAGAGGATCGAACATTTCAACTCCACGAAGGTGGCAAAATTGAGATCACGAGCCGAATTGCAGTCACGAATCAGGATGATCTGTCAATGGCCTACACGCCCGGCGTGGGACGAGTCTGCAAGGAGATCGCCGCCCATCCCGAGCGCGTTTATGACTTGACCATTAAGAAAAACACCGTGGCGATCGTCACCGATGGCAGCGCGGTGCTGGGACTAGGCAACTTGGGACCGGAAGGCGCTTTACCCGTCATGGAAGGTAAAGCCCTGCTGTTCAAAGAATTTGCGGGGATCGACGCCTTCCCGATTTGCTTGACGACCCAGGACACCGACGAGATTGTTGAAACGGTGAAACACATTGCCCCCGTTTTTGGCGGCGTCAATCTAGAAGATATTAGCGCTCCTCGCTGTTTCGAAATCGAAGCGCGGCTCAAGCAAGAACTTGACATTCCAGTCTTTCACGATGACCAGCACGGAACGGCTATTGTCGTCCTGGCGGCTCTCACCAATGCTCTAAAGCTGGTTAATAAATCGTTCGACAAGATTCGCATCGTCATCAACGGAGCGGGTGCAGCAGGTGTCGCGATCGCCCTTCTCCTCAAAAAAGCAGGCGTCCAAACCATTCTCATGTGCGACTCAAAAGGCATCATTTCCCGCGATCGCACAGATCTCAATCCCCAAAAACAGCAGTTTGCCGTAGAGGAATCGGGCCAGCTTGCAGAGGCCATGAAAACCGCCGATGTCTTTCTGGGCGTCAGCGCTCCTGGTGTTGTCTCTGTCGATATGGTGAAATCAATGGCAGATCAGCCCATTGTACTAGCGATGGCGAACCCCATTCCTGAAATTCAACCCGAACTCGTTTCAGACATCGTCGCCGTTATGGCCACAGGCCGCAGCGACTACCCCAACCAAATTAACAACGTCCTCGCTTTTCCTGGCGTCTTTCGGGGCGCCCTTGACTGTCGTGCCCAAGCTATCACAACCCCCATGCTGTTGGAAGCCGCTCAAGCGATCGCGGCCCTCATTCCCCCCGACACCCTCACCCCTGAGCACATCATTCCATCCGTCTTTGACAAGCGAGTTGCGATCGCTGTCGCCACCGCGGTTCAAGCAGCCGCCCGGAGAGAAGACATTGCGCTATCCCAGGTAAAATGAAAGTTTAAATTTTAAGTTCTTAGTTTTGAATTTGAATGAGATGCCTACGAGCAAACTCAAAACTCAACATTCAAAACGTTCTCTTTTCCATAACCACCCACCTCTTACCCATCCTCGATAATATGAAACAGATGATTGGAGATGCCCCATGCTAGACGAACAGGCCAAGAAAACTCTATTGCGGAAGATTCCTCACGGTCTCTATGTCTGTGGTGTACGCAACGGCGATGAGATGAATGGGTTTACAGCTAGCTGGGTCATGCAGGCATCCTTTCAGCCTCCCCTAGTGGTGAACTGCATTAAAAATGACTCTGGCTCTCACGAAATGGTGAAACAAAGCGGCGTATTTGCCCTAAGCGTCTTAGAAGCAGGCCAAAAAGACATGGCCCAAAACTTCTTTAAGCCCCAGCGACGGGTCGGCAACAAGTTTGAAGATATCGAGTTTTACGAAGCTCCCGAAACAGGTTGTCCTGTCATTAAGGACACACTGGGCTATGTTGAGTGCCGCGTTGTCGGTAGCGTTGAACATGGCGATCATACCGTTTTCGTCGGTGAAGTCGTCGGTGCATCTGTTCACCGAGAAGGCGATCCGTTACTGCTAGAAAGCACCGGTTGGAACTACGGCGGGTAATATCTCTGTGTTCTTCAAGACCACAGTGGACATGCTCCCTTTGCATACCCTGACAGTGACCGATTAGACAATGTTTTAAATCCGGACTAGGCAATGTCTTTCTAACCCATCCTCTGGGAAAAAACTGAGACTTTACTCCTGATGCTAGCGTGGAATGGTTGCCTGGTAGCGTAGCGAATCGGAACAACATGAGCCTTGGCGGGGCAAAGAGTCAGGGTTAAACTACGCCCCGGCATCAAAAAGCTGCGCTGCCGTCAGATTTAGATTGGGAAATGACGGTGAAATCAACGCTGCTTCCCGATGAAAAAGTTGAGTCTTGTAGACACCATTCATTAACTGACAAATCGTAATCGTTGGTTGTTTGGGGGTACCAATGTAACGACGTCCACCTAAGCCTCGATAGTCTACGATCCAATACTCGGCGATGCCCATTGCCTCATAGTCTTCAAACTTGCGGGCATAATCATCAGGCCAATTAGTGGAGGTGACTTCTACAACTAGCCTGATTGAGCTACCGAGGGTGATAACAGACTCCTGTTCCCAAAGCGATTCTTGAGCCAAAGCCGTTTTGTCAATCATTAAAACATCTGGCTTGTAGCCGGTGTCAGTACCTAACGGCCGCACTAAAGCCGTGTTAGGAATAAAGATGTTCAAATCTTCCTGATCGATTAGGACATTGAGTTTGCGATTCAATAAGCCAACGACTTGTTCATGAGGACCAGTTGGCTGCATCTCAACAATGACCCCATCGTGAAGCTCGTATCGCCCAGTTTCTGGTTTCCAGTCCAGAAATTCATGAAAGCTCATAAATTGTGAGATTGCTTGCACCATTACGTTTGCTACTCACCGATGAGGTCACCCACCTTGCCCAATAGGATTCGATCCTAGCCTTTCTTAGGTTGAATATTCCACTTGGATAGTGACAAATCCTCTCTGAACCGGTCTGGCAACATCCAGCGGCAGAGAGAAGCGGGTTAGTTGCGGGGTGATGCATCTCTTCTGCTTAATGGTTACTGCGATCGCACCAGCTTTGCCGTCTCCGGGTCATAGTGAAACCGGTCAAGAGTGCCGTCCTGGATTTTGCTGACCGCCTCGTTGATCGCACCTAGTGGCACAAAGAACCATTCTTTCGGCTTCACGGAGATGCCGAAGCGATCTTGCAACTCCACGTCTAATCGAGCTAGGTCAAAAAGCTTATGGAGTAGGTTTTCCAGCTTCCTCCGGTCGATGTTCATCAGCTTGAATTCGGCGACGACCTCCACATCTGCCAGTAGGTAGGTGGGGTCTTTTTTCGCATTGGCGACTCGCTTTTTGACATCGCCGCCGGTGACGCCAATCTTATGAATGATCTCGCGATGTTCCGCAATGAAGGGATTGTCGGACAGACTCCTTAGCACGTAGATGGTGCCAGTCTGCACGTCGTCTTCTGCCGCTGTATTCCCGAATAGGGGGCCATATTCGCTCTCGGGGCGGGTGATGCGGCGGCTAGTCTTGTCTTTATTCAACGCTCGCTGGAGAGATCGCAACAGCAGATCACTCTCCGTGCCGTTGTCATAGATCACCCGCAGCTCAGCATTGGGACGGCCATAGTCAGCGATGAACTCCTCGCCCATGTCGGCCACCAGCACCTTTTGCCCATCGAGAACGAAGAGGTCACCCTGATTGATGGCTGCGTTGTCCTGGTACTTCACGGTTTGGCGAACGCCGGTGTCTAAGTCCTGTTGCACCTGCTGGAAGATGGACTTGAACTGTTTGAAGTCTTTGCAGGGGGTGCGCTGGGCGATTTCCTCGGCGGCTTTGATTTCCTGGCGCGATCGCACATGGGTGAGCTGAGTAACGTCATTCTCGGCAGTGGCGTCGATGCCGAGTTCTGCCAGCAGCGCTTCATCATCCAGTTCTTTGTCCAAAGGCAGTGAAGTTTCAGCAATGGCTTCTAGCAGGCCCTGGGAATCCAGCGGAGTCAGAAGTTCTCGGCATTCTGCTGATTCCCGCAGGCGATCAAGGCGCACGGCATAGAGCCGCTCAAAGATGTCGCATTCTTCGCCATGCTGGGGCAAGTGGCCCTGTTCTTCGACAAAGCGCTCGATTTCTTCAAATCCAGCGATGATGCGTTCCTCGCGGGGCGATCGCTTAACCACAGGAGTGGGCTCTGTATCGACGCCCAATTTGGCCAGCAGGTCTAAATCTTCGTCGGTGGTGTGCTTCGCCTTAGCCATCGTTCTCTTCTTTTACCTTACGTTGCAAAAAGGCGATACCCTCCGCCATGCGCTTTTCCCACGGGTCGGCAGCCGTCAGGGACGGCAGTCGGCCTTTCTCCTGCTTGAACCGCATGGCTCGTTTGGCCAGTTCTCGCGCTTCGTCCACCGATAGGCTAACGCGCTTGGCGGCGATCACCTCGGCCACTTGCCGCAGCCGTTCTTCGCTCATGGTCTTAGCGAGGATAGCGTACGCTTCGCCAAAGGGATTGATGCTATCGATCAAATCCATGTCCAGTTCCGTCACCGAGAGCGCGAATTGTTTGACGCCATCGATCAGAGCCGTGTTTTTTGTAGGTTCGCCATCGCTGGGTTTGGTGGTATACGTTCCGCTGTCTTCGCTTACCGCCTTTTTGCCCTGCTGTACGAGATTAAGGGCGGCGATCGCATGTTGCCGCACCGCTTCCTGGTCTTCCTGCTCTAACTCTGGGAATTTCTCTTGAATGATCTTGCCCATCCGTACCTGGGTCAGTTCTTCTGGCACCACTTCTTCGTTGAAGAGGCCCTGCTCCAGGGTGGAGGTATCTTGCACAAAGGCCGTCACCAGTTCATTCAAATCGTCGCGACAAATGCGCTGGGCTTCGGCACTCTGAGGCTCCGTCAGGCCCTTGATCTCGATCTGGATCTGCCCGGTCTCGGTATTGATGCCGACGTTGCAGTCATCGGGTTTGTAACCTTCCTCCCCGTAGTCGAACCCTTCTGTGGCTTCATTCTCCCGGCGCTTGGGGCGGAACTCGAAGCGGGGCGCGAGCACTTGCTCCATCAGCAGGCTGGCGGCGATCGCTTTCAGAGTGTCATTCACGGCCTCGGTCACCACTTCACTGGCGGCATCGGGTTCAGCGATGAGGTTAGTGAACCGGGCGCGGGTTTTTCCGGGGGCGTCGCGGGTGGCGCGACCGATGATCTGCACAATCTCCGTCAGGCTGGAGCGGTAGCCAACGGTGAGGGCGTGTTCGCACCAGATCCAGTCAAAGCCTTCTTTGGCCATGCCCAGGGCAATGATGATATCGACGTGGTCGCGGTTGTTTTTCTGGGCGGGGTCTTTGAGGGCGGTGGCGACTTTGTCCCGCTTGTTGGGATCGTCGTCCACCAGGTCGGCAATCTTGAGCACGGTGCCGTCGGCAGTTTGCACGAGCTGGAAGCCGGTGTCGGGGTCAGCGCCCTGCCATTCTCCCAGTTCATCGATGATGTGTTCGACCTCGCGGATCTTGTCTTTGGTGCTCTCGCGGGAATTGACGTTGGGAATGTGCAGGATGGTCTTTTCGTAAGGATTGAGCACCGCCATGATTTCATCGGTGTAGCTGCCGGAGTAAAAGTAGTAGCCGATGTCGAGCTGCTTCAGGTATTGGTAGCCGTTGAGCTGTTCGTAATAGGTATAGGTAACGGTGTCGAACTTGGCCTCATCTTCGGGGTGCAGTACGGCTTCAGCATCGCCGCGAAAGTAAGAGCCGGTCATGGCGACGATATGGGTTTTGTCGCGGGTCATGAGCTGGCGGATGTGATCGCCTAGCTTGTTGTCGGGGTTGGCAGAAACGTGGTGAAACTCATCCACGGCAATCAGGCGCTGGTCGAAGGCGGCGATGCCAAATTTCTCGACGGCAAAGCGAAAGGTGGCGTGGGTGCAGACCAGAGCTTTAGCCTCACTCTCTAGAAACTTCTGCACAGCATCGACTTTGCCGCCATCGGTGCCGGGGGCATCGCACAGGTTCCAGCGCGGTTCCACCTCCCAATCGGCCCAAAACCCGAACTGGCTCAGGGGTTCGTTGTGAAAGCTGGAGCCGATGGATTTTTCGGGGACGACGATGATGGCCTGCTGGAGGCCCTGGTTCTCTAGTTTGTCCAAAGCAATGAACATGAGTGCCCGGCTTTTACCAGAAGCAGGGGGCGATTTGATCAGCAGATATTGCTCGCCGCGCTTTTGGTAGGCGCGTTCCTGCATGGGGCGCATCCCCAGCTCATTGGATTTGGTGGAGGTGCCGTCTTGGGCGTAGGTGACGGAGACGGAGGGGACAGCGGTGGGTTTACTCATGGGTCAAAGGAGGCGAGTTGGTCTAACAAGTCGGCAGGGGAGTAAACAGGGAGGGAACTGTCGGCAAAATCAGCGCGATCTCGGGTCACGATCGCATCGAGCTGCGCCAGGCTGGCACAGGCAAGTTGGATGCCGTCTTCAAAGCCTGTGAGGCCCAGATTGAGGGCTGTTTCAACGGTTTGGCGATCGACGGCACATAAAAGCCTGTGAGGCCCAGATTGAGGGCTGTTTCAACGGTTTGGCGATCGACGGCACATAATTGCAGACCGATGAGTAACCGCTGAATGGACGCCAGGGCCACATCACGCCCTTTGGCTTTGCGGAGGATATAAAAGATATTGGTGATGGTGGTTGCTGCGATGTATCCGGTCAAGGTGCCGCGCTCAATGTGATCAAAGATGGCAGTTGCACTCTCGACATAGGGTTTCCGCTCTAGGAGTAAATCGAGGACAATATAGGTATCGATGAGGATGTTCACGGGGCGATTTACTGATATTTCTGCGTGAGATAGTCGGTGTAGTCGGCTTGCAACTCTTCGTCGCTGGGAGCGTCACCAGGCTGTTTGGCAATGCCGCGCAGTCCGGTGAGGGTGCCGGGGGGAATGGCTTGGGCAGGGGCGACGGTGGTGAGTTGTTTCTGGTGCAGAAATTCAGCGAAGTGCAGGACTTCGGTGATCTGCTCTTCGGGCAGGGTTTGGATGAGTTGATAGAGTCTTTCGGCGGCGGTCATCGGTTTAGCGAGGTAGAGGTCATGGCGCTGGTGAGGACATTAGTTGTGTTTATGCCGGTATGGTGGGTTTACTCACCAGCCAGGGCAATGGCCTGCGCCAGCACAGCAGGGCTAATGCGTAAACCGACCTGAACGAGGTTTTCTAAGTCTTGCTTGGCCGATGCGATACGCCCCATCTGCTTAGCCAGAATGATGACCGCTAAAGTCCCCCGGACGGGGATCTGGAGAATCTTGGCGGCTTTCCGGGCAGCTAAATCATCAATAATCGCTTCATAGCCAGTATGGCTGATGGCCCAAGAGAGTACCTGGCTTTCTCCCAACCCCAGATCCCAACTAGCAACCCTGGAGTCAAGTTCTGGAATGGCTTTGATGAATTCTTGACCGGCTTGCTGGAGCCACGTTACGGCACTATCGGCGTATCCTCCTAGGTTGATTTCATCCGCGACACCCTGAGGAATGACCACCTGATCACAGAGTTCACTCAGTAAATGAATGCGGTCAATTTTGGTGAGGCTAATGATGGGCGAGGCATTCACCACCCAACGTCTAACCACGGCTGACTTCCTCTATCAGTTCTTCGGGGGTGGTCTGGAAGGGGGAAACTTCAAAGCGATTCAGTGCTTGCAGAAAGGCTTGACGGCTGATGCCTGCAATTTCGGCAGCTTTGGATTGGGAAATCATGCCGACCTCGTACCACTTGACGACGGCGGCAATCAGGAGTTCTTGAGCAAATTCGTCGGGGCCGCTGCGGAGGGCAGAGAAGGCACTTTCGGGAAGGTTGAGTTGAATTTGAATCATGGGATTAGCTCCTATAACGATATGGGTTATTACGCTACTTGAGGCGTTTGACCAGTCTGGTTGTTCACGCTACCGTCAGGCGACATTCTCTGAGTAGTTGTAAACCGGTACCTAAATAAAGTGATCCGGTTCTTGACTGTCCAAAATAGTTTGTTGCAAGCGCTCTACCGTTGCTGGTGAGAAGAGCTGCTCACCGGTTTCTTCATTGACACGGGCTGGCACATTCTCAATGAGAATTAACTGACCGTTTAGGTTGAGCGTGTAAGAGACTTGTTTTTCAATCAGGGGTTCTTGCCAATCAGTTGTCATGGTTAGAGGGTTTCCTTTGAGTAAATTGGTCATTCCATCGCTGGGGATCCGGTTCGTACAGGGTGATGATTTTGATCAGCGGACGGGTTGGGTAGCTGCACTGGATATGGATCGGGCGCTGTGCGGCTGTAAGACCCAGAATTAAGCAACTGGGGCCATATTTATCGTCTGGGTAATCCTCAATGATTTGACCATTGGCAATGACTTCTCGAATCTCTTGAACTCGGATGCGCCGCAAGATTGATTGATCGAGGGCATGTTTGGAGAACTCAAATTCATCATTGGCAATTTATTTTCTGGCGGATCTCTGTGATGAGCGGGGACATTACTGGATAAATTATGACGCAGTCATCTTCGTATACAGCTCAAACAGCTTTTCCAACCGCTCCGTGTCGTTTTTGAACCGGCGATCGCTGTCAATGCGCTCTAGCACTTCGTCGTTGCGATCGCATTCAAGGGAATATATCGAAGTAGTCACAGTGTTTAGGACGGATCACTGAAAAGTCTCGACGATCAAGGGTGTAAACACGGGTGATCATCAATCGCTCTGCGATTGTGACGATCGCCGCGTCGGTAAAATCAAGTTGATTATCCGCATAAGCTGCCAGAATTTGGTCTATTCGGCTCCAATCTTCTGGCAGCAACGATTCTATTTGCAAGGCGTTGGGGGGCATGCTGGCTACAAAGCGACGCATGGCAGCATGTCCCAGCCTGGAAGCGATGAGGTAACAAATTTCGGGTAGGACGACGATGGGAAGCACAAGCCGTTCGTCGGTGTTTTGGGCGATCGCGAGAACACGCTGATGGTTACGATCACTCTGATCGGTGAGCGCAAACAAAAAGCTGGTGTCGAGGATTGCCGTCATGGCTGACCTTTTGATTGGCTGCCCCAGCCATAAATTGGATCTATTTCATTGCGTAGAATCTCCTCATCAGTGTCTGATACATTGGCTTGTCCAGAGTTGCCTAGGCCTGCAACCGTCAAAAGAAAGTTTTGCTGAGTTGGTTCGGTGACCTGGCGCTGGATGGTTTTGTAATGTAAGTAATCGAGGAAACTGGCGAGTTCGACGAGAGCATCGTCTGGCAGGGCGTTGATAGCCTCAACCAGATTTTGCCGTTCTACGGTTGTTTCAGCCATAACTCAGACTCCTACTGATTAATGCGACATTCGCGACATTCTCCTCACCTTAATCTCCTTTACTGGTCATTTTGGTATACAAATCAAACAGCTTCTCCAACCGCTCCGTGTCGTTTTTGAAGCGGCGACCGATGTAGATGCGCTCTAGCACTTCGTCGTTGCGATCGTGGGCGGCGCGGACGCGGGGGAACTCGGTATCCATGCGGGTCGGGTCGTACATATCAGCAATGGTCGCTGGGAAGTAGTGTTCCCGCGCCAGCAGGATCTCCTCAGCGCAGCGGGTGAGGTCGGCTTTGTTGCGATCGGTGAGTTTGGGGACGGGGAAGGTGTTGTAGCAAAGAGCCGATGAGTATCGTAAATCCGTCTTTAACTTACCCGCCACGACACGCACCCAAGCCATGTGTATAAGACTCAGTAAAAGTGCTAAATGCCAGAGTTCAGCATCGTATATGGCTTGGGCTGAGTCGCTTACAATACACTCTTCAGAAAGCAGTCCAAAAGGAATATATGCTCTACGTTCTGATGAAACTCTTGGAGCAATAATCAAATGCTTTTTAGCTTGATGTGTATAACGAAATTTATACGGGCAGTTGGTTAATCCTCTTGCAACTTCTCCACCGGAAGACCTAAATTCCAAGACCTTTTCTATTTTTTGGCGAATTTCTGGTATTTCTTCTGCGACAGGTAATTTTTCATCATCAATCCAAAGACAATATCGCTGCTCTCCACTAAGATAATCTCTAGCGCCGTACAGCTTTTTCACAACGTCTTTTGAATTGGGATATCGTTGTATTATGTCTAATCTTTCTTGATTGGAAAGTATTAAATTTCCTCCATCATAGGGACTATTGCCAGTGATCATTGGTTTGAGTGCTGAAATTGGTGAAAGTGACTGATTTACAATACTTTCAGTTCCTGGAATCAAATATGGGCCGATGCATCCAACTTCTTGAACAAGATTTTCGGCAAAGAGTTGCTTGGTTTGGCTCCCTCTTTTTTGAAGTCCAATTATAGAGGAAATTACAGCGGCATTCCTGGCGGCATTATTACTCCATTTGAAGTCTCGATGAGCAAAACATATTTCGACACCCAGCTCGAAAATCCGAGGCCATAGCTGATGTACTTGTGCTCTCTGGTTTACCGAATTTGTTGCTACAAAAGCAACGCGAGCACCGCCTATGACCGCATATTCTGCTCCTTTTCGTAACCATCCAGTCACATAATCGAGTTCTCCAATCTTCTTCTTGGATTTAAATGCATCTGATAATTCCTGCTTTTGAGCCGCTGACTGACCTTTACCTCCCAAGTATGGCGGATTTCCACATATGAATGTCTCTCCCTCTTCATTCTCAAACTCAATTTCAGCTTGATCATTCACGGTGCTAAACAAATCCTCGCCCTGAACCTTCACCCCCGTCCCTGTCGGCGGGCAAATACTTAACCAGTCCAACCGCAACGCATTCCCACAGGTAATCCAGTTATCATCCTTCAGCGGCAAAAACTCCGCCAGCGCTAGCCGTTGCCCCCGGTACAGCACATCACACTGATACTCCGCAATAATCAGCGCCAGCCGCGCCACCTCACAGGAAAAGTGTCGGATTTCGATGCCCCGAAAATTCGTCAGCGGTATCTCTGACTTGAGATCCGGTTCTCCCCGGCGCTGGTTGATTTCCGCTTCGATCGCCCGCATCTCCTTATAGGCAATTACCAAAAAATTTCCCGACCCACAGGCTGGGTCAAACACCCGAATCCGCGCCATCCGTTTCCGCAGGTTCAGCAGCTTGCGGGGGTTGTCACCTGCTGCCTCTAGCTGGTCGCGTAGGTCATCCAAAAACAGCGGATTCAGCACCTTCAGGATGTTCGGCACGCTGGTGTAATGCATCCCCAGCGCTCCCCGCTCCTCGTCATCCGCCACCGCCTGAATCATCGAGCCGAAGATGTCGGGGTTGATCTTCGTCCAGTCCAGATTGCCCACATGCAGTAAGTACGATCGCGCAATGCGGCTAAAGCACGGTACCTCTATCTGTCCGCTCTCATTGGCGGAAAACAGCCCCCCATTGGCATAGGGAAACTGATTGGCCCAGTTGCGAATGCCTGCCGCCTCTCGCTCTGCCAACAGCGTCGCCATCGCCCGAAAGATTTCCGCTAGCACCTCATGGGTATTCGAGGAATCGCTGGCACTCATCTGCTGCACGGTCTGGGTAAATAGACCATCGCTGTGGAAGATATTCGTGTCTTCCGCAAAAAAGCAGAAGATCAGCCGCGCCATGAAGTGGTTCATCTCCGGGCGGCGCTCTGCCGTGTCCCAGTCGGGATTCTGCTTCAGCAGCTCCACATACAAGCGATTGAGGCGACCTGTCGCCTTGATGTCAAAGGCATTTTCCCGAATCTGCTTAACCGTCGTGATGCCCGCCAGCGGCAGGAAAAAGCCGAAGTGGTCATGGAAGTCGGGGTAGTCGCAGGCAATAGTTTCGCCATCGATCAGGTTCTCCGCCTGGAGGTCGTGGCCGTCCGTCGCTAGAATGAATTTCGCCTTCTGTTTCGTGGTCGCCGGACTCTCCTGTAATGCCGTCAGCGTGTCCGCCACCTCTCCCTCCGCACATACCTTGATATGAATGTTGCTGCGCTGAAGCACCCCGCCCAAGTCTGACTGATTGGAGCTACTTTTCTTGCTCCTCAGCCGCTTAATGGTCGTTTTCTTATTGCCAAAAGCTTCGAGGAAAGCAAAGGGAAACTCCTCTGGGTCAAAGGGCGCTGTGGCGAGCTGGGAAACGGCTTCTTCGATCTCGACGGCGTTCATCAGGGGCTAGGCCAGGGCAAGACGCAAACAACTGTTCTCAATGATAGTGAGTAGGAGGAAATTAACGGCAACTAATGTATTGAGTGAAAAGCGATCGTCGGTTATCGGTGTCCCAACTTAAGCATAGGCTGTTATTGCAATTGATCGGGATCGATTCCCATTGCTCGCAGTCGCTCAGCTAATTGAGCAGCTCGCAGTTCGGCTGCTTCTGCCCGCTGTCGTTCCTGTTCTAGGGTGGTGAAAGCCACACCGTTCGGCAGATAGAGCGTCAGGTCATTATCCTGCCAATCAAATCGAATCTCAAGGCGGGGGCTTACCCAGTTAGTCATCGAGTCAATAGGGGTTAGACGCTCTTCCCTTAACCATCCGCTCAAATCATTCCGATCAGGGTCGTAGAGATAGTATTCTTCGACGCCGTAGCGATCATAAAACACAAGTTTTTTGTCTAGCTCAGTTTGGGTATTGCCGGGCGATCGCACTTCAAAGACCACTTGCGGGGCAATATCGTCTTCGAGCCACTGTTTGTATGAGCCGCGATCGCCTTTGGATCTGCCAAAAACAACCATTGCATCAGGGGCCTGCCGAATTTTGGGTTCGCCTTCAACGGGATACCACAGTAAATCTCCAGCGACAAACACGTCTGCTACATCGGCAAACCAAGCTTCCAAGTTCTGCTGAATCAGCACAATCCAGCGAAACTGTTTAGTGTTGTCCGACATTGGCTGACCATCGCTATCCGGATAAACAATGGAATGGTTATCCGGTTGCGGGTCGGACGTTCGGAGTTGCGAAACCATGACAGCTCATCCCCATTAACAGTACAATTGTATACCCTGTTTCCCTAGACAGCCCACAGTGAATTTTGCTCTATGAATCCTTTAGAAAGATGGGAGGGTGTTGGGTAGCGACTTTGCCATGAACGGTTTGCCCAATGTCTAGACGATCGCAGGTGTTGGTACGGGCGTGGAGGAGTTCTCCGGTTGCAGTGGTGAGAGTATAGCGGTACTCCCGACCCAAAAACTGGCGATCGCGCACGACTAACTCACCCGCCGCATCAGGGTGCAGCATGAGCTCCTCTTGCCGAATCATCAGTTCCCCAAGGTTGCTATTCGAAGCGTGATTGTTGGCAGGAAAAGCACCGAGAAGGGTTTTCCAAACGCTACCCTCCCGCTGGGCTTGCAGAAAATTGGCCTGAGTGACAAACCCAGCCACAAAGCGAGATGCTGGCTGGCGATAAATCGCTTCCGGTGTTCCAAACTGCTCTACCGTTCCTTGTCGCATCACTGCCAGACAATCTGAAATAGAGAGCGCCTCTTCCTGATCGTGAGTCACAAAGACTCCAGAGGCCCCAACGCTTTTAAGAATGTCACGGACCTCCTGACGCAGGTAGAGCCGTACCTGGACATCCAGATTGCTGAACGGTTCATCCAGCAAAATCAGAGATGGTCGAGGGGCGATCGCGCGGGCAAGGGCTACCCGCTGCTGCTGCCCACCCGACAGCTGATGAGGAAAGCGTTTTTCAAAGCCAGATAGGCCAACAAGGGCGATCGCCCGTTCAGCTTCTTCCCGAATTTGAGGATTGGCTAACTTGCCACGGCGAGCCAAACTTTTCAGACCAAAAGCAACGTTATCCAATACGCAAAGATGGGGAAATAGCGCATAGTCCTGAAACACAACGCCCACATCTCGCCGCTCAGGGGGTATCCACGTCCCAGTTCCGCAAACAGTTCTCCCCGCTAGCTCAATGCTTCCGGATTGGGGGCGTTCAAACCCGGCAATAAGCCGCAACAAAGTTGTCTTGCCGCAGCCGGAAGGACCTAAAAGTCCTAGCAGTTCACCCTGTCGTAACGTCAGACTGACCTGATTCACAGCAGGAAGAGGCTGATTTTCAAATTGCTTGGTCAGCGAAATCAGTTCGAGGATAGCCGATGAGTTCATAGAGTAAGCTGGCTAGCGGTGAAGCTGCTATTGAAAATGAGAACTAATAAACTCTAGGATATAACGCCATCGAATAACCGCCGAGTGGATGGCATCACTCGGCGGCAGGAAGCTTGAAGCAATTGATCCGTCGTAACCTATCGATTAGAACCGCCGTTAGATCCGGGTAGAACAGGCTGCTCAACCGCCTGCCGGAAAGCAGAAACATCGTCAGTATATTCGATAGGTAGAACTGAAACTACGTTCTCGTGGGGACGAGGAATAATGACCCACGTTTCCAAGACACCGCCCGGAGCATTTTCTGCTGCGGCAACGCCTGCCTCCATCGCCGCCTTGACCTCAGACACATCACCGCGAATGTTGACGACAAAACGGGCACTTCCAGCCCGAATATAGTTGACCAAAGTCACTCGACCTGCCTTCACCATTGCATCTGCTGCCGCTAAAACAGGCGGAAAGCCTTTCGTCTCAAGTGAGCCAACTGCCTGGGGCATTACTGTTCTCCTCAGATAGAATTAGGAATTCAAATTTATTGTAAGGCCGAGAGACCCCTGAAGTGGTTACTTTGGACGCTTTGTTGCGTAGCCACAGATTCTTCACGTTAATCAATGTTTAGTTACAGAATCATAGACCTGGCAAAATACCACGCATTTCCTCTAGCCAAAAGTCCTCAGACTCTTCACTGAAATAAATCGGCAGAACCGCCTCCAGGTTTTCAGGAGGGTTCGGCACAATGTAGTGAGTTGTTACTGTGCCCTCATTCGGCATGTCATTGCCAGCAATCAGACCGGCCTCAACCGCTCGCTTCACTTCCGAAACAGCTCCACGAACCGCAACAAACTGCCTACCACTCTCAGCTCGCTCATACTTCACAAGGGTTACGCGACCCGCTTTGACCATGGCATCTGCAACAGCCAAAACAGCAGGAAATCCTTGAGTTTCAATAACCCCAACAGCAAACGGCATAGCTTCTAATGTGGGTAAACGTGGCTAGGAAAGCTAAACGACAAGCAGAAGTGTCGCCTCGTCTAAACTCCCCCAAAGAAAAATCATACCTTGATTGAGCTGGGTTCCGCGATCGCCGCAATGATTCGTTCACATCCTGAATCAGGTCTCGCCCAATCGTAGTGACACACCTTGGGATCGCCCCAGCAGAGGCGCAGATAGAGCTCAGAGCGGGTAGCATCAACTTCCGCCCATTCCGCCTCTTCAATCCATCGATTCACAGTCGAAAGCTCTAACGGCAAGGGCGGTGCACCAGATCGCCATAGCCGCAATCCAGCAATCGAAGAGCGCCAGAAGTCAATCACGCCTGCTTTAGCCGCAGTTAACGTCAGCTTGTCTTCAGGAATGGGGACGAGTTGCTGGTGAAGCTCAGGAAACTGGTGCGATCGCCCTTGAAAGCGACAGGTGTGCCAGACCAAGCCAGAAACACTGTATTCCCGCTGATATTGGTGGATTTGGTCCCGAAAGTCTTGAACCGCAAAGACTTTGCTTAATTTTTCAGTGCCGATCGCCTTAGCAACAACAGGGTTAAGGCGCTTGTCTGAGGACAAGAGAACCCGCTCTCCCCGCCATGCTGCTCGTAATTCTTGATCCAGAAAGTCTAGAAGTTCTTCAGTGGTATAGCTCATAGACACTGAGGAAAGATAATTAACTCAATCTTATCAATCCCTCCATAACTAGACTTTGAGAACATTATGGATTTTCCAAGCGCTCTATCAGTAAGTCATAGATTCCAGATGCATTCACATCCTGAGCAATGTCAATCATCGGACTGCTGGACTCGGCTAGTCCGATGACGGTTTGTCCCAAAGTCAGTGGACTGTTGGTTTCCACTTGAATACTGCCGGGATAGGTTGTGAACAAATGCGGTTCCAGCAAATAAGCAATCACACAGGGATCATGGAGGGGTGCTCCTAAAGTACCCAACTTCTCCTTATCTGCCTTGCCGTAGTGACTTAAAACAGCCGTTGCTACCTCACTGACTGGATTACCCACAGCTTGAATAGCATCTAAACGGGCAGGTGTTGTCAGCACCTGATGGGTCACATCTAAGCTGATTAGAGTCGTAGGGATAGCTGCTTCGAATACCACTTGAGCCGCATGGGGATCAACATACATATTGAATTCAGCAACAGGCGTGATATTGCCATGGGTGATGCCACCTCCCATGATGACTAAGCGCTCAATTTTGTCGACAATGTCAGGCGCCTGAATCAACGCAACCGCGATGTTGGTCAATGGACCTAACGCTGCGATGGTTAGGGGTTCAACGGCAGTTCGCAATAGTTCAATCAAGTAATGAACCGCGTGCATGGGCTGCAACGGGACAGCCGGTTCAGGTAAAGTAACGCCTTCCAAGCCACTTTTGCCGTGAATGTCTTCCGCTGTGATCAGTGATCGCACTAACGGCCTAGGGCAGCCTGCATAAATCGGCACATCTGTTCGGTCTAAAAGCTCACAAATTTGGCGAGCATTGCGCTGAGTGAGCTCCAGAGGAACGTTTCCAGCGACGACAGTAATAGCCTGTACGGCAAGTTCAGAAGACTTCAATGCAAGCATTAGGGCGATCGCGTCATCGACACCCGGATCGCAATCGATAATGATCTTTTTCGCAGACACAACCTTAGCCTCAGAACGGTAGAATACTGCGCTAGCGTAATGATAAAGCGATGATGCGGGATCGTTTGGGGAGTTTAGATTGAGAGCACTATTGGATAGACAAAGACTATTGGGAACCGTGACGAACAAACGTGAGATGTACGTCATCATGAGTCTACTGACTTTCGGTCTGTCAGTGGGATGTGCAGGCAGCCCTCTGGGCGATCAGGTTCAACAGTCTCTAGAAGCTGATCCCCAATTGGAAGATACGTCGCCACTGGATTCGTCATCCTCTGAAGCGGGGACAGAGGCTACAGATCAAGCTGATGAGACATCGGGGATCGCTGACAACCAGACTAATAGCGCTCAAGCTGATAGCGCTGAGGCAGAGACTCAAACAGAGGGGGATGCCGTTGAAGCGGACAACTCAGCTGCAGCTGATCGAACGGATGAGCCAGCTGACACTGTGGCGCGTACTCCTGAACCGGGCGACCAAGACTTTATCGGCCCCGTCTGGAGTGATTCTGATGCTGAATTAACGTCCTCGGATCAGGAAGCAGTCGATGCTTCGAACACAGCCCAAGCATTAACTGGGGTTCCTGCGGATTTACAAGCCTACATTCGAGATTTACAGGCCCTTGAACTCTTGGCACTGTCTGAACCAGCCAACAGCACTGATAATCCCGCCTCTGCGGATCAGTCTCCCTTTGCGCAACCAATTTCACGTCGAGAGTATGCCCGCTGGCTATTTAATAGCTACAACAGATTCTATGAAGATGAACCGGGCGATCGCCTGCGGTCGGGTAGTTCCAGTGATGAACCTGCATTTCAGGATGTACCCACGTCTGATCCCGATTTTGCCGTTATTCAAGGATTAGCGGAGGCGGGGATCATTCCCAGCGCGTTTACCGGCAATAGTACTGCCGTCAATTTTCGCCCCGATGCTCCCCTTGTTCGGGAATCAGCCATCCTGTGGAAAGTTCCGCTAGATACGCGAACGGCTCTTCCTACAACAACCCCTGAAGCTGTTACCGCTGCTTGGAGCTTCCAAGACACGGCCAGCATTGACGCTCTGGCGTTGAGGGCGATCGCGGCAGATTTTCAGCTGGGGGACTTTTCCAATTTTCGTCGCGCTTTTGGCTACACAACCCTCTTCCGTCCAGATAAAGCTGTTACTCGCGCCGAAGCCGCCGCCATGCTGTGGCGTTTTGGCAACACGACGGAGGGTCGCAATGCAGCAGAAATCAATTGAGCAAATTCATAATTATCAATGTCTCTCTGTCATAAAGGCCAATGGTTCAGTTTCGTGTGACGCAATTCTAAAGGAAATCTAATATTTTTCCAGAATTGTTATTTGCTGGATGACAATACCGAACAGTTTCGAAATTTTCGACTGTTGAACGTTTCTGAGAGGCTAAATCTGAACTAACAACCGAACACCTTACTTTGGGTATTTCTAGGGTGATTTTTACGGTTAATCAGGTGCTAATGATTGTATTAAGGCAATAAAGCTCCAGTCTTTAGTCTCCGACAGTTCCGAAACTGTGAGACATTTATCCAATTAAGTCATTTAAGGGTTCAAGGCTTATACAAGTCTTTACGATTTTTTGTCAGTACAGTGACAACAAGCAATCACAGCATGGGCAACCTTTTCTCATGCTGATGCATTGCCAAAGTGAAATTAAAACTTTACGAGATCTCTGTTTCGTTTGAGTGCTCTTTCTTAAGTAGGAGAAAGATCCCAATGGGTCCATTTCAGAATCGAGAACGGCTGATTTTGCAAGCAATTTTTTTCTGGGTTATTGCACCCGCGATTGCACTCTCACTCTTTCTGTAGGCAGCATTAAACCCGTTGTGTTCAGCCTAAAAAGCTGAACACAGTAATGAGGTATTGGCAGTACTCCAAACGTCTAAAGCGGTATCTGAATAGTAAAACTGCTGCCTTTACCGACCTCCGAGCTAACCGACAGGCGTCCTCCATGAGCATGGACAATACGCTGTGCTAGATGCAGTCCAAGCCCGCTACCGGAACGGCGATGTTTCCCCGTTCGAAACCAAGCAAATAGTTCGGCTTGATCCTCAACAGTAATTCCTGGTCCGGTATCTTTGACTGTGATCTGCCAATAAGGTGTCTCTGCCATCACTTTCTCAAAGCGGACTAGAACCTCGCCTACGTCAGTAAACTTGAGCGCATTGCCAATCAGGTTCACCAAAACTCGGCGAAACTCCAAGCGATCGCCCTTAAGGGTGTATTGGCGATCGTCCGACTGAGAGTCTACCCAATCGTCTAACTTCAACGTCAGCTGTTTTTCTTGGGCTAAGGGCAAAAGCTCAGCCACAACCTCCTCCAGCAGCCGTTTGAGGTTGAAAGGTGCCATCACCATTTCTTTACGTCCAGCTTCGTGACGATAGACCTCTAGCAAGGTATTCACCATTGCCAACAAATTGTCATTGTTCAAAATGGTTTGACTGATGGCAGTCTTGGCATCTGTTGGAATCGTGCCAAATGTGTCCTCAGTGACCAAAGACAGCATGCGGTTGGCGGCCACCAACGGCGTTCGCAAATCATGAGTCAGACGAGAGACAAAGTCATCTCGTTGCTGCGTGATTTCACGCTCAGCATCAACACTCTGCTTCAGCCGCAGTAGCGCTCGAACTCTTGCTAACAGTTCATCAGCATTGAACGGTTTGCGAATGAAATCATCCGCTCCGGTGTCCAGTCCCTCGACAACATTGGACCGCTCGTGGGCCGTCACCAGCAAGATCGGAATGAAGGGCAGTGTATTCATGCTGCGCAGCTTGCGAGTCGCTTCATAACCGCTCATGCCCGGCATCATGATGTCCAGCAAAATCAGGTCAGGCAAAACCTCAGCAACAATGTCTAGCATCTCTTGCCCACCAGCTAGCGTGGTGATGATGTAACCCTCGTCTTCCAATAGCGCTTCTAACAAAAAGCGGTTATCAGCAGAATCATCCACAACAAAAACGTGGGCGGTCTTAGAAGCCATAATGCGTCGATTTTCAAGTCAACGTCTCACCATATGATGCTGTAGGGTAGTCATAACCACCGTCCTACGATAGATTTCAACAACTTTTGTTAGCGTGATCGAAATTCAGCAGCTGTGATCACGCTTAGCGACTAAAAGGAATATAGCTTTAGCCATCTGAGCTTATGCACTAAACAGCATTCGGGGGCTTAGTCATAGCTAGATGGCTCGCCGTATTGTCCTAGCAGAACTAGCAACAGCTCTATCCAAGGCAGGGTTCAGACTTTCTTCAACCAGCTAAACATTGCCCGTAAGTCCTTACCGACTTCTTCAATGGGGTGTTCAGCTTCGCGACGACGCATAGCAGTAAAGCCAGCATTGCCCGATTGATTTTCCAGCACAAATTCTCGGGCAAATTGTCCTGTCTGAATCTCCTTCAAGATTTTTGTCATCTCAGCACGAGTTTCGTCTGTGATGATGCGCGGGCCACGGGTGTAATCTCCGTACTCAGCCGTATTAGAGATACTATCCCGCATCTTGGCAAGCCCACCCTCGACAACCAAGTCAACGATTAGCTTCACTTCATGTAGGCACTCAAAGTAAGCCAGTTCAGGCTGATAGCCAGCATTGACCAGCGTCTCAAAGCCGGATTTAATAAGTTCGCTTAGGCCACCACAGAGAACGACCTGTTCACCAAATAAATCGGTCTCCGTTTCTTCCCGAAAGGTCGTTTCCAAAATACCGCCACGGGTCCCCCCGATGCCTTTGGCATAGGCCATGGCTAAATCTCGTGCCTGACCAGTCGCGTCCTGATAGACCGCGAATAGACAAGGAACGCCTTGACCTTCTGTATACGTACGACGAACTAAGTGTCCTGGACCTTTCGGAGCCACCATAACCACATCAACCTCAGCTGGAGGAACAATCTGTCCGAAGTTGATGTTAAAGCCGTGGGCAAAGGAAAGAACGTTGCCGGCCTCTAGATTGGGCGCAATATCTTCCGCATAGACCCGCTTCTGTACTTCATCGGGTAGCAGAATCATGATCCAATCTGCTAGCTTAGCAGCATCGGCTACAGGCTTAACGGTTAGTCCTTCTGCCTCTGCTTTGGCAATGGAACGGCTACCTTCATACAAACCGACAATGACGTTGACGCCACTATCTTTCAAATTGAGAGCATGGGCATGTCCTTGGGAGCCATAGCCGACGATCGCGACTGTCTTGCCGTTCAATAGATCTAGGTTTGCGTCGCTGTCGTAGTACATACGGGCCATAAAGCGGTCTCCTTTTCTGTTTGTGAGTGTGAGAGTTACCGGTGTGAGATATAGCCTGCGACAAAAGGGAGCTTTTTTCCAGCGATCGCCTGAATAGAATCCATAGAAGTTACTCGCAACTGGGTTCGCTGATTTCCCTTATCGCATTCAAAGCCATAGTCTGATTGCCCTTGAATGCTTCGGCAAAAACCGTCTCATATTTCTCAGGAAAACGTCATCTCAATTTCATTCCAGGTTTATGACAATTTCATAGGTTGGTTACAAGATTAGAAACAACCCTAGAGTTCTTGTCCTATTCACCTAAACTAAACTGTATAGTTTTCAAGATTTGAAACATCTGTACGGTTCTCTGGGGGGGCTTTTACCCCAGGAACATCAGGAGTTACAAGCGATGATATAGGAGCAATTTGAAAATGCTTGCTTTGAATAGTTAGGCGTTTAGAGATAAAAAATCTCCAAAAACTACATTTGTAGTACTTTACGCAACGAATAAGTTGTTTTAAGATAGAGATCCAAACTCATAACGGTTCCGTTTTTTGGTTTATTGCTGTTTCTTGAAGTTCTTTAGTACCGGTGAGCAGTCCTTAATATTAGATGTCTTTCTCGGTAGGCCGTATTCATTGGGGTGGTTATATCCCTATATCTTTGAAAATTGCTGACGCTTCAAACAGTTAGAACTTAAATAATTCCGTTATTGCGATCGCGCATCTGTGCTCCTTCAATTTTTCTGAAGGAACTGCTTCAGCATCATCAGTGGAGGCGAACCTCATGCCTAAAGTTAATGCCCGTAAATCCAAAACTAAAGCCCCTTCTTTCTCCGCCGACGCTGTACGGACCTATCTGCACGAGATAGGTAGAGTACCGCTCCTCACTCATGAAGAGGAGATTGTGCTGGGTAAGCAGGTGCAGCAAATGATGGGTCTTCTGGAAGCTAGAGAGCAGCTGGAGACAGAGCTAGACAGAGAACCCACCTATGAAGAGTGGGCGAGCACAGCGGGTCTTGACCTAGAAGAACTGAAGCAGCAGCTGCGCGGGGGTGAACGTTCGAAGCGCAAGATGATTGAAGCCAATTTGCGCCTAGTCGTCGCGATCGCTAAAAAGTATCAAAAGCGTAACCTTGAGTTCCTTGACCTGATTCAAGAGGGCACTTTAGGTCTGGAGCGGGGTGTCGAGAAGTTTGACCCAACTAAGGGTTACAAGTTTTCGACTTACGCCTACTGGTGGATTCGGCAGGCTATCACGCGAGCGATCGCGCAGCAGGCTCGAACTATCCGGCTCCCCATCCACATCACCGAAAAGCTTAATAAGATCAAGCGAGTTCAGCGTGAACTGTCTCAGAAACTGGGACGAAGCGCTACTGTTGCTGAGATTGCAGAGGCTTTAGAACTAGAGACAACTCAAGTTCGAGAATATCTCACCATGTCTCGGCAACCGATTTCTTTGGATGTTCGTATTGGTGATAACCAAGACACGGAACTTCAAGAATTACTCGAAGACGAAAAAGCATCGCCTGAAGACTACACTGTCCGCGAATCTCTCAAACAAGATATTCGCACTCTGCTGGCGGAGCTAACACCTCAGCAGCAGGAGGTTATCACACTACGTTATGGCCTAAACGACGGTAATGAATTGTCTTTGGCAAAAGTTGGCAATCGACTCAACATTAGCCGTGAGCGAGTTCGCCAGCTTGAGCAGCAAGCGCTTAAGCATCTGCGTCGTCGCAAGAGCAATGTTCGTGGCTATCTAGCCAGCTAACTATACTTTTCGTGCGTGATTGACGCCCCTATACCAAGGGGCGTTTTTCTTATGAACTAAACCTTTGCATAGATATGCTGGTGATTCTTAGCGGTGGACACGTTTAAGTCCAGTAGAGAATTTCAGCATTGGGAAAGCGCTGCGCGATCGCATCTTCAAAAAACGCCTTGAGGGTTTTCATGGTGTCTTTGTCGTAGACATATTTGGTACCGCCAAATTTGTTGCGCTTAACGGATCGCTTAGACTCATCTAAGTCCAGTTTGCTGTTGGGATACCACTGCTCCAACACCCCTTTAGATCCAGGCGTAAAGCGATGAGAGATCAGTTCAAACGTCAAATCGCAGTCAAAATCTAAGGTATTGGCAGCCTGATCCAAAAGCTGACTGTATTCTTCCTGCCAGTTTTCAATCGGCATGATGGGAGCAACGACAAAGCCAATGGGATATCCGCCACCGCCCTGCTCACGCGGTAAAGCAAGCTTACGAACCGCCTGTAGCCGTTCCGCTATTGAAGCAGTGCCACCTTCCAAAAAGCGCGAAACAGGTGCTGCATTAATACTGAAACGACAGCGAGTATGACCGTTGTGAGGTAACCCTAACAAACCGTCTACGTTGTCGAACTTCGACACCCAACGCAAGTAGCCTCTTTCGCGGGTGCCGAAATAACGAATGCATTCAGCGAGGCTGCCTGTTAAATGCTCAATTCCCAGCGGATCGGTGTAGCAGCTTACTTCGTAGGACGTATCACGATCAGACTTCTCATAGTGCTTCAAATTGTCTAGAATCTGCGGCAGATTAGCATAAACCCGGATGGCGGGCGGCCCTTGCAAGCTACCTGCCAAGTAGCAGTATTGACAATGCGCTGGACATCCCTGCGCTAAGTGAAATTGCCAGTCGGCAGAGGGTGGAATGGGAGTCAGCTTAAGCTGACTTGCGGGAGCTGTTACCACTGCCAGCGTGCGCTTAGCAACTGAGTAGGTCTCTCGCTCAGTCTCTCCTCGAAGACCGGTAATCCGGTTGGCCTTAAGAAATTCAACTGGCAGATCGAGCGATCGCACACGCTCCAAAATTTGCTGACCCCACGGTTCATCCAAAGCAGCAGGGGTAAACAAAACTTGCTCTGGCTTCCACTGACGGGTGCGATAGGCCGTGTTGACCGAGGCAGGCTGCGTCTGGGAAACGGTAGGAGCGTTGGCGATCGCAGAAACAGAGTTGGACAAAACAAAAAAGACAATTAACAGCAAAGAGCGCTATCGGCTAGCGCCGTGGTTATAGTGTGACAACAAAATAAGGTGCTTAACCCTTCTGAAATGAGGGTTCCAGCTGAGTTGTAGGGCAGAGTTACCCATAGGACATAATCCACCCCAAGACGGACGGTGTTTACGAAAACTGGGAGAATTGTCCTCCACAACAGTCACGTTACGGTGAAGGCAGTGAGTTCGCAGTCCTGTTGGTGCTGTCATCGTCAGGGGCAAGCAGCAGGGCGATCGCGAGACCTGTACTGACATTCAAAGGACTCATTTTTTGACTACCCTTCAAACAGCTCAGACTCAACGTGATCTGCATCTCAAGCGCTTGCTTAATATTCGCGAGATCTATCACGAACCAGATGTATTTCAGTACCAGCGTGCCCAAGATATCTTGACTCAGTATCCGGAGGCGTCCTTGATTGAGGTGCCTTCCCACTGGAAGATCCCTGACCTGCATGGTAATGAAGGTTCTGTAGACGATTGGAATCGCATTAAGCGGACAGTCCTCGTTTTAGGCACGAAAAAGTCTATTCAGGCACGACCTAATTGCCGCTCATCTGACTTTGTTGCACCTTCTCATGCCAATGGTTGTGCGATGGCCTGTGCGTATTGCTATGTTGCTCGACGCAAGGGATTCGCTAACCCCATCACGACCTTCGTCAACATTAAGCGAATTTTAGGCTATACGGAGCGCCATGCTAAGCGGCAAGGTAACAAGCCTGAACCTAATCAGGTTGATCCCCGTGATTGGGTTTATGAGATTGGCGAAAACAGTGACTGTTCAGTTGACGCTGCTATTTGTGACAACGTGCGAGACATAGTTGCTCTATTTCGCAGGATTCCGAACGCCAAGGCCACGTTTGCAACTAAGTGCGTCAATCGACAGCTGCTTGACTACGATCCTCAAGGCAAAACGCGCATTCGTTTTAGCCTCATGCCTGATTCCAAGGCCCAAATTATTGATGTTCGAACGTCTCCAATTCGCGATCGCATCCATGCCGTCAATGATTTTGTCGAGGCAGGGTATGAGGTACATCTCAACTTTGCCCCAGTCGTGTATTACGACGGCTGGCTAGAGGAATACGCGGAGCTGTTCGGACAGGTAGACGACGTGTTGAACGACCAAGCTAAAGCGCAGCTGAAGTGTGAGGTGATTTTCTTGACTCATAACGACCGCCTGCATGACGTCAACCTGGGCTGGCATCCCAAGGGTGAAGAACTGCTTTGGCAGCCTGACATTCAAGAGACGAAATTTTCGCAGACAGGCGGACGAAATGTACGCTACAAGCGGGGACTGAAGGGGAGACTAGTGGAGCAGTTTACTGAGCTATTGCGACAGGAGTTGCCGTACTGTGAGATCCGGTACGCTTTTTAGGTAAGGCGAAAGCGGGTTTGTGAAATAATTCAGAGACTGCAAGTCTCACAAGACCGTAATGCAGCCTGATGGGAATGGCTGCTGCGCCTGCGTCATGCTATTGGCTCGGATATCTGCTCATCTTAATGTCGAGACTACCTACAGATGTTCGTTCACTTGGTAGGCTGAGGCTGAAGTAGCGTTCTTTAGCTCCTATGACTTCTGCTATCAGTCTGCCTTTGCACAAGCAAACGTTTTCTTTGCAGCACGATCGCTTCTGTGATCTGTTAGCAACGACAGAAAACTTGCTTATCATTCAGGATTTGGACGGTGTGTGCATGGGGCTAGTGAAAGATCCCCTACACCGAGCTATTGATCCGGCTTATGTCAAGGCAACCGCTGCCTTTGAAGGTCATTTTTATGTGCTGACGAATGGCGAACATATCGGACGGCGGGGCGTTAACGGTATTGTTGAGCGTGCTTTTGGTAATGACACTGAACAAGTCCGTGAGCAGCGACGATACTTGCCGGGTCTAGCGGCTGGAGGAGTGCAGTGGCAGGATCGCGATGGCGTGACAGACCATCCAGGCGTGACAGATGCTGAGCTAGCGTTTCTTAAAACCGTGCCCCATCGCATTCGTCGATCGCTAGAGACCTTTGCGGCCAATCACGACCTGGGTTTGGATGCAGCAACGCTAGAGCGATGTATTCAATCGTCGGCTTTAGACAACGTGGCGTCACCTACGGCTAACCTCAACACATTCCATGGAGAGATTGGCAGCGATCGCGAAATCTACGTGGCGTTGCAGAAAGCAATGCAGTCGCTGATGGACGATCTACTGACAGAAGCCGCTGAGCAAGGACTAGCGGCTTCTTTTTTCGTTCACTATGCACCCAACCACGGACGGGACGAGAGCGGTAAAGAGATTGTCTGGTTGAGCCAAGCCTCAGAATCCGGCACCACTGACTTTCAATTTATGCTGCGAGGGGCGATCAAAGAGGCTGGAGTGTTAGCGCTGCTCAATCGCTACTATGCTCAGCGCACAGGCACTTATCCCCTTGGACCTGACTTTAGCGTTCGCACAGCACCTCACGACCATAATGCTTTGATTCAGCTGGTGGAAGACCACTTTGATCCTGCTCACATGCCCTTAATGGTTGGCGTCGGGGATACTGTCACCAGCAAGGTAACTCACGTTAACGGCGAGGTGATCGCTCAGCGAGGTGGCAGCGATCGCAACTTTTTACATTTGATACAAGCCATTGGGCGATCGTTCAGTGTGGGCAATGTGGTCGTCTATGTTGACAGTAGCGGCGGTGAGTTGAGGAATCGAAAACCCCTAAACGTAGTCAACAATGACGGCACTCCAACAGTCACTGAAGGGCCGGGAGATGTTCTTGATCAGTCTGATCCGCTGGTTCTCAACGTCGTCTTTCCGGGGGGCTATCAGCAGTATTGTGCAACCTTCTGTGCCGCTGCTCAAAATCAGAAACGCTGAGAAGATATTAATCTCTCCTCAGCGTAATGAGTTACCAATCGCGCTGGCGTTATTGACTGTCCGAAGCAGCGGATTGTTCCTGAAAACTCAAATGAGTCAGCAAAGGTACAGCAATCAAATCATCGAGTTCTACCGCTTCCAGCAAAGTCTCCCATTCTGTAGAACTGCCATCCTCTTTGAGTTCAGCTGAGGCGTTGACTGCGTCATACCACAGCCCTTCCTCTGCGTAAATCGCCGGTAATACTGTAGGCGATGCTTCATCAGCTGCGGCAATCGGCGCAACTCGCTCAACATAGCCTTCTACAACAACGTCGGCACTTGGGTCATTCTCGTCACAAATGACTGCAAGATACCAAACATAGCGCTGGCCGACTTCCAGTGGTCTCTGTAGGCCATTGTTAGGCAAGCTGACGCTGGCAATTCCAGAGTTAGCTTGGATGCTAAAGCGTCCTTCATAAACGAACTCATTAGTGGCGTCATTCAGCATAACGAGCTTCAGCTGACGCGCTTCTGTCGGCGGCAGGTAAAAGTAAAAGGTAGGGTAACCCTCTACCGTTTGTCCATAGTTGGTCTGAGGAACCAAAGAAATCAGGTTATCGCGGGGAGCAATACAGCTAGTACTGCGAGTTGATCCGGATTGACGATTACCTGGAGCACTGATATCGGGCAGTCGCAGCCGTAATCGACTCTGAGCGATCGCAGGCAGATCCATACTCATGATTCCTATACTCAACAGGAGACCGACAGCGCCGGAGAATCCTATTGGACGCGGGTGACGACAGCATTTCATAGAACTTGATTAACCAGATATCAGCAGACACAGAATATTAAATCAATCCAAAAGGCACAAAAACGATTGATGCTATTCACCTTTGGCCTCAAATACCTAAGCCATTATCATAGAGTCCCTGAATATTGACTCTATTGTCACCTAGAGATACACCGACTAACCTCAGTAATACGGAATACTGTTACGGTTCTTGAATGAATTCCTTCAGAGCCTCAATCATGACAAAGCTGAGGTTGGCCTGTCCTCTATTGCAAAGGACTCTAAAAAATTGGATTCTACGGACAAGAAAGGGGAGCATCCCAGAGTTATTATCAGCACCATAGGTCACCGATGGGGGCGCAACGCCTCGCTCAGGACAATACGCTCTAAATGACGCCCACATCAGGCGTCATCGGCTTTTTCTAAGCCATCGCCTAAACACACTGACGGAATTTTTACGCTTAACACAAGCTGCTGGTGCTTATGGTAACTCCACCCTCTCCCAAAGGTCGAAACTCTCCTCCTTGGGTCCAGAAACCACTTGATTGGATGAGTCGGGTTTGTCGTCCACCAGTCATTTCAACGGTCTCAACGGCCATTATCGTATTAGGTCTCAGAGCAGTCGGAGCTTTGCAGGGACTGGAACTGGGCGTTTATGACCAAATGATGCGTCTGCGTTCAGCCCCGACGCCGGATGATCGCATTCTCGTCGTTGGCATCAGTGAGGCTGATATTCAGGCTCGTCAGGAATGGCCAATTCAAGACAGCACTTTGGCAGACGTTTTGGAGATTGTATTAGCAGGCAATCCTCGGGCTGTTGGCTTAGATATTTTCCGAGACGTTCCCATCGGCGAAGGACAAGCCGCTCTGGTGACACAACTAGAGAGCAGCGATCGCGTTTTTCCCGTTTGCAAAATGAGCGATTCGGCGAATCCAGGCGTTCCCCCACCTCAAGGCGTGCCTGAAGAATATGTCGGTTTTTCTGATTTATTAGTTGATCAAGGCGGCATTTTGCGACGGAGCTTACTCGTTGCGGCACCACCCGAGGACTCCGATGTCACCAACACCCATCTGTGCAACAGTCCTGATGCTCAGCTGCTGTCTTTGAGTTTGCAGCTAGCGCTGAGCTACCTGGCGGCTGATGGCATCCAGCCAGAGTTTACGGCCAACCAAGAACTCAAATTGGGAGATACGGTTCTCTCTCGCTTAGGTCCCAACACAGGTAGCTACCGCAACATCAACGCGCAGGGCTATCAAATTCTGCTCAATTACCAAGCGTCTGATGGTGCAATTCCAGAAGTTAGCCTCAGTGAAGTGCTTGCGGGACAGGTCTCGCCCGACCAATTTCGCGATCGCATTGTTCTGATTGGCGCCACTACGCCCGAAGCCAAAGACGTCTTTTACACACCGTTCAGCGGTGGATTGCGCGATAGTCAAACCATGACAGGTGTGATGGTCCACGCCCAAGCAACCAGCCAAATTTTAAGGGCTGTCTTGAACGACCGTCCCCTCTTGTGGGGCTGGTCCACATTGGGAGAAGCCGGGTGGATTATCGCTTGGGGATTAGGCGGTGCCCTCTTTGCCTGGTATGTGCGGCGGCCTTTGCCCTACGCTGTGGGAGCCGTGGTGTTGCTGGGAGGTCTTTACGGCGTTTGTTATCTTTTCTTTCTTCAAGGGGGTTGGATCCCACTCGTGCCACCAGCCCTGTCCTTGCTGTTAGCGTCAGGCGGTGTGGTGTTGCTCGACCGTTTTAACAAGAGTGATTACGGTCAAGCGGTTTACAAACAAATGAAAAGCTTGCTGCGCCTAGAGATTGAGATCGATCAAACGCGCGTGGGAGAGCAAGTTGCTGAGATCACCGACACCGACTACTTTGCCCGCTTGCAATCTCAGGCGAAGGAACTGCGAGACAAGCGCAGCGGCGCAGCAACAACCAACTCCCAGAAGTCAGGAGACGATAGACCGACCCGTCCCTCTTCAACCCCCTCTCAAGATGCAGATAGCACCATTAGCGTAGACGATTACGTTGACAGCCTGAAGCAAAAAGCTCGCAATATGAAGTCATCGGAGACCCACTCAGACCACGATCGCACTTAACCCATCCTTCTTCTCCTCTAAACGCTATATCTAGCGCAATTTGATATTACGCTTGCAATTCTTAAAATTCTGCATATCCTTATGTAGACCGGAAAATTGTGGGGGAGAAGGTATGGTACCCCGGAGACGTCGAAGTTCTAAATCTAGTTTTGGATCATGGCAGGCACCATCAGCGATCGCCCTTGCCGCCATGACGGTAGGTGCTGCCATATTCGCCCCGGCCAGAGCTGCCGTCTTGCGCGATTGGGACTTTGATACCACGACGCATCAACTAACGGTGACACTGCCAACTGGGGTCACTCCAAACTTTTTCTTGCTGGCACAACCTGCTCGTATTGTTCTCAATGTGCCGCAAACCGCTTTAGGAGAAACGCAGCGCATCCAGGAGTATTCTGGGGCCATTCGCTATGTGCGATTGTCAGAAACGCAGAATGGCACCCGAGTTGTCCTTGAGTTTGCGCCCAACACGCTGCTCGATCCGCGCCATGCTGAATTGACCGCCATGGATATCGGCAACGGCCAAACTGAGTGGACACTAAAACCCCTATTGCAAGATGATGCTACCGGAACGATCGCGGCTGAGCCTGTTCCTGTTGAGACCCCGACACCGGTCGCATCTCAACCCGCCGCACCCGCCAGCGAAGCTAGCCCACCGGCTGACCTAGCTCCTCAGCCCGTTGAAACTCAGCCACTGCCAGAACCTAGTGCTGAACCCCAATTGGCAACAGAGCCCCTGCCTCAAGTAGCACCTGCGTCAGAATCAGAGACGATCCCTACCGAGGAAACATCGTCAGACGATGCCACGCTAGCAGAAGATACAGCGCTACCCGTCGATGTTCCACAAGCAATCAACCCTGCCAATCCTGCTGATGGAGCAGCCACTGCAATTGAGATTCCAGTTCCAGACCTGGCAGAGACAGAACCGCTGGCCACCCCCACCTCTCCTTCGACGATCGCGAATTCAGCCATGACGGGTGCAGTGCGCAGCTTGCCTACCGGACCAGATCCTATGCAGGGCGTCAGTACTGACGCTTCCGTCTTGGCCGGGGTAGGGGCTGACAACGTGACCGATTCTCCGCCCGAGCAGTTGCCGATTGATCCGTTCACCCTAGGCAGTCAGCCTTCTGTCGCCGTATCAGGCTTGGACGAAACCGGGGCTTCCACAGCTCCCCGCGTATCAGTGCCATCTCTTGCGGAAGTGCCCGACGTGCCTGCGGCACCTCAAGTGTCAGCAGCCCCAGACCTTCCCGCCACATCTCCCAACCAGGTACAGCCCCCGGAACCTGACGCGATCGCGACCGCTCCTGTCGTTCAAGCACCACCGCCATCCACTGCACCTCAATCCGGAGCAATACCACCCCCGCCTGGGATGGACACGGAGGATGACACAGTAGCCATGAATTCCATGGACATTCCTACGATTCCGCTTCCTCCCGACAACTGGAGCAGCGACCCCTCGATTGTGGAGTCTCCCACAGCAGTGCCGCCCAGCCTCACACCGCCTGCCGAGGGCGAAGCGATCGAGCAAACTCCTGCTACTGTTGCTCCTCCTGCTCCCGAAGACATGGTCACGGTTTCCCCCTCTGGAACGATCGTTGTGCCGCCTACCGCAGTTGGTGATACAGCGATCGCAGTGGTGCCACCGCCACCGTCCTCAGCGGAGATTACGTCTGTTGAGGTCGCTTCCAATCCCGCGCCACCGCCCTTCCTACCGGAAACGGAGCAGCCCGTCAATGTCGAGCAGCCTAGTATTCCACCGCCGCCTGCAGTTCCTCAGGCGGATGGAACGCTGCCCTTCGGCGTCCCCCTACCTCAAACGAAGTCCATTGAGACCGAGCCAGCGCCGACGTCCTATCGTTCTGGAGTGGCAGTACCAGAAGGTAGCCGTTTGGCCCTGCAATATGTCGGCGACAGTCCTTTAGTCTTAGAACACCAAGACCCGATTTACGAAATTTTGCTAGTAACTAGCAACGTTTACCATCCTGAGACGGGAGAGTTAATTTTGCCGTCAGGCAGTCAGGTATTGGGGCGATTTGAAGGGTTTGACGAGAGTGGGCGTCGCTTTGTCACCCAAATGACCATCAACGGTAGCGATCGCCGTCCTTTGCTGGCAGAATCGGACTGGATGGTGGGCACTACCCACGTGAGTGGCACCAATGTCGGTATTGGCTCCGGTATCGGTGCCGCTGCTGTGACTTTGCTAGCAGGCTTCTCCGGTTTAGGTCTCTTAGGTGGGGCTGCTATTGGGGCCGCAACTGGCGTTGTTCAATCCCCTACACTCGTGACCGTCGAACCAGGACAAATCATTGAAGTTCAAGTCGTGTCTGAAATATTGAACTTCAACGATGCTCCCGATATCAGCAGAGCCTATCCACGATAAGGATGAGGTATAACGACAAGATGAACCCGATTTTGAGACTCCCGAGGAGATATGCTCGTGGCAAACAGTGATGTGAAGCGGGTGCTGGTGACAGGGGGCAACCGAGGGATTGGCTTCGCGATCGCCCAGGGTCTGCTAGCCAAAGACTTCGAGGTCATCATGACTGCTCGTTCTCTGAATAGCGCTCAGCAGGCAGCTCAGCAATTGTCAGGGCGGGTCATTCCCCTGGAGCTAGACATTAGTAGCGATCGCTCCATCACGCAAGCCGCAGAGACCCTACGGCAAAAAGGAATCAATCAATTGGATGTCTTGATCAACAATGCTGGCGTTTACCCAGATCAAGACGTCACGGTCCTCACCACAACCCGCGAAGCGTTATTAACCGGGATGAACACCAATACCTTCGGCGTCATTCGGATGGTGCAGACATTTCTGCCCCTTCTAGAAGCGGCTCCAACTGCCAGAGTCATTAATGTTTCCAGCGGCATGGGATCGCTCAACGGTCTGACCACAACCGCACCGAGCTATTGCTTGTCCAAACTAGCGTTGAACGGCACAACCATCATGCTGGCAGAGTCTCTGCACGCTAAAGGGATTGCAGTGAATTCTATGTGTCCCGGTTGGGTGAAGACTGACATGGGTGGCTCATCAGCGCCGCGATCGCCGGAACAAGGAGCCGACACTGCCATTTGGTTAGCAACACAAGCGCCCCACGATAAGACCGGAAAGTTTTGGCGCGATCGCCGCGAAATCTCTTTTTGACGCGATTGCAGGATGGTGATCTATTCTGGCAGGCGAGACTGCAACGTTGAACCCGCACCAGCAGTACAGACGAATACGATTGCAGCAATCATTCTCCAAGTCAGCTGTTCGTCCAAAATCAGCAGACCAATACAAGAGGCCACGGCTGGCTCCAAACTCATCAAAACGCCAAACGTTTTGACCGGTAAACGCCGTAAGGCCGTGATTTCCAGGGAGTATGGCAAAGCGGACGATAACACTGCCACCACGAAACCGGAGAGCAAAATTTCAGGGCGCAGCAAATTGAGGCCCTCGACTGCCACGCTGAAAGGGAGGATTGCGATCGCCCCTGCAAACATCGACATGGCTAATCCATCAATGCCGGAAAACCGCTGACTTACTCTGGCCGCCAGCACAATGTAAGCAGCCCAGCAGCAGCCCGCCATCAAGGCTAAAATCACACCGATAGGATGCAGAGCAATGCCGCCCACGGGTGCCAACAGCATGACACCTGTGGCTGCCATGCCAACCCAGATCCAATCTAGTCCCCGTCGGGAATGCACCAGCGCAACGCCTAACGGACCCACAAATTCCAGGGTCACTGCCACACCAACCGGAATATAGGCGATCGCGTTATAGAGCAGCGTATTCATAACGCCCGTCGATAGCCCCATCATAACCAGCAGGCGATAGTCTTCCCAGGTGTGTCCTCGCCAACGCGGTCGAGACACCAATAGCAAAATCAAAGCCCCCAGTCCCAACCGCAGGCTGACCATGCCAAAGGGTCCCACCTGACTAAAGAGACCCTTCGCGATCGCCGCGCCAGAATGAATCGACGTCATCGACAAAAACAACAGCGCAACGGATAACCGTTTAGAAGACTGGACAGAAACCTGTGACACAACACTCCTGAGGGTTCATGAATAAGCACGAGCCATCCAAGCCAATTCATCCGACAGCATCCGGGGGCTTAGCGCTTGTTCAAATGGCTCGCCGTCTCGTCTTAGCAGAACTGACGGCTGTACTTGTGCGGACCTAATCGAAACACGCTTCAAGCCATAGAAGCAATGACTCGTCTAAAAAATTAGGAATCAGAAATCAGAATAGAGAGCCGTTAGATTAGCATCCCAATCTCCTGGCCTATCTCAAATTGATTCTGTTGGCGATTTTAGGCTTAGAGCTGCCCGTTCACAACGATGCCTTGTAAACTTATATAAAGCACTTCTTACGACGCTTTATTTGTTTTTTACTCAGGCAACACTCCATGTCCGCTGCAACTGCCATTCCTGTTGCTGATTGCACTTGGCCCTGGCAAGGATTCCCAATTCGCTATCAAAAAGCTGGCACGACAGGCGCACCAATGCTGTTGATACACGGCTTTGGTGCTTCTAGCGATCACTGGCGCAAGAACATTCCAGTACTGGCTGAGACGCATCAAGTGTATGCCATCGACCTGATTGGCTTTGGCAAATCTGTCAAGCCTTTTCCAGGCGATCCCGTCACCTACACGTTTGAGACATGGGGACAGCTGGTGGTTGATTTCTGCCGTGATGTGATTGGGGAAGCGACTTTTCTAGTCGGCAATTCCATCGGCTGCATTGTGGCGCTGCAGGCCGCCATCATGGAACCGGCTCAGGTTCGGGGTGTTGCTATGCTGGACTGCTCCCTGCGGCTGTTGCACGATCGCAAGCGCAGTACTCTTCCCTGGTATCGCGGTGCGCCAACGCCTTTCTTTCAGAAGCTGCTAGGTATCCGTCCCCTGGGTCACTTCTTTTTTTCTCGCTTAGCGCGTCCTAAATTTATTCGCAATGTGCTGAAGCAAGCTTATGGCCGAGAGGAAGCCGTGACGGATGAGCTAGTTGATATCCTCATTGGCCCTTCTAAAGATGAAGGTGCCGCCGATGTTTTCCTAGCCTTTGTCCGCTACTCTCAGGGTCCCATAGCCGAGGACCTGTTGCCCAAACTACAGTGCCCTGCTCTCTTTATTTGGGGCGCTGATGATCCTTGGGAACCTGTAGAGTTAGGACGTGAATACGCGAACTATCCCGCAGTTGAGGATTTTATCGTGTTAGAAGGCGTCGGCCATTGTCCCCAAGATGAAGCGCCGGAGTTAGTCAATCCTATCCTGCAAAAGTGGGCGGTTGCTCATTAGACAAGCGTTGGGGCGATCGCCTCTCAAAATAATCTAGTGTTGAAAGGCGATCGCACTTGATTTCCAACTAGCCTAATTCGCTACGTTGGGGCGATCGCTATTCAAACCGGCGATCGCGCTGCAAATATCGCAACACATCGCCGGGGTCTTGGCGAATCAGCACACCGTTTTCGGGGACATCGATCTTCGGACTCCACTCGATGCGCTCGATACAGTTCCGTAGGTGAAACAGATCAATAGCGCTTTGGGTATCGGCTTCAGTACCGACGAGATAGAGGCGCAGTCGCTTGTGTCGCCGTTGGGGATGAGTAGGGTTACTCGGCAGCGACGGTGGTGCCGCCTCAGTGTGATGAGACGGCAGGAAGTATTGAATGGTAATCACTGGGGATTCCTCCCAGAATCATGTTGGGTTGGAATCCCCGAAGATTCAGTCGCCCTTAGACGAAGCGCTTCGGTGGGGCGACCTAAAATAGGCACAGCCCGTACGACAGGTTGGTTCTGTCTATGGGTTAGGCGCTGGTTTGTGTTGCTACCACTTGCCAGTGCCGCCGACTAAACGTTCGGGGACAGCAAGCTGCACGGAGGCAGCTATGGTTGCTGATAGTAGTCCATTTGATCCCCCAGCGCAAGTCAAATTTGATACTTGTAGCCAAAGGAACGGCTGACTTCGGCAAAACAGTGGGATACAGCCCCTAACTCAGTTTGAGCCACAGCATTCTCAGCTGCTCCCACCATATCGGTGCAGCTAGAATTTTGTCTCGTGAGCCAACGCTTATTATCGAAAAGGGGCGTTCTCGATAATAAGGCTCTCCTCATCGGTCAGTATTCACGAATGCGATAATTGTTATCCGCAGCTTTCCGAGCTAGAGAGACCGTAAAATCTTTTCCATCTTGCGTCCTTTCGCTAGTTCGCCCACCAACTTGTCCAGGTATCTGGCCTGTTTGGTCAGCGGGGTCTGAATTTCTTCAACTCGATAGCCACAGATTGAGCCCGGTGATCAGGCTCGCATTCGGGTTGACCGTGGCCTCAGCAAAGAACTGTTCAAACGTAGCGTCATTTTCAATCAGGCGATGCAGATCTTCCACCTTGAAACCAGTCAGCCATGAAATGACTTGGTGGAGTTCCTCTACGGTTCGCCCCTTCTTCTCAATCTTTGCAACATAGAGCGGATAAACAGGGGCGAAGGTCATATTCGCGATACGTTCGTCGTGGTCTTTGGTGGTCTTCATAGTGGTTTGGCGATCGCTTACGCAGCGAGCAATGTCGGAGGGATTGAATTTCAGTGCCGATAACGGCTTTGGCTTCAGCGGGGGCAAGGGTCTTTGAGCTGCAAGCAGAATGTTCAGTCCATCCGCTGCAAGCCCTGGTTAGGCATGCCTAACCGATCAACTTAAACTGCTTAATGCCTGGATTGTAACTTTGCCACCCTCAATAGCATCAAGCTGCATCCGATAGCCATAGAGTAAACTCATACCAACCAAAGGTGCTGTATCAGATTCATTGATGTCGATCCGCCGCAACTCTCCATCCCAAATGACTAGGCCACGATACACATCGAAAATACAGGTGCTTCCATTTCCCAGGATTCCCTCTTCGCGTCGATATGCCCGTAAGTTGAGATCTCCAAGCACTGAAAAAGGCAGTGTCAGAAAACCTGTAAATCCCGTATCAATGACAGCATCAATCACTTGCCTCTGTGAATCTGCATTGCCCACAACTAAACGGATTGTCGCCTCGCAGATTTGATCAACAATTCCTTGCATCATAGAGTTATTGCAGACGACCTACACCAAAACGATGAACCCCTCTATGACCAACCCGAACGCACCAGATTTGAGCATTAGGGTAACGTTCAAGCAATCGATCTGATGCAGTAACCGTATCCTTTGCCAGTTCAAAGGCTCCCGTCTCAAGATCGATCGCTACAATTTTGCCATGATTGCCCTGCTCAACTTGAGAACGCACTTGAGATTCATAAATCTCATTACCTCGTCGAGCAAATTCCTCTTTGCTATAGCGAAGTCGCTCAATTGTCATAGGCTTTGACCTTTTTACCGATGGTATGCCTACATTTTACTCTGAACAATTATCCCCTTAGTCCTATATGTTAAGCGTCGCTCGTCGGCAAGCTGCCATACGGCTCCACCGTAAACTTCGATTCGTCTTCGGGCCAGTCCTCGTCAAATGCCAGGCATTCGAGAGTACTCATTAAGGCATTATGAAACAAAAGCATAGCTTGCGCTCCCTGCGGCAACTTCGGGTGAGTCAGGTAGACCATCGGAGTTGTCTGGATGAGGCGATTTGTCATCTTGGTTCGCATTGCCGACACGGGGGCATTGAGCTTCGCGAAAACACCAACGTCGGTGTAGTTGCGTTCCGTGACCGTCGCCAGGCATAGCTGGTTGCGAAGCACGCCCTCGTCAGGATCACCGCTAATCATGGCGTCAATGACCCGATGCTCAAATTCAGACAGTTCCATCTTAGCGATGCCTAACGGCAAAACGCAGCAGCGGTAGACAACCGCAAACTCAGCACCAGTGGCTTTCAACCGTCCGCTGCCGCGATGTGTTAGGCGGGTGGAATCTAACCATTAGACTTGGTCTGTCCAGTAAGGTAGTTCTGCAACAAGTATCCTTTCAGGGTGGTACCGAATATCATCGCTGTAGAAATTTGGATCCCACCCTTCAGAAGCTCCTGTCTCAATGCCTTCTTGAATATTACGTGGAAGCGACTCAAAAATATGGGCATTTTCATAATCTTCAAATCCAAGAGGAAAACGAGTTGCCCCTGCATAAATAGACAGAATCATAGGACAAGTAACTAAACATCGAAATGGCAACGTTGAACTCTCAGAATGGATAAAATCAAAGCCACGGTAACCCCGAGTCTCAATAGCTTTAGAGACAGTACTTAGGGTAGCTATAGAACAGCCAAGCTGACTGGAATCATAAGGAAGATTACAGTTCCAATGCACTTCCGGTTGTACAGAATTTGTATAGTTGTAAAAGCAATACCTACCCAACGCTCTGTTTTCTGATGAGTAGGAACGCAAAATATCCAACTGTAGCTTTCCATTCACTTTATGTGCCAAATCGTCATATCTTAGAGAAGACAGATTAACTTTCTTGGCTTGAACCGCGTAGCGTAGCCAACCAATATTGTGTGCTCCAATCCACCATTCCCAATCAGTACCTTGTGAAGATTCAATATTCTGTGGTGTTTTAATAACGTGCAAAAATGGACATTTTGCAGCTTTCAGATCTAGCAGAATAATATCTGTAATAGTTGTTTCATTTTGAGAAACACCTAGTTCTAAACTGGCTTTTAGCCGCTTCCATGTATCATGAGCAGCTTTTTCAAAAAGAGTAGGAAGATGCTTTGTGGATTTTTTGATCATACGTACTAACTACCTAGAACACAGCCGACTTAAAAATAGCATCCTGAAAAGTAGCCTTGTAGTACAGTCCCCACCGATAGCCTAAGCCGCCTAACTCTTATTAGATCGACATTTGCAGTCTATCTACCCAAATCAGAATGGATATACGGATTAAATGCAGTATATTCAGCTAAATCAGGTGGAGACGAAGCGGAGTTGGAGACAGATCTTCAGGTTACGAAGGACGTAACCCGTGAGTTCGTAAGATTGCCATCGAGAATAGCCCCATGATCAGTCCCCAGAATGCGGAGCTGATGCCGCAGAGGGATGCTCCAGAAGCGGTGACGAGAATGGTGATCAAGGCTGGGAGGCGTTCTTGCTCTTGGGATAGGGCAGTAACTAACCCTTTTTCGATAGTTCCTAGTAACGCGAGACCCGCGATCGCCAGCACTAATTCCTCAGGCAAGGCCGCGAAAATCGAGGTCACCGTTGCTCCCAAAACACCAATCAGGATGTAGAAGCCGCCAACCGCCAACCCGGCAACATAGCGCTTGTTCGGATCCTCGTGGGCTTCTCGGCCCATTGAAATGGCGGCGGTGATGGCTGCCAGGTTAATGGCAAAAGCACCAAAGGGAGCAAAAATCATCGTTGCTGCGCCTGTCCAGCCAATCAGAGGAGACGTGGGGACAGTATAGTCAAAGGCCCGGATTGTTGCTACGCCGGGGACATTCTGAGACGCCATTGTCACAATGAAGAGTGGCAGGGCAATGCCCATGAGTGCACCCAGGGAAAGGCTGGGAGCAGTGAAGATCGGTTTTGCCCATTGCAGTTGCACAGCTTCAGCTTGCAGCAGACCCTGACCGCCTGCTATCAGAATCCCCAACACCAGCGCTGCGATGACAGCATATCGCGGCAAGACACGACGCAGGATGAGGTAAGCGCCGAACATAACAAACACCATGACAAACTGCGTTTGCATTGCGGTGAAAACGTTCAGCCCAAACTGTAACAGGACACCAACCAGCATAGCGGCTGCTAGTGAAAGCGGTAGGCGACTCATCGAGCGCTCGAACCAACCTGTAAATCCAACCAGCGTGATTAAGGTAGCAGAGACGAGAAAAGCTCCGATCGCCTCTGACAGAGTAACGTCCGCCGTAGTTGTGATCAGCATTGCCGCTCCCGGGGTAGACCAAGCCGTGATGATGGGCACTCGATAGCGTAGGGATAGCCCAATGCTTGTCAGTCCCATGCCCCACCCCAAAGCCCATAACCAAGAACTGATTTCAGCATCGCCAGCCCCCAGGGACTGCGCTGCTTGAAACACAATTACACCCGCACTGGTGAAGCCCACCAGCACGCTGACAAAGCCTGCTACCACCGCAGAAATCGAGAAATCTTGCACGAGCATCCCCAAAGCCGAACTGAATTCGGACAGACCTATTCACTCGCTCCAAGTTAAGCCCGTGACGGCTAGCGATATTGGACAGAATTGACCTTTTGATAGTGTCCTGGAGTGACGCCAAAGACGCGCTTAAATTCGCGATTGAAATGACTCTGATCGTAGAAGCCATGATCTGCTGCGATCGCAGCGATCGCCACCGACGACCTCAACGCTCGTTTTGCCGCAGCTAATTGACAGTGCCGCTGATACTGATGGGGCGGACAGCCCACCTGCTTATGGAAGCAGCGGACCAAGTAGTGCGGATTCAAGCTGACCAGTGCCGCTAGGGCGTCTAAGGAAATCGGTTCGGCATAATGGGCTGCTAAATAGCTGCGAACGACAGCAATCGCCTTCGATTCAGGCTTTAACGCTCTCGGCTCGAAAGCGGTGTCAGAATATCGGCAAAATAAATCAGACAATAGTTCTAGCAACAGCGACTGTTGCATCAGGACAGACGTCGGTTGAGTGAGGGCATTAAAAAGGGTATAGAAACGGGACCGCAGTTGTTGATCAACCCCGATGGCGGCTTTGAAGTAAGGCAGGCCGGACTGAGACCATTCCAACTGAGCCAGCAGAGGGGCGATCGCCTCCACCTCGATATAAATATTGCGAAATGCCCAGCCCGTCTCTACCGAAACGACTTGGCCCGTATGGACTTCACCGGGATTGATCAGGTTAAAGCTGCCAACATGAAGACACCGATTTTCTCCATGATGCAGAGAGCGTCCCTGTCCCTGCTCGTTCAAACCAATCGTGTAGGCGTCATGAAAATGTTTGCCAAAGCGGTGACGAAAAAGCTGTGCCTCAAATAGTTCAATACCGGGTAAGTGCGATCGCCATAAACGTGTAGAGTCAACTTGTTTGTGCATTCGTTCACTCTCTCCCGGAGACGCGACACCACTCAGACTAGAGCGCAACGGTTGTACCTTTTAATCGACAGGCAAGGCAGCAGCGACTTGGGCGATCGTACCCTCCTTGGTTGGATATTTTGAGGCTATCGATCTGAACTAATAACCGTTTCTAGATTCTCCAAAGCAATCTTGAGCTGTGGTTGTCCAAGAGGTTGTCCTGGTGACTCGCGCTGGTTAATCAGTGCGACGCTGGTCATATTTTGATTTGGGGCATAAAACATTTGCGATTGATAACCCAACACTCCACCATCGTGCCCCCACGCAGTACCGACAGGAGTCTCTTCTTCCCACAGCCCCAAGCCATATCGTTTGTCATCACGGGCGTCCACAAACGTGAGCATCTCTTCTAACGTATCTGGATTGATCAACTCGCCTGAGAATAACGCTTGTGTAAAGTAGGCAACCTCTTCAGCGGTCGAAATAATACCCCCTGAAGCCGAGTTAGAGCTAGCGTTGGCAGCCGTAACATTGTCCAAAACGCCGTCTTCGCCGTAAGACCCGTCTTCTGCAAAAACATCTTGATAGCCTTGCACAAGGTCTGTAGGAATCATCTCACCCTCGTACAGATAGGTATTAGCTAAACCTAGAGGATTAGTAATGCGTGCCTGAATCTGATCGGCAATTGTGGAATCTGTCACGGTTTGAATAATCAGATCCAGCAGATGATAGTTGCTAGCAGAATAAGTCCAGCCTTGCCCTGGATCGAAGTCAGGCTCTAGCTCACTGACGTAAGTCAATCTTTCTTCGGGTTGCCAAATACGAGTTGGTTCAGCTAGCAACGCTGTAGTGTAGGCTTCACTACGCTGGAAGTTGGCTACACCACTGGTGTGGTTCAACAGTTGACGTACGGTAATGGTGTCGCTGTTGGGAATAACCGCTGCTACCTCATTAGGAAGCCACTGAGCGATTCCCTCATCCAAAGACAGCAAACCTTCTTCCGTTAATTGCAGCACTACGGTAGCTGTGAATGTTTTGGTAATACTGCCGATTTTGAAGGGGGCATCCGACTGCATCGCCATTGGTACCTCAAGATTGGCAACGCCGCTGGCTCCTAACCAGGTGTAGCCCTCTGGCGTGATGACGGCTGCTGTTGCGCCGGGTATGCCGCTATCAGTCACGGTCTGGTCGAGAGAGTCCTGCA
The DNA here is from genome assembly GCF_028330965.1 of Oscillatoria sp. CS-180. Taxonomy (GTDB): domain Bacteria; phylum Cyanobacteriota; class Cyanobacteriia; order Phormidesmidales; family Phormidesmidaceae; genus Halomicronema. The sequence continues at coordinate 35,883 of NZ_JAQMUB010000094.1, read as the reverse complement.
AGTCAGTTCTTAGCTCCGCATCTAAAAAGCGAAAGCTCTCCTCCTCCAAGTCAGCTGCTTTAACACTTTCCAGCAGAATTAAACCTGAGCGGCGTTCCACACTAATCAACGCCCCCTGATCGGTATCAGTAATGATTAAGTCCTCGAACCCGAGATTGTAGTTGATCTTGAGAACATCTTCATCCACATTGAAATCAGTGATGGTGAAGTCAGGTGGAGGTGGAAAAATAGCAATCTTGGGGTCCTGCGGTAAACGACCGTTGCCAATACGAAACTCGTCACTGCCACTGCCGCCTGTCATATGAGTGCCCACATCAGCATCTATCAAAACATCGTTGCCGCTGCCGCCGTTCAATTGATCTTGCCCCATACCGCCCTCTAGGTGGTCATTGCCATCACCTCCCCAAAGCTGGTCATGGTCAGATTGTCCTTTAAGAAGGTCATCCCCCAATCCGCCCATTAAAACGTCATCACCAGTCCCACCGATGAGTATGTCACTGTCTGTACCACCCCAGACAAAATCATGATCTGCGCCACCGTTGAGCCAGTCATTATCCCCACCTCCTAGAAGATAATCTTGCCCAGCACCACCCGCCAAAATGTCGTTACCGGCAAACCCCAAAACCACATCACTACCATTTGAGCCATAGATGTTATCCTCTCCAGAATGACCAAACTGAACATTGGGTTGTTCAATAGATGCAGGTTCTGGCAGGGCAACAGACGAGTCGTTAGGCAAACCGCTAGTTGGCATCTCAGGTAACAACTCTAAAGCCAAGTAAGGGCTTGAATCCAGCATGGGCATGTGGAGAACAGAAGCCGAATCAAAGCGAGAATTGACGACGGGCATACCAGTAATCCCTTAACAACCATTCAGTTGTGTTCAGGTTAGAAGAGCCTTCAGCAAGGCCACATCCGCCAATCAGTCGTCTAGTTGGTCAGGCTTATGGTAGTAAATCGCATGATCCTGTAGCGTAGTCACGATCGCCTCATCTTCACTTGCTCCAAAAATCTAGGGTGGAACATGTGCTTTGCCAGGCAGGCATTCGAGCCAAAATTTGGATGTTAGGCACAGCTGATGCTCACAGTCTGTATGAAAAGTTTGGCTTCCATGCTCTGAAATCAGAGAATCGATACATGATTCGCAGAGACGAGGATTTCCCGTCGATTCTCAAGCACCCTGAAGAGACTAGGCAGCCATGATTTGGCCTTATTCCAATGGTCACAACGATCATGGCTGACTGCGATCGCTGCTGCTAGGATGACACCATCGACAGCAGTCCTATTCTCGACATTGCCGATGAAAGCGACTCCCTCTCATTTCAGTCATCATTCTCCATCGCTGTACGAAACAGACTATATGCAGTGGATTGAAGCAACGGTAGAAAAGCTACGCTGCCAAGATTATGCCCATATGGACTGGTCCAACCTGATTGAAGAAATCAAAGATATAGGGAAGCGAGAGCGGAGAAACTTGAAAAGCAATCTCGTCGTGCTTCTATTACATCTACTGAAATGGCACCATCAGCCCACACATAGAACAGGAAGCTGGGCAGGCAGCATCGTTGAACACCGACGACGCATTCATGAAATGCTCAAAGATTCACCCAGCCTCTTCCCCTACTTAGAACGTGTGTTGGCTGAAGCTTACCAGGATGCTGTCCAGCAAGCAGAAGCAGAGATGATGCTTTCAGCAGACACATTCCCAGACGAGTGCGAATTCACATTTTCGCACATCCTGAATGAGCAGCTTCCCCCCAAAAGAATCAGCGACAGACTCTCAAGGTTAAGCAACCTGTCTGTAATCTCATCGTTAAGGCAATTGAGCAGACCCAAGCCACTTGAGCCAGGAATTAAGCTTTTACACCACCCAACACCAACCTCTGCACAAGCTATTTCTGGCTGAGTCAATTCCCTACAGCTTGGCCCCACAGTTAGGACAAAAGCTGTGGTTAGAAGGATTCTTGGCACCGCAGCTGCCGCAGTAAATGAGTTCAATCGGCTGAACTTCAGCAGGCTTTTGAGGCAAACCGAGCATCTGAGCATTGCTCTTACCAGGAGCCACCATAGGATAACAGTTCTCATCCTTGCGAACGCGCACATCCATAAGGACTGGGCCATCGTGAGCCAGCATGTCAGCGATCGCAGCCGCAAGCTGATCCCGACTTTCCACAATCACGCCCTTCACCCCGTAAGCATTCGCTAGCATCTCAAAGTTAGGCATTCCCGACTGCATATTCGAAGACGAATACCGTTCGCCATAGAACGCCTGTTGCCACTGACGCACCATGCCTTGCCAGCCGTTGTTGATGATGACGGTTTTTACGTTGATCCCATACTGAGCGAGGGTTCCTAGCTCTTGGGGATTCATTTGAAAACTAGCATCACCGCTGATGCAGATCGTAGTTTCTTCAGGGTGCGCCACCTGGACTCCCATCGCAGCCGGCAAACCAAAGCCCATCGTTCCTAAACCCGCGCTTGATACCCAGCGACGGGGTCCATTTTTAAGGAACTGAGCCGCCCACATTTGATGCTGACCCACATCAGTGGTGTAATAGGCCTGAGGAGCTTGACGACACAACTCAACAATGACTTCCTGGGGAGAAATCTCAACGTCATAGGTTGGCACAACCAGCGGATAATCCTCTCGCCAGCGCTGAATGCGATCGCGCCATACCTGAGTCTGAGTGGGGTCTCCAGTAACGTTCTGCTCTTTCAACCGTCTCAGCAAATTTTGCAACACCCGTTGCACATCTCCCACAATGGGAACGTTGGGGATGCGATTCTTACCCACCTCTGCGGGATCAATGTCGATGTGAATCACCTTGGCGTGACTCGCAAATTCATCCAGTTTCCCTGTGACGCGATCGTCAAATCGAGCGCCAACTGCAATTAGCAGATCGCACTCGCTAACTGCAAAGTTAGCGTAGGCAGTGCCGTGCATTCCCAACATGCCGACAGAAAGCGGATGATGCTCATCGAAAGCACCTTTTCCCATCAGCGTAGTGGTTACGGGAATCGAGAACTGCTCGGCAAGGGCGTGGATTTCAGCGTGAGCACCCGACGTAATGGCTCCACCACCGACATAAAGGAGGGGTTGCTTAGCTGCTCGCAACAGTTGAATTGCGTGATCAACCTGACGGGGATTGCCTTTTACTGTCGGCTTGTATCCCGGCAGATTCACCTCTTGGGGATTGACAGGAATGTAGTCGAATTCTTCGAACCCAACATCTTTAGGAACGTCGATGAGGACTGGACCGGGACGACCCGTTTGCGCAATGTAGAAGGCTTCGGCAACAACGCGCGGCATGTCGCTAGCTGATCGCACTACGTAGGAATGCTTGACCACCGGAAGCGTGATGCCAAAAATATCGGTTTCCTGAAACGCATCTGTGCCAATAGCAGCTCGTGGAACCTGTCCGGTAATGACCACCAAAGGAATAGAATCCATTGCGGCGGTGGCAATTCCGGTCACCAAATTGGTTGCACCAGGACCTGAAGTTCCAAAACAGACGCCAACTTGCCCTGTTGCACGAGCGTAGCCATCGGCAGCGTGGGCTGCTCCCTGCTCGTGTCTCACCAGGATGTGTTGCAGACCGCCCTGTTGCTCAGCTTTGTATAGCTCGTCATAGATCGGCAAAATCGCACCACCTGGGTAACCAAAAATATGGCTAACCCCATGACGCTTAAGACTGTCGATCAGGGCAAATCCACCCGTAACCCGCTGAGTCGTAACTTTATCTTGTGCTTGAACAGAAGATGTCATGGATTTTGAAGAAAACACATGCTAGTGAATGGACAGTTGGCGTGTTCCAGTTCGCAAAATCCCGAAACACAGTTGCATGGAGACCACCACAGGAGGGTAGCGATCGCCCAAAATATTCTCTTAGCCTTACAGAATAAACCGCTCAGCCTCATTCTGTGCTTAAGCAAATGTGACTAAAAATACTGACGGGACTTTCACTATAGTACGAGATTAGGGTTGGTACCTCTTAATCTCAGCAGAGACTTCTAGACAATTCTCATAAATCTTTTGACTAGATTTCAATAGAGACTACCAGACTGCTGCACGGAATATCGTCGAAACGATGAGCGTATATGAGTGCTGAACAGCGGGCCAAGCCTGCTTCACCAGCTTTGCTAGGCACGGCATCCCTATTCAGCAACTCGGACCTAAGATGGCGTTGGACAAACAGGTTGACTTGTTGTGTGATGATGCCATGACAAGGATAAGACTGTGTTGCAGTACTTCATGAAAAATTGGCCATGATGTCATGCATTTCACACGGGCGCTGCTCAAACCTGAAAGATTTAGAGTTATAGCGGCATGCCCTTGCATCAAGCAAACCTCATTCCCTGCTCCCTCAAGACACTGAGATGGACTTGACCAAGCTGCACAGGGCTTGTTACGGCTGATCACTCGGCTCTGGCACTGTTGCACAGGCATTTTCAAGTGCTGCTTCCAGGCGTTCCGGTGAAGGCAACTGCTGCTTGATAGGGTCAGGGAGTTCTGTTCCCGTGCGGTGAATTGAGATGCCAATCGGTTTTTGAACATCACGCAGCGCATATTCTGCGATCGTTTTGTTTTTGGAGCGGCATAGAATCATCCCAATAGTGGGACGGTCTTCAGCATGTCTCAGCAGATCATCCACCGCCGAGACGTAGAAATTCATCTTGCCGGAAAACTCAGGCTGGAAATCACCCATCTTGAGGTCAATCACCACAAAGCACCGCAGTGTCAGGTGATAGAACAGCAGGTCAATAAAGAAATCTTCACCGCCAACCTCTAAGTGATATTGACTGCCAACGAAGGCGAAGCCAACACCCAATTCCAGCAGGAAGTTACGAATGTGGTCAACCAAACCCTTGTGAACGTCGCGCTCTTGAGCACCAGGAGCGATCGCTAAAAAGTCAAACGTGTAGGAATTTTTGATCAGATCTTGCGCCAGATCAGACTGGGCCTCTGGCAAAGTGCGCTCGAAATTAGTAATCGCACTACTCTTCTGACGGTTATAGAGTTGGTTGTCGATTTGAGTCAGTAGGATATTGCGACTCCATCCTCGCGTGATCGCCTGCTGAGCATACCAAAGCCGTTCCTCAGGATCCTTTACGGCCTCCATGAGTCGTACATTGTGGCCCCAAGGTAAATTTGCAACTGTCTGTTGCACCATTGCCTCGTCGGTATAGGTCTCCGCAAATGCTCTCATATAGTGCAGATTTCGGGGGGAGAACCCCTTCATCTCAGGAAACTCATGGCGCAGATCTTTGGCAATGCGATCAACCACTTTGCTGCCCCATCCCTGGTCAGTTTGCCGTTGCAAGATCTCTCGCCCGATCTGCCAATACAGCAGCACTAACTCACGATTCACCGCTTGCGCCGCCCGGACACGCGACTGTCGAATGCGATCTTTTAGGTCAGTCAGCAACTGGCTGTATTCATCGGAGACGGAAAGAGGAGGCATAGGCGAATGGAAGAATAAATGATGCCGCTTTAACCACTACAGACGCAGAAGCTGGCTGATTCTATGCTTTCAAAGCGTCTGCAACAGCCTGTTGCAGTGTTGACTACCGTGCAGTCGAGCAAGAGCAGCATTTTAGTACGCATAGACTATCAGGTTCACCTCATCATACAGCAGAAATTTTGCAACGAGCTGTTGCACAATTTTTCAAGTTGATGCGGAATCCTGACAGGTATGGATCTGCCATTCTCAGGGTGCCGGTGGCAAGGTACAGGTTGAATTGACGCCTGCTGTTGCGATCGACGTTCTAGATACTTAGGGAATTTTCCACAAATAGAGTGTGGAGTCTTCTTCCGAAGGAACGAGTTGGACGACCTGATCAGGTTCCCAATCACCCATATCAAACTGATGGGAAACGACTCGTGCACCGGATGCTAATTGCTGCAACAAGCGAGGCTTCAGACGAAGATTGAGATGGGGCAACAGATAAAGTGCAACAACTGTTGCACAACTGAGATCACTGTCGTAGAGGTTGCCCTGATGCAGCTTAACCTGATCGGAGACGCCAGCTGCGTGAACAGCGGCTTGAGCTTGGCGAATCCGAACTGGATCAATGTCAATTCCAACACCTCTCGTTCCCCACCGCTGGGCTGCTTGAATCAATAATCGTCCGTCACCACATCCCAGGTCATACAGCACATCATCAGGACCAACTTGAGCCAGAGCTAGCATTGCATCTACCGCGTCCTGTGGCGTTGGAATATAGGCAATATCAGGACGCAAAGAAGTCATGAAACCATGGAGATTACTATATGTTGATTAAATTTGATATACCTGCCCCTGCCCGGAAGTTCAGCGGACATGGGAGCAGCACTCTTTTTTCTAGGACTGATCGGACTGATTACATTTCAGGTCTATCAAACCCGGCCCAAGTAACCGTTTAATCTAGCCGTTCGAGCTGCCAGAGAATCTGGTTCCCCTCGCGACGGACCCTTGAAACGGACCAATTTCTCCAAGCCCAGTATTCACCACGACTGGTAACAGCACTCGCGTTCACATCCATCAGGTCGGCTAATTCAGAGCTAGTAATCAGGTACCCCTCCTTCGCGATCGCATCGGCGATTTGCAGGGTTTCGATCATGTTGCGTAATTGGTTAACTCGCGCCTCGCGAGGCAAATTCTCTAGCGCATCGATCCCATCATTGACACCTGAATCAGCCATTATGTTCCCTGGAAAAACCTTGACTCTATTCTATGCCTTCAGTTACAAGGATCCATGAGGTGAACTATCAATCATCTATTCGGTGATCCAAGACTTAAATCTATTATTCTATTGAGCTGCTATTGAGCTGTATCCAAGAGGGCGATCGCTTCAGGCCGCTGTGACAGATCAACCGCACGATTGAGAGAAAAGGCGCGGGCAATCGTATCACAGCGCTCATTTCCCTCGTTTCCAGCATGACCTCGCACATACGTCCAAATCACAGGGGCACCTGTCTGCTGCGCGGCTGCTTGATTAACTTGGTCGAGTTGCTGCCACAAATCTTGATTTAACACAGGCTTTTTAGCGGAATTCCTCCACCCACGTCGCTTCCATCCAGCAATCCATTCGGTGATTCCTTTTTTGACATATTCGCTGTCGGTGAAGAGTTCAACAGGGTTGGTTTGTTCAGAAGCCACCAACAGCTGTAGGCCAGCGATCGCCGCCTGCATCTCCATACGATTGTTCGTCGTTTGGCTGTCCCGTCCACCCATCTCGTGTACCGAACCATCTGCCAAATATAGAACCGTTCCCCAACCGCCGGGGCCTGGATTACCGGAGCAGGCACCATCGGTGTAAATAGTCTTGATTGTGGGCAAAGACGCCATAGCGATCTCCAAAAGGTCTAGCGTTGTCGATTATGCAACTTGCAAAGTCACTTTGCAGTAATAGTTCACCTTATTGAAAGAACCGATACAGCAAGAGATGATGGCTCACGTATGCCATGGTTGCTGTCTAAGCCCCAAATCTGCTTTCCTTGGGAAAGCTACAGAACTCGCTTAGATGGACGACTATCACTATGATTTTGAGTTGGCGTAAGGAACCCGATCTGCGGCGAGTATTGCTGATTGCTGGCGGTTTCTTTGTCCTAGTCACTGGACTCCTATTACACCGTTATTTCACTTACTATGCTTCCTTCGATCAGGGTATTTTCAATCAGGTCTTTTGGAATAACGCTCACGGTAATCTGTTTCAAAGCACGCTGTCGTCTCAGCTCTCAACGAATGTCGTTCACAGCGGGGAATTGCCTCAGACGACTTATCGTCGCTTGGGACAACACTTTACGCCAGCCCTTCTGCTATGGTGGCCCATCTATACTGTTTTTCCATCGCCCGCTACGTTATCAGTGCTGCAAGCAGCGTTTGCGACTCTCTCTGGACTGCTGCTCTATGCCCTCGCTCGTAAGTATCTAGAGCAGCGGCTATCGCTAGCGATTATGGTGAGCTTTTATGGGGCGATCGCAGTCCTCAATCCTTACTTGGCAAACTTCCACGACATTGGACAAATTCCCCTCTTTATCTTTGGCTTACTGCTAGCTATGGAATATCGTCGCTGGTGGATTTTTGCGCTGTTGTGTTTAGTGATTCTGGCTGTCCGAGAAGATAGCCCAGTGGCCCTGTTTGGCATCGGCGCCTATCTAGTAGCTAGTCGTCGCCATCCCCGCATCGGTTTAGGCGTCTGTGCTCTCAGCGTGGGCTATTTTGTCCTGGTGACCAATGTGTTCATGCCAGCCTTTTCAGAAGACATCTCCAAACGCTTCATGATTGAGGAATTTGGACAGTACATCAACGATGATGAGGCGTCTACGCTGGACGTGCTTTGGGCCATGATCAGTCAGCCAGGACTGCTCCTACGAGAACTGGTGTCCCCCCCCGGAGACACACTGGAGTATTTCGCCGGACATTGGCTTCCCCTAGCGTTTATTCCGGCTTTGTCTCCAGCAGCGTGGATCATAGCAGGACCCCCCCTGCTCAAACTCACGCTGACAGAAGGCAGTTCTGGTCTCAACACCAGCATTCGCTATGCCTTAAACGTTGTGCCGGGCATGTTCTACGGAACCATTCTTTGGTGGGCCGGACAGGGATTCCGGCGATTCATGCAGCCTTGGGAAACGGTGCGATCGCGCTCTCCGTCTCGCAATTTCCGCCGCTTCTGGAGTGTCTGCTTGATTATTTCGCTCGTGTTTATCCCCATCTCGAATCCTAGCCGCGTCTTCACAGTCCTGATTCCAGACTCTATTCAGCCTTGGGTGTATGTATCTCCCATCCTGCAGTGGCAACGTGCCCAAGCGATGAATCGGCTCCTTGCCCAAATTCCCGCCGATGCTAGCGTAACGGCAACGACCTATCTGGTTCCCCATGTTTCTGGACGACGCGCCATACTGCGGATGCCGCTGATAGCCTACCAAGACGACGCAGGAACGGCACGAGATGTGGACTACATTGCTGCTGACCTATGGCGACTACAGCGCTATCAAGTTGCCTTCAGTCGCGATCGCGATCGACTTCACCACTTCACCCAGCTCATCAATGCATGGATAGCCACCGAACAATACGGCCTTATTCAAGCTAAAGATGGTCTCATTTTGCTCCAGCGAGATAGTCCTTCTGCTCCCCAAGCTTTAGAAGACTGGCAAACATTTTTATCGCCGGATGAGTAGTTTTGAGATGTGCGGGCCAATCAGTTTGATGGGACAGGGGTGTAGGACAATCTAACTTAGCGTGAGACGAGACGAATAGATAACATCCCTCCATCTGTATCCCCGCCCGCCTCTAGTCCCTCTATAGATCAGATGCACCATGCTCATTTCCCGGCTATCGTAGAACTATGGGCTATGAACCACTTCACCATAAATATCGACCTCAGACCTTCGCGCAACTGGTAGGTCAGGATGCGATCGCCCAAACGTTGAGCCATGCTTTAGAACAGCAGCGCATTGCTCCGGCATACTTGTTCTGCGGTCCACGCGGCACGGGCAAAACCTCCAGCGCTCGCATTCTGGCCAAGTCTTTGAATTGTCTGAACCACGATGTTCCCGATCCTCATCCCTGTGGCGTGTGTGAAGTGTGCCGGGGCATCAATGACGGCTCCATTTTGGACATTGTGGAAATTGATGCTGCTAGCAACACAGGCGTCGACAATATTCGTGAACTGATTGAGCGAGCACAGTTTGCACCAGTGCAGTGCCGCTACAAGGTCTATGCTATTGACGAGTGTCACATGCTGAGCACTGCCGCATTTAACGCTTTGCTGAAGACGCTGGAAGAACCCCCTGATCAGGTAATTTTTGTCCTAGCAACGACGGATCCCCAGCGGGTACTACCCACCATTATTTCTCGATGCCAGCGATTTGATTTCCGGCGCATTCCTCTAGAGGCGATGGTGAGTCATTTGCAGGCGATCGCTCAAACAGAATCCATTGACATCACGGAAGAGGCCGTGCGTCTAGTTGCGCAGATTGCTCAGGGGGGACTGCGAGATGCAGAGAGTCTGCTGGACCAATTAAGTCTGCTAGAGCCGCCTATTATTCCTGAAAAGGTTTGGGAATTGGTAGGCGCTGTTCCTGAACGTGATTTGTTGGAGTTGGTAGCGGCGATCGCATCAGATAATGGCGTACAGGTGCTCGACACGGTTCGTCGTCTGATGGATCGAGGGCGGGAACCCATGATCGTGCTGCAAAATTTAGCCAGCTTCTATCGAGACCTGATCATCGCTAAAACTGCGGCAGAGCGAGCCGATTTGGTTCCGGTAACGCCACCCACCTGGGAGGCGATGAAAGCCTTTAGCCAGTCTGTATCCCTGCCCTTGCTACTGGTTGGCCAGAAAACATTAAGGGAGGCAGAACCTCAGCTACGGAACACAACCCAACCTCGGCTCTGGCTAGAAGTGACGTTGATGAATCTGTTGCCATCTGCTCAAACGAGTCTTATGGGCAATGCGGCAACTGCTCCCCAACCCCTACCGCGTTCGGTGAATTCTCCTGTAGTGACGCGATCGTCTGCTCCTCAAGCCCCTCTGTCACAACCCTCCAGCCCTGCCAAAACAGCTGCACAACCTACACCTGAACCACCACCGCCTACCCCTCCAGCAGAAGAGGCCGCGACATCGCAGCCACCCGAACCTGAACCTGTTGAACCACCCGAGACTGTCTCGCCAGAGTTAGCACCTGTCGAGCCATCGATCGCGCCAACAGCCGATCTAGCGGCTATCTGGGCACAGGTGATCAGCCAAATGCGTCCGATGGGAACGCGCGCCATGATGCAGCAACAGGGGCATTTGATCAGCTACGACGGCACTAGCGCTCGCATTGGCATCAAGTCCAAGCCACTGTTCAAAATGGCAAAAGGACGAGTTGCCAACATTGAGGCGGCTTTTGAACAGATCTCTAACCAGAAAGTCACTGTCACGCTAGAGGTTGCTGAAGCTCCTCCCGGTTCAAATACAACAGCCGTAGCCGATGCCAGCGCTCAACCGCCCCCAGCAACAACCAAAAAACCGCCGCCACCAAAGCCTAAAACGCAAAATCCTGATCTTCCGTCCCCTCCCCCTCCCCCAAAATCGTCAGATCCCTCTGCGCCTGAATCAGGAATTGAGCCACCTCAGAACACTTGGCAGCCTCAGAGCGACATTGATAGAGCCGCGAAAAGCTTTGCCGATTTTTTCAACGGTCAGATTGTGAATCTAGACGACGATGACGACGACTCTGACACCCAGGGGAAATCCTCAAAGGGCCAGCAACCAAAGCCCAAACCTCCTTCTTCACCAGGAAGTGACGTGCCATTTTAACCATCGATAGATCAGGCGATGATTACCTGTATCCATAGAATCGCTTTGTAGTTGTGGGCCTTCGGCGAGAGAGGCTACTTTGCAGCAACAGGAGCAATTAATTCGGGATCTTGGAATAACGGTGTGCTGAGGTATCTTTCCCCAAAGCTTGGTTGAATCATGACAATTAGCTTGTCCGCATTGTCAGGACGAGAGCCCACTTCGATCGCTGCCTTCAATACGGCACCCGTTGAAATCCCCGAAAGTAAGCCTTCTTCTCTAGCAAGGCGACGGCCATACGCAATTGCATCGTCGTCACTAACCCTGACAACCTCATCAATAATTTGAGTGTTGAGGACTTCCGGGATGAAGCCTGCACCGATGCCTTGAATTTTATGGGGGCCAGCGTGGCCACCAGATAGAACCGGGCTGTTGATAGGTTCGACTGCGATCGCCTGAAAGTCTGGTTTGCGTCCCTTGAGCACTTCAGCAATGCCTGTAATAGTGCCGCCCGTCCCGACTCCGGCAATCACCATATCAACCTGCCCATCCGTATCGGCCCAAATCTCCTCAGCTGTCGTTTGGCGATGGATATCAGGATTAGCTGGATTCGAGAACTGTTGCAGCATGTATGCGTCTGGCAATGTATTAACCAAACGCCGAGCACACCGAATACAGCCTGACATCCCTTCAACACCCGGTGTTAGCTCTAGCTCAGCACCAAAGGCTCGCAGCATCGCCCGCCGCTCAGCGCTCATCGTCTCCGGCATCGTGAGAATCAATCGATATCCCTTGGCTGCCGCCGCCATCGCCAGCGCAATGCCCGTATTGCCCGATGTCGGTTCAACCAAAGTCGTCTGCCCAGGTCGAATCTTCCCCTCGGCTTCAGCTGCATCAATCATATTGATACCGATCCGGTCCTTGACGGACGCGGAAGGATTCATGCCCTCTAGCTTGACCACAATGGTCGCTCGACACCCTTCCGCCTGAGGAATTCGGTTTAATCGAACGAGGGGCGTATGACCAATCAACGCCGTCACATCATCTGCAATACGCATAAGCACTAAATGTAGTACATCAGATCAACTTGCTGTTTAGCTCGGCACTGATCCAGCAAATCTTGAAGGGTTTGCTTTTGCAGCACAGTTTCGGCAGCCTCCCTCACGGCTTGCCAGGTTTCTGCAATCACGACACCTTCCGAGGTTTGTGGCTTAGCCCCGGTTTCCTTGCCTGAGTCAAATCCTTCGATGCAGCTAACGATGTCATAAAGCGTCACTTGCCACGGCGATCGCGCTAGCAGATATCCGCCCTTGGCTCCGCGTTGGCTACGAACAATACCTGCCCGTCTCAGCGTTGCCAGCAGTTGCTCTAGGTAACGATCAGGAATGCTTTGCTGGGCCGCAATCTGACGGATCTGCATTGGTTCACCGTTAGAGAAGTTGCGTCCCAATTCTAGGAGCGCTAGCAAGGCGTACTCACTTTTACTTGACAGTTCCACGAGCGGTTTATGTTGCGTCATTGAGGGTTATCTCTAGTATAACCCCGGTTCCCCAGTCGGGTTTGCAGGATTCTTGAGTTGAACCAATTGGGGGATAAAACTGGGGATCAGTTATCGGTCCTCTATGAGAAGGTGTTCCAGTATAGTGATATCTATAGCTGCCACCCATGTATCACTATGCTGAAGCAACTTCTCAAGCCTTTGTTAGGCTCCTGCATAACGGCGATCGCGCTCCTCCTCATGGTGGTCATTGCCCCGCCTGCCCTCGCAACAGGTGTTTACCAAATGCCGCCTCTATCTGACAGCACTTGGATTGTTGACGATGCTGGATTAATAAGCCGCCTGAATGAAGGAAAAATTACGACGCAACTGCAAGATTTGGCAGCTGCAACTGGTAACGAAGTTCGTTTTGTCACAATTCATCGCTTAGATTATGGCGAAACACCTGCCAGTTTTGCGGATGCCTTGATGGAGAAATGGTTTCCAGATCCCGAAAACCGGGCCAGCCAAAGCATTTTGGTCCTTGATGATGTGACCAATGGCGCAGCCCTAAAAGTTGGCAATGAATCAGCAACTTTATTGGCAGATGATATTGCCGATAGCATTGTCAGTGAAACGATTGGGATTCCGCTACGGCAGGCGAATAAATACAATCAGGCCCTATTGGATGCCAGCGATCGCTTAGTTGCAGTGCTCTCTGGCGAACCCGATCCGGGTCCTCCTGAGGAAAAGAGTTCCTTTGAAATCGAAAGCACTTTTGCATCAGCAGAAGAAACCGAAGAGAATCGCGGCAATGCTACCGTCATTGTCGTAGGGTTTTTGATCGCCGCCACCATCATTCCTATGGCAACCTATTATTTCTATCAATCCATTGGCGGATAAAGTCTGTAAGCTGAAGTTACAGAAGTGGAGCTGGCAAAGAGGCATGATCTCTCTGGCAGCTCCAACAGTTTTGCCTATTGCTCTATGAATTTGGACGGTACCTCATGCAAAGTCAGGACTAATGCAGAATGCACCTACAGGTAATATAGGCAAACTCACAACGCTAGCGGTTAGCCGTATTCGCAAAGGTCCTCTTAGTCCTGAATGTAGTCTTGTGCAGAGAGTAAGGCGAATTCTGCTCGAACAAATTCACGACCCAGATAGGCAGCATGGTCGAGCATTGTGACAGGACAGGGGCGATCGCGGTTTTCAAAAATAGCAATGCACAACTCCTTCGCAGTACGACCTGTATAAACCTGTGAATGCTGCCGTTGAACTTCTCCATCACACGGCAAAGGTTCACCTGTTTCAGGATCACACGCTAGTCCCTTATCGTTGATCACGTTCGTGAAATGCTTGGCGCAGATCAGACCTGAGTCGCGCTCCAAATAGATCAAAAAGTATCCGCCCGGATCAAGCTCAATGAAACGCTGTGAGAGCTTATTGTCCAAGTCGATTAAGGCTTGAGGGTGATGCTGTTGAGAAGTTTGAGTTTGTACCATTCAGTGCGAAGTGTGTCTAAACAGTTTGCAACAAAAGTGAATTGAACTGGACTCTTATCTTAGCCTGAGCATCCGTTGATGGGGAAATCAGTCGTTTGAGTCATCCGAAATAGAATTAACCGCAATAAAAAACCGACAGGAATCCCGTATTCCCATCGGTCTCTGTGTGTTCCCTGTAGATGACTCGGCTAGAGTTGAGTCGATATCAGTATCCTCAAGGAATCGGTTTTTGCTTAGGACGGTTGTCACTCTCCCCCGTGAGAATGATCACCCAATTTCTCTATATGCGTTAGTGCTTAGCCGCCTCGACTATGTATCGTTCACGGTCTACCGTTCAAGTCAGCGTGGTTGAGCGGTAGACTAGGCTGGGTTTGTTATCGCAGATTGACTGCTCATGACTTCTCCCTTTTCCCCAGACGAAATCGCTTCCGAAGGTATCAAACCCGATGAGTACGAAGAAATCGTACGTCGGCTTGGGCGGCATCCCAACCGGGCGGAACTCGGCATGTTTGGAGTCATGTGGTCGGAACACTGCTGCTACAAAAATTCCCGTCCTTTACTCAGTCAGTTCCCCACGCAGGGCGATCGCATTCTGGTGGGTCCTGGAGAAAACGCCGGTGTTATTGACGCCGGTGATGGGCTACGAGTTGCCTTCAAAATCGAATCCCACAATCATCCTTCAGCAGTGGAACCCTTTCAGGGAGCAGCTACTGGCGTTGGCGGCATCCTGCGGGATATTTTTACAATGGGTGCGCGTCCCATTGCGGTGTTGAATGCCTTGCGGTTTGGCACCTTAGACGATGCTCGTACACGCCGCATTGTTGATGGAGTGGTCTCAGGCATTGCTCACTACGGCAATTGTTTCGGTGTGCCGACGGTAGGCGGCGAAGTTTATTTTGACCCAGCCTATGCTGGGAATCCCCTTGTTAATGCCATGGCGATCGGCCTGATGGAAACGCCAGACATTGTAAAATCTGGCGCGTCGGGGATTGGGAATCCCGTACTGTATGTCGGCTCCACAACAGGACGAGACGGCATGGGTGGAGCCAGTTTTGCCAGCGCCGAGCTGAGCGATGCCTCGCAGGATGATCGCCCAGCAGTTCAGGTCGGTGATCCCTTTCTTGAAAAATCGCTGGTCGAAGCTTGCCTGGAAGCGTTCAAAACAGGGGCTGTCGTGGCCGCTCAAGACATGGGCGCAGCCGGAATTACCTGCTCAACGTCTGAAATGGCAGCCAACGGCGGCGTTGGGGTAGATGTTGATTTAGATAAAGTCCCCAACCGTGAAACAGGGATGGTGCCCTACGAATATTTGCTCTCAGAGTCCCAGGAGCGGATGCTATTCATTGCACAAAAGGGCCGGGAACAGGAGCTGATCGACATCTTTGAGCGCTGGGGACTGCATGCCGTCGTGGTTGGGGAAGTCATCGAAGACTCCATCGTTCGGATTCGGTTTAAGGGAGAGATCGCCGCTGAGATTCCTGCTAATGCCTTAGCTGATGACACACCCATCTATCATCGTGAGCTGATGGCCGACTTACCAGACTATGTGCAGCAGGCACGGCGGTGGTCTGAAGCAGCGCTACCTGACTGCGATCGCACCGGTCTGCAAATTCAACCGTCCCAGTCCTGGACCAGCGTTTTGGAAACCCTGTTGGACAGTCCTTCAATCGCCTCTAAGCAATCGATCTATCGCCAATACGATCATCAGGTGCAAAACAATACGGTCCTGCTGCCAGGCGGCAGTGACGCAGCGGTGATTCGTTTGCGTCCTCAAACCGGTGATCAAGCTCAGGCATTCGTCAATACGCGCAAAGGGCTGGCAGCAACGGTAGATTGCAATGGTCGCTATGTATATCTTGATCCCTACGAGGGAGCTAAGGCCGCGATCGCAGAAGCGGCCCGCAACCTCAGCTGTGTGGGCGCTGACCCGATAGCCGTTACCGACAATCTCAACTTTGGTAGTCCAGAAAAGCCGGTTGGCTATTGGCAGTTAGCAGAAGCAACCCGGGGACTCGCAGACGGCTGCCGCCTTTTCGCAACGCCGGTTACTGGCGGCAACGTTTCTCTCTACAATGAAACACTCGACAGCGCCGGCAACCCCACTCCTATCTATCCCACTCCGGTGGTGGGTATGGTTGGTTTATTAGAAGACGTGACCCAGGCCAAAGGGCAGGGATGGCGACAAACCGGAGATACGATTTATCTCTTAGGCTTAAAAGTAGAAGCATCCTCAGCAGCTTCCGAATCTGTGACCCTAGGTGGCTCTGAGTATCTTGCGGTGATTCACGACACGGTCGCGGGTCGTCCCCCTAAAGTGAATGCTGAGCTAGAGAAAGCAGTGCAGGCAGCCTGTCGTCACGGTATTCAGCAGGGTTGGATACAGTCGGCCCATGATTGTGCTGAGGGCGGACTCGCTGTCGCCTTAGCCGAGTCCTGTATCAGCGGACAGCAGGGTGCTGATATTACGCTCCCTGTTCAAGATGCGTCCGTTCGGTGGGATCGACTTTTATTTGGCGAGGGCGGAGCACGCATTCTCGTATCGGTCTCTCCAGATGCGATCGCCCCTTGGGAAACCTACCTCACCGACACTCTAGACAGTCACTGGCAAGTCATTGGAACCGTCAGCGCTACTACTGATTTGACTCTCACGAATGCAGACGGTCATGCCCTTATCAAAACTGAGCTGGCCACTATAACGGCCACTTGGGAATCCGCGATCGAACGTAGGTTGGCCTAACAGCTCCGGCTTCCCCAAGGCCACCCAATCTATGGCCTTCTTACCTAAGTCTGCTAACCATTTCTAGAGGGTTTGGTCGTATAGGGCCATCTGTTGAGAGACCGCACCTCACCCTACTGGTACGCAAACTCGCTTCAATTTTCGACGTTCAGGCGACGAGTATCAATCACAAACCCATCATTGCGAACGAGAACCGAGGAAATCCAGCGGTGGTCAGGCTGCTCTGGCGCTTTACCTATCTTGAATAAGCCTCCTGCTGACAACGCTTGCAAATCAAGCGGGCGCGGTGTCAGAAAATCCTCAGCCGTCACCCCTTCATCCACGGCAATTCCCAACAGCAAGCGATCGCCCAGCGGTTCTTCCACAATGGCATCAAAATTAAAACGCTCTCCTGGCGTCACCGATTCGGGCAGCAGAATCTCCACAGAAGGAGGTCTCTCACCAGATGCGAGCTGAGTTTGCTCAGACAAAATTTCCTGCGAGACCACCTGCCCGTTTTCAAACCGCTGCCGCGATCGCACTTCAGCGGTCAAGTTCATATCGCGTCCAACGGTAGACCGGGTTCCTGTAACGGTTGTCAGTGTCTCAGCAATGAGTGCAGTCCCCTCAGATTCCCACGCCAAGAGTTCAACATCGTACGTCAGATTGGAATACTGGCCCCAAAATTCAGTGAGCGTCATTTGATACTGCTCACGGGTAAACCCATCAGGTCCTTGAAAAGCCGGACTATAAAGAGCCATCACCTGATCAATATCTTGCTGGTTCGCAGCCGCCTCAATATTGTCAATAGCTGAAATCAATTGAGCCGGGGCTGTTTCGGGTGGAGCAGCGATCGCCTGAGGTGCGATCGCCAGCCAGCTCAAACCCAGACCCAGACTAGCCGCAGAGACCATCGATTTAGTAAAGCAAGCCATTGACAACACTCAATACTTTCAATTCTTGCCTCCTACCTTAGCGCGGAATAATCCAGCTTTTTGTCCAGGTAGACGCTTTCTCCTCTAATCCGGCATGAGCACACCTAGGTACCGTAGCTTGCCTTACAGAGGTGATTCAATATTTTTAAGGCTTACACATAGCCTCTTGCATCCCCCAATTCTAGGGCCGTTGAATCCGGTTTCCCCATGTTCGGAGGCTTAAGGGGACTCCAGAAAAAATTTACCGCTGGTAGGGTGCCATTAACGCAGCGTAATGCACCGCAGCCCGGTAATTTTATGTTTAGAAATCTCCTCAGGAGTCAAAGCCGGATTCAACTGCATCAGCCCTGACTTCATTGCCTTGGCAGAACGAGATGTCCTAAGCACCGGTTCAATGCCCTGTTGCTGAGTCAAGTGCAGCACCAATCTAAGGTTACGTCTGCAAATACTGCTCGATCCCGTCCAACATCATTTGTATCGAGAGAATGATCAGGAGCATTCCCATCAGCCGCTCTATCGCTAAAGCTCCTCGTTGCCCCAGACGTTGAAAGATCCAAGGAGAAGCCCACAAGATGAAAGCAGAAATTCCGATCGCCAACGTCAATGCACCAAGCCAACTCAAGAGCAGGTGCGGATCAGACTTTGCTAAAACTAGGAGTGCCGCGATCGCGCTCGGACCCGCAATCAGCGGCATCGCAATAGGGACAATAAACGGTTCTGCATCGAGCGTCGATGGCATAGAGGATCGATCTGGAAACACCATACCCAAGGCAATGAGAAACAAGATCACACCCCCCGCAATTCGTAAGGTATGGGAATCGACCCCGAAGAATGACAGTAACGGATTGCCACCAAACAGAAACGCCACCAAAATACCGTAGGCAATCAGCGCTTCGCGGAGAATGATGCGCTGGCGCTTTCTCCCTGGAATCTCAGAAAGCAGCGTGTTGATAGTCACCAAATTGCCAAAGGGGTCCAGAATCAGCAACAGCACAATTGCCGCAGAAATCACCGTCATATCAATACTCCGCCCATACCGATACGGCTCTACACAGCTACTTGTACAGCAAAAAGAGCAATGAAGGATGAAGGACCCAAAATGACAAACGATTATTGAGGAGCGCGGATCTCAATAATTAAGATCATGGCGTCAGAGGCGATCGCGTCGCCACCATCTCTTGCAGGAATCAGAGGCGGAATCTGAGCAGTGAGGGAATTGAGACAGGCTGCAACGATAGCGCTATTAGGATTGTCGTCATCAGTCAAAGCCCGGATGGCTGAGATGCGACCGTCAGCTTCAACAATGGGTCTCACAGTGGTTTGGATCGATGTTCCTGGGGGCATCAAATTGGTAGCACAGTTTGCATCGTTGAAAACAGCATTCATCGCCTGCGGCCATCCAAGAGGAGCTTGAGGCAATTCCTCAGGAATATCGGCTCCTAACAGTTGAAGCTGCCAAGCCGTTTGTAGACCGACATCATCCGTGAAATCATCCGTTTCTAGATCGCCCGTCGTGAGCGGCAGCGGTCGTCTTGATCCATCAACGGTGGGCTCAACAGAAGGTAATTCAGGAATTTCAGGCGGCGCTGTGGAGGGAGGAGTGGCCGAGTCGCTGGGAGCAGGTGTAGCCACCGCTGAGGAACCGGGCGATTCAGCCTGTGTTACTGGCGGATCAGGACGATTAGTGGTGGTGGCGGGAATCGGTGCCGCAGACGTTGACGGGTCACCCATATCGGATGGCTCTACTGGCTCAATGGGCGGCTCTGCAAAATCGGGATTTGTGCGAGTTGAAGACAATGCCGAATTAGGGGCAGGCTCAACAGCAGTGGCCGCCTCAGAGGCTGGACTGACGTCAGCCGTAGATTCAGCAGGTAGCGCAATAACCTGAATGGGTGCAGGAGCAATCCTTGGTTGAGTTTGCCTCACCGTAAGGCCCCAGCCAATCACGCCAGCATGAAAAGCCGTCGCCGCGATCGCGCTCACCGTCCACACAGAACGCGGTGTTTGATAGTGGTCAGACCACACAATCAATCTCTGAAAGAATGCTCTTACAGCTTAACGCTGGCGGCACAACGTGGGCACAGCATTCGCATAGTGCATTAGGGCGCGCCATCCATGAATGCTAGAAACCTTGTAGCAGAAGCATTGCTGCGCCTGTCCTCGATTGATCAGCTAGGGGCTAAAACCTTTTCTAACAAAGCTTCGAGTGCTAAATGATAGCCCCCAGGAAATTAAGGCTAAGGAGCAGAGGCGATCGCCTCTCGTTCAGGCACTTGAGTCAGCTGATTCCCTTTCCGGATGTAGTTGCTAGCCGGGCTGCCAATGGGCGTATGGACCACAATCATGGCAGTCTTTTGGCAGTGGTAGGCGATCGCATCCGGTTCGCGGCGGACAGCGATTTTGCCCTCATAGCGTCCCCGCTTAGTTGGCAGAATTAGCAAGTCTTGAGACTTAACCGCATTTGAAATCTGTTGAACAGGGTTACCTTGGACACGAACGAGAGTCGCGTTTTCGGGTAGTCCATCCATCCAAGCAGTCGCTGTTCGATTTTCAGGACGGGTGTAGATCAGGAGAATGTTCAAAGGTGCTTTAAGTTCTTCAGCAAGCTGCTGTGCCAACGACAAAGACAGCTGGTCTGCTGCCGTCAACTTCCGCTTCACAGTGAGCGCCAAGACGACTCGATTCACTAACTCAACGGGCTGCGATAGGCGAGCAATCAAGACAGGCACAGTCGTCAGCTGCAAGAGGCTGTCAATCATGCTGTTGAATAAATTCTTTTGATAGTTGGGGCGTCCGTTCCAGCCACAGATAATCATGCTGACCTGCCGCTCAGTCGCGGCTCGCAAAATACCCTTCTTAATGCTGTGATCGACTCGGGCGATCGCCTCTACATCAGCAGCAGCACCATGGGAAAAGTCTTCGGCAGCGGCGAGCAAGCGCTGCTGGTTGAGCTGCTGCTGCTGCGAAATTTTGCCCTTGCGATCAGTCAGGACATGTAGCGGCAGTAGCGTTCCCTTCATGCGCTTAGACAGCAATACCGCCAAGGACAACAAGTTGTTTTCAGTTTCAGGGTTGGAAACGGGAATCAAGATGCGCTTGCCCCAATCCATATCGGAGTCGTCACTGGCAGCCGTCGCTGTTGTCATATCCATACGACTACCCCAGCGCTCCGTCACCCAGGGAGACAGAATGCAGCTCACCAGAATCATGACAATGACGCCGTTAACAGTTGCTTCATCCACAATATCAAGATTGAAGGCAACCGTAACCGCCGCTAGCGTTGACGCCGCCTGAGCCACTGAGAGACCAAAAACCGTGACCGAAGTATTAAACGGCCACTTGAAAATCTTGCCTGTTCCCCAAGCCGCCAGGAACTTGCTTAAGAGTTCTGCCCCAATAATGACTCCCGCAATGAGGAGCGATCGCGGCTCCCGGAAAAGAATTAGGGGATCCACCAACATGCCGACAGAAATGAGAAAGAACGGCACAAACAGCGTGTTGCCAATAAATTGAATTCGGTTCATCAACGGACTGAGGCTAGGGATCTGCTGCGTAATCGCAACGCCCACTAAGAAAGCTCCCACAATCGGCTCAATCTCAATCAGTCCAGCAATGTAGGACACCACAAAAAGAGCTACCAGCACAAAGCCAAATTCAGCCCCTTCATCATGACCAAACTTGATGAAAAACCAACGTCCTAAACGAGGAATTCCCCACAGCGTCATGAAGGTGAAGATAATCAGCGACGGAATCAGAAATAGCCAGAAATTGAGCGTCAAGTCTCCTTCCTGGGCTTTGACCACAACCGCGAGTACGAGCAGTGCCAAGACATTGGTAATGAGCGTTCCCCCTAACGTAGCTGTGACCGGGGGAGCTTTCATAATTCCCAACTTGCTTAGAACAGGCAAGGCGATCAGCGTATGAGAGGCTAAACAGGACGCCACTAGCACTGCTGCTAGAAGTCCATAGCCTGCCAGCATCATGGCCCCCGTCCCCATCACCATGGGCAGCAAAAACGTGATGAAGCCAAAGCTCAAAGCAGGACCGGCATTCTTCTTGAGGTCATCCAGACTCGTTTCCAGTCCACCCAGAAACATCAGAAAAAGGAGTCCTACGGTGCCTAACAGCACGATGGTTTCATCACGCTCTAATAGCCCCAATCCGTGAGGACCCACGACAACACCCGCCAGGATCAGACCCACGATGCCGGGCAGCTTTAAGCGCTCAAATAGGAGGGGCGCAATCAGCATAATGCCGACAATCACCAGAAATACGGTGACGGGGTCCTCAATGGGACCCCGGTTGACAATATCAAAGGCATTTCTGAAGGATGACAAGAAGCCCAGAACGCTGTTAGATGACAGCAGCCCGCTGACGTAAGACATCAAAGCCATTAAGGTGCGCTCCTTTGCAACGGATTTTTAGAGTGGGAAAAAAACCACCAAACACCCGCTTCATTCTCGACGTATGTTGCCCTTCTAACATCTCGCTTTAGAGGGAATCAAAATGTGGCAAAAGGATAAAACCTATTTCGGCACGCGCGATCGCTGACCAACAGACCTATCCGACTGACCTACGCTGGCTTATATTTACTCCGCAAAGTCACGTTCACCCCTTCAGCTGACTGCTCCAGCACTAATAGCGGAGTCGGCTTAGCCTTTTGGTCCCAATGCATATTAGCTAGACGACCCTGAATCGTTGGTTGCCAAGTACTCCCCTCTGCCTTAGGGCTGAGAAACGTTTCAATACATTCAATAATTTGGTTGATTGTGGAAGAAGTCGATTGGGTTGGAATTTTCGCTAGCTTAATCTCAATTCTGAACAGAACTCGCGTTTTTGACCCCAGTGCCTCGCTCGTTTTGTAGACCACGTCAAAAATTTGGTCAATTTGTCGAGCCTTGCTAGAAACCCCAATCATGCCTGCTTCCGCTTGACGCGGTCGGAGAGCGATCGCCAGCTGCTGCTTCACTTTAACTTTCAGCTGATTAACAATCTGGAAGTGGAACAACTCCTCATCCATCCGCAATCGCAGATAGTCTAAATTAAACTCTCGTGAGTGAATCAGGTCAGGGTTTTTCTCCATCTTAGTGATGGTCCCTAACGCCATCTTGACTCGCTTTTGCAGCTCGTTATTTTTATACTCAGTAAACTTGAGTTGCTTTCGTAATTCATTAATCTGACGCTGGGCAAAAATTCCCCCCGCAATCAGTAAAGCCAACAGCAAGCCCGACGCAATCATCCAGAGGTCAACGCTCATCTTCGTCTCAGGCAACGATTCTGGAACAGGTGCTTGAGCCACGATGAAACGAGATTGAGTGAGCGAATATTTCATGGTGGAAATCGGAGTGTTTCAGTACAACAAAAATTCCCGGTTAGCGCTGCAAAAGTACCACGGTGCAAGCTGTCTTAATGAACCCAACGCGATCGCTGTCCACGAGCATCCAAATGACACAGGTATGGAAACTGAGTGTAGCGTCCCAAGCCACCCGGCCACCAGGGGTCGAGTGCCCAATAGAGCTGACGTCCAGTCAAACCATCACAATAGAAGTTGATCGCATCCCCAACAATATGGCGACTCATTGAAGCTCCGCCTACCCGTGCATTCACCTCTGGTGGACGATACCAACTCGTAATAAAAAAAGGTCGACCAATGCGCTCTCGGGCTTCCTGAGCCAGGGATGCAATGCGGACAATCGCGTCAACAGTGGCTTGGTCAGGCGGCATCCGAGCCCCTCCCCGCGTTGCTTCTGCCCACGTAAAGTTACCGCTCGGCAAGATTGAAGTCGCTAGTTGAATATTGTTAGGGGTCCAGCGGTCAGGGCGAGACGGCAAAACGCTAGGAACAGGGGGCGGCATGGCTTCTACCGAGTCTTTATTCGCCCGCTCCATACGTTTGAGATCTTCAAACAGCGACTGAATGGTAGGGATTCGGGCATCCATGTGCCGCCATATCGTCACCACCCGCAGGATGGCTTCCCGTTGGTCAGTCGCTCCGTCATACAGCGTGGGCACACGATTCCAGAAATTGAGAAGTGCCCGGTCAATCTGAGCAGCCGCTACGGCCATTGCAGATAGATCGCCAGTGCCCTTGATTAACGCTTGGGGGTCAAGGCCCAAATCCTCGATCGCGGTCGTCCGCGAATCCAGTCCCTTCCATAAGCGATATCCCTCAGTCAGAGCGAAACGCTGATCGCCTTTTCCTTTGTAGGACTCAGGAATTCTTTGCACAAACGCAATCAGGGCTGAGTCCAAAATTTGCAAATTGGTTTCATTCGCAAACGGATCCCCCTGGGACAGCGCTTGAATGGCTTCTTCCCTGGAATCCAGCTCACGCCAGAGCTGAACCAACCGAATTAACGCCTCTCGCTGATTGGGATAGCCGGAAAAAGAGCGATCAGCTTGAGCAATAAAGTCCAGTAGCGCTCGATCCAGTGCGCTTTCGTCGTAACTGCCCGCTTCCCTGGCCACGCCAAGGGCTGCGATCGCCTCTTCATCCGTATCCAATTTGCGCCACAGTCGAACCGCTTCCAGCAGGGCTTGCCGTTGAAAAGATAAGCAATTGTAGTTCGCTAGAATTCGTTCAACAAAAGCAATGAGCGCCTTATCCAGAAAAGCCAGGTTTTGCGGCAATCGCTCTGCGCTGTAGTCCGTTGCTAAATCCGCAATGTAAGCCTGCTTGAGCGCTTCAGCATCGGTCGGCTCTAGGCGGGCAGCTGATATATCAGCAGCGGGAGGACTGTAGCCCTCAGCGATCGCAGTCAAGAAGCGATCGCTATATCGCCCTGCTGCTGCATCCCACAGATCATTCCCCCGCCAACCGGCATCAGCCAGCTTGTCCGTAAGGCTTCGAAGCGTATTAGCTGCATACTGTACCTGCTCCGGAAAGGTATTGACGTCTTCAGGAGAAATGCGATTAGCCGGCGCAATTCCTAGCCCTGTTTCACCATCCGTGAGCGGAGGCTTCTGTTGTGTGGCATACAAGGCTGCCAAGATGGATTTGTGAATGCCTGCACGACCTGCTTCAATCAGATAATAATTGTTGCGCTGATCGGGTGAACGCTGTGCCATAGCCCTGAAACCTTGCAGTATGCCCAAAGTGTAGGACTTTTATGGAAAATTCTCCGGCTCTATTGCAAGAATCTTCGCCTTCGGGTCTGGCTGATGTTCGGCTAGTGGCAACTGATATGGACGGCACGCTGACTTCGACAGGTCAATTCACTGAAGACTTGATGCGGGCGCTGATGGCTTTAGCAAAAGCCAATGTTGCCACCCTAATTGTGACAGGACGTTCTGCGGGTTGGGTACAGGGCATTGTTGCGTATTTGCCTGTGGTAGGGGCGATCGCTGAAAATGGCGGCGTTTTTCTACCCCAGGAGACCGGGCAACCCATGATGCTCGTAGACATTGCTGACGATATCAAAACCCACCGTCAGCAGTTAGCAGCTGTGTTCGCCCAGATTCAAAACCACTTTCCCCATTTACGCCCTGCTGCCGATAATGCGTTTCGGCTGACGGATTGGACCTTCGACATCGGAGATCTAACGCCTACCGATTTGACTCACATTGCCAAACAGTGTCAGACCGCAGGATGGGGATTCACTTACAGCACGGTGCAGTGTCACATTCGCCCTGCAACTCAAGACAAAGGCCCTGGATTGCAGCGAGTCCTCACTCAGCAGTTTCCTAATATTGCCCCCAATCAGGTTGTGACGGTAGGAGACAGCCCCAACGATGAGGGCTTATTTGATGCCAGCCTTTTTCCACTGTCGGTTGGCGTGGCAAATGTGCAGCACTACTGCGATCGCCTGCATCACTTGCCTAAATTCATCACTCCATCTGAAGAAGTCGCGGGTTTTCGGGAATTAGTTGACGCCATTATCAATCAACAAAGTCAAAGATAAGTCTCATAGAACACTCCCATGAGGTGGAGTTTAACGTTACGATAAGTAAAGAACTCTCATATAGACGCAGGAACAGTTCATGACTGGCTTTATCCGTGGCTTGTTTAGCCGTAAAAACAAACAACCCCGTGCTCCAAAACCCCCCAAGCAAACAGGTGCTTTTTTCTTAAGTGAAGACGACGCCAAAACCTTTGGTGATATCGACTACATGCGCTCTACTAAAGTGGTGAGGCGGACATTTGCGAAGAAGAAAGGCCAAGCTGAGGAATTAGAATCAGTGCGTCAGATTTCTGCGCTGAGCAGGCGTGCACTGGATGAAAAAGGCCTCATTGCGAGCCAGCCCGAGAAAAAGGCTGAGCCTTCCTCGTCTGCCCAGACTGAAACCTCTAGCTTTCAGCGCCGGAACAATAAAACCGACACCAGTATGGATATGTTCCGCAACATGGCAAAGGACATTAAAAAACGCTAAATACTCCTTCGCCGTAGGGTTAGGGCAGCCTATCTTTTGAAGATTTCCTAGAAGTGCGGGGATGCGATATGTCGTATCCCCGCGCTTTTTTGGCAACTATAGCCGTCCTAGTAAGACAAAACGGGGAGCCATTGGGCTATATAGCGGCATGGATTTGACTAAAGCACATCCTATTCCCTGCTCCTTAAGACACTGAGACGTACTTGACCAAACTGCACAGGGCTCTGAGGCCAAGCCCGCATACTATTGGGATGCACAAGCCTAGCTAAAGCGATATCACAGCCTGCCAACTCTCAAGTTGATGGGCCAAGAAACGGAGAAGCGATCGCGTTCCTGAGCCGTCGCCATCGCATCAGCCAGCTGTTCTGCGAGTTTCTCCAAAGGATTAATCTGATGCGCTGCAATATAGCGTTGTGTGGCCGACCAGGTATATAGGTAACCCATCAGTTGGGGCAGCGTCCACGATACTTGCATTGTGTAAGGCGAAGCAGGGATTTCTGAAAACGGAAACGCTAGGGTGCGATACCCGTCTTCGACCAAGCGCCGCTCTGGGGTCCAAAAATCATCCAGGGTATGACCGTAGTACTGCTCTAACAGTTTGTCTGAGGCTGGATTGGCAAGCATCGGTTTGCCATAACACCAGATGGCCAACACGCCTCCTGGCTTGAGCACCCGTCGAACCTCTCGGTAAAAGGCTTCTCGATCAAACCAGTGGACCGCTTGAGCCACTGTGACTAAATCAAACTGGTTTTCTGCTAACCCACTATCTTCAGCCACCGCAACCTGATAGCTCACCTGCGGATGGGCTGGAGCCTGACTCAGTTGCGCTGCACTGCCATCAGTAGCCATGACCTGTCGAAAGTGAGAGGTGAGGGCGATCGCCGCCTGACCATTGCCTGTTGCACAATCCCAAACAGAGTCATGCGCTTGACACAGTTGACTTAGCCCATCAAACAGCTCACTCGGATACCGAGGACGATAATGAGAATAATCAGCCGCGTGGCCCGAGAAATAATCCTTGAAGGTCATTAGTTTCCAAGTCTGGAGAGCTATTGGCCACGACAGCAGGCCGATGATGGCTGATTTTATCCTGCCTCATCATTGATCTGACGGCGGCAGATCACCAAATCCTTTGGATTTGAGCAAGCGATTACGACGCAAACGAGCCAGCGCTTGCAGATCAACATTGAGATCGGTTTCGTCTACAATTTCACCCGTCAGCTCTTCCAGGATGTCCTCAAGGGTCACAACGCCTGAGACCCCTCCATACTCATCAACAACGACGGCAATATGTTCACGATTCTTCTGAAATTCCTGTAGCAGCTTGTCGGAGCGTTCGGTTTCGGCAATGAAACGAACAGGGCGCTGCAAACTGCTAATAGGTTGATCTCCCTTATCTTCGATCAAAGCCGTCAGCAGTTCGTATTTGAGAGCAATGCCCTGAATGTGGTCAATGTCTTCTTCGATGATGAGGATACGACTGTGCTGAGAGTTGATAATGTCTTCTTTGAGGCTAGCGATCGTAGCCGCTCCTGGTAAATAGGTCAGTTCTACCCGAGGCGTCATGATATGGGCCGCTTCCACATCATTGAGCCGAAAGACGCGACGGATCATTTCGGCTTCATCTTCTTCGATGATGCCCTCTTGATGGCCAATTGATGCCAAGAGCTTAATTTCAGTTTCATTCGTCGTTGGCACCCGCCCACTACGAGTAAAGGGAGATGTAATGCGTTCTAGCAGCATCACGAAAGGCGTCATAGCCCAGGTCAATCCCCTCACCGGAATTGCCATCGACAAAGCAATGCGCTGCGCATGTTGCTCTGCCAGTGTTTTCGGTAGAATTTCCGCGAAGACAATCACCAGAAACGTCAGCACACCGGAGAAAATGCCGAGAAGGGCATCCCCGAGCACATCAGCAGCAAGGCTCCCGATGACAATGCTGCCAACGATGTTGAACAAGTTGTTGAGCACAACGATGGTGGCAATGGGGCGATTAATTTTTTGGCGAATCGAAAGCAACGCCAAAGCCCTAGGTTTGTGAGATTGAGCGAGCTGTCTAGCCTTTAAAGTGGGTACCGATAAAAGTGCTGTTTCTGTACCTGAACACAAAGCCGATCCGATAAGCATAATGAGAACGGCGATCGCGAGTTTGAACATCCTTCTCTATGTGAACCGTTTTCTGGGTGACACCGCTGTTATGATCCTGCTAATCCAACTGTACGCTGCTAGTGTCTATATTTGCTTCCATGACTGTTCCTGTATTGGATGTTCGTCACCTGTCTGTGCAATTCAAAACGGATAGCGGCCTTATTCAAGCCGTTAACGACGTTTCGTTTCAAGTTGCCTCAGGGCAAACTCTGGGGATTGTGGGAGAATCGGGGTCAGGAAA
The DNA here is from genome assembly GCF_028330965.1 of Oscillatoria sp. CS-180. Lineage (GTDB taxonomy): Bacteria > Cyanobacteriota > Cyanobacteriia > Phormidesmidales > Phormidesmidaceae > Halomicronema. Next base: position 7,226 of record NZ_JAQMUB010000094.1, on the reverse strand, counting down.
ATCGGTTACAGCCCTGTCTGTAATGGACTTAATCCCCAACCCGCCTGGAGAAATCACTCAAGGAGAAATCTTTTTTCGGGCCGAAGAAGAGACACCTTCTGTCAATTTGAGGACAGTATCGCTATCAACGATGCAAAAACTTCGAGGTGAGAAAATCTCGATGATTTTTCAGGAACCTATGAGTTCCTTGAATCCGGTCTATACCTGTGGATTTCAGCTCACAGAAGCCATCCGTCAGCACAAAGACCTGACACCTGAAATAGCTGCTCAGCAAGCGATCTCTCGTCTCCAGGAAGTCAAATTACTGAATAGTGACGAGGAACTGTATGCCGAGATTCAATCGGTCCAGCCTGACTGGAAAGACGATCAAATCCTGGCCGAAGTTGAGCATCGCAAACAGGAAATTCTGAATCGCTATCCTCACGAACTGTCGGGGGGACAACTGCAACGGATCATGATCGCGATGGCGATCGCCTGCGACCCGACGCTGCTGATCGCAGACGAACCTACCACAGCTCTGGATGTTACGGTGCAGGCTCGCATCCTCAATTTGTTAAGAGAACTCCGCGATCGTCGTGGGATGGGCATGATTTTTATCACCCACGATCTGGGCATCATTGCTGAAATTGCTGACCAGGTTGCAGTGATGTATCAGGGTAAAATCGTTGAATATGGTTCTGTTTGGGACATCTTTTCTAATCCGCAACACCCCTATACACAAGGGCTTCTAGCCTGCCGACCGTCCCCCCACAAACGGTTGCGGCAGCTGCCGACTGTTTCCGACTTTATGGAAGTCGTTCCCAACGCAGCAGGCGATCCTCAGATTCGCGCCAAGGTGCACGACAATGGCCAGGTACTGGCGTTTCAGACTGTGGTTTCTGCAGAAGAAGCTGCTACCCGACTCAGTACGCTGCAAAGGCAAGGGCCACTGTTGCGGGTCGAAGACGTCAGGGTGGGCTATCCCATTCGGGGCGTTTTCGGCAACGTTCAGCGTCATATTATGGCGGTCAACGGCGTTTCCTTTGATATCTTTCAGGGCGAAACCTTTGGCTTGGTGGGAGAGTCTGGCTGCGGTAAGACGACCCTCGGACGAGCACTACTGAAGTTGATTCCTGCAATGGGTGGACACGTCTGGTTTAACGGCCAGGATGTTTTGGCACAGCGGGGCACCTCGTTGAGGAAGCTCCGTCGGGATATGCAGTACATCTTTCAAGATCCCTTCAGCTCTCTTGATCCTCGTATGAGCGTTGGCGCAGCGATCGCCGAGCCCCTGAAAATTCACAACGTGGCCCGTAGTCGGGCTAATCAACACGAGCGTGTCGCCTATTTGTTGGAGCGAGTGGGCCTGGATGCCAGCTATATGAGACGTTTCCCCCATGAGTTTTCTGGTGGTCAGCGGCAGCGTATCTGCGTTGCACGTGCTCTGGCCCTTAATCCCCAGTTCATTATCTGCGATGAATCGGTCTCAGCTCTAGATGTTTCGGTCCAAGCTCAGGTACTCAATCTACTGAAGGAGTTACAGGCTGAGTTCAACCTGACGTATTTGTTCATCTCCCATGATTTAGCGGTTGTTAAATTCATGAGCGATCGCATTATGGTGATGAATCAGGGCAAGCTTGAAGAACTCGGCCCTGCGGATCAGATTTACTACGAGCCACAGCGGGAATATACGCAGCGTTTAATCGAAGCAATTCCGATTGGCAATCTAGAGCGAATTCAGGAATTACAAGCCGCCAGGCGATAATAGACCTCCAGGAAATTGACACCTATCAATCCTGCGCTCCAGATGCCGATTATTGCTGATGCCGATTGGCTAGGCAAAAGGGTAGGATTGCAGGACATGTCGCAGGCTATGCCCTTCTGTCGCTCTTGGTTCCCTGACAAGTAAGTGAATGACTCCTTCGGAGAGGAGCTATTCATGTTGCCTAGACTGAAATGCTGCTGTGCCTTTTGCCTTAATTGCAATCCAGCATCGCAGCCTTTTCATTGCTTAGATGTCCTTCAGAGACATCAATTCTCCCGTAGTTGATAGCTTGTATCAAAATGGGCAGTTCATCGCATTTATCTATTAGCGAGAAACAGGTACTAGAAGCTCCTTCCAACATCGCTAACACTGACCTTCAATTTCTATTTGACTCATTGCCTGTTGGTATCGCGATGCACACCACAGATGGTTGCCTTTCGTATCTCAACAACGCGGCTCGCAGGCTATTTAACTATTACAGTTCCGTTGGTTCGCCGCTAGACAACATTTCTAGTCTCTTTAATCTCTATGTATCAGACACCGAGTTGCTCTATCCAATAGAGCAATTGCCCGCTGCAAAAGCCCTACAGGGCTATCAGGTCTGCGTAACGGATCTGGAAACTCGTCAGGGCGATCGCTCTATTTATCTACAGGCCAATGCAGCGCCTATCAGAGATGAGCACGACACAATTCTCTACGTAGTCGTCACTTTTCAAGAAGGCGTCACCGCTACTGAAGCAGTCTCTGGTAATGATTACTCCGAGCATAAACAGCAGCAAGACATTGCTAAAAATCAGGCTATCCTAACCGCCATTCCTGAGCTAATCGTCTGCATCAACCGTCAAGGATTCTGTGTTGATAAGCTCAGCGGTAATTCCAACATCGATATCTTTTCAGATGATTCGAGCGCCGTTGGGCATCACTTATCGGATTATTTGCCGCCCGATCTCGCTGCTACTCAGCTGGAGATGATATACAAAGCCCTCGATACGATGCAGGTTCAGGTCTTTGAACAATCTCTGATCGTTCATGATCGCCGGCAATATGAAGAGATCCGTGTTGTTCCCTGTGGATCCGATGAGGTTTTGCTCATGATCCGAGACATTAGCGATCGCAAGTTGACAGAGCTGGCCTTGAAACAAAGTGAAGCTGACAAACAGGCCATCATCTCAGCACTTCCAGACTTGATGTTCCGCGTTAGCAACAATGGATATTGGCTGGACTACATCCAAACCAATGCTCACATTGATTTCATTGCAGATACCCGCGAACTTGAAGGCAAACATATCTCGGAATATCTGCCGGCTGAAATTGCCAAACCTCAACTCAACCGAGTGCAAAAGGCACTGTCAACTGGAGAGGTACAAGTTTTTGAACAGCAAGTTATTGTTAATGACCGCATCCAGTATGAAGAAGTGAGAATTGTTCCTCGCTCTCAAGCCGAACTGCTCTTTATCATCCGCGACATCACAGACCGCAAAGTCACAGAAATTGCTCTTCAACACAGTGAAGCTGAAAATCGAGCAATCATTTCAGCTATCCCCGACCTGATCTTTCGACTGCATCGAAATGGCACCTTTCTAGCCTATTTCAGATGTTCGAAAACCCAAGACTTGATCGATAAAACTGAAAATCCAATCGGCAATAATATTTACAAATACGCTAGAAACACTTTTTACCAGAACCTAATCGACAAACAAATGCAAGTCGTTCATCAAGTCTTGGATACACAAGAGATGATGGCTTACGAGCAGCAGGTGCCCTTAGATAAGACGTTGCGATATGAAGAGGTTCGCATCATTCCGAATGGCAAGGACGAAGTTTTAGTCATTGTTCGAGACATTAACGATCGCAAGGAAGCTGAGCTAGCACTGCAACAAAGCGAAACCCAAAAACAGGCAATTCTTACAGCCATTCCTGACCTGATATTTTACGTCCGGAACGACGGCACCATTCTGGAATATCTCGGCGGTAGGAACTTTTTGGATCTGTTTGGCGATGCTGAGACTCGGGTGGGTCACAATTTGAAGGACTATGCGACAACGCCTGAACTCGCTCAGCACATCGAGCGCAAGATGCAAGACATCCAGGCAGTGATCGAAACGGGCGAAATGCGAGTCTATGAGCAAGAGATCCGAATTAAAGACGTGCTTCAGTACGAAGAGGTTTATATTGTCCCCGTTGACAGTGATGAAGTACTCATCATCATTCGAGACATCAGCGATCGCAAACGTATGGAAGCCAAACTCCTTCTTGCAAACGAACGACTCGAAAAGCTGTCCCTGACGGATCCTCTCACCACCTTGGCAAACCGCCGCAGCCTGGACGAACGTCTCACCCAAGAATGGACCCGTAGTCTGTGCGAACAGCAACCGGTGGCATTCATTCTGTTTGATTTAGATTTTTTCAAGCGATTCAACGACACTTATGGGCATCAGAAAGGAGACGACTGTCTCTTTCAAGTAGCCCGAGCAGCTTTAGAAGTCGTTGACCGCTCTTCAGATTTAGTGGCTCGCTATGGTGGGGAGGAATTTGCGATCGTGCTGCCTAATACCTCCTTAAAAGAAGCCTATCGTATCGCCCAATGCATACAAGAAGACATTGAAAAATTAGGAATTCCTCACGCCTCTTCAGACGTCCATGCTGTCGTCACCGCCAGTGTTGGGGTTAGCGCCATGATTCCGACTCAAGGTAGCTTACCCAATGTCTTAATTCGTCAGGCTGATCAGGCTTTATACGTGGCTAAACAAGTCGGTCGTAATAATTGTCAGTGCTTTACTGACCGCCCATAAACAGCAAACGCTCTGAAGAGTTAAAACTTCGCTCAGCTAGTCTCGTATGAGTGCGAGGACTCTGATGATCTGGTATATATAGCTTTAGCCCTTGAGATTGTGTGCCTCATAGCATCCGACTGCTGAAGGCATAGCCAGATGTTGTCGTCTTGTCCTAACAGAACTGGCGACAGCTATTTCGTAGCGGTGATGTATTTGTTTCTCGAATGGCATCGATGGCTTTTGCTATCTGGCTTGATGGTTCTTGTTACTTTTGAGAACTCATTGGTAGCACCCTTTTCCTAATCACGATTAGGCTTTTGATTAAACAATCTCACCACACAATAAATTTGAATATCGCATTTGTTTATGTGTTGAGAGATCCCTGCACTCTGTCCTAGCCAAGGATTACAGAAAGACTATTTTGCCTTCAGAGATTGAAAAAACTTTATGTGAGTAATCCAGCATAAAGGCAATTCTGATGGTTTTCATTACCGAAAGAGAATGGTAATCTCTTCATAGAACAAATGCAATTGTATTTAAAAACATCATTTGCTTTCTTCAATGTAAAAATCAGGTGTTCGCGATGGCACTGACTAACCGTATCAACTTCAGCAACCTGCGCGGAGATGTCTTCGGCGGCTTGACTGCAGCGGTCATTGCCCTACCAATGGCTCTTGCCTTTGGTGTGGCATCCGGTGCAGGTCCCGAGGCAGGCCTGTATGGCGCTGTCTTGGTTGGCCTTTTTGCTGCTTTGTTTGGTGGCACACCAACCCTCATTTCCGAACCCACCGGCCCTATGACCGTTGTTATGACGGCTGTGATCGCCAAGTTAACCGCAGCTGACCCCGAGAACGGCCTAGCTATGGCCTTCACTGTGGTCATGATGGCAGGTGTCTTTCAAATTATTTTCGGCCTTTTGAAACTAGGCCGTTATGTTACTTTGATGCCCTACACCGTAATCTCAGGCTTCATGTCTGGTATTGGGGTGATTCTTATCATTTTGCAAATTGGGCCGTTTCTAGGCCAGTCCAGCCCCAAAGGCGGCGTCATTGGTACGATTACCAACTTGCCCAATCTGTTCAGCAATGCTGTCATGCCGGAAGTGATTCTGGCGGCGTTCACAGTAGCAGTCCTCTTCTTAATGCCTAAGAAGCTGAAGCGCCTAATACCGCCTCAATTGGTCGTCTTGATTGCCGGTACGATTCTTTCGATGATGGTATTTGGTGGTGCAGACATTCGTCGCATCGGTGCTATTCCTACTGGTTTGCCTGCTATTCAAGTCCCAACTTTCACGGCTGACCAACTTCAAATTATGCTCATCGATGCCTTAGTACTGGGTGCCTTAGGCTGTATCGATGCCTTGCTGACGTCCATGGTGGCAGATAGCTTAACTCGGACTCAACACCAATCTGACAAGGAATTGATTGGTCAGGGTTTAGGGAATTTGGTCTCGGGTTTGTTCGGCGGACTGCCCGGTGCAGGTGCCACGATGGGTACCGTGGTCAACATCCAAACGGGTGGCCGTACAGCACTCTCCGGCTTGGTTCGTGCCGTTTTGCTGATGGTCGTCGTTTTAGGAGCTGCTGGTCTCATTGCCCCGATTCCTCTAGCTGTGCTAGCAGGAATTGCCATGAAGGTTGGCTTCGACATCCTAGATTGGAGCTTCTTGAAGCGGGCACATAGCGTCTCTTGGAAAGGCACTCTGATCATGTACGGTGTGCTCTTTCTAACCGTATTTGTTGACTTGATTGTGGCGGTTGGTGTTGGTGTCTTCATCGCGAACATCCTCACAATCGATCGCCTAACCAAGCTTCAGTCTGAGGGTGTGAAAACGATTACAGACGCGGATGAAGACGAAGATCTGAAGATGACACGAGAGGAGCAGATGCTGCTTGATCGTGCTGATGGTCGCGTCCTCTTATTCCACCTCAGTGGTCCTATGATCTTTGGGGTTGCTAAGGCGATCGCTCGTGAGCACAATGCGATGGAAGATCACGAAGTCCTTATCCTCGACTTGCATGACGTTCCTATTCTGGGCGTTACCGCTGCTTTGGCTCTCGAAAATACGATTCAGGACGCTAGTGATAACGGACGCCCTGTCTTCATCGTTGGTGCCAGTGAGCAAGCGATGCGGCGCTTCAAAAAGCTGGGCATTCAGCGTTTTGTTCCTGAAGCACACATTGTGCAAACGCGAACTGAGGCGTTACAAAGCGCATTGGCTCTCTTGGGAAGTCCCTCTGATACTGCTGCTTCAATGACAGCCGTTTAGACAGTCAGGTCTCTGCACGGTATTTTCGTGTGCTGGTTGCGGGACTGCAATACTGGGTATTTAGGGACGCGATATATCGTGTCCCTAAAACGAGTTTCACTCTCTCACTGGGTTTTATTCTTCAAAGCTGTAGCCGCGATCGCACCAATACTGCCAGTCTGTGAAGCCCTGATTGGTGTCCTCATCTATGTTGATTGGTTGCAAGCCGAGGAGCGGTAACGAAAAAATATCCTCCTCAATGGCAACTTCGACAAACATGTCGCGATCGCACTCGTCCTCATCTGCCATGCCCACCACTTCTTGATTTTGGACAAATAGAGTTGTGCCTGCGCTGCAACCACAGGCTGTGAGTGCCCCAAACCAGACAACTAAGCCGATTGTTGAGTGTCCTTGCAAGGACAAAGCTTTTGCGATGGATGAAACTTGACCAGCGGACAGG
>NZ_JAQMUB010000093.1 GCF_028330965.1 Oscillatoria sp. CS-180 | reverse complement strand
TTCAGCCTTGGGGGTTAGCCGCTGGTTGGAGGCCCTAATCTCCTTCCAGTGGCGTATGACCAAACTTTTGGGAATCAAGCTGCACGCTTACAGCTATAGCTCAGTACGGTAAACGATTCAGGACCCCAGTGCAAGAAAAATTACCAAAGCATGACGTGAAAGGCGGTAAGAACCGTCTTGATAAAGTGATACGCTCTTACAACAGGTTTACCGCGATCGCGTCATGGGCACTCAATCCACGGCAAAGACGATTTTTTTGTTGACCTCGATGGTGGGCTGGCTCATTGTGGGTGCGTCTTTGATGTATCTTTTTCCCGCAGTCGCTGATCGACTTGTGGGTAGTGAGTTGACTCATCTATGGATGGAGAATTTGACCCGTGGCGGTTATCATCCGTCCTTAGCTTGGATAAGCGGCGGTACTGCTTTCGGCATCACTCTGCTGATCAATATCATTTGGTATCAGCGTTTTGAGGGCGGGCGATCGTAGTTTTTCGTCCTGCACCGATAAGTTTTGCGCAGAGTCCGCTTCGGTGGGATGGATAGGGCCTGGGCTGTTGATTGGGATGGTCATGCAACTCCGCTAAAAGAATGCGGGGTAAACGAAGGCAAAGGCTGGAGAACTGACGAGGGGCTGGCCGTCTAGCTCGGTGACGATAACGGTGTCTAGCTCGCTGTCCCAATAGGCGCGGATTGGGCGACCGTTGAAATCGAGCTGAACTTCACCCTGATCGCGGATTTCAGCATTAACAAACTGGTGGCTCTCGCCAGAGAACTCATTGAAGGGGGTGGCGCTGTCGGCTTCCCAGATGTAAGTGATGTCTGCTTTGGGATGTAGCGATCGCTGCTGCTGGTTTCTTACCGGGAAGATGATATTGGTGTCGGTCAAATAGGTGCCGTAGGGATAGCGAAAATAGTCGCGATCGTACCCTGTGTCAGCAGACAGCACCTTAGTTTCGGGATGAAGGGCTGTCCATTTGTCCAACGTTGTCTTGACAACGGGGTAACGCTGTAAAGGCTGGTTCATTTGGGATCCAACGATCCCCAAACCCCATGGCTGAGAGAACAGGGAATCATCTGTGCGATCGTACATCACGAGACAACTTTGATAGAGTTTGCCAGATACGCCAAAAGTTGTTGCCCCTCGGTCAAACACAATGCCGGTATCGCACAGGGGACAGTAGGTGACGCTCACATTGACGCCACCAATGGTATCGTTGACAATCTCATGCCAGTTCAAAATGCCGATGGGATACGCGACGGATTCTCCATTGAGTTCTAAACCCAAAACTGGGGCATTGGCTGGAAAAGGCGATGCTGAAACGGTGTCAAATTGAGGCGTATCAATGCTGGGAATGCCGTCCTTGGGCGGGCCACCGTTCAGCAATTCTGTCAGTTCAATGCGGGTATTGGTCTCAGGATTGACCGACTGCTTTCGCAGGTCATCAAATTCAAGGCTCTGATTGTGAATGATCTGACTGATGAATCCATGCTGAAGCTTAAAGTTATCCCAGCCTCCGGCGTGAACCACGAGTCCTGTAAACGAGAAGGCGATCGCGCCCATAACCCCAAGCAGTAGCAATTTCAAATTTTTCTGCATCAATTGACTCCTAGCCTACCCGTCACCCCCTTGATTTTGTTTCAGCTTCTAAAGGAGGATCTGAATCCAACCTGAAAGTTTCCTGAGAAGACGAGCGATAGGATTAGTGACCTCACTTGAACAGAACGAAACCCCTTTGCTGTCGGCACTAGCCCAGGCCGCATCCCGACCGCACGCTGCTTTCTATGCGCCGGGTCACAAACAGGGGCAGGGCGCCTCAAATGCTTTGCGATCGCTGATGGGAACACAAGCTTTGCAAGCCGACCTGCCGGAACTGCCGGAGCTGGACAACCTGTTTGCTCCCGTAGGTCCCTTGCGCGATGCTCAACGTTTGGCGGCTGAGACCTTCGGTGCGGAGGACACTTTTTTTCTAGCTAATGGCTCAACCTGTGGCATTGAAGCTGCGATATTAGCGGTCTGCTCACCGGGACAGAAAATCCTGGTGCCTCGCAATGTCCACCGTTCGGTCCTGTCTGCCTTGGTGCTGTCCGGTGCTGAACCAATCTACCTGACCCCCCTTCACCAAGAGCCGTGGGATCTTGCCTTTGGCGTAACGGCAGAGCAGATATGCCAAGCCTTTGAGACCTATTCTGATCTGCAAGCTGTGCTTATCGTATCGCCGAGCTACCAGGGCGTTGGCGCTGACATTACGGCGATCGCTAACCTCGTTCATGCCAATAACTGCCCCCTGATTGTGGATGAAGCGCACGGGTCACACCTGAGTTTCCACCCTCAGTTTCCCCCCAGCGCGATCGCCAGCGGGGCCGATATCGCGATTCAATCCACTCACAAAGTCCTTTCTGCTCTATCTCAAGCAGCCATGCTTCATGTTCAGGGCAATCGCGTTGACCGCGATCGACTCAGACAAACCTTGCAGTTAACCCAATCAACGAGTCCCAACGCTTTGCTCCTGGCGTCCTTAGATGCGGTCCGGCAGCAGATGGCAACAGCAGGAACACAGCTGATGACAAAGACGCTGGAGTTGGCCAGCACTGTGCGATCGCACCTAATCGCTCTTCCCCCGCTCAGAGTCCTATCGTCTGAACAGGTCACAGACTCACCCGGGCATTTTCAACTGGATCCCACTCGCTTGGTGGTAGATGTCTCAGCTTTGGGGGTAACAGGATTCGCGGCAGATGAGTTTCTGCATACGCAACTGGGAGTGACGGCTGAGCTGCCTACATTACGCCAGTTGACCTTTATCTTGAGTTTGGGAAACAGTCAGGAGGATTGCGATCGCCTCGTCAATTCCCTAAAGACGCTCATCCAAACAGCACCCGATTTCAAACTCGATTGCAAACTCGATTGCAAACTTCAATGGCCTGCACTAGATCACAGCTCCCTCAAAAACATGCCGCTCTTGAGCCAGCCGCCCTTATCCCCTCGGCACGCTTTTTTTGCTGAGTCGGAAGTTGTCGAGACGATGGCCGCGATCGGGCGAATTTGTGCCGATGCAATATGCCCCTATCCTCCTGGCATTCCGGTGATATTGCCCGGCGAAATGATTACTGCTGAGGCGATCAGTTATCTACAGCGGATCCGCAACGCCGGCGGCGTCATCACAGGCAGTCCCGATGAAAGCTGTCAGTCCCTACGAGTGGTTCGTTAATTCACAAGCTGCGAGGTTCAATTTGTTCTGGTTGTAGGCCAAAGGAGGCGCGAAGCCGGTAGAGTTGCCTTATGCCCCATTGCAAGCAGCCGCCAGAAGCCCCACCGTCTGAAGCTTTAACCAACTTAAAAGCCCATAACCTCAGAAAGCGCTTCTAAGTTTGCCGGAATGCCCGTTTTGACCGCGTTCTTGCAGTGATCGATCGCGCTCGAAGGATCCTTCAACCCATTTCCTGTCAGCACACACACAATAGTTGCGCCCTCAGGCACCTGGTCTTTAACTTTGAGGAGACCTGCGACCGAAGCTGCACTGGCCGGTTCACAAAAAATTCCTTCCTCTCGGGCCAGGATACGGTAGGCATTTAAGATTTCGTCGTCCGTTACCGCATTAAACTGTCCCTGACTGGCTTCTTGGACGGCAACGGCTTTCTGCCAGCTTGCAGGATTACCAATTCGAATCGCGGTCGCCAATGTTTCAGGGTTAGCAACGGGCTCGCCGGTAACGAGAGGAGAGGCCCCGGCAGCTTGGAAACCCATCATCGTCGGCAGTTTCCGACAGGTCTGCTGCTGGTGATATTCACAAAAGCCCATCCAGTAGGCTGTGATATTGCCCGCATTGCCCACTGGGATGCACAGCCAATCGGGAGCATCTCCCAATGCATCAACAATTTCGAAAGCCCCAGTTTTTTGTCCCTCTAGGCGGTAGGGGTTGACGGAGTTCACTAAGGTTACGGGTTTCGTCTCGGCTAATTGTCGGACCATGGCCAAGGCGTCGTCAAAGTTGCCTTCAATGGCAAGGACTTCAGCACCATAGAGCAGCGCCTGAGCCAATTTGCCGAGGGCAATGTAACCGTCAGGCACCACAACATAGGCCCGCATACTTCCCTTCGCTGCATACGCGGCAGCGGCAGCAGAAGTATTCCCCGTGCTGGCACAAATAATCGCTTCCGCGCCCTCTTCCTTAGCCTTGGAAACGGCCATCGTCATGCCCCGGTCCTTAAAGCTTCCCGTGGGGTTGAGGCCGTCATATTTAATGTAGACCTGGACTTGGCGACCAATGTGGCTGGCGATCGCGGGTGCTGGAATTAACGGTGTGTTGCCTTCGTTCAGCGTCACCACAGGGGTGCGATCGCTCACAGGCAGATAATCCCTATAAGCATTGATCAACCCATTCCATCCCTGGTGGGCTGCAACAACGGAACCAACTCGGGCAGCTGGCATCGACAGTGGAGAGGGATTTAAGCTTAGGGTCACGACAGCCTACACATGCTTCAACATCATTAAATTTCTATGCAATGGCTCAGCTCAGACTTAATAGCATCACTAGATTAGCCACAGCTGACAAACCTGCATATCATCTATACCGAACAAACTTCGTGTCTCTTAACACACCGCGATTGCTCGCTACATCAGTTTACCGCGTTGGTTCTAGCTTTCTTGCTCAGCTAAAGATGCCCTTTATGGATTCAAGATTTCTCAGTCTATTGACCTTGCGCCTGGACCTGAGACGGCAAGCCGTTTGACTATGGGCTGCACCCGAATGCTATTGGCGGCATAAGCCTAGACGATGAAAGCTGTCATTCCAAGCAATTAGGAATCAGCTGTACCACTTTTCAACATCTTCGCTATCCTTAAACGCAAAAGTGGGGAGTGTGCCTCAAAGGCGGTGGATCACATGAATACAACGGCCCTATATCGACGACCTCAATGGCTCGTTATTGGTGCAGTCATTGCGGCAGCAGCGATCGGTGGAACCGTTCGACTTCTCTCGCTTCCAGACCGTTCTGGGAAGACAGGCGAGCTGACGACAACCGAGCAGCCAGCGCCAGCGCCAGAAACGACAACCCTGTTCGAATCACCTATGATCACACTGTCGACCGAACTCCGCAAAGCCGCAACGCCCAGTGAGTTGGTAAACTCGACTTCACGCGAAGAAAGGCTCTCGGATATTGTGACAGGCCGTGTTGATCCCTTTGCTCCCATTACCCAGAGAATTGGGGCAACTACGTCTTCTCAAACCGATGAGGAGTCTCCGAGTGACAGCACGCCTGCAACAGCGGTGAACCCAAGTCCAACTTCACTACCGACGGCTCCCGTGTCTAGCGTGCCTAACTTGCCCCCTGTTCCTGTTGCTGTCCCTGCGCCTCAGCTACCTTCGCTGCCCCCTATCCCAGTTGCTAGAGGACCGATTTCGATTCCGGCTGCGCCTGATCCAGGGATTCCTCAAGGAATTCCTCAAGCGCGTCCAGTTCCTCAAAGTCCGGTGGAGGCAGTTGAGCTGACTGGCGTTGTGCAGGTCGGCGATCGCGTTGGTGTTATTGTTCGCGAAGGTTACGGTCAAACAAGCCGACATCTTTTCGAAGGCGATCTGCTTGCAGGCGGACAGGTTCGAATCAAATCAATCGACCTATCTTCCCAAGAACCTCTCATCATCCTGGAATATCAGGGCAAGGAATATCCTCGAATTGTGGGCTAGAAAAACTGATTTCAGCGGAAAGGCAACAACTAAATTCCCGCCAAAAGTTACGTTTAGCGGAAAATGAGCTTTCTCCCAGGCAAAATTTAGGGAAGTATGGCAGCATTAGAGACGTGACTTCTCTTTTTTGTGAGACTTTAATACCTGCATCTGCAACGGCATGGCCCCACAAAATGAGCGCCTTCTGAATTTGAGTAGTTCCTATCCCTGTCCGGTTTGTCGTCAGGGAAAGCTGGAGGCCATTGTGCTGACGGATGCTTTTTCATGCACGTTTTGTCGCCATATTCTTGCTGCCAACTTGGAAGCACAGCAGGTTCAAATCGTTGATAGCACTCAGCCCTTGACTTGGTCATGGAACGGTGAGCAGTGGAGGTTAGTCAGAGGGGAAAATGCCGAAGGCTTTACAAGACTTGTGATTTTTACGGCTGTCGTGTTGACGATAGTGCCCGCAGGGCTAGTTTGGCTTTCAGGCTCTATTTTTCCTCCCCTTGAACCTCAACCCCACATTACTTTTTCAACAGCTTGGGCTGTGGTTACCCTGCTGGCTCACCTCACTTTCGTGCTGTGGCTAGTTGGAGAGTATTATCAAATTCCGTTCTACGTTGCGGCCAAAGTCCGCATCTTGCGACGGCGGCTATCGAGTAGACCCTAGCATCGCTACGCGGAATTGAAAACTAAGGCAGATCAGCTAGGTGCATCTCACCTTTGTAGCCCTCACTCTAAATCCTCTCCCAAGACTGGGAGAGGGACTTTCTCCGGCTCCCCTTCTCTCAAAGTGGGAGAAGGGGTTGGGGGATGAGGGCAGAATTGAAAACTGAGACCGATCAGCTTTAGCCCCAAGACGCTGGTTCTCAGCTAGCGTACCACTGATCCGATAAGAGGGAAGCAGTGAGCTGTTTCCGCATCATCACATGCATAATGCCAACTTCTGTAAAGGCGTCCCCTTCTCGTCGAAAGCCGAGCTTTTCATAGAACTTAATAGCGTGATATTGAGCTGCTAGAACAACTGCTTGATGATTGTCCTGCTGAGCAACCTCAAGCAGTTTTTGCATAATACTGAAGCCCACCCCCCGCCGTCGAATTGGACGAGATACCGCAACTCGACCAATTCGGCCTTTTGGAGTCAGACGGCCAGTACCCACTACTTGCCTTCCGCAGCAAGCTAAGACGTGCTGCGACAGCAAATCATCACTATCCTTTTCTATTGCCGCTGGGATACATTGCTCATTCACAAAAACCGCTTTTCTAATAGAGCGAATTAAGTCTTCATACAACCTGTAATCAACGACTGATACTGTAATAGTCGGCTTTGCAGGCAGTTTTTCAAGTGTAATTACCATCTTAGAAACTATTAGTAGATGCCGGTTTTATTTACTTCTGCTGCAGCATAATACTGCTGATTCAAGCCTGAAAATCGAATTATTCAAATGTCGTTCCCTATGACTTGGGAGTGTTCTTCAGCCGATTTTCAGGCTTACTTTCGTGATATTAAATCATGAAATGACCCAAAGAAATCCGCGATATTAGATAGAACACTTTCATGAAAAGGCACATCTCCGCAAATTCTCCCGTACCGCTGTCCATGCGCAAAAAAATGTTTAATTTCTGTACTTTAAAAGACGTTGATCACCCCAAAACAATCTCAATTAATGCCCACAACTTCAAGAAGAAGTGATCTTGACAGAAATAGATGTATTCCTAAATATTAAAGATCCGATTGAGATGCAAACAGCCATCACGATCGCAAGACAAAGGTAAGTCCATAAAGTTGAGACTCTTTTTGAAAGCGTCTTCGAAGCAACAAAAACCACTGGAACTTTATCAGATCCCATTCAGAATGTATAGTGTCTCAGACATAAGACTTGCAAAGCCTATTCTATTTCAAGACTGTCATGCATTGAAAAGAACAAATCTCATGTGACTTTGGTACAAGATTGAAGGTCCCTTTAACACCATAAGCATCAGCATGATCTAACAAAAGATCAAACCACGAATGAGGACGCAATATCGATTGAGCCAAACGTTACGCTAAAAGCTACGTTAAGGTTTTCAAACATTTTGACTAGCCATTCGACATTGTTTTGAGAGACTGCTTCGTAATGATTGAACAGAATGGAAAATCGCCTTTCAAGATAGGGTCTAATTTTACGGCAAATAAGAACAACTTTAAGGAGTAAGCTTGTTGCTAACAGCGGTCCGAGATTGTTAATCAAATCAATGAACACAAAGTGCTGAGGACAAATAGGCGATTCTAAAACCATGAAGTTAAGCAATTGACTACATGTTCTAATGACTAAGAAATCGCTGATTTGCTGTTCTTCATTCTGGGGAAAGATATTCTCTAATTGGCATGAAAGTAGCTTATTAAATTTACGAGAACCGTAAGCGGGATCAATAGAAGCGCTAAGATGCTCATAAAGGTCGCGCTTGAACTCGCCGAAGCTAGACATTTGGTTCCGCTGTAGGAAGACTTGAGCCGAGTCAGCATAGCTCCGGCCATGATCGACCTTGCCAGAGAACTGATTCAGAGAACTGACCAATTCGCGATCGCTCAACAGGGTTGGATTATCAATTGGGCGCAAACGAGATAGGATGTCAGGCTCCGAAGTCTGTCGTTTGAGACGAGCTTGACGCACACGGTAAGTGACATATTGAGAGAGATTGACCTCGAATTGTCGCTGGGCCTTAGCTTGAATCCGCCGAATGTTTTTATAGTGCTCCTCAGGACTACCTTCACTGACTAGGCAGTGCTCATAGAGGTAGGGATATCTCTGAATAAGATTTCCCAAAGGACGATTTTGGTTGTTGGTTAGGCGATCGGCATTAACCAACCGCGCTAAGCGCTTTAGCGTTAAATACTGCTCAGTTTCGGAGAACTTCCCCACGACCTGTCGCAATTGCCGGACCTGGCGGGTTCTCCCATAGTCTCTGATCTCTCGACAAGGCTCAAGATCAAAGACATCAATCAATAGTGGGACAGCATATTGTAGCTGTGGACGGCTATGCCAACGATTTAGCAAAATATGACAGCAGCGATTCAGGATGAAGTGGAAGTATTCTTCTATCTCCCCAGAGGACACAATTTGATCTAGAGCAATGACAGCCTCTGGGTCGGAATAACCTACTCCATCAATAAAGAGAGATTTGAAACGATTGATGAGCTGCTCTGGAGTTTCCTGCTCAACAGACTCCAGCAGGTGGTTATAGAGCGCCTGCTCATGAGGACTAATTGATCGACTTTGATAGGCTGTCCGTTGGCTCACAGTTTAAAACGCCTCTTTCTAGGCACAAACAGCAATCTCTTTATTCTTGATACCAAAAGCTGCATCCGGGAGCAACAGACTTGTTCTATCAACGCTTTGCTGGGGGCCGATTGATAACATCAAGCCTAACCAATCTACGTATGAATTACGTCAGTTTTTACACCTGAAATACAGACTCTTCATAAAAGGGCATCAGATGTAAACACCGAAGCTGAAGCCAACCCACCGACTGCTTATGTAGTAATAAAGCAGCCCTATGCCACTTTTGTAAATCGATAATCCCGCAAACTTGCCCAATGCTGAATTAAGAGAATCTTTACATTTCCCATAGGGAAATATAGCACTTTAGATTGAATTTGGCATGATCAACTTGAATTTATGAAAACCTTAGCTGAGAAGCCTTTCATTCTTGTTTATCCTCTCGGGCCTGTAAACTAGAATCCCAACAAATTGAGTCTAGGCAACCGTGTTTTTGAGGATGTAGCCTTGTTCATTGAACGTCCGTATCTCCGGCAAAACACGGACGCAGTGCCAAACGCACATTGGCGAATGTTCTTTAAGAGCAGTGCTGTAGCTGACATCTGCAGGAGCCAAGAACACTGAAATCTAGTCGGCAGGAAACTGCGCATTGCTAAACCAAATCAGCCAAGACTGACGCAGTTGAATCTGACTTCCTCCAAAAATTGAAGACAGGGGTCAAAATACACCAGCTCTGTCTTGTGCTGGGAGCCTTTGCCCTGACCTACCACTATCGTTTTTGCAGATGAAGGGGCGCTACTGTGGGAGAATTTGGGTTTAGAACAATAAGACTCGCTGGGTGTAGGTTTACCAATTCAGGATTTAGTGTGATTGAATCTGGTTTCAGTTCCCCAGCCCAATTCTGGAAAACCTAGATTCCAGAACTTTGTTGCATAAATCGGGGAATGAGCTAAATGGGTTTTCAGGCATCACTGCAAGCACTTGCTGATGTGACAGGCGCAACTATCGAAGCAGCAGACGCAGATAGTCGCTCAATATCAGCAAGGGGAATTTCGACAGATACTCGTTCCCTGAGACCACAGGACGTTTTTTTAGCACTGAAAGGCGATCGCTTCGACGGGCATCGATTTGCGCAACAGGCTTTGGATCAAGGCGTGGCGGCTGTCATTGTTCAGGAGCCAATAGGTCGGGGGCCACAGCTCATCGTGGAAGACACGCTGGCTGCTTATCAGGCGATCGCTCAGTGGTGGCGGCAAACGCTCGAAACTCCCCTCGTCGGCATTACGGGATCAGTGGGCAAAACCACGACCAAAGAGCTAATTGCGGCGGCTTTATCAACTCAAGCCACGCCGGTTCTCAAGACGCAGGCAAATTACAACAACGAAATCGGCGTACCCCAGACCCTGTTGGAATTGGATGAGACCCATCGCTACGGTGTGATTGAGATGGGAATGCGGGGACCTGGGCAGATTGCTCTCCTAGCCAAGATTGCTCAGCCTGAGGTGGCTGTGATCACCAATGTGGGAACGGCCCATATTGAGCTATTGGGATCTCGGCAGGCGATCGCCAATGCGAAATGCGAACTCTTGGCAGAGCTGTCCCCATCTGGCACTGCGGTGCTCAACGCCGATGATGAGCGACTCATGCAAACTGCTGCGGGCGTTTGGTCAGGCAAACACATTACCTTTGGGTTGGAAAGCGGCGATATTCGGGGTCAGCTTGTCGATCCCGATACCATTGAGGTTAACGGCATCTCGTTGCCGCTACCATTGCCCGGCAAGCATAATGCTATGAACTTTTTGGCAGCGATCGCCGTTATGGAAGCCTTTGAGCTGAACTGGCGCGACTGGCAAACTGGACTGGTGGTGAACTTGCCGAGTGGCCGCTCAACTCGCGTCGTCCTGCCCCACGACATCGTGCTGCTAGATGAAACCTACAACGCTGGCTTGGAGTCAATGAAGGCCGCGTTACAGTTATTGAAAGATACGCCTGGTCAGCGTCATATTGCAGTTTTGGGCACGATGAAAGAGCTTGGTGAACATGCCGTCAGTCTTCATCGTCAGGTTGGTGAAACGGTCCAGGCGTTGCAGATTGATCGTTTACTGACCCTCGCTGATCCCACTGAAACCGACGCTTTAATTGCCGGAGCCGCTTCGGTGCCCGTGGAGTCATTTAACAGTCCTCGTGCTTTACAAGACCGCCTACAACAACTAATTCAGCCAGGCGATCGCATTCTGTTCAAAGCCTCCCGCGCTGTCCTGTTGGACAAAGTTGTGGATGCCCTGAGAGACCATCTCAGCTCGACGCCTGTCTAAGGGGATCTCCAGAAAAGAATTTACTGCTGGTAGGATGTCATTAGAGCAGCGTAATCACCACAGCCGAGTGTTTTTAAGCCGTTGGCAGTTCCGTTAGGACAAGACAGCGAAAGCTACAGCAGCGACATATCCATGTCCGATGCAGTGGGAAGTGCTCCAATAGCATCTCGGCTTTGGTTGCCACACTGGATGCTGAGCGTTAAGTCGCTCATGCCCCAGACATCGAAAAATTGCTCCGATAAAATCTCGCTGGCAATTGTCATATCGCCATCTTCGCCAATGAGCCCACCTTCTAGAACTCTGCCGCGATCAGTTTCCAGATTAAGACGCAAACCATCCTCTTGGTGACTGATGAATAAACGTCCGTAGGCCAAGACTTGTCCCGCTCGGCTAACGATGGTGCAGCGCATAGAAGATAAACTCCGGTAAATACGAATCTGTTCATTCTGCTGAAAACGGGTGAAGCTTTACTCACCAGCAGAAAGACAAGGTGGTCAATAGTCGCCCCTTTACTACTTTAGACCGACAACAGCAGTAAGGGCGGTCTTGGTCTTGGTTGCAGAACAACTTGTGTAGAGCGGATAGAAATTTGGGGGTAAGGGGGCAAGACAGTCAGCACAAACTCAACTGCGAGATCTGAGTATAAAAAGATTTGAATCCTACAGGAGATAGAGGTATAAGGTTACGACTCTAAGGAAGATAGGAGTCTACCTTTTCTTGAAAGCATGACTGCCACATCGACAACCGTTTCTCATAGTACGAACGATCGCTGGGTTCCCAGCTCTATTCAATCGCCTATGGCGTTATCCAGTTCTTTGCTACAGGCTGCGATCAAGGTTGCTGACCATGCGGCTGTGCGGGCGGTCACACTGGATCGCACCGGTCAATTTCCAGCAGAAGAGTTTCAGCGGCTTGCTGATGCTGGTTTGTTATCAGCGCCTTTGCACTCAGATTTAGGGGGTGAGGGACTGGGGTTTCAGGCAGAGCAAACAGGGCTGCTCCTACAAATCTTGCAGCAAATCGGTCGCGGTAATTTGTCTTTGGGACGAGTTTATGAAGGTCATGTCAACGCGCTACAGCTGATTCAGACCTTTGGCTCACCCACTCAAGTGGAGAAGTTTGCCCAAGATGCCCATGACGACCGTATTTTTGGAGTTTGGAATGCTGAGGCTGAAGACGGCGTCAAGCTGTATCCCCTCAGTGGAAATTGTTATCGGCTAGAGGGAAGCAAGACGTTTTGCTCTGGATGCGGCTACGTGAGTCGTCCCTTTGTGAACGGTGTGCTGCCAGATGGCGGTTGGCAAATGTGCATCGTGCCGATGGAACAGGTCAACGTGCAGACCTACCCTGACTGGTGGCAACCTTCTGGGATGAAAGCCTCTGTGAGCTACAAAGTTGATTTTAGCGGGGTAGAGTTAACGGCTGATGATCTGCTGGGTCAACCCGGAGACTACTTTCGACAACCTTGGCTGACTGCGGGAGTAGTGCGCTTTGCAGCGGTGCAGTTGGGGGGAGCAGAAGCTCTGTTTGATGCAACTCGTGCCTACTTGCAAGACATGGACCGCACCGATCATCCGCACCAGCAAGCTCGTCTCGGTCGAATGGCGATCGCGCTTGAGCAGGGCAACCTCTGGCTACAGGGAGGGGCTGCTCAAGTCGCTGACTATGCTCCTGTGTTTGGGGGATTGCCCCACGCATCTCATCCCCAGACTGCACAGCTGACCAGCTACGCCAATATGGTCCGTACGGCGATCGAGCAAATCTGTATTGACACCATAGCGCTCGCAGAACGCTGTGTGGGTACACGAGGATTGCTGCCGCCTCACCCAATGGAGCGAATTATTCGAGACCTGACGTTATACCTGCGGCAACCCGCCTTTGATGTTGCTCTCACCAGTGTTGGGCAGCATGTGCTTGCCCACCCAGAGCCAAGCAGAGTGCTGTGGCATAGGAACGACAGAGAAAAGGAGACGGATGGTGGCGGTGTTGATGGGGCAGAATCATTCATCTGATGGCATTGAAGAGGATAAGGAATGAATGAATTTTAAGTTCTCAGTTTTGAGTTTTGAATGATTGAGTCATCGGCGAATCCAAAGCTCAAAGTTGATACTTCAATAAGTTCCCGTTCCTAAGTGGGAAAAAACCTGGAGACCAGTGAGGTCAAGGGAGCGCTGAATGGATCAGCTTTATACTGCTGCTGCAACTGAGATTGATAAATTGCCGTTGTATTCAGCGGATCAGGTTTTTTCGGAATGTCGTTGCGCGGTGGTGGTGGCCCCTCATCCCGATGATGAGAGTCTGGGCTGTGGGGGCGCGATCGCCCTTTTGCGGCAAAGCGATATCCCTGTGCAGATATTGGTCGTCAGCGATGGCACTGGTTCCCACCCTAATTCTCGCCGCTATCCGCCGTCCCAGTTAAGACACCTGCGAGAACAGGAAACCCGTTTAGCTGCCAAGCGTTTAGGTGTCGATGCTCAAGCTATTACCTTTTGGCGCTGGCCGGACAAAGCGGTTCCTGGCTTAGGAACTCAAGACTTTATCATTGCTGTGGATCAGGGGCGTCGTTATTTACGCCGTCACAGTCCGGCGCTGCTGTTTGTGCCTTGGCGAGGGGATCAACATTGCGATCATCGGGCTGCATGGCAGATTATCCAAGCTTGCTTACAGGACTGGAGCCATCCTCCTCGACAAGTCGCTTATGCCGTTTGGGGAAGTCGATCGGCCGGTTTACCCCTGTTGCCACCGGGTGAAACTGGCTGGAGACTCGACATCCGTTCTGTTGAGGAAATCAAGCGCTGGGCGATCGCGGCCCATCGTTCCCAAACAACCTTGTTAATCGACGATGATCCCAATGGCTTTTGTTTGACGCCAGACATGCTGGCTAACCTGATTCAGCCTTGGGAGACCTATTTAGACGTCACTGATAAAAGATAAGCCCTATGCCACGAGAATCTTTTGAATCACGGGTCAGTCGCAGTTCAGAGCGAAAGTCTTTGCCTTCCAGCTACTTTGATCAGCTATATGCAGCTGATCCAGACCCCTGGGATTTTGAGACGAGTGAGTATGAAGCGAAGAAATATGCCGCCACCTTGGCGGCGCTGCCCAAATTGCAGTATCGCTCTGCTTTCGAGATTGGCGGATCCATTGGGGTCCTTACTGAGAAGTTAGCCGAGCGCTGCGAATCCCTCCTTTCGATAGACTTGTGTCATCAAGCCCAGTCACGGGCCATAGAGCGCTGCCGCCACCTATCTCAGGTCGAGTTTGCCCTGATGCAGTTTCCGCAGCAGTCTCCTAATCGTACTTTTGACCTAACTCTGGTATCGGAGGTGGGGTACTACTGGGGTTGGGATGACTTGTCAAAAGCCCAGCAGCACATTATTCATCATCTTGAACCGGGTGGACATTTGCTACTCGTTCATTGGACTCCTCAAACGCGAGACTATCCTCTGACAGGTGATGAAGTGCATGATGCTTTTTTATCGCAGGTAGACATAGCTTTTCGTCATTTAGTAAGTCAGCGAGAACAGCGGTATCGGTTGGATTTGCTGGAGCGACTCCCAGATGGCTGAGTTGTCTAAGGGCCGTTCTGCAAGGGGTGACTGTCGCAGGGTTTGTATGCGCTTTCGCAAGTGCATATTAGCTGAGCTAATCTCTACCATCGCCTGCTGACCCAGATGAAAATCTAGCGTTTCTCTCTGTTCCGTTGTTAGGCTCTCGATGAGCGCTCCGAAGGTAGACGCGGTTGTAATTTTTTCCTGGATGTCTTTTTCGGAAAATCCTAGCCATTGAGCCAGTCTTTGGGTGGCAACTTGATTCTGAACTGGTGGCAGAAAACAGTTTTGTTTCAAACCTGTCCAACTCTGTCGCAGTTGATTGCGGACCACAATTCGAGCTTCTGTAATGTGGGGCGATTCGACCCAGACAGCTTGATGCTGCTGACTTGCCCTTGTGAGCTGATTTAAACGCTCCGCTAATCCGCCACTGGTTCGGCCAATGCGTCGTGCACTGGTCAAAACTCGGACGTGAGGACTGTGGCGAATCTTGGCATCCACCCGCTGTAGCTTTTTATAAAGGGCAACGTCTTCCTGGATTTTCACGTCAGGCACGCCACCTACACGACCATACAAATCGGCTAACACAGCCATATTGGCACCAAAGTGCTGATAATGCCGAGGCCATGAGTCGTGGGGTAGGGGATCAAGACACGCTTCTAGTTGTGCTGTCAGATATCGATGACCGACATAGCGCAAAAAGTAAAGAGAGGTTCTGGAATGGATATCTGCTTCGGAAGAGCGGCGGGTGAGAATGCGTCCGCAGACGACATCAACGCCTTGCGCAAACTCATCCGCTATCGAAGCCAACCAGTTTGGAGAAACCTCTGTATCGCCATCTGTCGAAGCGATGATGCGACGATTAAGCCCAATCTGAGACAGTCGTCGATAGGCTTCATTCATGACCATCTGACGAGCTTGACCGACGTTAGCTTTAGATTGAGGCAAGTCAACTGAGATAACGTGTAGTCTCAATTGAGGATAGGTCCGACCAATGGCGGCAGCGATCGCCTCTGAACCGTCACTACAGTTGTTAGCCAGTAGCAGAACTTCATAGCTGTCTGGGTTGAGGCGCTGCCCTTGATGATCAACCTGATGCGCCAATGCACCCAGCATTACAGGAAGGTGTTGGGCTTCGTCGCGCACGGGCACGACAACACAGACCTGACAAGTTTTCAGAGGAATATCGGAGGTTAGAGGAGGAAGTGTAGCTGCCTGTAGAGGCGCAGCCGCCTGCTCCACAAGAGTCGTGACCATAAATCGAGATGTAAAGGAAAAAGCGGCTTTAGTGAGCCTTCCAAATCTTTACAGGTTGCTCTACTCCGCATGTCCCTACAAAGTCGTATCTTCGATAACAAAACATGCGTATTTTATGGTTTTAGTCTCTAAGGCTTATAGCGGCATGCATTTATGACCACAGACGCGGTATGCCGCTTAAACGCTATTTAACGCTGGAGGTGAATTTTAGACGGTGGCGATGGCTGGCAACAGACTCGACAATACCCAACGCCATGAAATTAGTAATCAGAGCGGATCGCCCGTAGCTCATCCATGGAAGCGGAATGCCTGTCACTGGCGCTAAGCCGATTGTCATGCCGATGTTGATAACGACCTGAAAAATCAGCATTGAGAAAACACCGATCGCCAACAGCGAACCAAAATTGTCCTTCGCATTTTGAGCAATCAAGACCAGTCGTAGACAGATGAGCCAATAAGCCGCCACAACTGCCATCGCGCCAACAAATCCCCATTCCTCACCAATGGCTGAAAAAATGAAGTCGGTATGCTGCTCAGGAATGAAATTGAGCTGAGTCTGCGTTCCCTGATGGAGTCCTCGTCCCCATAGTCCGCCGGCCCCAATCGCAATGCGAGACTGAATCAGGTGATAGCCGCCGCCAAGGGGATCTTTATCGGGGTCAAGAAACAGAATTAGACGATCTTTCTGATAGTCCTTCAAAAGCCCCCAAAAGACCTCGCCGAGCTTACCTGAGATGAGATTGATAGCCGTGGCAGTGACCGTGCTGAACAAACGCCAGGGTAGTGTTAGCCAAGCGATAATGCCCATGCCAACAGACCACACGAGCCAAATTGGGATTGAAAAGTGAAAGATGATTGCGGCTACCAGGGGCGAAATCATCAGCACTAGCCAGCCAGGGTTCACATTGGCCCAATAGAGCATCCCTAAGGTAATCGCACCAAAAACGAGAGAGGTTCCCAAGTCAGGCTGGACGAAGACTAGGGACCAAGGCACAGCGGCGATCGCCAGCGCCCGTAGAACTCCTAACAGCGTTGTTGAGTGCTTCTCCTGTAGCTGAGAAGCCAGCATGATAATGAGACCGACCTTGGCGAACTCGGAAGGCTGCACATTAAAGCCAAAAATTGTGATCCACCGCTGAGCACCCATGCCCGTGGTGCCGATGAAAATAACGGCAATAAGGGAAAGATTGATTAGGCCATAAATTGCCCATCGCCACTGCAAGAGAACCTCATAACGAATCCGAGATATCCACAGCGCCAGCACAACACCAACCATAGCCAGCATGAAGTGATTCCAACCATACACGGTGGCTTCAAGGTTCAACTGAGTGCTGGCAATGACAACGCTGGCAAAGATCGACAACACAGTCGGCGTCAGCAACAGCAGCCAATCAATCTGCTGCCAGGTCTGGAACCAGCGTTTCCATTTCGGACTGGTGCGAAAAGAGTCAGCCATACGAGAAATCTGCTTGTGAACTCTGCAAAGGCAGAAGACAGTGCTATTGGCTAAGCGGTCAACGCTGCCACTGAAACTTTAGCAGCTACTGCTTTAGCAATGGTAACCAATGCTTGAGCTGAAGCTGAGTCAGGGGAGGCCGCCACAATGGGAATCCCGCGATCGCCCCCTTGCCGCACATCCATCTCTAGAGGAACGCAGCCCAGTAGTGGAACGCCCAGTTCTTCAGAGGCTTTTGCACCCCCTCCGGAACCAAAGATGTCGTATTTTTTATCGGGCATGTCGGGGGGAATAAAGTAGCTCATATTCTCCACAATGCCGAGAACAGGAACCTGAAGCTGCTGGAACATCCGTAAACCTCGGCGGGAATCGGACAGGGCAACATTCTGCGGCGTTGTCACAATCACAGCTCCTGCCATGGGCACAGCCTGCGCTAGGGTCAACTGAGCGTCTCCGGTTCCGGGGGGAAGATCAATGACGAGGTAGTCCAATTCGCCCCAAGTGACCTGATAGAGAAATTGACGAATCACACCATTGAGCATTGGACCACGCCACACAACGGGCTGGTCGCGATCGATCAAAAAGCCCATGGAAACCATCTTGACGCCGTGGTTAAAGGCAGGCTCTAGGACTTCTCCCTGTGCCCCCTGCTGGACCATCACATTGGCGTTTTCGAGGCCCAACATGATGGGTGCATTGGGACCATAGATATCAGCGTCAATCAGCCCTACTTTGGCTCCCACCTGAGCCAGCGCAACGGCAAGATTAACCGCGACGGTACTTTTCCCCACACCGCCTTTGCCACTGGAGACCGCGATGATATTCTTGACGCCCTCGATGCCTTGGCGATCAGGAAGCGATTTTTGCTGAGGTGTTTCAGCCGTAACTTCAACGTCAACCGTATTGACTCCAGGGAGCTGACGGACTGCTTTCTCGCAGTCTTCTACGATAAATTCTCTTAGCGGACAGGCAGGTGTGGTCAGCACCAGCGTGAAGCGGACCGCTCCCTCATCCACTGACACGTTCCGAATCATGTTCAGTTCAACTAAGCTCTTTTGCAGCTCGGGATCCTGTACAGGGCGCAGAACGTTGAGGATTGAGGGTACGTCCAAGGTCATGATTAAGAAGTGTTAAATAAGGCGATTGAGAGTAGCACGCTTGTAACGGCGCATTTCTTAATCTTAGAGGGTGATCTACGACCTTTGGATAGAAAGTATTCGAGATGTGGATTTAGAGGTTGGCTTTGCCTTTTGTCAGTTCAAAGCCCAATATTGTTCAAAAGTTGGGCAGTCAAGATTTGACGGTTTGAGCTGCGGTTTCTTCAGCAGCTTTCGCGATCGCCCCAGCAACCCGCGCGACAAAAGGACGCATGACTGACCAGGCCACAGGAGACAGCCATCCCCGCAAAACGATTGAGTATGACACTTGGGTGCCCAAGACAGTCGATTCCAGCCGATAGATGATCCGCTCTTCCAAACCGGGAACTGGAAATAGCCGTACACTCATTAATTCTTGAGGCGAAACTCGTTCTACAAAAATATCAACAGGCAACGGGAACCATCGAGGAATGACTCTGTAGATGAGTCCTGGCTTAGCTGTCAATCCTTGGGGAACGTTGGTGCTGTTGATCAACGGATGCCAGGAGGACATGTCTGCCAAATTGGTCAGCTTTTGCCATAGCGTTTCCACTGAAGCAGAACTCAAGGCTCGATAGGTTTTCTGCAAGAAGCGCTCTGAGCCAATTTGATGTGAGTATCTTGGAGCAGGCTTATGGATTTTTTTGCTGAAGAGGAACCGGAAGGTTTTCATGATAAAACGTTGGACGATGGAACTTAGCAGAAGGAATAAGGCCCAAATACGACTAGAGCGATGGCAAACGTCTTTTTACACACTCAGAGAATCAATTAGCCTGTCGCTCATACTCTGACAGCACGATGGGGATCTCCGTATACACCTAAATGGTGAATGTTTTCCTATGTTTGACAACAGCAGAGATTTCCACAGCTCGTGTCGTAAAAATTTAAGCTTCTCAATGTAGAGAAATGTTTTTCCAGCTAGGGTTGGGACCTCAATTCGCGATAGGGTGAGTTGCGTTTGGGAACAGTCTGCACTGAGGGACGGTTGCCTTAGCCACAGAGTTTCGGGGATCTGTTCCTGGCAGAATCTCACCGTCTATGTGGGCATCTCTATTGTCTGGGGAGAGCCATCTTCGCGAGATTGCTTTCTCCAGAGTGTCTGGCCTAGTTACGAAGCATTGGCTAAGACGCTATTTCTATAGGATAGAATGCTGCTTATCTTGAAGATGTACCTTTGTTGCAGGCTAATTCATTTGTTGGTTGGGTTGGTTAGTTCATGACGATTTCTTCTGCTCGCAATCTGAGTCAAGCTTCGAATACGACTAGTTCTCCTCCCCCTTCTGATTCTCGCGATCGCGTCAGTCAGTTTATGAAGGGAATTCAAGACGAAATTTGTCAGGGGCTGGAAGTTTTAGACGGTGAAGCAACTTTCCAGCAGGATCAGTGGGAACGCCCTGAAGGGGGGGGTGGTCGCTCACGAGTTGTGAAGCAGGGCCGCGTGTTTGAACAGGGCGGCGTCAACTTTTCGGAAGTGTGGGGCAAGCAGTTACCCCCCTCCATTTTGGTGCAGCGTCCTGAGGCTGCGGGCCACGGATTTTATGCGACAGGCACTTCTATGGTGCTGCATCCTCACAATCCCTACATTCCGACCGTCCATCTCAACTATCGCTATTTTGAGGCTGGACCTGTGTGGTGGTTTGGCGGTGGTATTGATCTCACGCCCTACTATCCTCAGGTGGATGATGTCCAGCACTTTCACCGGACGCTGAAAGAGGCGTGCGATCGCCATCACTCTGAATACTATCCGACCTTCAAGCGCTGGTGCGACGAGTATTTCTATCTGAAGCACCGGGATGAAACCCGAGGCGTCGGCGGCATCTTCTTCGATTATCAAGATGGGCGTGGTGAGCTATATCGGGGTCCTAGTGAGGATGGCTTGGCAGCCCAACACAGTCAGCAGGTCGGTGAGCTACCCCAGCGAAGTTGGGAAGACCTCTTTGGGTTTGTCGAAGATTGTGGGAAAGCGTTTTTGCCGGCCTATGTCCCCATTGCTGAGAAGCATCAGGACAAAGAGTATGGCGATCGCGAACGCGATTTCCAACTCTATCGTCGGGGCCGTTATGTCGAGTTCAATTTGGTTTACGACCGGGGTACCATTTTCGGATTGCAGACGAATGGACGCACCGAATCTATCTTGATGTCGCTGCCCCCCTTAGTCCGCTGGGAGTACAGCTATCAACCTGAGGCAGATACCCCAGAACGTCGACTTTACGATGTTTTCCTGAAGCCTCAAGACTGGTTGACGGATGACAGCCTCGCCTAAGCTTCCTGCAGGCTGCATTTTTATTCAAATTGCGTTGATACTTCATCCGGTTGGGCATTATCCTGTCATAATGTCCTTCTCGGTCTGACTCTACATAGATTTATGCCTGCCAAAGGTGAGATTGAAATCTCCATAAAATTCAAGGGTATTCCGCTAGTGAAATCGGATTCGCGGGGCGGTACTCGACTTGAGGTGTATTCCGACGGCTATGTCGTTTTGGCAGATGTGAAGACAAGAACCTACAAACGATTCGTTGGCAAAACGATGGAGTATGACTATTGGGAAGGCATCATTCACGGGAAGCTGAAATACATTCAGGGCCACCAGCTCATTTTGGATCATGCAGGTATTCAGTGTTACGAGCGAAAAGCGAAAAGCGGTGCCGCTTCAGATTAAGCTGTTGTCGATTTGGTACTCAATTTGGGTGAACCCTGACATTGATACAGAGCTTTCTTGCCGAAGATACAGGGGTTTAGACAAGGAATGAACCAAACCTATGCCGTCCCCCAGAAGTACAGGCATCACCGAAACGCTGATATGTGTCAGTAAGTTCTCTTTGATCAGCGTTTCGACCAAACGTCCACCGCCAACAACCCAGAGTGTTGCCACGCCCTGTCTCTTAGCCTGCTGTATGGCCGCAGCTGGGTTCCGCTCGTGTTGAAGATTGCATCCGTCCATCCGTGACACCTCTTGGCTAGTGCAAACCCAAGTCGGTTTGTCGCCATAGGGCCATTGCCCATGATGGTAAACAAAGACATAGGTCTTACGGCCCATTAGGAGTGCGTCGACAGTATCGAAAAAAGAGTCATAGCCAGTAGCCTGGTGATTGATAGTGAGCTTTTCGAGCCAGGCAACGCTTTCGTTGACGTCAGCAATGAATCCATCCAAGCTAGTGGCTAGGTAGTATACAACTTTCATCAATCCACCTACGATATATGTCGTTCCCAATCACTTGCTGAAGAAAACCTCTAGGCAGATCGCTTTTTGTCAGTCAGGTGCATGAGCATTTTTAGGTCATGCTTGCGGATGTGAAGAGCGAATCCCTGCCTGCAAAATTTTTAACCCATAACCCAAAGATCCAGGTTTAGCAACATCTAATCTTTCAATCAAATTGTTCAATATTGAATCAAGTTCAGTTAGTGTTTTATCTTGAAGTATTTTATGGATATCCCGACCAAGCAGATAGATACTGGCATTGAGAAATTCAATTGTTCCATCAGCGAGTTCTCCGGCCAACTCAGAATAGACACGCTCATCATCTTCATATTTCAATAGAACAAATTCAATATCTTCCAAATCTTTGTTTGTCCGTTCTCCTCGATCTCCCCAGGCAAAGATTTTGAGGACTACAAAAGCTGGCGTATCAATCACTGGGATTTCCAAATCATCAATAACAGCAGTTTTTGCGTGTAAGAGAGCTTCGGTGAAGCCTGAGACATTCATGGAATTACCACTGTCGGACCAAACAATTTTTTGATCTGGTTCGCTGATTTCTCCAAATGGAACTATGTCGACCTCGATTTCAGTTTCACTATGTATGAATTTATGGGGGTTTTTTGTAGACTTAAAACGCGGCGGTTTGCCAGTTGTTAGGTATTCACAAAGCCGCTGATAGGTTTCCCAGCTATCTATGGAAATTGCTATGTCCCAATCTTTTGTGCCTCTTCCTTCTCCAAATTTACGATCAAATATTAAAAGCCTAGCTCCTGCGCCAACTAAAATCATAGGCAAGTCTAGTGAGCCGACTAAATCGATCAAATCAACTAAAACTTGCTTTTCATCGGAGCTAATCATGCCTTTGTGCTAATTCCTCAATATATCTATCGTAGATAAGTTCAGCAGTTTCTTTTAATCGGCTATTTCCAGTTCGCATTAATTCTGCATGGATAAATAATGGATTGATTAGAGTTTGTTGAAATTTTCCAAGGTCATTTTGGTGATACTTAACATGACCAAAGGTTTGAAGGAATGTGATACTACCCTCAAGATCAGGTTTTAGTTTCAAATTGACAGCTAATTCACGACTATCAAAATTATTACTTAGATGTAAAGTCGCACTAATGGGTCGAAGATACTCAGTCATTATTGAAGCGGCAAGTTCACCACCTATTAGATAATCGTAACGCTCTGCATATTCTTCAATTTTATCTGCAACTTCTGAAAAACCAATGTTTCCGATGGGAGCGAAAATTCCAAGAGTTAGTTTTGCACGTAATCTTTCAGAATAGCCTAACTCCCAGCGTTCAAGAAGCCTGACATAATCAACGATTTCATATCTTCCGTGCCTGTATGTGATGTAATCTAAATCTTGAAGTTTTTTAAGCGTATTCTTCACCGTCTTTGGAGTAACACCGGAGATGCAACCAACCTCTTCATCGAAATCATATCCTTGCTTGAAAATTTTGGGTTGACTGAGTAAAGCGTATATAACTTGTAGTGAAGCAGCAGTAATTTCTAAAGATTTACTTGTGTTTTCTTTATGGATTTGATTACGGACCAATACATAGAACTTTGAGCTATTAAGATAAATGCTTCCATCAATATCTATAAACTCAACGTTTCTCTTTAAAAGTTGTTCTACAACCAAATTAGATAAACCACGCGTAATCAGCAGGGGTCTCTCGTTATGCTTTAGTCTTCTACCCAAATTTAAAAAATATTCAGTTACTTGTTCGACTACATCGTTTGTGAGTCCAGTTTTAATCTCGCAGACATAATCAACACGTTCACTTGAAGTATTAATTATTAGTTTCCCATCAGCTAAAACTTCATTGGAAAAATATGCTTCTCCTTGAATCACTGCCTTAATACTGGGAAGTGATTCAAGATAAGCAATGCATTTTTGGAAAAGTGGGTTTTTAGGATGCATTGAAGTAACTGCCCACTTAACTGAAAGAAGTATAGAAATTAATTATACACTTTTGATGGGATTTGAAGAAAGGCTTATGAGCGTTTTTATTTTACGATGTGGATGATTTTAAGGGAGTTACATTATCCAGGTGATTACTACGATACAGTTTTGTGTAGTCTGTTTGCTCCAAAAGTCGCGTAGTTCAACAACTTACTGCAGAGACTTCTATCTGAGATTTCTTTTACTTGATAAGTGTAGAAAGATTACTGGCAAAGATTCTTGCTAAAGGTTCATAGAGGAAGCTGCATCTGTCTAAGCTTCTCATACAAGCGAAGAATGGGGAGTCTTTTTAAGAAGCCAAGTGCTAGTCACACACCCATCGAATCAACATTCAATAACGTTGACGGCTAGGCCGCCGCGAGACGTTTCCTTATATTTCTCGTGCATGTCGTGTCCGGTGTCACGCATGGTCTTGATTACCTTGTCTAGATGTACGCAGTGCTGACCGTTGCCTTTGAGCGCCATGCGAGCCGCATTGATGGCCTTGACGGCCCCCATCGCGTTGCGTTCAATGCAGGGCACTTGTACCAGCCCACCGACTGGATCGCACGTCAGACCTAAGTTGTGCTCCATACCGATCTCAGCTGCATTTTCGACCTGCGCTGGGCTACCGCCGAGAACTTCCGCCAAGGCTCCCGCAGCCATCGAACAGGCAACTCCGACCTCTCCCTGACAGCCGACATCCGCCCCTGAGATAGACGCATTTTCTTTATAGAGAATCGCGATCGCTCCCGCCACTAACAAAAAGCGAACAACACCAGCCTCATTTGCGCCGTGACAAAAGCGACTGTAGTAATGAAGCACCGCTGGTATCACCCCCGCTGCTCCATTCGTAGGTGCCGTGACCATACGCCCGCCCGCCGCATTTTCTTCATTCACCGCCATGGCGTAGACATTGACCCAGTCCATCACGCTCAGGGGATCTGCTAAAGAATGTTCCAGTCGCTGCAAGTGTCGGTAGAGTGCTGCTGCCCGTCGCTTCACCCGCAGTCCACCGGGCAGCGTCCCTTCGGTATGACAACCCCGCTCAACACAGGTCTGCATGACTGTCCACAGACCCAATAGCTTAGTTTGAATGTCGGCCTGCGATCGCCACACCTGTTCGTTCGCCAGCATGATTTGACTGATGGAAAGACCGCTGTCCTGACACTGCTCTAGCAACTGCCGTGCAGTGGTGAAAGGGTATGGTAACGCCGAGCGATGCAGCTGCAACTGGTCGATACTCGCAGCGTTTTCATCGACGACAAATCCGCCTCCGATGGAATAGTACGTCTTGGCATAAAGCACTTTTCCTGCTGGGCCCAATGCTTTGAACGCCAATCCGTTGGGATGAAACGGCAACGGCTCCCAGTGAAAACTCAGATCCTGCTGATAGCAGAAAGGAATCGCTTGCTGACGTAAAACCCACACCGATCCTGTCTGCTGAATCCGCTGCCAGTGTCCTGCCACCATGGCGGGATTGACGCACTCTGGTGTTTCGCCCTCAAGACCCAACAGCACCGCGCGATCGCTGCCGTGCCCTTTCCCAGTGGCCCCCAAAGATCCATACAGATCAACCCGGATTCGCGCCACTCGCGTCAGGAGATTTTCTCTCGCGAGTTCCTGCACAAACCAACGAGCAGCCTTCATTGGACCTACTGTGTGAGAGCTAGAGGGACCAATACCGATTTTGAAGATGTCGAAGACGCTGGTGGACATAGGGGTGCATGAGTGAGGAGCAGGGGGCCGAATCCGAGAATCTCAATCGCGCTTTGCTTGAGCCGTTCCATCGCGATCATCGGTCATCAAATCAGTCATCAAAGACGTGATGAAAACCTCTGGATGGATTTTGAGGCAGCTGGGAGAGGTTTGTTTTCGCGATGATTTTGAGGGGAAATTGCAGGGGTGCCCAATCCTCGTCGTCTTTTACAGCAGCTTTTCAGTAACGGTTGCGGCTAAGGGCTGCCCAAAATAGTCCACTGAAACGCGGGTTCCCGGAGTTGCATAGGCCAGGGGCAAATAAGCGTAGGCCACGCATCGACCTAAACTGTAGCCATAGCCAGCGCTGGTGACGTAGCCCAACACTTTGTCGTCAGCGAGAACAGGCTCTTTACCCATGATGACAACATCGGTATCATCCAAGGTCAGGAAACAGAGCTTACGAGAGGCATACTCTCGTCGCTGGAGCAGGGCTTCTTTGCCAATAAAGTCGCCTTTGTTAGATTTGACCGCAAACCCAAGCCCCGCCTCGTAGGGATCATATTCCGTATGAATATCGCTGCCCCAGAGCAAAAATCCCTTCTCTAACCGTAGCGTTTCAAAGGCGCCAAGACCCGCCGCAATCATGCCGTAGTTTTGACCAGCGGCCCACAGCGTATCCCATAGGGTCAGCCCACATTCCGTTGGCGCGTAGATTTCCCACCCCTCTTCGCCCACATAGGAAACGCGCATGGCTCGGACGGGAATGTTGCCTATGTAAAAGGACTGATTGGTGAAGAATTTGAACGATCGCTTCGATACATCTATCGCGGTGACCGCCTGTAGCACTGCGGCAGCTTGTGGTCCCCAAAGCCCGACACAGCAGTAGCTGGAGGAGAGATCAGCAATCTGGACGGAGCCGTCCTGGGGGAGGTGCGATCGCATCCAGGCTAAATCATGTCCGTGAACGGAGCCCCCTGTGATCACCCAGTAAGTTTCTGGTCCAATGCGGCTTACTGTTAGGTCACACATGATGCCGCCATTGGGGTCCAACATAGCGGTGTAAATGACCTTGCCAACAGGCTTGTCCACATCATTGGCGCAGAGCATTTGTAGATAATCCACAACGCCCGGTCCTGTCAACTCAAATTTGGCAAAGGGAGACAGGTCATAGAGCGCCACTCTTTCGCGTGTCACCCAATGCTCTGCGCCTTGAATCGGCGACCAGTTGCGAGCTTCCCAACCCTGTCGAGCTGGAATGGGATACTCCTCTAGCAGAGCTGCATTGGCCTCAAACCACTGGGGTCGTTCCCAGCCCGCGCTGAACACAAACTGTGCTCCGAGTTCCTGCAAGCGCGGGTAAAAGGGACTCACTCGCAAGTTTCGAGAATGGGTCTGCTGATCGAGGGGATGAATGATGTCATACACCTCGTCGTATTGTTGTGCGCCCGCTTTAACAATGAAGTCGGCACTCTTGCAAACCTCTGGAAAGCGATATATGTCCAGCTCATGCAGATCGAGGCTAGAAACACCGTTGGTCATCAGTTCTGCAACGACCTTACCGACACCGCCGCCGTGAGTTACCCATACAGCTTCTGCAACCCAAAATCCTTTAGCCTTTGTGGATTCTCCAACAACAGAGCCGCTATCCGGCGTAAAGGAAAACATGCCGTTGATTTTGTCGGGTAGTTCGACATCGGTCAACGTTGGAAACAGCTCCTGAGTCGATTCCCAAGCCGGGCCAAAATGTTCTTCAGTGAAAGGCTTAACCGATGGCATTACGGGCGCTTCAGCATAGGGCAAGATGTTGTCTGGATCGACCAGCAAAGGCTCGTGCTGATAAGAGCCAATGCCCCAGCAGTCGCCATGCTGCCGAAAATACATGGCGTGGTCTTGGTGGCGCACGATGGGGTAAGACACTTCTTCAGTCGCGCCTGCCAGTGCTGAAATGGGAGCCGTTTTGACGTACTGGTGCTGTACCGGCGTTAGGGGAATGACCTCTCCGACCATGCGTCCGATGCGCGGTCCCCAAATGCCAGCACAAACGAGGATCTTAGCGGTCTCAATGCGGCCCTTATCCGTCACAACCGCCTGTACCTGACCCTTCATCACTTCAATGTCGGTCACCGTGGTGTGGCCTCGAAATTCTGCCGCACCCGCTGAAATGGCGTGTTTCGCCAGCGCTTCTGCGGCTCTCAACGCTTTAGCAATTCCATCGGTGGGAACAAAATAGCCGCCTAGAATTTTGGCTTCGTCGATGAGCGGCAGCTTGGCCTTGACTTCTCCAGGGGTCAACAAGCAGGCCCCCTCAACGCCCCAGGACTTGGCCCACCCTAATTTGCGCTGAAGTTCCTGCATCCGAGCGGGCGTATAGGCTACTTCAATACCGCCGACAGGATAGTACGCAGGTCCCTCTTGAGTCCTCAGCTGGCTATATAGCTCCACGGTGTACTGAGCTAACTGGGTCATGGTTTTAGACGGGTTTGTCTGAAACACCAGTCCAGGGGCATGAGATGTGGATCCCCCGGTGGCAAACAGCGGTCCCTGCTCGACAACAACAATGTTCTTCCAGCCCAGCTTGGCGAGGTGATAGGTTGTGCTACAGCCGACGATCCCAGCACCGATGACCACCACGGATGCATTGGATGTCATAGGAAATCTCCTGTTGAGTAGGGTGTACCCGTTTTTGAGTTTTGAGGCGTAAGGTGGGCGCTGCGTACCTTGGAAAAAGCTGGTTGAGGTGCAGGTGGGCAGCCCACCCTAAAGACTATGAGGGATTATCAACGGCTTGAGCGATCGCTTGTTGAAAAAGGTAGACTGGCTTTTCGAGCGCCGGAGAAAAACAGCCCCCATCGAAACGGGGAGATTGGCGGCCCACCTGCATCCGCTCAATCATTTCAATGTCTTCATCGTTAGTTTCTGTCCAAAGATCGATAGGCAGATGTCGCAAGGTTTCGGTCTCCGGGGTCATTGCCTCATCTCCCACAAAATAAAACAGCATCCTTTCCCGCGTTTTTGATGGGCTAAGGGGGTTAACGAGGAACATCAGAAAGTAATCGGGATGAACACCCAGCATGAGATTGGGAAAAACGGTGATGTATTCAGCAACCGTTTGTTTGTTGCTTGCCCCTAGTCCAGGAAAAGTGGGTAATGTCTTGCCATTGATCTGACCCCTGCGATAGCGCAGACTGCCTTGACCAACATGGGGAGCCCTGATCTCGAAGCTGAAGTGATCCTCCATGCGAGAGCAGCTGTTGAGAGCTGGGTGAACCCAATTCAAGTGATAGCTTTCGGAGAAGTTTTCGACGGCAAGTTTCCAGTTAGCATCGCACTGTAGGGTAACCTCGCGAGACTCTCGCCGGAGCAAGCCCAAATCATAGTCGGCCCAGCGATCGCGCACAGGCTGCAAGTAGTCCTCTAACGGTGGAGCATCTCCCGACAAGTTGACAAACACCATATCAAGCCACTGATCACAGCGAATAGCCTGGAGCCCCTTGCTGTCGCGATCAAATCCGTCGTAGCTGTCTTTGTAGTAGCCCCCAAAATGAGGTGTGCTTTTAAGGCTACCGTCGGCTCTGTAAGTCCATGAATGGTAAGGGCAGCGAATATGACCTCGCGTATTGCAGGGTTTTGCAACCAGCTGTAACCCTCGATGGCTACAGATATTGTGAAAGGCCCGTAGCGTCCCCAGGCGATCGCGCACCAGAACAATCGGCATACCTGCAATATCAGTAGGGTAAGCGTCCCCTGGATTAGGCACATCCGATGCCAGACCGACACAGATCCAGTATCGAGTAAACACCGTTTTGCGCTCTTGATCGAGATACTGAGAACGAGTGTAAGCTTCGGCAGGTAAGCCAGGACGACGGTAATCCTCCATCTGAATGACAGACGAACTGGGGCTAGGATCTCCTAACTGAAATCGAGTGCGATCGCCCAATACAGCCAGATCAGAAGGAAGATCAGCAACTTCTCGATGAGTCATACTTCGCCTCAGCAGCGGTATAAAAATCTCTGTAGCTCATAGCAGACGATAGAAAAAACACGGTGACTAGTCATAAAAACCAACTTGCAAAGACAATGCCTTAACGCTCACGATCCTCGCGTTCAAAACATATTATTACAAGCCATAAATGAACGTATCTTCTTTGAAAAATTGAAATTGTCTTCTGTTTGACATTTTTATTCTCATTTTTTCAAGAAGTATTGATATTTTGCTAATGGAATCTAACCAAAGCCTTCTATAGCTATCTTTCTACTTGAGTTGAAAAGTAGTTTGCTAAGAAAAATTGACTTGTAGTGACAACTGTAGCGGCAAAGACAGTTTTACCGAGAAAGAGGTCTTACTTTCAGCATAGACACCGCTTATTCTGTAATTAATGTATTGGTGCAAGCCCAGCATTCGGTAAGATGTTCTCTCTACGGCCTGTGCCGATAGCTTCATCCAAATCTGCCCTGGAGACACTGAAAACATTAGCCGGCTCATTCTGATTTTGACGTGGAAGGTTTTTGATATCAGTCTGGAGTGGGCTGTGCGCATTTTCAGATTCGGCATTAGCGTGCGCAAGAAGCTGATCCCTCCTCGCAAGGCGTTAGGGAAAATTGTTTGATTGAAGTAGAGGTATTACGGCTTTTTATTGGCTTTCTATTACTGTAGCTGGAGCTAAACAACAGTTATGACTACACAAGATCCTGGGAGGGAGTTCCCTGAAGCGCATTCTTTTGAAATGCCACAGCATGCACCAACTCGTAACCTTCGTCGTCGTCCGGGCGATCGCAATTTCGTCATAAAAGGTTTTGATTTTCACGCAGAGGTGTTTCTAGTTTCGGGGGGACTGATCCTCTTATTTGTTCTGTTTACGCTCATTTTCCAAGAGCCAGCCGAGACTGCTTTTGGTGCAGTGCAATCCTTTATTGCTGGGGTGATGGGTTGGTTTTTAATTCTCGCTGTTAGTCTGTTTCTCATTTTTACGGTGTGTATTGCCCTCAGTAAATTGGGCAGCGTGCGACTGGGGGGGCCCGATGCTAAACCCGAATTTCCCACCTTCGCCTGGATTGCCATGCTAATTAGCGCAGGGATGGGAATTGGATTGATGTTCTGGAGCGTGGCCGAGCCGATCTACCACTTTCAAGGTCCGCCTGCCTTACTGGGAGCTGTCGAAGCAAACACAGCAGATGCCGCTCAGCTAGCGATGGGCATCACCTTTTTCCATTGGGGGCTTCATGCCTGGGGCATCTATGCTCTCGTAGGACTGTCGTTGGCTTTCTTTGCCTACAATTGGGGACTGCCCCTGACGATTCGATCAGTGTTCTATCCCATTCTGGGCGAGCGAATTTATGGCTGGCCCGGCAATGTTGTAGATATCTTGGCGGTCGCGTCCACACTGTTTGGTTTGGCAACCTCGCTGGGTTTGGGGGTACAACAAGTCAATGCGGGCTTGAATTTTCTGTTTGGGTTGCAGATTGCTACTCCAATACAGGTCGGGCTGATTGCCATCATCACAGGTTTTGCGACGGCTTCCGTTGTGTCGGGATTAGGGAATGGTGTCCGTCGCCTCAGTGAACTCAACATGATTCTGGCCGCAATACTTATGGGATTTGTGTTGCTAGTGGGGCCAACCCTGTTTATTCTGAATTCCTTCGTTGAGAACTTGGGGTATTACGCAGCATCTTTGCCGACCCTCAGCTTTTGGACTGAAAGCTTTTCAGGCACTGATTGGCAAAACGGCTGGACCGTTTTCTATTGGGGCTGGTGGATTTCCTGGTCTCCTTTCGTCGGCATCTTTATTGCACGAGTTTCAAAAGGTCGCACTGTCCGAGAGTTTGTTATCGGCGTGCTGTTGCTGCCTTCAATGCTGACATTTTTGTGGATGTCTACATTTGGCGGCACTGCTCTCAATATGGAACTAGGCGAATCGAGTGGCGTGATCAGTGAAGCCGTTGCTGAGAATGTGGCCACGGCATTGTTTGTTATGCTGCAACAGTTGCCACTGACCGGAATTACCTCGTTTGTCGGCATTGTTTTAGTGGTGGTCTTCTTCGTCACCTCTTCAGACTCTGGTTCGCTAGTAGTCGACAGCCTCACATCTGGCGGCAAGTTGGAATCTCCTGTGCCTCAGCGCGTCTTTTGGGCTGCTATGGAGGGTGTTGTGGCGGCTGTTTTGCTCTTGGGTGGTGGTTTGTCTGCCTTGCAAACGGCGTCCATCACAACAGGGCTTCCGTTTGCATTGGTGTTGCTAGTGATGTGCTACAGCATCTATCGAGGATTGAGTTATGAGTATCGAGTTGTGATGGAGGCTCGGAAGCTGAAGGAAGCAGAAATGGCCTCGGAGGCGATCGCTCGATAGGGGATCTGTTTTCAGATAAAGCACTTTTGCACGGCAGTGAACAGCGGCAGGCGGGATGGGATTATGCCCATTTTTCTCATTGATTCATGCCGTACACGGCACGATCAACAACGGTTTCAGGGTTTCTAGGAGTTGGTTGAAATGACACGGCAGTTTGATGTCATTGTGGTCGGCGCTGGGGGAATTGGCAGCGCAACGGCTTACTACCTGTCTAGAGCAGGCAAAAAGGTTCTGCTATTGGAACAGTTCGAGCTGAATCACCAAAAAGGAAGCTCTTACGGATTTTCTCGCGTCATCCGATACACCTACGACAATCCTATTTATGTTGAGCTGATGCGAGATGCCTATCCGCTCTGGTTTGCCCTGCAAGAAGAAGCGGGCGAACAGCTCTATGTCAAGACAGGGGGACTGGACTTCGGTTTCCCTGAGACAGACACTTTTCAGCGGATGAAAACCAGCCTGGATGCAGCCAAGCTGGACTACGAGCATCTTGACAAGACAGAGATTGCACATCGCTATCCTCAGTTTTCTCTAGAGGACGGTATGGAGGGTCTCTTTCATGTCGATTCCGGTTTGCTAAGGGCGTCGCGCTGCGTGCTCGCTCATCTCAATCTTGCCCAGCAGCGAGGGGCAACGATAATTGACCAGACCCCAGTGCTAAAGATACGGCCTACTGAAAATGGCGTAGAAGTGCAGACAGCCGCAGAGACGTTTGCGAGCGATCGCCTCGTTGTTACTGCGGGTAGCTGGGCCAAGGAACTCCTCGCGAAGCAGGGCATTAACCTACCGCTGAAAATCATGCCCTGTCAGCTTGGATTCTATCAGCCAAGCAATGCTGCAAACTTTGAACCAGGCAAGTTTCCCGTCTTCTTTGCTCACATGAATGGCGACTATGGCGAAATGCCTTATGGAATTCCCCATGAGGATAACCGTCTTGGGATCAAAATCACGACATTCTATGGCTGGGACACGGTGGATAGCCCCAGCGAAGTAGACTATACCCCAAGCCATGACTGGACGGAGCGCATTCGTGATTTTGCCAAGCAGTATATTCCTGATGCAGCGGGTCCTTTAATCTCTACCCGACGCTGCCTCTACACGTTGACACCCGATAAGGACTTCGTAGTCGATCAGCATCCTGACTATCCTCACGTGGTCATTGGTGCAGGCTTCTCAGGACATGGTTTCAAATTTACAACGCTGATGGGCAAGATGCTAGCAGACTTAGCCACTGAAGGTCATACTCCCCATAACACCAGCCTATTTAAGCTGTCTCGTTTTCAGTTAGTCGCTGTATGAGTGGTCTAAAACGGACATTTCACAGGCGTTATTTTTAGGCTCTATTATGATCTTCATTCGCTAAGATGCCAAAGGTGATCAGCATACGATGACGTTTTCTATGGTTCCCAGTAGTCAAGGTATCGACAAGCAGCATTTGCACATCACAATTTCAGAGAAGCTTAAGCAAAAGATTGAGACAGGGGAATACGAGCCGGGTGAGCGGTTGCCTAGCGAATTTGATTTGGGTCAGGTGTTTGGGGTCAGTCGTACTACCATTCGCAAGGCGATCGGGAATCTCATTCAGCAGGGTCTAGTCACTACTCAGCAGGGGAAAGGTATTTTTGTCACAGAGCAGCACAAGATCAGCTTTTCGATGGCCAATCCCCTCATGTACTTTGATTCAGCCTTGAAACAACAGGGCTATGTGGGGCAAGTTCAGTCGCTTCGGTTTCAGCGAATCAAGGCAACGTCAGACGTTAGCCGCAAGCTTCAGCTACCCGCAAAAGACACTGAGGTCTATTGGCAAGAGAAAATTATTTATGCCGATGATTCCCCGATCGCTCTGGATGTGACTTATTATCCCGTCGCGATCGGAGAGTCCCTTGCAGAGAAGCTTCAGCAAGGATTTACCTACAGCACGCTGGTTAAAAACGGTATTCACCTCAATGCCGCAGAAGTCAGCCTCGAAAGTATTCCGGCCAGTTACGAGCTGAGTGAATATCTCGCTATTCCTTTAGGGATGCCGCTTTTAGTGTTCAACTATCTCGTCTACCACCAGCAACACCAGCCCGCTGTTTGTGGTAAAACCCTTTCCCGCTCCGACTGGACCTGCTACACCGCTGAAATTGAAGTCGATCAACCAGACTTCAGTACGCTCGTAGATCCTTTGTAGGCTAGGCTATTTGAAATGAACGTTATTAATTACGCTCTTTGAAAAATCATCCTGGCCGCTCGACCTTCTTCGCCCCACGGAGCAATATTGGTCATTTGAAGCACCAGACTGTTATCAGGTCTTTGGGATAGCTTACTTCGCCAACCCCAGTCAGGACCAGATGGGACCGGATAGACATATTCAACAGTGAAGAGACCCCAAGCATTCGTAAGATATCGACATTGCACAGGTTCGGGCTGATGCCAGCTATCTGTCCACGTTGCGCCGCTGTCATGAAATGTGAAAGCGCCTGTTTTGGTCTCGCCTTCGTAAGCCCACGTGTAAGAAAGTATCTCTGACCCAATGCTCAGCGTGCTCTCACTCATGTCAGCTTCGTTCCCTGCTGGATCAATCCATAATTCAGCCCTACCGTTCCATTCACTTCCCTGAAACTCGTCGATCCATGACTGAACCA
The DNA here is from genome assembly GCF_028330965.1 of Oscillatoria sp. CS-180. Classification (GTDB taxonomy): domain Bacteria; phylum Cyanobacteriota; class Cyanobacteriia; order Phormidesmidales; family Phormidesmidaceae; genus Halomicronema. The sequence goes on along the minus strand of NZ_JAQMUB010000093.1, from coordinate 81,484 downwards.
TGCTCATTTTCTTTGCTCCCATCTGAACCGCATTCTGCTGATTGGTCAAACATCTACTGGCCAAATCTTCGTCTGGGCGAGATAGCTACTGGTACCGCTGTGCGGAATTCAAAATTCAAAATACTCTGCGAGAAGAGCAAAGCTCTACAAAACTAAGGCAGATAAGCTTTCCGAGCGTTTTACAGGGTGAGCCTATTTCTGCCGTAGTGTACTAGTTAGCCCATGATCATTAGTTGTGCTAAACAAGGAGATACCACTACGAATGTTACTATTCAGGTCTAGTTCTAGTCGCACTCAACCTAAACATATAGGGATAGAGGTCATGATTTTTAACGAATAGGCGATGCGATCTGGAACAGAACAATAGTAGGTCTGTCGGCAGATTGGATATAGCCCTGTGCAGCTTGGTCAAGTCCATCTCAGTATCTTAGGGAAGTAGGGAACAGGGAACAGCTTAGTTCTAGCAACGGAAAAATTTGGGTCGTTAATGCTTGAATGGTTGCATTGCGGGGCAACTATTCCAACTGGATTGTCTCAGTGTGAGGGTGATACCATTCCACATAATCATCCACTGTAAGATGAGTTTGAAAGCCATCGAAAGCCTTATGACTGAGGTATTCTGATGACTTTAAGAGTACAACTTTTTAGGTGGAAACTTTCCCTCTAATTACGAGTTAGCTGGCTCTGTATAAGCCTTGTGCTACTTGTCTAAATTACAGTGTGTAAAAGCCACAGTTCCGTTAGGTTAGGAGAAATAAATGTTTGTCACGCTTTTAATGTCAATGAATTTCGCTACTTCTAGCTTTAATATCTCTGTTAATAAACTAGTTTCCGATACAGCTCTCCAACATCTAGCATCCATCTATGAAAGAAATGATGAATCTAATGTTCAGGTGGAATCGACAGATGGACATTTACTATCAGACGAACAAAGAACTGAGCTTTTACAATTGTCTGTTCCTATCGTGGTGCCTGATTTTGTACCAGAGGGATTTAGACTTACCCACGCAAGTGGTGAAATTGTAGAGTACCTTAATGGTGATGAATACCCAATTTATCGAATCCGGCACGAGAGTAATAATGGTGAATGCTTTACCCTCTACACTCCTGATAATTTTCCTTCTGGAACCGTTCTTGAGAATACACAGACAGAATTTGGATTAATTCCTGTATACATGTACGAGGATGGAGAGAGCTATGGGCTGTTAAGTCTAGTAGAAATAGAAATGGGTGCTGATGTTATGCTGTCTTCTTCAAACTGGGAGCGTGCTTATGTTTCTCAGGAAAATTCAGAAATGCTCCGATGCAAAGCATTAGATCCCGAAGTCTTCATTCAAGTTTTGGAGTCTTTAACATTATTACAATAATGCCTCTTTTAGGGAGCATTACTGATTTCAACAATTGTTTCACCTTGTCGTAGCTGTTCTAGCGCATCGGGTAAGGTAACAGTCAGCAACTGTCGTAAATTGCGATTTGTAACGTTGCCGCAGGTTAACCATAAAATCTGAGGTGGTGTTCCCAGACGGCAGACCAAGTCAATGAAGTCACTATCTTTAGTCATAATTATGGCATTTTCAGCTCGTGCTGCTTCAAAAATTTCGATGTCTTGAGCATCTCGAAGGGACAAATTTCGTAGAGCAGATGCTTCTAACCCAAACGTCGTTGACAACCAATTTGCTAGAGTTGGAGGTAGTTGGGCATCAATCCAAATTTTCATGCCGTGAGTCTGGGGAAATCAGTACGGCGGGCTGCGAAAAGCAAACAAGCTTGGATATCTGCTGGTTCCAGATCAGGAAAGTCTTCCAAAATTTCAGCGGCACTAACGTTTTCTGCTAGCATCTCCAGAATGTCCGTGACCCGGATTCGCATTCCTCGAATGCATGGACGACCACCGCATTGACCAGGAGTTTGGGTGATGCGCGTGAGCAAACTAGGCATTGAGTTCATAGGAGTATCCTTAAGATGCTTTGTTTACCTCTATATTATCGAGCAATTATGCCCACATCCGCTAGCTAACAATTCAAATGCAGCGGACGGTTGAAAACCTCTGATGACGAGTTCAAAGTCATATGCCGCCGCTGATTTGAGTCGTTATGCCGCCTCAACTATTCTGTTAGGGCGCAACCGAATAAACATGATTTTTATAGTGACTGGCAAAAAGAACTGCGCTACTTTTTCTTTAGGTATGAAGAGTATTTATCGAAAATGAATGGCTCTCAACTTAACCAAATTCTATGGAATGAGATATGGGAATCGAATCCGAACAATACAATAGAACATATTTTACCTCAAGATAAAAGTGATCCTGGTTGGAGTCACATTGTTGAAACTAAGCATAAAGAGCTTTTGCACTCTATAGGGAATTTGTGTCTACTCTCACCACCTCTCAATTCAGAGGCAAGTAATAAATGTTTTGAAGACAAAAAGGAGGTTTACAAGAAGGCTAATCTTATGCACTTGAAAGAGATTGTTTCCGACACTGATGTTGATCGGGAGATGTGGGATGAGGAAGCAATTAAAAATAGGAGAGAACACTTAATTCAGTTCGCTATAGATCAATGGCAAGATTTGCAACAGTAAAATCGTTTACAGAATAAATAACTGCTATGGAAACTAAAACGATCACAATCCGTGTGAATGCTGAGGTTGCCCGTATTTTTGAGGCAGCCTCTGAAGAGCAGCGTCGCAAGTTAGAAGCATTACTCAGCCTAAAGCTTGGTGATGCAACTCGACACAAAAGACCCCTGGAAGAAGTGATGAGTGATATTAGTCGGAATGCTCAAGCGCGAGGGTTAACCCCAGAAATTTTGAACTCAATTTTGGATGAAGAATGAAGTGCGCTACGTTTTTGATACAAATGCTCTTATTAGTGCGCTTCTGTTTGAGAACAGCAAACCTGCTCAAGCACTTCGATACGCTTTAGCAAATGGAGAAGTATTAGTGTCACTCGACCTTTTGGAAGAGTTGAATGAGGTTCTTGGGCGTGAAAAATTTAATCGTTATTTAACAACTGAGGAGCGAGAGGAATTTTTAGAAGCTTTGATAGAGCGGGCAGTTTTAGTTGACGTAACTGAGAATGTGCAGGAGTGCCGTGATCCAAAAGATGACAAGGTGTTGGAGTTGGCATTGAATGGGGAAGCACAGTACATCATTAGTGGCGATAGGGATTTACTTGTATTGCATCCATTCCGTGATGTGCTAGTGATTACAGCAGATGAGTTTCTAAAGACGATTGAGTCTAGGTAGCGACGACGGCATAACTTGGTCGTTATGCCGCTTAGCTCTCGGTGAGGGCATACTTGAAGCCTACCTATTGATATCAAAAGCAACGACAGTCGGTATATGCTTGCAGTAACCCAATTATTCTATTTTTTGTGCCAGCAAAAGATATCTATCACGACACTGTAAAGCATGCCTTACAAAAAGATGGATGGACAATTACGCATAATCCCTTTCCGCTTCAGATTGGGAAAAAGCGTTTATCGGCTGATTTGGGTGCAGAGCGCCTGATTAGTGCTGAGAGAGGCTTGCAAAGAATTGTTGTTGAAGTGAAAAGCTTTGTTGGGCAGTCAGATGTCAGAGATTTAGAGCAAGCACTGGGTCAGTACGTCCTGTATCATCAGATTCTTGATGAAATGGGCATTGAGCGTAACCTTTATCTAGCGGTATCACAAGCAACCTTTAATAGTGTGTTCACTATAGGAATTGGGACAGGTCTTACTCAAGAATCGAGTGGTCAAATTAGTTGTCTTTGATGATGATAGTGAGGCGATCGTGCAATGGATACCCGATTAGAATATCAAAGCATCATCAAGAACATTCTTCAAAATCATGTTGATTATCGTGCAACTCTGCCCGATGGCTATACTTCTCAGCTCATTTTTGATGATGAACGAGGGCAGTATTTAATTCTAGATATGGGCTGGTCTGGTGACAAATACCTTCATTCAACCCCAATCCACATCAGCTTGATTGGCGATAAGATTTGGATTCAATACGATGACACTGAGGAAGGGGTCGCGACTGACTTGATGGCAGCAGGTATTTCCAAAGAAGACATTGTGCTGGGTTTTCGCCATCCTAAAATACGGCAACATACGGGTTTTGCAGTAGCTTAGTTAGCAAGAAGCATGGCAACGCAACATAACAATCCTAATGCACGCTGACCGCCAAGAGACTGCCGCTTGGAATGTGGGGTTGCCGGCAGCGGGTTATGGGCACCGCTAAAACTAACCGAATAGTTGCCCGAGACGCGGCAACTGGTCTCCAGGCACAGCCAGGATTCATCCAAATCGGGTGAACGACAGATCAAGCGGTTCAAACCATAACTTGGAAGCGATTTAGTCCAGAAGTAGTTCGCAGGCTATTTTTGAGCCTTAACGACCAAAATTTTTCCGCTGTTAAAACTGAGCCGGAACGGGGTGTGTTTGACTCAAAGACATGCCGCTATATCTTTGCCAAGTGAGGGACAGTGAAAGATCTTGATGGGCTGGAGCGATCGCCTTCTCCAAACAGAGCCGCGATCGCCCCTAGACTCCTCCGTACCCGTCAATTAGTTGCTACTCAAACAATCTGTCGCGCTGCAAATATCGCAACACGTCACCGGGGTCTTGGCGAATCAGCACGCCGTTTTCGGGGACATCGATCTTGGGACTCCACTCGATGCGCTCGATGCAGTTTCGTAGGTGGAACAGGTCGATCGCGCTTTGGGTGTCTGCTTCGGTGCCGACGAGATACAGGCGCAGGCGTTTGTGTCGTCGCTGGGGATGAGCACGGTTACTCGGCAACGACGGCGGTGCCGCCTCAGCGTGGTGAGACGGCAGAAAGTATTGAATGGTAATCACGAGGATTCCTCCAAAGAATTGGATTGGGTGGGAATCCCCGAAGATTCAGTCGCCCTTAGACGAAGCGCTTCGGTGGGGCGACCTAAAATAGGCAAAGCCCGTACGACAGGTCTGTTCTGTCTATGGGTTAGGCGCTGGTTTGTGTTGTGACCACTTACCAGTGCCGCCGACCAAATTTTCGGGGAAGCAAGCTGCACGGATGCAGCTATGGTTGGTGATAATAATTCATTTGATCCTTTAGAGCAACCGTATGCAGCAGATGCCGTCATTCAAGCTGCTGGACGTCGTTGCGCACTAGGCGTTGGGCTTTTGACCTGCGATCGCCTCTATCGTCCAACCTGGTTCAGCGAACATTTCTAGCACGTGCTGATGATATGGCCTCAGAGAAGAGCGATGGCCGACACTGATGAAAGTGGTCTTCGTTGACTGCAAGGCTTCATATAGCTGTGCTTCGTTGGACAAATCTAGGGCGCTGGTAGCCTCATCCAATAGGGCATAGTGGGGAGACTTCAGTAAGAGTCGCGCGAATGCAAGGCGCTGCTGTTCTCCGCCAGAGAGGGTTTGGATCTCTTCAATTCCGCCATCTAGGCCACCCCAGCGCTCTAGCAGCTCGGTCAAGTTGACTTGCTTGAGGACGGCAATCATGACGTCGTCCGAGATTTGGGAGACATTCCGAGCTGATTCCTGAGCGCGGTCTCCTGAATTCCGATTGCTCAATGGGTCCTTCGAGACGACCTGACTTGGGCTTACCGCTCCTGCTGGATAGAGAAGCTGCTGGCGTAGCGACCCCTGGATGAGGTAAGGACGCTGGGGGAGAAACATCATGTCACTGGGAGTGGGGGCCGTGATGGTGCCGGAGCCAATTTGCCAGAGTCCTGCGATCGCCCTCAGCAGGCTACTTTTCCCGACTCCACTCGGCCCCACAATCAGCAGATGCTGCTGGTTGGGAACTGACACAGACAGGTCGCGCACTAAGGTGGTTTGACCATCGGGGGTTTGGATGGTGAGATGGTGTAAGGCGATCGCGTCACCGGGTTGTCGCTGGATATAAGTGAGACTGCCACTGGGGCTGCTAGGGTGGGCCTGCTTGAGAGCGTAATCCAGCTGACCGAGTCGCTGGGCCGCTGCGGCAAGATTGGTGAGCTGTTGCATTTGCAGCACAATCAGCGCCAGTGCTCCCAACATGAGGCTAAAGGCGGCTCCGGCTTGAGTAACGTTACCAATTTCAAGTTCTCCGGCAAACAGACGCGGTGCCAGAATCAGTCCTGGAATGACGAAGGTGGCATAGCGGTAGTGATTTTGGAATAAGTTGAGACCCAACTGCCAGCGGATCAAGCGTTTAAAGTTGTAAAAGGCGGATAGAAATTGCTGCCAGCTCTGACGTAATTCGGGGGTTTCGCCGCGATAAAGGGCGATCGCTTCAGCATTCTCGCGAATACGGGCTAATCCAAAGCGAAAATCGGCCTCTCGCCGCAATTGCTCATAGTTGATGCCGACCAACATGCGACCAAAAAAGAAGGTGGCGATCGCGGTACCCACCACGGAATACACCACCAAAAATACCGTTAGCGGCTGAGAGATGGCCCACAACACTCCGGCAATCCCAATAAGCTGAAAAACAGATTCCAGACCAATCATTAAAAATCTGAGGGATTCTTGCGTCAGGGTGCGGATGTCGGCTTCGAGGCGCTGATCGGGATTATCCACCCGCCCCTGAAGGCGAAGCTGATAAAATTGGGCATCGTCTAGGTAGCGGTGCAGATAGCGCCGAGTCAACCATTCCCGCCAGTACAATCCCAGCTCGGCACCGAGATACCCGCTTAAAGATGCAAAGGGGACTCCTACGGCCAGGACCCCTAGAAAGATGAAAAGGGCCTGCACGAAGCGATCGCGATCCTGTGCGGCTAGGGCCGAAGTCAACTCGCCGCCAAAAATGAGGAAAAGAACCTGTAGCCCTGTTCGGATCAGCAATATAACCACTAGCAGCAGCAACAGTCCCCACGCCCCCCATTTTTCACGAGAAACCCAGTAGGCCCTGAGCACGGGCCAAATGTGTTGCCATCGCTGGCGATAGGAAAGAGGCTGAGGATCAAGCAAGGGGAGCTTCCTGAGTAGGGTGAAGAGACCAGCTGCGATCGGGAGATAACGTCAAAACTTGAGTGTGATAGGTCAGCAAGCTAGGACGGTGGCCCACGCTTATGGCGGTGATTCCGGCTGCCACGAGCTGTTGGTACAACGCCTGTTCTTGCTCCATACTGACCGCGCTCGTGGCCTCATCCAAAATGGCGTAGGCCGGACGCTGGAGTAAAAGACGAGCAAAGCTCAGCCGCTGCTGTTCTCCTAAAGAAAGACGTTGGGACCAATCGTCTACCGTATCGAGTGGGAGTTGGGCGAGGTGAAGCAGCTCTACCTGAGTTAGAGCGCGGACCAGTGATTCTGGTGTTGCCGTATCGTTGCCGTGGGGATAGAGCAACTGCTGACGCAGGGATCCCAAGGTGAGATAGGGCTGCTGCGGCAAAAATAAACTGTCGGCAGGCAGTTTGAGGATTCCCTCTCCAGCTGTCCAGATGCCTGACAGCGTTTTCATCAAAGCACTTTTGCCCACTCCACTGGGACCGACAACGAGCAAGTTGCTCTCTGGGGGAACTTCAAGTGATAGCTCCTCGCACAGGCAGCGTTGGCCATTCGGCGTTAGAACCGTCAAGTCCTGCACAGACAGCGTTGGACCAACTGACTGTTGAATTGAGGTCGGTTCCGCTTGCTGAAGCGCTTGCAAGGACTCGGCAAGGGTGCTGAGTCGTCCGATACTAGCCGCTAGTGTGGTGAGTAGTTCGAACTGCACGACGATGAGACTCAGCGACAGCCAGATGCGATCGAAGGCCGCTTGAGACTGAACGATCGCACCCACTTCCAGCTGACCGGCGAGAATACTCGGTGCTAAAATCACGCTGGGCAAAATGAAGGTCAAATACTGATAGCTGTTTTGAAAGAAATCGAGTCCTAGCTGCCAGCGAATCAGCCGATTGAAGTTCGCAACGACGGCTGTAAAAGACCGATTGAGCAGGGTGCCTTCAGCCTGCTGTCCCTGATAGAATGCAATCGATTCGGCATTCTCGCGCACATTAATTAGGCCAAAGCGAAAGGTTGCTTCACGCTTCAGCTGTTCAGCATTGATGCGGGTCAGACGTTTGCCAAAAAAGAGGAGGGCGATCGCAGTCCCCAGCCCGGCATAAACCATCAACACTCCTGTCAGCACGGTAGAAAGCGCCCATAAGACGCCTAAAAAACCGATCAGCTGCACGCCTGATTCTAGGGCAATTACGATGACAATTAATGTCGTTTGAGTCACTAGCCGGATATCTTCGGACAGTCGCTGATCGGGGTTATCAATGTCGGCACCTGCCGAGGGCAAAGTGAGCCGATAGTAGTGTCTATCGGCTAAATAGGTTTCTAAGAATTGGCGGTTCAGCCCCTGTCGCCAACGCAATCCAGCGGTATCTCGAACAAAGGCTGACAGAGAAAGCAGGAGAGCACTGCCGATGAGGATGCCGATAAAGGTAATCAGCGATCGCTGAAAGCGCTCTGCGTCTCGGGCTGCCAACGCTGAGATGAATTCGCCCCGCTGAATGCTTTCCCAAACCAGGAAGCCACCGCTAGCGATCGCCAGCAATACCATCAATCCCAGCAGTCCAGCAATCCGCCGAGTTCGCAACATGGGGCTGGATATTTGCCAGAGCGTATGCAGCTGAGTCCAAAAATTCGGCGGCAGGGCACCAGGCGATCGAGTCATTCCGTAAGTTCCTGAAACAGGACTTCCTAAATAGGAATCAGTCTCATAATATACAGGTTATTTGCTCGCCGTTTCAGCCCAGTCGCGATTCTAATTTGGCAAAATGACCTCTATGGAAAGATCCTTGCGAAGGGAGATTGTAATCAGACGCTTCGCTGATGACCGCTGAATGTATCCCTAGCGATCGCGCTAGCCAAACATTGCCTATCCAGCCATCTCTCTGGATTTTTCTCTATTGCCTGACAGGGCTGTTAATCTGCGATCGCCCCTAAAGCTTTCAGCGATTCTATTTGAGCCTCAGTCAACCCCTGAACATCAGTAATAGTCATGGCTTCATAAGGTCTTGGCGCTCTCAATGTCATAAGGCAGTCACCCGAAGACACATTCCAAAGTCGAATAGTTTCGTCACTGCTGCCGCTCGCTAGTGTTTGACTATCAGGCGTAAATGCCAAAGCGTTAATCCGACCTTGATGCAAGTCAAACGTTTGTAACAGCTGACCCGTGTTAATGTCCCAAAGCTTGATCGTTTGGTCGTCACTGCCACTGGCTAACAGGGATCCGTTAGGACTTGATTCGATTACCCAAACACCAGCAGTATGTCCCTCGAAGGTCCGTAAAAGCTCACTGGTTTCGGCACTCCACAGCTTGACGGCTTTATCCTCTCCACCCGTAGCGAGGCAACGACTATCGGCACTAAACGTGAGTCCCCAAGTTGAGCTTTGCTGGCTTTGCCAAGCGCGAATTAACGCAGCCGTTTCCGCATTCCATAGTTTGATAAGACCATCCATTCCCGTGCTGGCAAACTGTTTTCCATCAGGACTAAATTGAGTGTCGAAAACCCAACCCTTGTGGGCTTGAATTACTTTTTTGGCTTGTCCAGTGGTTACATCCCAGAGTCGAATGGTTTGATCGAAGCTGCTACTGACCAATTGCTGGCCCTCTGGGCTAAATTCCACTGACCAGACGGGGGCATCATGTCCAAGCAGCTTATGGCAAAGTTGTCCTGTTGACATGTCCCAAACATAAATCGTGCCATCGTTGCTGCCACTTGCGATGGTTTGTCCGCAGGGGCTAACAGCCACATTCAAAATCCAGTCGCGTTGTCCGGCTAATGTTTCGATCAGCTCACCAGTTGCAGCGTTCCAAAGCCGAACTTTGCAGTCCCCACTCCCACTTAATAAGACCGGCTCATCGGGATGAAACCGGATTGCAGTGACCCAGCTAGAACACCCTTGTAAGGTTTTATAGAGTCGCTTTTTGGGCATTTCCCACAATCGAATAGTGGGGTCATTGCTGCTGACGACGAGATATTGACCATTGGGGCTGAACGCAAGACGCCAAATCGAATTGATATAGACCGTAGTGACGCGCAGGAGTTGACCCGTTTTAGGATTCCAGAGTTTCGTGACGGCATCAACACCGCCGCTGGCAAGATAATTCCCACAGGGGCTAAATGCAAGTGATGAAATCTGAGATTGATGAGCTGGTAGCGTCCATTCTATTTGCTCAGTTTGGAGATTCCAAAGACTCATCGTGCCATCATACTGACCAACGGCCAGATGGTATCCATCGGGACTAAAACTGATGCATTGCGGCTCAGCGTCACAGGGCCAATTTTTGACCGTTTCCCCGGTTCGGACATTCCAAAACCGCAGGGTTTTATCCACGCTGGCACTCACAATCTGTGTCCCGTCGGGGTTGAAGACTGCTGCATTGATTTGTTGAGTGTGGCCGACTAATCGATGTATGGGTTCACCTGTATCTAAATCCCAGAGGATGAGATGGGTATCAACGCTGCCACTTACCACCACATTTTCTGTAGGGCTTGCAGCCACTGTCCACACAAGACTGGTGTGACCTTCCAGCGTTTTGAGCAGCTGACCTGAAGTAACGTCCCAAACATTGAGGACATTGCTTCCTTCACTCACCAATTGCCGACCGTCATAACTAAAATCCAGGTCTACAACCCAACTGGTTGATCCTTTGAATGTCAGAATTGGTTTTTGGTCAGTTATTCGCCAGATGACAATGCGTCCCCCGCCATCGCCTGTGGCTAAAAGCGAGCCATCTCGGCTGAAAGCCATACTACAGACTGGATCAAAGGGCTGATTGAAGACGACGTCTCTAAAGGTTGCACGATTGAAGTTCACCTGATGCAGACTGACATGTTGTAGATAAGCTTGATAGATGGTCAGTCCAGATAGATCCAACCCTGTGAAGTTGATATTGAGTGCCCAGATGAGGTTAATGAGGTTGCCAGCACTATAGCCTGTGAATGTATCCTGATTGGATTGAAGCGTTTTAAGATGATGATGAATTGCGGTCTCCGGAGCTACAAGCGACTGTTTTAGCTGCTCGGCTATGGGTGCTAAAATCAGCCTTTCTTGGCCTTCGCGAATAAAGTCTTTGACGGTTGTTTTGAGCAAAGGAAAGGCTACGACTGCCAGAGCGCTGTTAGGTTGAGCTGCAAAACAGGCAGAATTAGATAGCTCGTTACTAACTTGGTCAATCAGACTCTCGATCACATATTCCATGATGACCGATTGTTGGGTATAGGTATTTCCCCGACGCTGGATGAGCGATCGCCAACATAATGACTCCAGAGCTTCCAGCAGACGCGCTGTAGCACAAACAGGATAAATATCAGTCTTAAGTTCCGCTAGACTCGTCCAGTCGCGATTGATTGCTAGCCAAGTCATGACTGTTTTTTCAAGGGCACTGAGGCGTTTGAATTGCAGCTCCAACAGGCGCTTTGCCTCGTTAAACAGGACGACGTCTTCTTCTAAAAAAAGCGCAATATCTCCGGCAAAAATATCCTGAATGGAACTGCTCACAATTTGCAAAGAGAGGGGGCTATGGTCACACCGTTCACAGAGTTGTTCTTTCTCCGCTTGAGTGCCCACTAATTGCTTGCTGTCGACTAGGGCTAAGGCCACTTCTGGCGAACCGTCGAGTTGTAGCGACCGGACAGCGGGATTGGTATCGACAAAGGTAGCCACTTCAGGAGGTTTTTCGCGACTGGTGAGTATCAAACAGCTTGAATGATTGGCCTGTCCTGTCACTGAAAATAATTCACCGTAATTCTCATAACCGTCACGGTATTGGCCTGCTTTCTCGCCGCCTTTGAAGAGGGTCTCTACATTGTCCAAGATGATCAAGCATCGCGACTGACGTAGCCAATGAATCAGGCGAGTTATGGAGTAACTCATCTCTTCCTGGCTGGATATGAAGGGGATCAAATCTTCCAGCAGGTCGTCTAATGGGGGTGCATTTCGCAGCGATCGCCAAACGATGAAGTTAAAGTCTGTTTGTAGGTCATAGGTAACCTTTGCTGCTAGAAAGGTTTTGCCAATGCCTCCAATACCCAGTATGGCTACCAAACGACAGTGGTCTTGCTGAATCCAACGCTGTAACTGTGTTGCTTCCTCCAAGCGACCATAGAAAAACTGAATATCGGGTGCTCCGCCCCAGTCAATTTGGTTCGTGCTCGACGGAGTTGCTTTCGGTTCAACTGAATCAGGAGCGGCTGTAGATTCTGGAGGCTCTGGTCTGTTAGGTGCTGGCGGCGAGACGGTGATCTCGTCGGCCAGCAGATGCTCATAAAACTGACGGGTTTCAGCGCTGGGGTCAATACCCAGTTCCTCCCGCAGTAGGGTCATACACTGGTGATAAACCTGTAAAGCAGCGGGGCGATCGCCCTGTAGAGCGTAGACCTTCATCAACGTTAAATAGCCGACTTCACTTAACGGCTCGTGCTGAATCAGCTGTTGACCATAATCCATACCACTGTGCACGTCACTTAGATAAACGGCTAGGTGGCACAGATCGCTGAGCGCCTGAATGAAAAGCTGAAACAGCCGTTCCCTTTCGGGGAGAATCCAATCGCCATAACAGGTCGGGAGCAAATCTCCTTGATAGAGCGCGATCGCCTGCTTCAACGTAACGACTTGGGTTTGAGGATTCTCGGTTTGCTGCGCGGCTTGGAGGGTGCTTTCAAATTCAGCCACGTCCAACCAAACCGTTAGTTGCGGCTGCCACTGGAGCGTTGTTGAGGTGATCTGTAGGATGCGATCGGCTTCAGGTAAGACTTGTCGTAATCGAAACAACTCTCGTCTCAGACTGGCCTTGGCCTGAGCCTCTGAAACATTGGGCCAAAACACGGTTGCCATACGAGAGCGAGGCTGGGGCGTTTGAGCATTGAGGATCAGGTAGGCCACCATCGACTGATAGCGCTCTGTTTGCAACCCTGCGACAGATTGTTCTTCAAAAATTAACTGAAAATGGCCTAATAGGTTGATACAAAGCTGTCTGGAGGATCGCATTTCGATAAGCTGGCCCTGCCATCGTACCAATGCGTTGACAGGGATGCAGGTCTAATCATGCATCAGATCTTAGCGATTGATGTGTCATCACGCTAATGAAAGGGCGTAATGGCCTACCGTATTGCTTTCTGAGGACTGTTCTGACAAACGACTTGCTTGCTACAGGTCCGATAACTGCGAAAAGGATCTCAGCAAATGAAGCCTCGTCGGCTCGACGCTGACCGTTTCAACGTAAGCCGATGTCAAATAAGGACGATACGCTTCATTCTCTAGTAAATGGAGATGCCCGTGGGCGATCGCAAGCGTCACCGTCAGGTTAAACAACCATTGTTCCGTTTCGTTAAAGCCTTCAAGCACATCCCCTCGGGGATACACCAAATCCAGAACTGCCCGAGTTAGGGCTGTGGTGTGGGAAAGGTTTTCAACTAAATAGAAATACTTTTCGGAGGTCGTGAGCCACTGGAAGGCCGTCAACTGTTCTAGAACAATCGGCGTAGCAATATCGTAAGCGCCTCCTATGATGACTGTGGGTACTTGAATTTGCCCCATCCCCTGTTCCCCAAACAGATTACTTAAGGGAGCAAAGGTCATCACCATGCCGACTCTTTCATCGGCTAGGCTGCCGTCGGTTAATTGGCGCATTGCTTCGGGGGACGCTTCTAGCTCCAACAATCGACACTGGATTAAGAGGGCAATATTGACGGTGTCAGGGGCGAAATCTGTTTCTGGATCGCACTGTTGCCGTAGACGATTGACATCAACGGTGGCTCCAGCTGTTGCCAGGGCTGTATATCCTCCAAATGAGTGACCAATGAGACCAACGCGATTTAATTGGAGACGTCCTTGAAAGTCAGGATCATTTCGTTGCTCCAGGGTGTCGAGCAGAAACCGAATATCCAAAGGGCGATTGATAAATTCCATCGCATCAAACGATTCCTGGGTTAGCCCCCTAGCCAGCTCATCCTGGTAAGCTTTGTTGCTGCCAATATGTTCTGGAACAGCTACTAAAAATCCATTCGCAGCTAGGCTACGAGCGGCAGCGACTATTTCAGGGTGGGTGCGTGTATCACCATAGCCATGAGAGAAAATTAGGACGGGGATAGGACCTGCGATCGCATCAAGGTCGTTCGGCCAGTAAAGATCTGTTGGATAGGTCCGATTGCGTTCCTCATCGTGTAAAAGCAGCGACCGCTCCTGCACTGCAAACGAGCCAGTTTCGGCCAACATTGGCAGAGCGCTGTAGTCTAAGGCCGGGGCACTCGCCGCTGCTGCTTCAGAGCCTTGAATGGCCGCATCTACTAGCCAATCCGTTGTCTCAATGTTGGTGTTGATGGCCTCAGCCAGCGTCAAGATTTTCGGTAGATTTAACCGGACACCGCCAGTGGGATAGAAACGTATGAGGTTGATGAGCGAAAGCCCCTCTGGGTCCGCTGCGGCCAAAACGACGGCTGAACGCAAGGCATGCTGACCATTCTGACGCCCCTGCGTTTGGATCAACTGTCCAGTTGTCAACAAAACAAGATCACCTATAGGCGAGTATAGCCACTGGGACAGGACAACAGGATCACTCATGTCCTCGGGTACCCCTGAACTCAGAGACGATAAAGGCGTGCTCAAGAGCGTTTGAATGTCTTCTTTGCTTTCTGGGGATAAGTCATTCAGGTAGGGGGTCAGTTCATCATCGATAGTGCCATCTGCGACAAAGGCTTCTAGGGACGAGGTGGAGAGCGATCGCCCCAAAAGACCATAGTCAAAATAAATCGTTTCGGCTGAGTGGCCTGGTGAGGCAACCATCATCCCAGGTATCAGGCATAAGGCCGCGGTCAGCAACAACCGTTGCGTTGGTTTTGGGTCAGTACTTCTGAAGAGCATGATGGGTCAAGTATTGGAAAAATCTGAAGGAATGGAAAGATGGCGAGATTATCATTGTTCAACTGTGCAGTGAAGCCAGAAATCTAACGAATGTTTTCCTGTAAGGCTTGCTTGACCGCAGAGAACGAAGTTGAAATAAAGCCCGGAGAGAGTGCTGGGTGGGGGAGTAAATCAGCCATAGCGAGTATTAAGAGGCCAGCGATCGCCAGTCGAACTGGCTTAATGTGTCCGCTAAAGACAGTGTTCTTCTGGGAGCTTGTTGTCTGTCTAGGATCCGCGCTCTTAACACGTTTACCCGACACGATCAGCTGGCAAACGGTTGCTCGACGCAGAGATTTCGGTTCAGCCGTTAGAATGTGTCCCTGTTCTGCGATTGCTTTCATCGTAAATTCTCCTTGCGTCTAAAGGAGCCATTGAGTAAGAAGGGTTGATCTAATGCTAGGAATTCGGCGTCTCCAAAGCGTTTCTGAAACGTCTCAAATCTTCATGCTTGTATCTTTTGAAAAGTGCAGAAAAAGACTCCTAAAATCTTTAATTCATCAGCATTTAACGATAGCTGCGCCATTCCAGTGCAGGAGGATTATCCCCCATCACGCTGATAATAGTTTCATTCACCGTGCGTAGCTCTTCATAAGTGACTTTCCCGTCTTCCCAAATGAGCGACTGAATCTGCTCAACTTCATAGATGGAGAATTGACCATCTTCCAGAGCCTTTTTAACGACAGCTCTGAGTATTTCAAGATGGGCTATTTCTTGAGAAGATAAGGGTTTGGCATTAGGAGATTCGATTTTCATGATGCCGCCTCTAATATGGGTAAAGTTGAAAAGAACACTGGCCTACTTTGACTTTCAGAAAAGAGCTAATAAATTTATTTCGTGACAATATTTTCCATTTTTGAGAGCGTTTCTGCATTGAATATCTTAGAAAATGATGGATGCGGCGACAAGTCTGTAATAGCAAATACTAAAACACTTGCGATCATAAATTGTTCAACTTTGATGTTTGCCAAAAGCATGATTTCCTCCGAATCAATGCTGGACACAATTTCCTTCTATGGGTAACGCTTTCTAACGTTATTGACTTGGATGTTTAGAAAAGCTCCAAGGCTCCAACAACTAACTGATGAAAGCTATACGTCATTGCTTTTTGATGACTTCACTGTAGTGAAATAGGCGTCTCTAGGGCGTCTCCAAGGTGTCCATCTCTTTCTCATTCCCTAAACCCCAAAGCTGTAAGGCGACCATCGCTGTCGCCAGTTCCATCAACGAGACGGCAAGCCATCTGGCTATGCACTCAGTACCCGGATGCTATTGGGTGCATTAGCCTAGATGGCTAACGCTGGACTAGGGAGCGATCTCCAGTTGCTTATGCTGGTTTGTAAAGACCCATCGCAACAGGGGAGGTGCGACAAAAGTGGTTGCAATCACCATCAGGACAATCGCCACATTCACCGATCCTGATAGGGCACCGGTAGCAGCTCCCAGGCCAGCAAATACTAGCCCTACTTCACCCCGAGGAATCATGCCAGTCCCTATAGCTAAGCGATCAACTCTGTCTCGGGTGAACACGAAATAGCCCGCGGCTAGTTTGCCTGCGATCGCCACCACGGTTAGAAACAGCGCAATGACCAAGCCATCCCGACTCTCAGGATTAGCCAAGTTCAGCACGCTGAGATCGGTCTTGGCCCCGATGGAGACAAAGAAGATAGTCGCGAATAGGGCGACTAAAGGCTCACAGGCTTGTTCCAGAGCGTGAGTTGCTTTGGTGTCACCGAGAACAATCCCAGCGGCAAAACAGCCCAGAATGGCCTCCAAGCCAATGGTCTGAGCCACGGTCGCCATCAAGAATAAAAACACAATTGCTCCGACAAGGATGCTGTAGGGATTATTGAGTTTGTCGAGGAAGTTGATGTAGCGCGGGCCAAAGACCTGGTTGAGGGCGATCGCGCCTAAAACAAACAGGGTGGCGCTGACGATGATGCCCAAAACGTTGGCAATCTCGACGGTGCCATACTCGGCAATCCCTACCGCCACAGCCAGAATCGCGATTCCCAAAATGTCATCCAGAACCGCAGCCCCCAAAATAATCTGCCCTTCTTTCGTATTCAAAACCCCCATATCCTGCATGATGCGTGAGGTAATCCCAATGCTAGTAGCCGTCAAAGCAGCCCCGCCAAAGATTGCCGGAATTGTCCCCAGTTGAAAAAGCAAAGTTAAGCCCCAAAACCCAGCAACGAAGGGAAGAACCACGCCTGCCACCGCTACCGATGCCGCCTGCGGTCCCACCTTAATGAGTTCCTTCAAATCGGCCTCCAGGCCAATTTTGAATAACAGCACCCCCACGCCGATTTGGGCATAATCGTCGATTAAAATTCTCACCGGGCCAGCAAAAATGTCGCGGATGGTAGCGCTATCACCGCCGGAAATGAGCTGAACGACCATCACTGCCCAATCCGCCACCTGCCCGCCATTACCCAGCATGACTAGATGAACGCCTGAAACGCCGATAATGAATCCAGCAATCAGTTCACCTAGCACCGCTGGCAGGCCAATCCGAACCGCGATTTCGCCCAAGATTTGAGCTGAAACAAAAATCGCGACGGTTGCCAGCGTCACCGCCACAGCCAGTATCTTTGCAGCAGCCTCCCCCTCAGCCCCACCTGTCGAGGCCAGGAGTGTAGAGGTAGACATGAGCGGGGAGAGAATCATGATTGACTCCAATATTTGGAAAAGTGAAGAATAAAGGAATTGGAAGATAAGGGCGTTGGAGTTCCGTTAGGACAGGACGAGAACCCTCTGACAATGCGCTAGGTTTAGAGGCTATTGGACGCACCAAGCCTAAATGGCTAACGCTATAGCCGTCGCCAGTTCCGTTAGGACAAGACGGCGAGCCATCTGGCCTATGCTAAGCACCCAGATGCTATTGAGAATGCACAAGCCTAGGGAACGGGAACGTATTTAAGTATCAACTTTGAACTTTGGATTCGCCGATGACTCAATCATTCAAAACTCAAAACTGAGAACTTAAAATTCATTCATTCCTAGATGGCTACAGCTATATATTTTCTCGGCACGCTTTACCTGGGTCGGCGGAGCATGGGAAAGAATGGCGGTGATGTCTCTACCTGAAGTGTGCCGAGTACCTCAAATCCATGCCGTTCATAAAAGGGGATACTCTTGACACTCGAAGATTCTAGGTAGGCGGACACTTGATCGCGATCGCACTGGGCCAGCGTATGGTGCATTAATGCTGATCCATATCCTTTGTTCCGTTGGTAGGGATCGACTCCCAAGAGTGGTAGATACCAATGCGGCTCATCTGGGTGATATCTTTCCAGCGTTTCAAACACGGTGAAGATGTCTTTTTGGAGCGGCTTGGACACTGTGTTTTGCAAGAAATCAATCAGTTCATCGTCGTTAGGATAAATGCCTGGGGGAAGCCACAAGGCAGCACCCGCATAACCGTCAATGTAATAGGCACTGCCATTAACAAATGCTTTCCCCCCAACGGCCTCGACGAAGCTAGGGAAATGGGCCACGTACTGCTGTGGATCAGGCCACGTCCAGCGGGCAATCGGATCTGCGCTAAAGGCTAATAAGAGGACATCAACAGCAGGCGATTCGTGCATTGCTGTGGCGATCTGGATTAATGGAAGAGAATTGTCTGTGACGTTTGCTTTAGGTTCTGGATTTTGTTTTTCGAACTGAGAAACCATTTCTTTAAGCGCTCCTACGGCCTAAGTTTGCCGTTGAGTCAATACGCACCGTTAAGGATGAATAAACCTTAGTGGAGCTAACGTCTCGGAAGCGTCTCGCAAGTGTCCAGGTATTGCTACAGGGACGTTTTACCGGTAATCTCAATGGTCTGAATCAAGTGTTTGGCTTAATACGGTTTGGCTCAATGGTGACGACGATTCATCGTTCCATCCATTGCCTCTCCGCAGCAGGTCCTCATCAAGTCCAGGCTCGGAAGAAGGTGTTGTCTTGCCAAACAGCGACGGTCCGCTGCTCAATCTCGGCTAAGCTAGGCCCATCTAAAGTCTGAAATTCTGTGGCGACTCGCACGTTGTCTTCCAATTGTTCCAGTGTCTCGGCTGCAATGACCGCACAGTGAACGCCCGGCTGCGAGAGCGTATACCCTAGCGCTTGGTGCATGCCATCGAGTACTCCTGGCTTGAACAAGCGCCCATAAGCGGGTACCTTCATTGCGGTGATGCCAATGTTCTGTTCGTGAGCAAAGGGCAACACGCCTGGAATAAAAGATCGAGGATGATGGATATCTGCGGCATTCACCGGAATCAGAGCGTGATCGAATGGATAGCGCTGAAGACCTGTGGCAATAACCTGAGGTTCATGGTGACCTGTGATGCCACTAAAGCGAACCAATCCTTGCTCTTGCGCTTCTTCTAATGCTTGGATGGCACCGTTGTTTCCCAGTAACGTGTCGAGTTCGGAGTCAAAGGAGACATGGTGAAACTGCCAAAGATCGAGATAATCGGTCTGGAGTCTATCTAGCGATCGCTCTAATTCACGCCAAGCACCGTCATAGTCAAGAGCGGCTGTCTTGCTAGCTAAAAAAACGTCGCTCCGATAGGGGGGCAACACTTTGCCCAAATAAGACTCACTGGGGCCATAACTCGCTGCCGTATCGAAGTAGCGAATCCCCAAAGTCAATGCGTGTTGAATCTGTTCTAAAGCTGCCTGCTCTCGATTCGGATCTGATAGCGGTGTCTTCCCAGCCCCTCCCAATCCCAAAACAGGCAGCTCTACGCCAGTTCGTCCTAATATGCGCGTTGGTATGGCGGATGTCGCGGATGGTGTTGATGACAGATTTAGCGATGCAGCATCGGACAAAGATGTCTCAGGAACAAGCAAATTGCTCGATGATTCAGACGTCGTCCCCTGCTGTTGCTGAAGGGTCGAACATCCAATAATGCCTAATGACGTGGAAAGGCTTGCTGTGAGAAATTGTCGCCGAGTTTTTCTACGATGGATTGTCATGATGTTGCGACTGTTTAATGTCAGCGATCGCTCCTTCTTATCATAGAGGGTGCCAATGGCTCGGCGGAGAACCTAGATAACGCCACTGAATAAAGTCAAGGTTGGCTGGGCTCAGTGGCAATCCCCAACTTCGCTCCCTCCAAAGTCCGCAGCTCATCCATGACAGCAACAACTTCGCCGTGATAAACCTCTTCATCCGCTTTGATAGTGATGATAGCCGTTTGCTCAGGAGACAAAGATTCCTCAATGGTGGCCCGTAGATTCTCTAACGCTACAGGCTGTTGCTCCAGAAAAATGGCACCATCGGGCTGCATGGTGACGGTGAAGTCGGTTTGGTCCTGGGGTTGGGCGCTATCCGCATCCGGCAGATTGACGGGCAGTCCTTCAGATTGGGTCAGGTAAAGCGACGACAGGATGAAGAAAGCCAGAATTGCAAAAATGACGTCAATCAGCGGCAGGATATTGACTTCCAGATCGTCATCCGTATCGTTATCTTTAACGAGCATAGGTTTCCTCCGCGGGCTGCTGAGTTCCTCTCATTGCGAAATAGTAACGCCCATAGAGAATCTCAAGTTGGCTACCGTATTCCTCAATCATGGCAACTTGTCGCTTGTAGAGTCCCCGAAACAGGTTGGCAACCACTAGCGTAAAGATGGCAACCACCATGCCTGCAGCGGTTGACACCAGAGCTTCGCTAATCCCACCGGTAACAGCAGTGGCGTTTGCGCCGACTTCTCCCAGTCGGATAGTGGCAAAGGATCGAATGAGTCCTAGAATAGTTCCCAACAGCCCTAGCAAAGGGGATACAGCAACAATAGTCTGAAACACTGTTCCAAATCGCTTAAGGAAAGGCAACTCTGCCTGGGCCGCTCCTTGCAGAGCTAAGCGAAATTGGCTCGGAGGCTCACCTTCTAGCTCAAGGGCCTCCAGAAAAATACGAGCAATGGGAAGGCTAGCGTGCTGCTCAAGCTGCGTTCGAGCGACAGAACGGTCAGCGCTGTAGGTTTGCAAAAAAGAATCAATCGCTGCCCGCTGACGACGACTTATACGAGACCAAAAGAAAATACGTTCGATGGAGAGCGCGATCGCGGTAATCGAAAATAACAGCAGCGGTATCATCACGATGCCGCCTGCTCTAAACACTTGAACAATAGACATGCCAATAGCCTTACGGAAATCTTGAACTACCAAAAGGCAGCTTCAAGAGAGGAGCAAGAAACACAGATGCATTGTTGAAAATAGAGTTATTGAGATTTAATGTCAAGTAAAATGAGCCAAAGCTCTCATCTCTTTCCGATAGGATATTGCTCTCTGAACTTTGTAAGGAGCAGAGATGAGACGAATAAACAGTATCTCCTTAAAAAGCATGTCTTTCCTCTCTTCGTCACAAAACAATAGTTCTGTTCCAACCGCTTATCTCTCATCAACTCTGGTGGTTGTTGATGCTGGAGTTAATGACATCTCTGCGCTCATTGAAGACGTTTCAGGCAACGCTCAAATTCTTCTATTAGATAAGGGGCGAGATGGGGTTGAGCAGATTACCGCAGCCTTGCACAAATACCCAACCATTTCCAGTCTGCACATCGTATCCCATGGTGCGCCAGGCTATCTACAGCTGGGTAACACGCAGCTTAACCTGGATACCTTTGCTCAATACGCAGAACACTTACAGGCTTGGGCAAGCTTTCTCCATGAGCAGGAGATTCTGCTGTATGGGTGTCAGGTTGCCAAGGGGACGACGGGCTATCTGTTCCTGCGTCAGCTACATCAGTTTACGGGAGCAAACATTGCAGCGTCGAGCGATCGCGTCGGTCGAGTAGGCACAGAGCGGAACTGGACTCTGGAAGCTCACATCGGCAACCCAGAAGCTCAGCTTATCTTCTCACCTCAGCTACAGCAAAGCTATGAGGGGCATTTCGAGACCGTTAACTTTAGTACTAATACCGATACGGTTGTTGAAAATGAAGGCACCCTTTACAGCTTTAACTTCACAGTCGATGGCCCCATTCCTGCCGGCGGCAGTGTTGTTCGTTTAGAGGGCAGCTTTCCCCAAGCCATTAACCAGTGGAATCTTTTTAACCTTAGCTTCAGCGGGCTGCAAGGCGGCTTAGATACAGGCATCATCGACGTTTCGCCAGCACTGGACTTTTCTGCCTTTAACCTCATCATCACTGAGCCTAATGCCTCGATTAATTTGCCGATTTTCAATGATTCTTTGGACGACAGTCCTCAAACAGTGACGTGGACGGTGACCCCTGTTTCAGCCGGGACGACGGTGACCAATGGTTCTGCCACCGTAACCATCTTTGATGATCGCAGCGAGGTGCCCATCAGCCCACCCCCATCAGCCCCACAACCCTCCTCTACTAACGCAGCGCTGAACCAGATTGGCGGTTTGGACGCGGGCTTTTACCTATCCATTTACCCGGATGTTGCGGCTAGTGGCCTTGACCCACTCACTCACTTCGTCAATTCTGGAGCTAGGGAAGGACGCTCTCCCAGAATTCTCTTCGACACGCTATTCTATCTATCTACTTACCCTGACATTGCTGATGCAGTGGCTAGTGGTGGGCTTGAAAATGCTCTGGTTCATTATGTGCAATCGGGAGCCGCTGAGGGCCGTGATCCAAGCGGTTACTTCGATACCTCTGACTATTTGCTCAGAAACCCAGACGTTGCTCAAGCCGGAATAAATCCGCTGGGTCACTATGTTCAGTTTGGTGGGCGAGAAGGACGGGACCCCAATGCCGTTTTTGACTCTGATTTTTACCTCAGCAGCCATCCCGATGTGGCTGCGGCTGGTTTGAACCCACTAGAACACTACATCCAATTTGGATCGTCTGAAGGTCGAGCTGTTAGCGCTAGCTTTGACCCCGACAGCTATCTGGCAGCCAACCCTGACGTAGCTAGCGCTGGCATTGAGCCGTTGCTTCACTATCTAACGTTCGGAATTGCGGAAGGACGCGCAGTCGCCTAGAACAACTCAGGCCCAATTTGATATTTCGATGGGTGTCAATCTGGCCCAATAGATAAGAACTTATCTCATCTATTGGGTTGGAGTTCTTGCAGGGGTCCTTTATCTTTATCAACATACTATTGAGAATTTGTTGCATCGGCTAGCAGACTTGGGTATCTTAATAGCATCAATAATCAACAAATAATTTTCTCTATTGGTATCGACAGGCTATTGAAAACAGACGATTTCTCAAGGAGCTGCGGGCTAATTCCTGCCAAGGGCTATTCTCTGCCTCTAAAAGACAGTGGACGCCCCAATTGAGAATCATTGGTTATAAAACCAAGTTCTATTCTTGAGCCGTTTAGCAGGAGGCCATGGCATAAGGGGTAGATAGCAAAATCAATCCCTCATGGGGCACGAGTACGCACTGTCTTGGTTGTCCCTAGCTAAACGGCGACGGTCATAGTTCTAATTTCATGGGCGAAAGGGTATGGAACCTTCAGAGGCTGACTATTTATCTTCAGGCAATGGCTTAAGCATTGAGCTGGATCTTGACACCACAACCCGCTGGGATGTTTATTTTCACCTGCAGAAGTTTTCAGTCATCTGTGAATGCAAATTTGGTCATCCGTTACGAGTGCAGGTTCGCAATGTAACGGATGCCATTCATCTATGGAGTGCTGTTCAATTTCTAACGGCTCCTAAAACAATCTTGATACAGCGCCTAGAGCGTTGCTGGCAACACAAGGCAGTTATCTGAGGCAACAGTCTTTCGGTATAGCGTGCACCTTAATGCGCTTGCGATCGCCGAGTCCGCTGCCTACAGTCACACCCATGTTGATCAATTGAGCTTCAAACTATCGCGGGTCAAGAAATGCTCTAGGTGATAGGCGCGTTCTTCAGTCTTCAGCAAGATTCTTTCATAGAGGTAGCGAGTGGCGCGATCGCCTAAGCTTTCGGCTTGACTGGCCTGCCGCCGCAGGAGTTCGATGACTGACTGCTCAGCGCCGAGGTCGTGCTCAATCATTGAGCGGCAGCGAAAAGTATCGTCAGACTCCTGTTGAAAACAACAAAGCTTGGCCAAGCTGCTGAATGTCAAAGCTGGAACGCCGCCTAATCCATGTAGTCTTTCGCCAATCTCATGGGCATGCTCCTGCACCTCTTCGTAGCTTTCCTCGAAGTAATTATGAAGCATGTAGTATTCAGTTCCTTCGACTACAAAGTGGTGCTTTTGATATTGCAGGTAAAGCGCTAAGAAGCTGGCGTATGCAATACTTAGCCCTTCTAAAGCGGGTTCCGTGACCGATTTGTCCAACAAAATTGGATTGTCGGCAACTTCACCATACATTTGCTGAAGAGTCTCGGTAGTCGGCATAAAGCTTTCCTCATGTGGCAACAAATCGTGCTACCCAGACAACTTTGGGTTTCAGTTGAGAGTACAGGCTTCTTCCAATCTTATTGAGTATCCTTTCGGACAATTAATTTTCGACTTTGGTGGCGTCGATGACGAAATCCGGAACCTCATAACATCGAATGGTCGCTATTGAAAACAATTCTTGACAAATAGGCAACTTGAGACGTTGAGCCTTGGGTAAGGCCGCATCAACGCAACCCTCTGTTTCATGAGGATGATAGGTCTGGACTTGACTCGTCTATCAACTTTCCACTTAATGAAATGTTGTCAAACGTTTTGCGATTGATGATGATTAAGCACAACTTTGAAAGAGCAATTTTTTGAAGAAAAACAGTCCTTTCAAACAATCTTTATGGCCGCTTCATAAAGCAATTCTTTTGAAAATGAATTGCAATAGGCGACCATGTCCTGAACGATTGTTGGTAGTGAAACTACTCAAAATCAGGTGCTGATCTATAAACAAGCTATCGCTATTAAACTGAAAGATTTTGCCGGTTAGGATGCCATGATTTATGAATTTAGCATAAACCTATTTTATTTCTGCGGAATCACCATGGATCTTGATGAGATGGATTCTCTTTAAACAAGACGAGCGACCTAATTCGTAAGTGGCTTTACCCATGTTCTTGCTGAAGTCATTTGCTAGAATTTACTCAAGTAAAGTTTTTACTTTACAGAAGCTAAATTTTCGATAAAGAATAGACTTGTTGAAAACATAAAACATTCATTAGGCATAAATTAGCCTATTTCGTGAGTGTTTTATGCGGCTGAAATCCAGGTATTTCATGTAGACATGGGCAATACAAATCGGCAGATTCAGTCATTGGCTCTTTTTGACTATGGCAGCCTCCAACCAGATCATCGACTCGTTATTCAGCAACATACCGGCGAAATTCGAAAGCGATTACGCCGTTCTGCTCAAGATGTATGGGAGATTGGTCAGCGCTTGGCGGATGTGCGATCGCGCCTCAAGCACGGGCAGTTTTTGACGTGGTTGAAGACAGAATTTGGCTGGAGTCAGCGAACGGCATACAACTTCATCAATGTCTATGAAACGTTCGGGGACAGGTTTGCAAAACTTGCAAAAGTTGATATCGCGACCTCAGTGCTTTATCAGCTGGCAGCGCCTTCAGTTTCCGAAGAACTGAGAACTCAAGTCCTAGATGCCGCAGAAGCCGGTGAGAGGATTACCCATCAAGCAGTCAAGTCAGCCATCAAACAAAGTAAGGCGGCTAAAAAATCTTTAGATGCTTCAGCTTCAGTCGCCGAATTGGACGAACCAACCCATAAGAAACCAGAAATCATCACGGTTATTCCAAAGTCTGTAGAGAAGATTGATTCACCGATGACGCATCAGTCTCTCTCTGATGTGACCATCAGTCCTGGCTGGTATCGATTAGCCAGTCAACATCGACTATTCTACGGGGATACGGCTTCTTCTAGCTTTGTTCAGGCAGTGCCTCAAGCCAAGCTGGCGATCGCGATTACGCCTGAAGACTGGGCGCATGATTGGCTAGTGGAGCAGGCCGATAGCGTCGTTATTCTACCTGAGGACGAAACATCATTAGCGACAGTAGAGAAACTGCTGTTGTTGCTCTCCAAACCTGGAGACACCGTTATTTTGCCCTGGCTCCCCCTAGCCGAATTGATTGCAGTCATTCATCGTCTTGGTCGAATCGCCTATGCGGGAGACCCTAATCGAGGTCGCTGTCAGCAGGCGATCGCGGCAGCAGGTCTAAAACCAGAACTGCTCTCGGATACACGGATAGCAACCCTGGTAGGATAGCGTGAAGCTATTCTTTAACCCTGCTTTTTGGAAAGCGGTGATGGCATCTACTGACATCTTGCCGTCAGCATTAGCTCAACTGCAAAATCTGAGATCTACAGTTTCTTGCCTTTGACGGTAGTCGGTAAAAAGCCTAGTAGGAGAGATCCCATCAAGGCAACCTCGCGGCGACTAAATTCGCCTAGGGACAGGAAGCCGATAGGAACCAAGAGGGCCAGTAGTATGAGCTGTGGCAGCAACCAGAATCCTGAAGCCGACCAGTGCATCGCTACGGCATAAATGGCTCCGCACACAAGCAGGCTCCGTAGAAAAGTGGATATGGGAGGCCAAATATGCCAAAGTCTGTAGATGGCTATCACCATAGCGCCGGCACCCACCTGGGCTACAAGGGCGGTAACCCAAGCTGCGCCTAGCGTATTCAATCTTGGAATAGCCCACCAGTGGCAACATATGGCAAGGGGCAACAGTGGAGCTGCAATTAAAAAAGGGGTTTTGGGCCGATCAGCAGCAGTCAGAATGGTTGTGCCAATCGATATCATCATCAGTCCTAAAGAACTAAAGATCAGCACAGATAAGATCGGAGCAGTCGGTAAAAAAGCGTCCCCATAGATCAGCTTCACGATCGCGGGTGCCGTCGCAATTGTGATGGCGCCTATTGGCAATAGTCCAATCACAAGCCGCAAAGCATGACGAGCAAGTTCTTTAGCCTGCACCAATTCCCCAGCAGCTAATAGACGACTGAGACTAGACAGCAACAGGGGAGAGAAGGAAATACTGAGAATGGTCGGGATAAACGCTAGATTTTGAGCAGCACCATAAAGACCTGACTCTTCAGCGGAACCGCCCAACAGCTTCAGGATAATTAAGTCTAGCTTGTCATAAAGTCGCATCGCCATGGCAAAGCAAAACAGGGGGATGGCGTAGCCAAAGAGCGATCGCATAGGAAAGTCGACTCTCTTGAACCATGCAGTTGGCGCAAAGCAGGTCGCGATGACGAGTTCCACTACAGAGGCCCCAATAGTCCCTAAAATTGCCCCTGTAACAGAAAATCCCAGTCCCACTAAAAGCACAATGAGGAGCAAGCGCAGGGTCCAACGTCCGGCTGTAGCAAGGGCCCGTTCTCGAAACTTGCCTCGGCCAATTAAGATATTGCGCTGGGCGCTAGCCATACTGAAAACCGGAATATCCAGAGATAACAATCGCAAATATTGGCCCAAAGCGGGTTCATGAAAGCTAGCGGCGATCGCGGGTGCCAGTAACCAAACCAGGAGGGTGATGCCCACACTCAATGCCAAATGCAGCCGTAATACCAGTGTCCCAATTGATCGCCAGTCCTCCGCCTCACCAACAAATTTGATCGTGGTGCGACTGAAGATGGACGTAATGCTCCACTCAATCCATGCCACTAAAACAGAGGCTAGTGTAAATAAGCCGTAGCCCTCCTGTCCCAATCGTCGCGTCAGAAAACCGGCGGTGATCAAGCCCGTTGGTAAAATCAAGCCTTCCGCCAAAAACACCCAAAGGGTGCCGTCCAGAATCTGACGGTTTGTTTTAGCTGTAGAAGACGTCATGCTTTCTCCTGGTGGGTCAGCTCTGGTGGGTTCAATTCCTGCTGGGCAAGCACCATAAAGAAGACCAGCAATCCTACCCAGAGAATGGTCTGCCCACCGACTGCCAAGGTTGATATAGGTGGTGCACCGTTCAAAAATCGAGCGGGAGCCATCAAAGCAAACCAGTTGAGCGCGAAGAGAATGGCCGTAATCAACCGAAGTGGCTGACTAGGAGACGTTTTAGCTAGCCGGAACAGGGCAATGACGGGGATCCACAGCAGCAAATCATCAAAGACTTGGTGATCAGTCCAAAACCGGGATATCAGAGCCGCTACGCTCATTAGGGTCCACGGATCTGCGCGACGATAGAGCCAAGTCCAAAGACCCATTGCGCCCATTAGCAAGAGCGAAGCGGGAAGCATCCACTCTGATAGTCCAGCTGCCTCCAACCAAGTGTGGACACTGGCATGACCGCGTGTTCCCAGTTGATCTCCGGCATGGGCTAACCAATCGGCGTGCAGCGTCAGTAAGTTACCGGCCTGATAGCCAGTCGCTATCAGTGCTGCGATCGCGTATCCCCCGCTCACCAGCACAACGGGACGCCACCGCCCCGGCATAAAACACACGAGCCAGAAGAAGGGCGCTGAAACAGTTGGTTTAACCAAGGCAAAGATGACAAAAGCAGCACCGAGAATATCCTGCGACCAGGAGCGGCGAGAACGGTCTATCAGCAGTAATCCAGCGACAAGCGGCGGGATGACATGGGTCGCTAATTGACCGACCCGAATGCCTGCACTCGCTGGATAGAGCGCAAAAGGCAGGAGGGCAATAAAGAGCTTCTCCCAAAGCGTTGTAGCCCGACTTTCTCGAATGCCCAACCCAGAGAGCCAGGCCAATACGGCCAGGGTTGACCCTGCCCAAAACCAGCGAGCCGCTTCTCGATCCATCCAACTGAGCAAAGGCCAGAGCAAGACATGGCTAGCCGGGGGATAGTCGCCATTGGGCAAGGCCCCATAGACAGGTTGTCTAGAAAACCAGTACTCGACTTCCCGATGACGAGAAATCAGGTCAACGGCGTCAACTCTATCTTCGCCCCAGATCAACCGAGGTAGCTCTAATCCCAGTCGCCAAAGGGCAGCCGCGATCATCAGACCAATGCCAACCTGTAAGATCAATTGACCATAGCGTCTCCAAATTACGGCTAAGACAGACTTAGGAGAGGTCAACGGGGCTGGGGACGTCGAAGGCGGATGGACAGGTTCCATAGAGGTATCGGCTAAAACCATTAAAACTATCGAGATTTAGTTGGCGTGCGGGTCAAGTTATGGGTCTGCTACGTAGAAGGTGGTGAAGATGACGTTACCTCCCGTCGTTGGTCGGCCAGCAGTTCAGTCTGAATGCGCCCTGGCATGGTTTTGGGAACCGGCTGTCCTAGCAGAGACAAAAAGGTTGGTGCTAAGTTACGGAGGGCTATCTCCCCCAGATCTCCATGGGCCTGAATTCGGGGTCCCGCTGCCACGACAAATCCACTCTGGTTATGATCGCTGCCCCTAAAGAACTCAGGTTTTTCCTGCTGCAATACAACTTGAGGATGGATGACCTGCTCCATAAAATAGTCGCCGGGTCGCCATTTCACAACCACGTCAGGCAGCGTGGGATGGGCATCGGCACCAAATAGTTCACGAGGGCGGATGACGGCTTGCACGGCAGGCTCGCTACTGATGGGATCAATCAGCGATCGCAAGTCTGCTTCCAAACGCTGGAGTAACGCTTCGTAGTCTTGTCCTGGTTCCACAATGCCCATTGGCTCTCGTCCCTTGAGATTCACATGCAGGTAGCTGGTAAATTCCGAGGGAATCATAAATACCGTCGTTTTTGACCAGTCCGTTCCTCCTTGAAACTGGTCTGACAATAAGCGTTCACGGGTTTCCCTAGAGAGAAACTGACTTAGGGCAATCCGCACGGATTCGGGTAGCAGTCGCCGCAGAATCGCCATCGGACTGAGGGAGGGGGGCGCACTGCCAGGTTCTGGTAGCGATCGATAGCCAAGCTTGAGCAGGAAATCGGCCATCAGTCCCCCAGTGGGATACTGATCCTGAAGACCCAAAGGCGATACGACAAAGACATTTGCTGTCTCTGGTAGCTGTGTCAATAGCTGCCCGATTTCTTGATCGAGGGCCTGATAGACCTGGCGCAGTCCGTTCCTGAGGGACGCACTTTCGGAGGCCGCAGCGGCTTGGTACTGCCAGAGCTGATGTCCGCCTGTATGGGATTCGGCAAAAACCGCTACCATCAAGTCGTAAGTCGACTCTGCCCACAGGCGACGACAAAGCTCACCTTTCTTCCGAATCCGGGTAAGCAATCGCTGGTAGATTTTTTGGTCGGTTGCCAGATCGCTCTCAAAGACTTCATCAATGTTGATTTGCTTGCCGAAGATGCCTTTAACCTGCTCTAGCAAAGTTTGTGGCTGGGCTGATGGTGGCACTAAGGGACGATGGACAGCCCAATCGGCCAGTTGAATCCCATTGAGTCCGGAGATCGGCAGCACTTCAGGTATGTCAATCAGGGCCACTCGTTGACCTGTGCCTTGTAAAGCGGACCAAAACGCAGAGGTATTAAAATCGGGCCCCCAAACGGGACTCAAGCCATAGCTGCCGGGTTTTTGTAGCTGCCGGAAGTAATGATAGCCGTGTTGCCCGGCTGAAGTGCCACTGAAGAGATTGACCCAAACCCCATCTTCAAAGACGAGTTCTGGTCCTGTGATTGTGCCCCAACATCCCCGCTCCATGAGTGCTGCTAGGTTAGGCAAATACCCTGCCTGCACCCAGCGCTGAATCAGGACCGGATCGCCAGCATCGATTCCTAAAATTACTAGCGGGGAAGAATGACGTTCAGAAGACATAGGCTTTCCTCTCTACACGGGCTGACTCTCCTAATATGGCCTCATATTGGTCCACAAATTTATCAACAAAAGCGGACTCGTCAAACTGCGTTAGAGCGATCGCCCTGCCTGCTTGTCCCCAAGTTTCTGATAGGGAACGATCCTGCAGTAACAGGAGCAATGCCGATGCTAGATGGGTTATATTACCAGGCGGTACCAAAACACCCGTTTTTCCATTCTGCACAATATCGGCTAGCCCGCCAGACGCACTTGCCACAACAGCGGTGCCTCTCATCATGGCCTCTGCGGCCACCATGCCGAAAGGTTCTGCCCAGCGGGAGGGGACAGCCTGTACCCAGGCTTGGTTAAAGTGCATCTCCATAATGTCTCGGGGGAGATGACCCAACAGAGAAACAACTTCAGAGAGTCCCAACTCGGTTATTAGCGCTTGGAGATGATCTCGCTCAGGGCCATCCCCGGCAATGAGCAATTTGGCGTCTGGACAGTGCTCTATGACTTGACGGAAAGCCTGTAGCAAAATATCAACGCCTTTTTCTCGCACGAGGCGACCCGCGAACACCACGGTGGGTGAGGAGGTCAGCGGTGGACGCGGCGATCGACGGGGAACACCACATTCAATAACTGCTTTGGACGGAATCCCTTCGGCAATGAGCTGACGCTGCACAGCATGACTGTTGGCGACAATTCGATCAAAAACGGGCTGCCATTGCCGCCACTGCTGCATCTGTTTCATTAGGGGCAGCCAGTCATGAAGGGGCACACAGCCGTTGCGGTAGCAGGCGGCACCGTAGCGCTCTGCACAGGGACTGCCATTGGGTAATATCTTGTTGCCCAGCGGACAGATCGGACGATACCAGGCAACGTAATAAAGGCTAGGAATGGTTTGTAGCAGGGGAAGGATTGACGGGGATAGCTGAGTCAAAAAAATCTTGACGTGCACTATCTGAGGTTGAAAGTCTGTCAACACGTGCTGTAGACGGCGAGCGGCCCAGGGGTTCCAGCTCTGCAATAGGGTTCGAAACCGAGAAGTCGTACCCAAACACTCATAATCGGCGAGGCGATCGCCCATCTTAGCCTGAGCATTTGTGGAAAAGAGACGGGCATCGTGACCCCGCCGTCTTAGCCCGTCTCGTAGGGCGAACATTAATAGTTCGGCTCCCCCAGTTGGCGTGGCATAGTCGTTCACCAACAGTATCTTCATGGGCTTAGTCCAAATTTAGGGTACAACCAAGGACTGGCTACTCCGCTGTACGGGGCGGCCCTGACAGATGTGTTCATTGATAAGCTCTGATAGAACCCGACCGTCCAAGTCTTCAGGAACAGCCTGCTCTAGCAAATAGAGAATGGTGGGGGCCAGATCCATCGTGCTGGCTCCTAGAACGGAAGCTCCAGGGCGGATATGCTGACCCGCAGCAATCACAAAACCATCTTCCGAATGCTGTGCTTTACGGATGGCTTCGGATCCCGACACGGTGCCGAACTTGGGATGGTTCAAATGGTGAATCAAACCGTCTTCGGCCCACTGAATGACGATGTCAGGTAAGTCATACAGGTTGTTACCCTGATAGACCTTAGTAATGGGCACTGCTTGTTTGACAGCGCGGTTTCCGGTGTCTGGATTAACCAGCTGCTCTAACTCGTGACAAATCTCCTGACAGGTGGCGTCATAATCGCTGACCGGCACAATGCCTTCCGGCTCTCGACCCTGCAGATTAATGCGCACGAACCCCTGAAAATGTTCCGTTGGCAGAAAAAAGGCCCGTGTCCGCTGCCAATCGACGCCGCTGTTGAACTGAAGCGAGAACATGGCATCGTGGTGAGACTGCGGCACAAACTTGTCATTGATGAACTGACGCAACGAAGACGGAATCAGTCGCTCTTTCACCCACTCGGAAACACTCTTTGAATTGGTATCATCTTCGCTTTCCGGCGGTACCTGATAGCCCAGTTTCTCCATAACAACCTGTAGCAGGTAGCTGCCAGAGTAGTTGGTCGTAATACCGTGAACCGAAACTAAGAAGACGGTTGTGTCGTCTAATCGCCCGTCCAAAAGTTCCTTCAGTGCTGCATCTAATTCGATATAAGTGCTGGGTAGCGCCTGTCCCAAGACGGGTGCTCTCTCGGGATCATGCGCCCAGTGATGATCGTCATGATGGTGGTAGAAATGGTGCCCAACTGAGTGAGCTTCGGCAAAAACCGTGACGAACAAATCCCAGTCGTCTTGCTCTTGCAGAAACTTAATCGCTTTGAGCTTGCGCTCGACGTTTGCCAGAAGCGTATCGCGGGATTTAATTTCATGCTTATAGCTTGGATCAAACAGCTCTTGAGGACGGGGATATCGACCAAAGCGAGCGGTAAGTTCTTCAACCAGAGGGATCGGTAAGGATGATTGCTCAATCAGGGGATACTCTTCTCCCCAACCCGCAACCTGAATGCCGTCAATGCCTGGAATGGGCTTCGTCTTGGGGACATCGAAGATAGCAACCCGCTTGCCAGCGTCGCGCAACAGCCACCAAAAGGGCAAGAAGCGGCTACAGTGCTCCCCAACCCGCACAATATCTGTTGTGCCCTGTTGAATGGCTTGAAAGTTGTAAAAGCCATGTTTAGAAGGGGGGACGCCCGTGTTGAAAGTGGGCCAGGGTGAATCAGAAAACATGCCTCGGGTAGACATCAATCTTGCCCAAGAGCCTTTCTCTAACAGCGAACGGATGAAGGGCAATCGCCCCTCTTTAGCCCACAGCTGTATCAGGTCCGGATCTGCAGAATCCAGGCCGATCACAACTACGCGGCTTTTGGTATTAGGGCTTGAAAGCAGTTTCGACATAGTTAGAGTAGGTCAGCGTGCCAGCGGAAAGGTATTAGAGGGCAGGAATAACATTCGAGGACGATCGCTCTTGAGTTGCCTCTGTGAGAGAAATCGTGGAGCCAGACTGGGCGGCGAGCTCAGCCGCTTCGATCACCGCTAAGGCTCGGAGGCCATCAGTGAAATTGGGATAGGCAGGTCGTCCCGATAAGACTGCATCCACAAACTCAGCTAAGGCTCCCTCATAGGAAGGCTCTAAGGTGGGCGCAATCATCTTGCGCCAGTTCAGCGATCGCAGCGCCGACTGTAGACTGATACTTAACTGGGCTCGACGAGAACTGGCGCGGTGGGGGGAAATGATCTGAATTTGAGTGTCTCGATAGCGATCAGCAATCAGTTTGCCGTTCTGCCCATAGATCTCCCAGCGAGCTTCGTCGATGGTACTCATAGAGGTAAACAGCTGAAACAAAAGACCGTTGCTGAGCTGGAACTGCAATGCTGCCGTGTCGTCCTCATAGTGGTGCGATCGCACTTCTGCCGCTACGGTCTGTACCTCAGCATCAAATAGAAATCGCGCCAAATCGATGTCGTGCAGACCCAAATCGAGCAGAATGCCGCCGCCACTGGCCCGCTTTTGTTTCCAGACTGGGGCAGTTCCGACTGGATAGGAAAACACTGATCGAGCACTGACCAGTTTTCCCAGCTGTCCCGACTGGATGACCTGCTTCGCTGCCCTGTACTGGGGACTAAAGCGATAGTTGAAGCCAATCATGCCGATCGTGCCTGCCCGCTGCCACGCCGCAATAACCGCTTGGGCCTCTTGGGTATTCACGGCGATAGGCTTTTCCAGATAGACATGTTTGCCTTGATCTAGAGCAGCGATCGCGGCTTCGGCATGCAGGGCACTGGGCAGACAAATCACCACACCATCAATAGCTGACTGCTGAAGCAAATCGCGATAGTCGGTGTAGGCGATCGCTGAAGGAGCCTGACGTTTGGCTGCTTCCTGACGCTGAGGATCGGGTTCAGCCAAAGCCACCAGCTCAACTCCGGATAAGCGAGTCAAGATATTGAGGTGTACGGCTTGTGCAATGCTCCCACAGCCAATCAGTCCTAGTTTGCAGGTTGGTTTAGGCATCGTGAATTGTGTGCAAATGCTATGGAACTAGATCAAGGGATGAGGACTTACGCACGGCCCCTTAGGCTACCCAATGCTTTGGGAGTGCAAAATTCGGCTTTGATCTTTAACCCTCAAGTATGGGGATGTTAGATGTAGCGGTGTAAGTCCTATAGATGACAGAGAATGTCAGTAAGCTAGCTATCTTAAGCTACGGGAACGAGCGCCAACTGCTTTTCGACAATGTCTTTGCCAAATCGCATCATGTCATGTAAGTGGGTGTAAGCAAATTTGCCATTTCTACCCGAAAGACTGAGATTGTCGAATCGACTGAGCCAGTCCGCAATGTCCGAGACCTTATCTTCAAATCCTAATTCGAGGATTGGGTAAGCGAAATTCAAGCGACCACACCAAGAATCGAGCACCTCATCTGCCCTGATCCAGCCAATCTCAACCAATTTCTGCGTAATCATATTAACTAGCCCTGAATCATCCAGCGACCAAATGGCGTCTTCTCGATGACAGGGGATTTCAACAACTAGAGACGTTTTGCCTGGAGGAGACATGTATGGACTGCGATTACGCGGTTCGTAGATGCGAGTAAAGGGGAAGGTTTTTTCGGGAAAATAAACCGTTGCATTGCCATTGATGGACGGTTTATCTAGGAAGAGCGCAACGAGTCGTAAATGTCGATAGCGCAAGCTATTTGCCAGCCGTAAGATTTCTGCTGGTGGCGCTGGATCAAGGCTACGAATGAGTAGCGAAAGGGGGAGCGTGCTAACGACTTGGTTGACGCGAAAGAGGCGATCGCTGCCGTCCACACCAACGGCTTGAATTTGTCTACCATTATGCGTCAGCCGATTAATGCGGTGATTCAGCCGCATGTTCTCTGGCCCGCAAAATTCCTCCATTCGTTCAACAACTCTGCCATAACCCATCTTCGGGTAATAAAATGAGCCGTCAAGGTGCTGGGTCTTAGCCAGTTTGCCAAGCGTGGCCTCGATCAAAAAAGTTCGTAGATCTAAGCCTTTCAATCGCTTTCCAGAGATATTAGGAGAAAGTTGATTACACGGTAAACCCCACAGTTTTTCCGAATAGTTCAGTAAAAATTTCTCTGAAATCGATCGGCCATAACGGTATAGGGCCAGACTCTCAAAGCTGCCATCCAACTCGGATTTGCTCACGCGAGCCTTGGCGAAGGATAGACCTGCTCTAGAAAATTCAAATGGCCCAATCTTTTTAAGTAAATCTAACGGTGACAATGGAAAGTCGATGTATTGACCCCTAAAGAAGATTTGACTAGGCGCACTCACACGATGGAGTTCATCGCCCAAAAGATTCTTCACTTCTTCAGTCACCTCTTCATCTTTATCATGAAGACGGTGAGCACCTGAATCAAAGAGAAAATCACCCTGTTTAAGGGTGACACAGTTACCGCCGACCCGATTATTAGCTTCGTAGATAGTAAATGAAAGCCCGTTCTTTCGAGCGTAATAACCAACGGACAGACCTGCG
This sequence comes from Oscillatoria sp. CS-180, assembly GCF_028330965.1. GTDB lineage: Bacteria > Cyanobacteriota > Cyanobacteriia > Phormidesmidales > Phormidesmidaceae > Halomicronema. The sequence continues at coordinate 45,612 of NZ_JAQMUB010000093.1, read as the reverse complement.
GGTCCTCCCGCCAAGATAGTGATGTCTTCAGTACCGTAACCCATGCTTAAGCTCTCCACCTAGATTTGACTGATGTTTTGTGTTTAGAAGATTTCTTGTAGTAGGCGTCGTTATAGACATAGATTTTTTTGATAGCGAAGTTAAGGAAAAATGCAATACCAGTGCCTACTACTTTCGCTAAAATTAAACGCTCGAATTGGAGTAATTCAACCAGCGTTATCATGACAACTTCATTAGCCAAAAGACCATAAATGCTTGAAAGATAGTGCCTTATAAAGACTAGCCAAAGAGGAGACAGCTTTCCTCTAAAAACTAGCCAGTTACATAGAGAGAAGTTGGTTAAAACACCCAGCGAGAAAGAGAATACTACAGCAATTCGGTAGTCTATAGAAAGAAATTTCGTGAAAAATGCAAAGAAAGCAATATCAACAACAGCTGCAGTACCACCGACAAAAAAATAGCGAAAAAGCTGACTGGCTGTTTTTTGAGTGTCGTGCTGAAATGACTTTCTCACTGGGTATCTCTTGATTAGACAAACATTCTAGTGACTGTTGGCTGTAGGCTTACAAAACCTTAGCGAGCCACCAATTCCAGCTCTTTCTGGGCAGGTTTAGGCTCTGGTTTCATGAATTCCTCGTGATAGGAGCGCTCAGTATTGACATCCCACAAGTTATGGTTTTCACCCAAGATATTCTTAGCCGCCAATATTCCTGTCAGCATTGAATGGTCTTGGTTGTTATAGCGGTGCATGCCGTTGCGACCGACTGTCTGTAGGTTTTCAAAAGTGCTCAAAAAGGTTTGAATCACCTCAAGATGCTGACGATATTCAGCGTCGTAAACCGGATAAGCTTTTAACTGACGGATAACAACCCCATCTTCAATTCGATCAAGGCTATCCACCAAGCCTAAATTGACAACCTCAGTACTCGCTAATTTGATTAGCTCATCATCTGGCATGGACCATACTGTGTCACCGCGACTACAAAAATATTCCATACCTAGACAGGTCTTACCCGGTTCAGGAACCATAGCCGGACTCCAGTTCTTGAAGTTTTGAATACGTCCAACCTTAAAGTCTGGACTATGAATGTAGAGCCAATTATCGGGAAATAGATGATCTTGATCAATAATCAAGGAAACGATGAGAAAATCTCGATAATTGAGACTGCGGGCTGCTTCCAGCACGTACTCTGGAGCCGGTGGATCAAGCTGTTTAACTAAAGCCGTGACTGGCATGCTAGACACAAAATGCTCTCCGCCGATCGAACGCTCTCGTCCATCTTGTTGAACATCAATGCTTTGAATTCGAGTTCCACAACGATTGACTCGGACAACTCGTGTTTCGGTTTCTACGGGCGAACCTTTCTTTTCCAGAAGTGTTTGAAAGCGTTCCCACATCATCCCTGGACCCAGCAAAGGATAATCAAATTCTTTGATCAGCGTTTTCGTATTGTTGGTGCCGAACAATGCATTAGTAGCGGCTTTTTTGAGCGACAACCCTTTAATCCGCTGAGCTGCCCACTCCGCTTGGATTTGAGTACAGGGAATGCCCCAAACCTTTTCTGTATAGGTTTTGAAGAAGGTTCGATATAGACGCTCACCAAAACGATTGATAACCCACTGCTCTAAATTGTCCTCCTCAGTACTGGGCTTCAGTTTTGCCTTGAGATAGCTCAATAAAATGAATACGCTGTTGAAGATACCCAAATTTCCTAACGTGTTGAGTGGTTCTAGAGGATAGCTGAAAAATTTACCGTCAAAATAAATGCGAGAGAGACGAGGTACTTTGATGAATTCATCTCCTAGAACCTCGTACCACAGTTGCTCAACTTCCGTCACTTTGGTGAAGAAGCGATGACCGCCAATGTCAAATCGATACCCCTTATAGGTTTCAGTTCGAGCGATTCCACCAACCTTATCTGATTGTTCAAACGTAATTGACTGGACATTCTTTTTAGCAAGTTCATAGGCAGCTGTAAGACCTGCTGGCCCAGCACCAATTACAACCGTGGGGTAATGTTCCATCACATGAATACTCCAAAGATTTCATGGAAGCGTTTTACAAGCAAGAAAATTCGCTGCTCTAAGCGATCGCCTGTCTAATCAAGAGAGCTACAAAAAGCAGACTGTTTGCTCAAGGAGCAAACCCTAAAGCTGCTCACTAATTAATGGGGATAAAAGCTTCCCGTATCATCAAATCGCTCATCTAGCTATTAGAACAAAACCAGCAATTTCCCAACCTGACCTGAGAAAGATGAACAGAACGGCTCTATTTCCTAAGATTTTGAACGCATCTAACCCAAGATTGGAACGATGCTGATCCACTGATATTGACGCTACCAATGGGGAATTTATCGCTGCTAACTAACAAACGATTTCCAACCAAGTCATTAACTTTTCAAAATCCTTAAAATAAACTTTAACACTCACTTGCGGTTAGTAACAATATCTCATTTATGAAGTTTATAACAAGAAGTGTCAAAGGGTTTTGGATTTTAATAGAAAGCATCTTTGAGCAGTAATTCAAATTAAGCTCAGCATTTAATCTTATAAAGCTTTGGTCTTGCATAATGTAGCCTCCTTAACTATCGAAAGCATTCCAGCAAAAACAATGTCTATCGTGTTGATTTATAATCTGGTTTTTAAACCACTGTCGAGACAATAGCCAGACTAATCAAGGTGGGATTGAGTCAGGAAGATGCCATGTTTGCAAGTACTCTACATAGCCCACCCTATGGAAGCGCAAAGTTTTATAGCCTAACCGTCTAGTTTGTGCACTTAATGGCATCTAGGTGCTTGGCCCATAGCAAGACAGCTCGCTATCTTGTCCTGACGGAATTGGCGACGGCTATAGCTATACTTTGAAGCAGTCAAGAGTACTGGAAACGGTAGGATGTTGACTCTAGCTATAGACTTGCAAGATTTGCAAGTTTTGCACCCTGCCGGAGTCGGATTGAGAAATTTACAAACCCGCTATTGGAGACTCCTGAATTCCTAGAGAGCAATAAAACATCTGACGAACAAAATCTAGGATTAGTTTGGACAATAGCCGCTTCTGCCAGCGCTTTACTATTTAAAGTAGTCACCTGCAGCATCACTTTCCAATTGAGTTAGCTGCCCTTCCAACTGCTCGATTAGTGTATTGAGTTTTGCCGAACTGCTCAGAAAATGGGGCTGAGTGCGGCTTATTTTCAGTAAACATGATTCAACATTTTTCAAATAACCTGAAAAATGATTCTGTTGCCAACAGCGTCGCCAGTAGTTCGCCATGGTGATCCTAGGATGTTTGCCTTTGGTATAGGGAGGATATTGTCGGGATAGTGGGGGTAAATATTGAGGTTTGTAGGCGACACCAATAGACGCACACCAGTCCTGCCATTTAAAGTTGAGAATTCGTGGACTGGTCTGTATTGGCATCCAGGGAACTCGCAGTGCATCCGCAGCGATCGCACCGTGCATCGCTTCGGCAAGCAACAACTCTGTGCCGTCAATCGCGGATAGGACAGTTTCAACAGGCCAGCGGGGATCGACATATCCCCAATTCAATGCTTGGCAAATCGTTTTCCAAATATCTCCTGCTGCCACCGCGTGATGGATGTGAGGCATCACAGAAACCGGAAATTTTTTGGTTTGCTGTCTCTGAACGCATTGGGCTAGGAGTACTGCTCCATCCGCGATCGCTTTTTCAATGGGCAAACCTAAATGACGAGCCGAAAGCGGTCCTCTCACACAATAGACAGTCCAGCCTTCAGGTAGGAATTCCAGGGGCTGTCCATAGCCGACGCCAGTGCCCATAATGACGACCTTTTCGGTATCAAGGCGCTGCGGTAAACGATGGTTGAGCAGTGTTCCAATACCCACAAACGTGATCTGATCGTGACGATTGAAGAGATTTGGCATGAGCTTGGGCCAGAGCCAAAGATTGAGGCGATCGCCAAAGTTCTCAATGCCATCCTTGCGCAAATAGTGGAATAGCTTCATGGCAAGGGAGCCTGCCGACGTAGTTGGCATTCCAGATGATTGAGTGCTGTGCTGAAGCAGGTCTTTTTGATGGTCATAAATCGTTGCCAAGCTGATTGATCTACCCACTGTTCGTAGGCCGGTTCAGCGACGGTCTTCAAAAAAGAGAGCCACTTTTCACAAACCCGCTCGGGATGCACTGCGATCGCCCTAGCGTGACCTTGATGCACCATTGCTTGCCGCAGCGATCGATTCTCTTTTAGCTGTTGCAAAGCTTTTAGGAGATCAGTCTGGGTAGCAACTTCTAGGTAGTCTAGTGGACTTTGACGCTCGGCTCGATAGGCTGATTCGATTCCCAAAACTGAAGGAATACCGGCCAGCCAACTGTTATAGAGCTTAGTGGCAGGCTTCCGCCGATAGGTATGGCTACGCCAGCTATGGCGCCAGTCAAAACTCCGCACAGCTACGATCGCGTCCACATCACTGTAATCATGCCAGCGGGAATGAACGCCATCGCTCTTATTCCAGGGATTGTGACTAACTCGGGGTTGCCAGTTTAGCCCTAAATCGTGCAGCTGTTGTGTCCAGTCGCTTCCCAGAAAGGTCAGATGTTTTTGATGCCCAAAGAAAGCAATCGTCTCAAAGCGATCGCCACGATGAGGATCACGCGGAATCATCCCTGGTTGAGGCCAGTGCGGCAGAAAGTATCCAGGCTGATGACGATTCTGCACGATATTCAGCTGTGCATAGGGGTAAGGAAGCGCATCAGCCTGCATACAAATCAATAATCGCTTGGGGTGGGGACGAACAGGTTGAGTGTGAACTCTAAACGCCTTGCTGTGAACCAGTACAATTCCCTGCTCTGGTAGCTGGTTCACTAACTCACAAGGATATCGATCCTTGAGCCACAGATAGCTTTGTAAGGTCCAAGCATAAATCCCAATCATGAAGCCTGTCCAGTTTCCTCCAATCGCCTTTGGAAGATCGTGCCGCCAAAATGGTTCAGGTAAGTAAAAGTAGACAGGCATCGAACCCATATCCACTAAGGTCTCTTTAGTTTCAAGCTAGGTTGTTCATGGGCTTATGCTAACCCGGATGGGCACTAGCTCATCCGGGTTAAGAGGCGTTAGATAATCTGCAACGCCTCTTCAGGATTGGAGACATCGGGAACGATAGCAAAGCTGCTTTCATCCAAAGCAGAGGCCTGGACATCGTTCAATATGGCCAGAACTTCGCCGCTACTCGCGACGCCCAACAGTGTGTTAGCGCCATCTTGGGTGATTGTCAGGTCAGCAAAGACAAGTTCGCCCTCTACTAGACCAATGCGGTCAAAGCCAACTTGGAAATCCAAGATGGTGTCGGTGCCGTCGCCATTGCCAAAGACAAACAGATCGTTGCCGCTTCCGGTAGAGAAGTTATCGCCGACCAGGATGTCATTGCCCGTCACGCCCATTAGGATATCGTCACCGGCATCGCCCCAGATTTCGTCATCGCCAGCATCGCCGCTGAGAATGTCGTTCCCTGTTTTGCCACCGATGCGATCGTTCCCGTCGCCACCAAAAATGATGTCGTTGCCCCCAGGCTCGCCATCTTGGGGCGATCGCAAGTTGAGATCACCTCGTAACACGTCATCACCGTCGCCGCCATCGATAATGTCGTTGCCGAAGCCACCTGCTACAGTGTCGCCGCCGCCTAGCGCTTGGATGAAGTTGTCCTCATCAGTACCCACGAGCGTTTCTGCCTCGTTGGTACCCACGATATCAGGCACCATGCCGCCATCGGTATCGTCAATCGTAATCTCGATTTCACTGGTGCCTGGATCGATATCGTAATTCTCACCGTCTAAAACGCTAAACCCAAAGGTTTCTGGACCTTCACCAGGACCATCGTCAAAGATTGTCGTAGTGACAGTGACTGTATTTTCAACAGCGGTGAAAATAAATCCGCTTGCATCTTCGTTGGGAGCTGGGAATCCGGCTATTCCAGTAACTGTTGCAATCGGACTGCCATCTTCACCAGTGGTGATGAACTCACCTAATGCACCAGCAGTATCGCTATCAACCGCAATTTCAAGCCCCCCTTCAGGAATCTCACCGTCAATGTTGAGGGTGACGGTCAGCATTTCGCCTTCATCAACCTCTGTCTTATCGGTTGTCAGACTGACCACAGGACCGCCCGTACCGGCAACCCCATCAGTGATATCAATGCTGACTGTAGTAGCATCTGGGTCGAGCGTGTAGTTTGCCCCTGGGATAGGCAACAAGCTGGTCGTGTAAGTTTCGTCAGCCTCTGCCACATTGTCATTAAAGACAGCCGTTGTGATGGATCCAGTGGGCTGAGTTAACCGATAGTCTAGCGTGAACCGTCCTGGGGACGTTTCCTCAAAGTCAACGAACTCCAAATTTTCAACTTCGAAGATATTGAAATCAAGGTCATCAGAGCCGAAGAAGTTTTCGTCCAATCTCAGTATGATTCCTTCATCAGGAAACTCACCTGTCGCCTCAAAGTTAAAGGTGAGAGGGGTCTCCTCTTCTTCGTTGAGGACGGTTTGGGATGCTGTGAAACTGACAACTAAGGGGTCTCCCACTGCTGGCTCTTCGTCGATGGTAATTGTGACCTCATTTGCAGTTGGATCAACGTCATACCCTTCACCGTCAAGCAAATTGTACGTAAAGGTTTCTAAGCCTTCAACATCATCATTTTCAAACACTTCAACGCTGAGCGTTGCAGTCGGTTCTGTGATGCGGAATACCAGAGCGCTGGCGATTTCGTTCGTGCCAACGATGTTACCGCCGGTAATGACAGGCCCCTGTACAGAGAGCTTGTCCTCTGGATCACGTGGATTGGAAGCACTAATATCAAACTCGGCAACGGCACGAGGTTCATCACTGGCAAACTCGACCACAATACCGTCGGGTGGCACTTCTCCATCAACCTTAAAGGTTATTTCGATACGAGTTTGCTCAGACTCGAACAGTTCAGTTGGCGTTGCGGTGACGCTGACGGTGGGTCCCACTCCGCCGGGTACACCATCCGTTACGGTGAAGCTGTCAGAGTTAGCGTTGGGATCAACTGCGTAGCCTTCCCCATCAACCAAAGTATAGGTGAAGGTTTCATCCATTTCTTCCAGAATGTCATCGACCACTGGAGTCGTAATACTGGCAGTTGACTCAGTGATAGTGAAGACAAAGTTGCTAAGGAAGCCCTCGCTAGACGGATCTCCGTCTAGGGCGAACAAGTCGAGCACGCCCCCAGTAACGGTATCAGCAACGCCCTGGTCAAAGCGGAAGAACGTTTCTAAATTCTCATCAAAGCGAGTTTGAGCTGCGGTGAACTCCTGCAAGATACGAGCCGCATCACCCTCTAGGCTGACCTCAATGCCTTCATCGGGAATATCACCTTCAACGCTGAAATTAAAGACTAGAGCAGTGCCATCCGCCTCACTGACAACATCAGGCTCGATGCTAAAGCTAACGACAGGCTCATCAACGACCGTATCCTCTTTGACAGCGATTGAAACTGTGGCGATTTCAGACGTATCCTGACCATCGCTAGCCTGATAAGTGAAGCTGTCTGTTCCCACAAAGCCCGCATCAGGCGTGTATGTGAAAGAACCATCTTCTTCAAATTGAACAGTACCGTTGCTGGGGTTTCCAACAAAAGTAGCCACTAGCGAATCGCCATCAGCATCAGTATCGCCATTGAGAACACCATCAGCAGCGGCAACGGATAGCGTTGTGTCTTGCGTAACGGTATAGCTGTCATCGTCGGCAACGGGAGGCGTATTATCAGGCGGGTCGATACCATCGTCATCTTCGATGGAAAGCGTCACTGAATCTGCCTTTCCATCAATTTCATAGCCTTCACCGGCCTGCAACGTGTAAGTAATTTCTTCAATACCTTCGTCAATTTCGTCATCAAAGACGGGGAGTTGAATGGTTGCAGACTCGCCAGTGACGTTGATTGTAAAGCCACTTGCGTCGCTGTTGGCACTGACCAGCTGCGCTCCAGTGAAGACAGCGTTTTGAACATCAAATTCAGCTAGGGAGCCTGGAATGTCACTATCAATGGTGACGTTGACGCCTCCCTCTGGTGGTGCTTCGCTGAGGCTCAAAGTTACAGTTGTGACCGTGTTGTCTTCTTCAACTAAATCAGTGGGGCTGGCACTGATGCTGACAGTTGGCTCTGTAGGCGGAGGCGTTCCGACGCTGACCGTGACAGTCCCTTCATCGGTGCCGCCCTGGCCGTCGCTGACTGTATAGGTAAAGGTATCGTCACCCGCAAAGCCTGCATCAGGTGTATAGGTGAAAGAACCATCTGCATTCAAGCTAACGCTGCCGTCGCTGGGATCTGTGGCGATCGCCGCTGTCAAATCATCTCCGTCAGCATCAGTATCGCCTACTAGTACACCGCCTGCGGCATCCACCGTCAAAGGCGTATCAAAAGCGGTTTCGTAGCTATCATCATCGGCTTCCGGCGCCGTGTTGACAGGGCCAGCTACGCTAATTGTCACGGTTCCTTCATCGGTGCCGCCCTGGCCGTCGCTGACTGTATAGGTAAAGGTGTCGTCACCCGTAAAGCCTGCATCAGGCGTATAGGTGAAAGAGCCGTCTGCGTTTAAGCTGACGCTACCACCACTGGGGTCAGAGGCATTTTCTGCGGTTAGGGAGTCTCCATCTGCGTCAGTATCGCCATTGAGAACGCCATCCCCTGCACTCACTGTGAGTGGAGTATCGAAGGTCGTGTTGTAGCTGTCGTCATCAGCTTCTGGAGGGGTGTTAACAACGTTGGTATCTCTCAGGGTCAGCGTCACCGCTCCTGCGCTAGAGCTAACCGTATAGCCATCACCAGGCAAGACTGAAAAGGTCGTTTGCTCTTCACCAATATCGTCATTACGCAACGGGCCATTGGGATCGGTGACTGAGCCATCCTCTGTCCGATCTTGGTCATCAAAGATAGGAAAGGAAATGGTAGCGGTCTGTTCCTGAATTGCGATGAGAAAACCGCTATTGTCCTGGAACCCTCGAATGAGCTGACCTCCTGTAAAGGTCCCTTGCGGGGGCAAAACTTCAAAATCTCCTAGGCCAAAAGCCTTTCCAGTACCAATGTTGACGGGCAATCCACCTGCTGGTGGTGGTTCACTCAAGTTGATCGTCAGGGTTACCCGTGTGCCCTCATCTTCCACAAGGGTTGTAATGTCGGAGGTGATACTAACCTCTGGCGATGGTGTTGATACCTCGCTGGGATCATCAAAAATGGTCACGGTTGCAGAGCCATTATTGACGGTTGTGCCCTCTGAAACTGGGGTAACCGTCCAAGTGATTTCCTGGGGACTGTCGTCTGTGAAGTCGTTGAACACAGGCAAGCTAATAGAAGCTGTAGGTTCAGTAATAATGACATTGAAAGCTGAAAAGTCGAGTCCAGGGGAAACGTCAATAATGCCCTCATCCAGACCGCCCTGAAGACCATTAAAGTTCAGCAAAAAGAGGTTCAGCTGGTTAATCGCTTGAGGAATACTCCCCTCCAGACGGACAACGCTGCCACCTTCAGGAATGTCTCCATCCACATCAAAGTTAAAGGAGTAAAGAGTGCCTTCGCTTTCGATCAGCGTATCGGTGTTGGTGCTGAAGTTAACAGTCTCAAAATGTCCTGTATAGCTGTGCTGTAGCTGAGGTGAGAAGATGGACTGAGCGTTGACAGTGCCGACTTGAGCCTCTAAAGTCCAGTTGCGCTCTGAGCCAACGCGACCGACACGATCGCTTGAAGCCGCAATGTTTGCGCCGGTAAACTGGTGCAACTGCTGCAAAAAGAGATGGCCCATCGCACCTCTAGCAACCTGACAACCGTATAGCAGAACATCCTGACCGTGAAGAACGGTGGCCCAGGTCTGCAACTGCTCTGCATACTGAGCCAAATTTTCAAGAGTAAGCTGTGTATTGCCTAGCTGTAAGGAACCTGGGGCACCGTGAGATACAATGTGCAAACTCGAAATGGCTTGATGTTCTTCCAATGCTGCGGTGATTTGCTCAATGCCATCGATTGCTGAGTCAAGCACTAGCACGTTCGTTGAATGCAGGTCGGCTAGCAGTGCAGGCAAATCATTGACTCTGGCATCGAGAATTACGAAAGCTTGCTTAGGAACACGATCATCCCTAACATCAGCAAATGTTGATGAAGTCAAAAGCATTAAATTGAGTCCTCAATAATGTCAATAATGTGTGATGGAGACCGAAGAGATAATTCGAAAATCGTTTAGATCTGGTTGTGAATGGAAACCCGAGATTGCCTTAAGTACTTCGACTATTAGCCAAAAAAAAGAAGCATGCAGGTGTCAAAAAGTACAAGCTGCTCGCTTCGGCAGATATCTTAGCTAATGGAACGAAGAGGTATCGAAAACATCAAAAACAGTTGAGTTAATGAGGTAATATTGAGATTGAATCTCATTAGTCTGCTCAATAGATGCTACCATACCTTTTTTTCGTGTGGCCCTGCTCATGTGTAAAGTTACGATGAAGCTCCTCACAAATACTGAGAGTTTCTTTTAGCAGAGGCCTCCTACGTATTAAGGGACAAACATTGCAAAATTTGCAATATTGCAGCCGCAATAGATCTATAGTCTCCTGCATAGGACGGGTTTAAGCCGATAGGCTACGGGCCACGGTTACCCTTTCTTGCCATGCTTTTACCCCTAAAAAAATGCCTAAGCTCAGCCATATGGCAACTTGCGAAGCTGTAAATAAGCTACTGATTATCGGGGCGGCTGCCAATAGATTGGCAGGCATAACTGCGGCTAAATAGGCCAGGGTGAATACTAAGCCAGACCAGTAGGCTTTTGCATACTCTGCCGCTTCTGAAGGACGAGAGGTCGAAGCTATCGATGAATCAGAAGCCTGTTTGAAAAGACGAAACGCTGCAATGGTTGGCAACAAAATAAGGATGTCATCGTAGATTCTGTGATAGGTCCACAGGCGTGCTGCGATCGCACAGACCCCTAGCAATAGCCAGGGATCAACCCGGCGATGCCAGAGAACCCAAACACCCAAAACGAATAAGACGGTTAGGGTCAACGGGGTATTCAATTCAAAATCGCCGATAAATGTTAGTAGAGGATGTCCGTCTAAGTTAGTATTCGCCTCCAGCCAAGACATTAAGCTGTTTTGGTTGGCATATCCCCCTGTCTGAGCACCAAATTCAGCACCGACTTCAGCTTGAGAAAACCACTGTCGCATGAGCGCGATCGCACTGGCATCTTGAAATGCGGCAGCCCAAAGCGTTAATAATCCATATCCCACTAGAACAAACACGTTTGGCAGATACCACTGTCCCCGGCTAGCAAACATCACCATCCAAAAGAATGGAGCGGTTACATTAGGCTTGATCAGCGCCCCAACCACCATCGCTGCGGCTAATAACCTTTGGGGTAATTGAGCGCAGCGATGGAAAAGTAGCAATCCAGCAATCAGCGAAGGCATGAGAAAAACCACCAGCTGACCGTTACCAATCCCTGTGCGAGTGGCATAAAAGATTGGTAGTAGTCCAATCAGCGCTTTCTCTGCCCAAGTCTCAGCATGACTTTCCTGAATGACGAGGTAAATGAGCCAGACTAGAGCGATCGCGGTCATAACAGCCCACAGAATACGAGCCGGCGGAACAGCCAACCAACCTAAAAAGGGCCACATCATTAGATAGCTGGCAGGTGGGTATACAGCGCTCGGCAATTCTGCATAGGTCGGCACACCGGAAAACCAGAGTTGTACAGCCTCATAGAAAATTTTGAGATCGATCGCGCCTGAGTTGCCCGACCCCCAAATCAGACGAACGAACTCTTTGAGGAGTCGATTCAAACAGGAAACACTCAATAGCCCAACGGCAACAGGCAGCAGTTTATGCCGATGCCCCATCCATAAGCGTTGAACGTTAACCATAAGATTTACCGAATAAGATCTCACCTAAGTTGAAGCGTCAAGGGTGACAATACAGAGCTCATTGAAATAGTATGCCCGCCCTTGTTTCCAATGCTGTCATCTCACAACATCAAAGTGATTAGGACTTACGCACGGCCCCCTTGCATCCCCCAAAATTGGGGGACGTTGCATCCGGCTTCCGCATATTTGGGGATTAAGGAGCCAAAGCCGGATGCAACTGCGTAAGTCCTGGTGATTTTTGAAATCAGACTTAATTAATGACCTCTTACCCAAGAAGATCTAAACTTCTTCTACTGACGGCTTTTCAAATTAGGAGAAACTGTGCATCTATCAATGGGTTGATTTGAGCATTTTTGGTCGTCAGATTCTTGGATATGCTGACGCTGATCATCAAAAAATTTGTTGTTGAATAGAAACAGCAACATCAAATATCACTATTGAATTTCTGCTATTCCTTTTGTCGCAACACTTTAGCTGTAGTCCCGCAACATCTTTTTGATTTCAAGATTGTGCAATTCTTCTTGACCAATTTTAGTCCGAGTATATTCCTCCAGGTAAATACTGGCGTTTTCAACAACGTCTAGCAAAGTTTTATACATTGCCAGTGCTTTCTGCTCATGATTAAGGCTTTCCCTCAGCAAATCTGTGACTGAGTGCTGATTGGTTTCCTCGATCGCAGAAATTCGCTGACTAGGATGACCTTCCAAGCCCGTGATAATTTCCCCCGCTTCCTGAGCATGCAGTAATGACTCATTGGCTTGAGCCTTGAAGAAACCCACAATCGGAATCCGGTTGGGACCGGTCACCATGAGGGCATAGTGGGTATAACGGACAACACCAGCCAACTCGAATTCCATAATTCGATTAAGCAGTTCAATTGCGCTTTTGATGTCGAGGTCTTTCATGATGCTCCTACTTATAAAGATGATAGGCGTTGCTTATTATGAGGGGTTGGCTCTCCATATATTAAGGAGGCACTATTTGAAATCCCCTAAGCGAGGGATTTAAGGATTTCATGCCAAGCTGAGTGCCTGACCCGTTCATCCCCAAATTCAGCAACACCGGACGATGTTATGCCAATTCTTGATCTTAGAGAATGATGGGCAATTGTGGATTCGCGAGCAAGCAAATTTTCTCCAGATTAGAATAGGGTCTGAAACTACCGTTAGGGGAGATAATGCGATCGCGGCGTTGGACTAACTGGATACTGATCTGTTTTTTGGCTTGCTGTCTGTCGATCAGCGCCAAAGCCGCTTGGGGCCATGCTCCTGATGAGGTTGGTGGCTTTGAACCTGTACCCAATAGGATTGAGGAATTCGATTGGCAATTGCCCAGTTGGGTTCCTAGACCCGTCGTACCAGACGATAATCCGATGACGGCTGCCAAGGTGGAGTTGGGGCGGCATTTGTTTTACGAACCCCGCCTATCGGTCACTGGGGATTTCTCTTGTGCCACCTGTCATCTTCAGCATTTGGCATTCGCCGATGGCAAAACCCTGCCTGCAGGCGCAACGGGTGAGGTGCATCCCCGTAACTCCATGGGCTTGACTAACGTGGGTTACAACTCAGTTCAGACCTGGGCTAATCCACTGATGCAGCATTTAGAGCAGCAGATGCTAGTGCCTCTGTTTGGCGAGGAACCTGTGGAGTTGGGCATGGCAGGCCGAGAAAACGAACTGTTGCAAACTCTACAGAGCGACTCAGACTATCAGCAGCGGTTTCAGGATGCCTTCGATGACGAGAGTCCTGTGACTGTTCGTAATATTAGTCTAGCGATCGCCGCATTTGAGCGGACTCTCAATTCTTTTGATTCTCCCTATGATCGCTATCGCTATGGCGGTGATGCTACGGCGATCTCCGATGCAGCCAAACGGGGAGAAGCGCTCTTTAACAGCGAACGTTTGGAGTGTTTTCACTGTCACGGCGGCCTCAACTTTAGCGACTCTACCCGCCACGAGCGATCAGGCTTTACTGAAATCGCCTTTCATAACACTGGACTCTACAATATTGACGGCAACGGAGCGTATCCGTCCGACAATACAGGAGTGCAGGAAATTACCCAAAAGGCTGCGGATATGGGTCGGTTTAAGGCCCCTACTTTGCGGAATATTGAGGTGACTGCACCTTACATGCACGACGGTAGCGTGGCAACGCTAGACGAGGCGATCGCTCACTACTCAGCAGGTGGTCGCACCATCTCAGAAGGTCCTCATGCTGGGGTTGGCAGTCAGAACCCTCTGAAGAGTTCTTTCATCAAGGGCTTTTCTCTGACTGAGACTGAAAAACAAGACCTCATGGCATTCCTCAAAAGTCTCACGGATGAAACGTTCCTAACTAATCCAAAACTGAGTTCCCCCTTCGAGTAATTCATCGGAGAAAAGTGTCAGGTAGCCTGGAGCATCGTCTGTGTTATGGTCGGTCCCTAGATCGGGATGAATCGTGTTCCTTCAGGAGACAATCAGTTTATGCAAGGAGGGAACCGGCAGACTTATGCACAGCAAGCAAACGCAACTCAGAGCTGAGTATCAATCCCGCATCAATCGCGTGCTTGACTATATCGAGGCGAACTTGGGTTGCGAACTGGCGCTCTCTAAGCTAGCCGAAGTAGCGATGTTTTCTCCTTACCATTTTCATCGTATCTTTCGTGCCCTGGTGGGGGAGACGCCTAGTCAGTTTGTTCAACGGGTCAGGCTGGAAAAGGCGGCGGCGTTGCTTTTAAACAACCTTGCTCAACCGATCACTACGGTTGCACTGGATTGCGGATTTTCTAGTTCAGCCACGTTTGCCAGGGCCTTTCGTGACAAATTTGGGCTAACTGCCAGTGAATGGCGCGAGTGTGAGGGAAAGATAGAGCGCAAGAATTGCAATACAGATAGCAAGCAGGGGCAAACACTTCGCAACTGGCGAAAAGACTATGACGTTGTCGCTTTCTACAGTAGTGACGTACTAAATCACTGGCAGTGGAGAGTAACAATGAAAAGTGACCACAAGGCAGGCTTAAATTTCGACGTTGAAGTCAAAGAGTTACCTGACATGGCAGTTGCTTATGTGCGACATGTCGGCCCCTATAGCGGAGATTCTGAGCTGTATAGAAAGCTACTTGATAAACTATGTACTTGGGCAGGCCCTAGAGGGTTGATGGGGAGGACAGGCGCCAAGCTGATGAGTGTCTATCATGATTCGCCAGAGATTACTGACGACTCTAAGCTTCGTCTTAGTGTGTGCATGACGGTGCCTGACGAGACCCAAGTCGATGGCGAAATCGGCAAAATGGTTATCCCTGCTGCGACTTATGCTGTCGGTCATTTTGTTATCGACAGCGATCAGTATGAGGAAGCTTGGAATGCTTTGATGGGTGCTTGGCTCCCCGAGAGCGGCTACCAGCCAGCAGACGGCGTGTGCTTCGAGGACTATTTGAATAATCCGCAAGAGCATCCTGAGGGTAAGCACATTGTGGATATCCATATACCGATTAAACCCCTCTAAGGATCAATCTACGAGGTCTTATAGCCGTCGCTAGTGCCGTCAAACGAGATGACACTAGCGACGGCTAAAGCTATAGAACGTGATCCTTTGTCCTAGCGCTTGCGATATTGCGCTGAATGCAAGATGCCAAAATATCCAACTATAAATCCCTCAGTGTAGAGACTGTCGCCTTAACAAAAAGCAACCTAGGGAGGTAGCTCAATGTCAAATTATGAGGTAAAAATGAAATATGAAACGATTATGAAATGGGTTCATTTCCATGACAATCTCTTTCTCTACCAAAGGGATGCTTTTAGCATCTGGCCTGACCTTGAGCGTTTGGCTAACGGGTTGTGCCACCACCGACACCGAGATCACCGCTCCCACTGACTCAGTTGATAGTGTTGAAACTGCTGCTAGTACAGATGACGAGACTAAGGGCAAGAAAAAGGTCCTGACTACATTCACCGTCCTTGCTGACATTGCGCAAAACGTCGCTGGAGACCAATTAGAGGTCGAATCCATTACTCGCATTGGAGCTGAGATTCATGGCTATGAACCAACACCCAGCGACATTGTGAAAGCGCAGGATGCGGATCTACTGCTTTACAACGGTATGAATTTGGAGCGCTGGTTTGAGCAATTTCTAGGCAGTGTTCAAGACGTACCATCAGTTCTGCTAACGGAAGGCATTGAGCCTATCCCCATTGCGGAGGGTCCTTACACGAATAAACCTAACCCCCACGCCTGGATGTCGCCCCGCAATGCGCTGGTCTACGTCGAAAACATCCGTCAAGCTTTTGTAGAACTTGATCCTGATAATGCTGAGTATTACAACGCTAATGCGGAAGCCTATAGTGAAAGGCTGAGAGCAATTGATGCTCAACTGGCAGCTGACTTGCAGCAAGTTCCTGAAAACCAGCGATTTTTGGTGAGTTGTGAAGGGGCGTTTTCCTATCTAGCCCGTGATTATGGCCTCAAAGAGATCTATATGTGGCCTATCAATGCCGAACAGCAGTTCACTCCTAAACAAGTGCAAACGGTCATCGAGAAGGTTGAAACCAACGACGTTCCTACTATTTTCTGTGAAAGCACCGTGAGTGATGAAGGACAGAAGCAAGTCGCGCAGACAACGGGGTCTCGCTTTGGCGGCAACCTCTACGTTGACTCCCTATCGACAGAGGAAGGGCCAGTGCCGACCTTCCTTGACCTTTTGGAATATGATGCCCGCGTCATTTCTAATGGTCTTTTAGCTGGAGCTAGTGCCCAATAACTCAAAGCGAGTTATCGATTATTGGGTATTGTTCTTTGTTTTGCATGTTTCTCTCTCCTTTTGGGTCAAGAAACTATCTCTAGAGTTTGAAGAAAACGACTGAATTCAAAACTTAAACTTTTCTCAGCCCTAAATCATAGCTCTAGCCATCTAGGTTTTGCACCTAACAGGTGCTGAAGGTATAGCCCAATAGCTGCCATTCTCCTAACGGAACCGGCGAGGGCTATACAAACGGAGATCACTGTCTATCTAAAAGTAGGTTATGCAAACAGCACTTTCGCAACTCGATATTTCTGTCAACAATGTAAGCGTTACGTACAACAACGCTCGACTGGCCCTTTACAACGCAACCTGCACCGTTGAACCGGGCACCATTACTGCCCTCGTTGGTCCCAACGGTAGTGGTAAGTCCACACTATTCAAATCCATTATGGGTTTTTTGCAACCGAGTCAAGGAACCGTACGAATTGGCGGTTTTCCAGTACAGAAGGCACAAAAACAGCAGCTGATAGCTTATGTGCCCCAATCGGATGAGGTGGATTGGAATTTTCCTGTCAGTGTGTTCGATGTGGTAATGATGGGTCGCTATGGCTACATGAATTTATTGCGGATTCCGACCCAAAAGGATCGCCGCCTAGTCATGGAAAGTCTGGAGCGGGTAGGTATGGTGGCGTATCGCGATCGCCAAATTGGTGAACTTTCTGGAGGGCAAAAGAAACGGACCTTTTTGGCGCGAGCGCTAGCTCAGGGAGGCAAAGTCATCCTGCTGGACGAACCTTTCACTGGAGTGGATGTCAAGACTGAGAAAGGTATCATTGATCTGCTGATTCAACTGCGGGCTGAAGGTCACACGATTTTGATTTCTACTCATGATTTGGCATCCATCTCAACGTTTTGCGATCGCACCATCCTGCTGAATCGGACTGTTTTAGCAGAAGGCAAAACCGAGAAAACCTTCACCCGAGAAAACTTGGAGCTAACCTTCGGCGGCTTACCGTTGATGAACTTCAATCGAGGGCAGCTGTTCGAGTCGGTGGAGGTCGATGCGTGAGTCAGTTAGTATTGGCCTTTTCCTGGTGGGACTGGCTAATTGAGCCATTTCAATATGCCTTTCTAGTCAGAGCTATCTGGGTCAGCGCCTTTGTCGGTCTGGTTTGCGCGGTGCTGTCTTGCTACATCACGCTTAAGGGCTGGTCGCTCATGGGTGATGCTATTTCCCATGCGGTTGTTCCGGGTGTCGTCATTGCCTATGCCCTGAATATTCCGTTTGCGATCGGAGCCTTTGTTTTTGGGTTTGGCGCAACGGTCGCGATTGGCTACATCAAATCCAAAACTCGACTTAAGGAAGATGCTGTCATTGGCATCGTTTTCACTGGATTCTTTGCCTTTGGCCTGATTTTGGTGACCCGCATTCCCAGTAATATCGACCTGTTCCATATTTTGTTTGGCAATGTGCTGGGTATCTCCCAGCAAGACATCATTCAAACGTTGATTGCAGGATTGATTACGCTGGCGGTGATTTTGGTGCGGCGTAAAGATCTGCTGCTATTTTGCTTTGATCCGAACCATGCTAAGGCCATTGGGTTACGAACTCGGGTCATGTACTACACGCTGCTGCTGGTCCTGGCACTGACCATTGTGGCTGCTTTGCAAACCGCAGGCATTATTCTGGTTATTTCGATGCTGGTGACGCCTGGATCAATCGGGTACTTGCTGAGCGATCGCTTTGACCATATGCTGCTCTACTCCGTTGCCAGCAGTGTGTTGTCTTGCGTGTTGGGCACTTATCTCAGCTATCACTTTGATGTGTCCACCGGAGGTAGTATCGTGGTTTTGCTGACCGCCCTTTTCGTAATGACGATGGTCTTTGCGCCCAAGTACGGCATTCTGGCTCAGGAAATCCGTAAGCGGTCCGCTCAGATGCTAGAAGATGAGCCAAATCAGGAAGTTGTCGTGGATCAGGCTTAGTCAAACCGTCGGTATCGAAACTGGGCAGCGATCAAATTGTCTTCAGATAAAGTGGTCAAAACCAACTACTACAACTCTATTGCTACTATCTATGATCAAACCCGCTGGATGTCAGAATCTGTAGCGGAAGACATTGCCGATGCGATTCTGACGCTGGTTGACGCTAATCCCAACACCTCCTTTTTGGAACCGGGTGTCGGCACTGGGCTAAATATTCTTCCTTTCGTCAAACGCGGCTATTCTGTGACGGGCATTGATATTTCCCAAGCAATGCTCGATCAGTTCAGACGGAAAGTCCAACAAACGCCATCCAATTTAACACCGTCTAATTTAACTCTGATTCAGGCGGACGCTTCGGAGTTGCCCTTTTCAGAGTCCAGTTTTGACGTTGTGTTGACCGTGCATATGATTCACACGGTCTCTCATTGGCCAACCTTTCTGGGTGAGATCGAGCGAGTTCTGAAACCGGAAGGCTTCTATCTCAATGCTCAATGGGTTGTTCCCCCAGCCCGTAAAGTCTTTGAGAGCCAGTTCAAAGCCATTTTATTGCAATACAAAGAAACGCAGGTTCCTAAACGTGTAGATAATTGGATTGAAGAGATTGATGGTTATTTTCGGGGCAGAGGTTATCAAGCCGAGTATCAGATGGTGAAGGAATGGTCTGTGACTAATACTGTTGCTGAACTGCTGAGCTATTACCAATCACGGGCCTATGGCTTCTGCTGGTGGGTGCCTGACGATATCTTCTATCGTGTTATGGCAGACTTTGAAGCATTTTGCGCTGACTACTATGGCTCACTGGAAACAGAACTCTCCTCTACAGCCCAGTTTGAACTCTGGATCTATACGTCAAGCCAAGCAGCTTAGCTACAAGTGAGCGATAGGGGCGATCGCCGCCTGTACCGATTCACAATGTTGGCGTTGCGATTGCAGATTTGACAGATGTCCGAACACCAGCGCTTTCAATCTCAATATCGGTAGCGATAGGAAAGGAAAACAGCACGGGATACTTTATGGACGTTCGGTGGCGATGCCCAATGCAGCTCCTTCAATCTCCCGCAGTTCATCCATTACAGCGATAACGCGACCGTGGTTAACGGCTTCGTCAGCATTGATGACAATCACAGACTCTTGGACTGAGTCCATTAACTCGCGGACGCTGGACTGAAGATCGTCAAGGTCAACCGCTTCGCTGTTGAGGGAAATATCGCCCGAAGCCTGGACGGTGACGGTAATGCGCGTCCGTTCTTGAGTTTCAGAACTATCGGCCTTAGGCAAATTAACGGGCAAAGATTCGGAGCGAGTGAGAAACAGACTGGATATGATGAAAAACGTCAAAATTGCAAAAATGACGTCAATCATCGGCACAATATTGAGTTCAAAGCTCTCTTCCGATTCTTCAGGAATGTACATAGCTTTCTCCTCGCGCTAATTGCTGCTGTCGTTCGTAGTGCATTTCATAGAGAATTTCAAGCTGCCCCCCATATTCCTGAATCAGCGCTATCTGACGTTTATACAGACCGCGAAATAGATTGGCAAACAGCAGGGTTCCCATCGCTACGACCAAGCCTGCTGCCGTCGACACCAGGGCCTCACTGATACCCCCAGTCACCAGGTTTGCATTAGCTCCAATATTGCCTAATTGCAAGGCATCAAAGGACGTAATCAATCCCAAAATGGTGCCTAGCAGCCCTAATAAAGGCGAAACGCTAATAATCGTGGCGAATACGGTGTTGAATCGTCTGAGCTGTGGCAGTTCTGCCTGCATGGCGCTTGCCAAGGCTAAATGAAACTGTTTGGGACTTGCGCCTTCAATCTCAAGAGCTTCTAGAAAAATGCGGGCAATCGGCAAGTTAATGTTTTTCTTGAGCCTGGAGTGGACCTCCATAGGGGCTTGTCGATAAGTCCGTAAGATGTCTTGGATGACTGAGCGTTGGCGACGGTTCAAACGAAACCAAAACAGGCATCTTTCCATGATGAGGGCGATCGCTACCAACGAAAATAGTAGAAGCGGCCACATCACAATGCCGCCTGCTGCAAAAATTCTTCCCATGATTATTCCTTCTCGTCGTGCTTGGCTACAGCCGTCATGCCACATCGTAGAGGACTAAACCTCTTATTGAAAGTCACTTTCAAACGAATTGAGCCTTATTGTTGAGTCATTGTCAAGCCTAGCAATCGACCTCACTCAACAATATCAGACGGGAACTATCATCTTGTAGGTCAAGGGGTTTCGAATAAGTCGGGTCACCATTATGATTCCAGACGGTAAAGAAATCGTTTCCAGAATCAGAAAAGCGCTGTTCTCAAAGCGTTTTGTATCGACTTGATGGACCTTACGGTAGCTGCTTTAATATCTCGTGGTCACTTTTGAGGTTGCGAACAACGACTTCTCAAAAAGTCAGCTTGGTATAGACAAAATCTATTCAAAAGGTATTGACTTATCAGTAAACTTTCTCAACTATGGATTGTGGAGCCGTGTATTGTCTACTCAATTTCCCATGAGCCTTTCAGAATCCTGCGCTAACCAACACGAAAAGGAACAAGCTGGGCTACGGAAACTCTTGATATTAGGTCTTTTAGGATCGGTTGGACTACACGGGTCCATTTTCGGTCTCAGTTCTTTAGGCATTTGGCAGCGCACTGTCGAGGCAGAACTATCCGCCATTGAACTGCTGGTAATGGAGCCACCAATAGAACCGATTGAAGAGTCATCGGAAATTCCCCCAGCTGAATTGAGTAGTGAAACCAACGATCCAGCTCCTGCGGCGATTGCCGAGGCTCCGCCCCAGACGGCTGTTGCTGCGCCCTCTCCGCCACAACCTGCCGAGTTGGTTGAACCCGAACCCGAACCGGAGCCAGAATCGGAGCCCATTCCTGAAACTGAAGTTGAATCGGAGCTGACCGAGCCTGAGGAAGTAGAAGAAGAGGACGAACAGCTAGAAGAAGAACCGTCGGAAGAGGAGGAGCCGTCAGAGGAAGAAGAGGAACCGCTAGAGGAAGAAGCGTCAGAAGAGGAAGAAGCGTCAGAAGAAGAGGAAACTGCTGAAGACACCGAGGAAGAGGATGAAGACATCGTAGCAGCGCTGGATGCGTCTCAAATTGAGCGTCTACGTGAATTTTTCAGCGGCATTGAGACTGGTGACGGCAATAGTGCTGCAACGGATGAGTCAGCCGATGCATTGGAAACTGGAGTCACGAACGGCGCTCCGTCAGGAACAGGTGAATCGGAGGAAACCGCTGCCCGCACTGGGCCAGGTACTGAGAATGGCACCAATACTTCCGGTGATGGTACGGGCGAAGGCCAGGGTTCACGCACGGTAGCTTGTCAAAGTTGTGTGTTGCCTGACTATCCTCAAAGTGCTTTAGATGAAGGCGTAGAAGGCACGCCTCGCTTACAGGTTGATATCAATCCAGATGGGACTGTACGCAGTGTGACCCTTGTGCAATCTAGCGGTAATAGTGCGATTGACCAGGCGGCAATCGAAGCTGCCCGTAGCTCTAGCTTCCAGCCCGTTACTGGCGGAGCAAGCGTTCCAATTGAATATGACATGACGATAGAAGGGTCTGACCGCAATCGAGAAGCCCAAACGAGGGGCGATCGCCGTTCAGTTGAAGTGCCTACAGAAGAAGCCGAGACCCCTGCTCAAACGGCTCAGGAGATTGAGTCGGAAGAATTGACTCCCGATGCTGCTCCTGAAGAAGATGTCAATGCCGGCTCAGAAGACGAGCCATCTCCAGCAGAAGAGGCCACTGAAGAAACGGTTGGTGAAGATGAGGTCGAGTCGGCTGAGCCTACAGCAGAAAACGATCCAGAGGCACCGGAACCCGCCTCTGAGGAACCCGCCTCCGTAGGTGAAGATAGTCCAGCGCCCGCCCCCGAATCGGAACCCGTGCCGACTGCTCCTGAACCGGAACCCGCGCCGGAACCCGCAGCTGCTCCTCAGCCTGCCCCTGAACCGGAACCCGCGCCGCCGCCTGTGCCCGAACCCGCCCCACAGCCTGCTCCTGAACCCCCTCCTCCTGATCCATCAGAAGAGGAGTCCTGATGAAGCAATACAGTAAGTTCAGAGGTTCGCTGATATAGCCGTCGCCAGTTCCGTTAGGACCAGACGGCGAGCCATCTGGTCTATGCTAAGCACACAGATGCTAGGGAATGCAAAAACCTAGATGGCTACAGCTATGTAAGGGTTGGTTGATTGAGCTGGGCATCTTAAAAAATCAGGGACGCCAAAGTTGAGGTGAATCTATCCTTTATTCTCAATCAAAATCTGGCTCTGTACTGAATTCCATAAGTGGCTGGTGCTCCAGAGGTGGTTGGGATTAATGTGCCGCCAAAGAAAGAGGCCGCAGTTGTTAGGGGACGATAGTCGAAGATATTATTGGCAAATAGATACACTCCCTGATTCTCGTCAAATTCGTATCCTAAACGACCGTTGACCAAAACATATGGACTTTGTTTCAGGGAGTTGTCGTCGTTGAAGAAGGTGGTCCCGAATCCAAGTAGTTCAAGACGACCAAAGACACCATTGGGCGATCGGTATTGAGCCGCAATGTTGAAGGTATAGTCAGGGGCATAAGGTAACTTATTGCCGCCGAAATCGCCAAGGTTGGGATCTTCGTAATCGGTATAGGTCGCATCAAGGTAGCCCAATCCTGCACTCAAGTCGAGTCCTTCGATGGGGGTTGCTCTTAGCTCTGCTTCGATACCGTTGATGGTCACTCTAGCGTTATCAACAAATCCAAATAGACCCGTTGTCGGATCAGTTGAGGGAACTTGATAGTCTTCAATGGGGTTGTGAAATAGGGTCAAGTTGGCGGCGAGGCGATCGTCAAACCAAGAAGACCGGAGACCCACTTCATAGTTCCACGACTTTTCGGCATTGAAAAATAGCTGTCCAGGCTCGGTTGCTCGAAAGTTGACACCTTGAGCGCGATAACCCCGAGCAATCGAGCCATAGACCATCACATCAGGGGTGATTTGATATTCCATGGCAATCCGTGGAATGAGTTGGTCGCCGTTATTACTCTCGTTGCTGAAGGATGCTGTCCCTAAAAGCGACTCAGAGACAGCGTCAACGAGCGTGCTGTTGAACACTTCATACCGTAAGCCTGCTGTCAGCGTTAGGGGTTCAACCGGACGATAACTGACCTGACCGAAGGCTGCGTAGGTCTCTTCGTCAATTTCAGCGCGAGTTACGCTAACGCTGGGACCGCCCAGATCAGCACCGATCCGAAAACCTTCTTCCCCAACGTCAAAGTCGCGATGCTCATAGTATCCCCCTAATAGCCAAGTAAATGGGGCTGTTTCATCAACCGATTGAAGGCGGAGTTCTTGGCTGATGACAGTGGAGTCTATCTGCACAAATTGCTCCAGCTGATCGAGCTGTGTCCCGTCAGAATCATTTCTGAATGCCTGGTCTGAAAAGCGCCGCGCTGAGATAGATGTGAAGCGCATTCCCGAGTCTTCATAAGCGACTCGAAGTGACTGAGCATTGGTGTCCAAATGGTTGAAACCCTCTACATTGCTATCGGTTTCAGACGGATCTTGGTCGAGGTCAAGACGACCGATGGGCGGAGTGCCATCTCGATAGGCATCCAGAGATGTATTCAGTGCGATTTCCCAATTTTCTGAAGGCGTCCACAAGAGCTGAACCCGTCCTCGTCCCCCTGACTCAGAATCGACGCCCTGATTGGTTGCCGTATTGAACAGATAGCCATCACGTCGATCAAAGCTGCCGGATACCCGAAGAAATAGCTCGTCTTCGATAATGGGTTCATTGATCGTCAAGCGGGTATCAACGTTATTGAAGTTGCCAAATCCGATGACAGCGCTGTATTCGGACTTATTGGTGGGTCGGCGAGTCACAATGTTGACAACACCGGCCTCGGCGTTCCGTCCATACAGCGTTGATTGAGGTCCCCGGAGGACTTCTACGCGCTCTAGGTCAGCCAGATCAAGATCGAGAAATCCTGTGTAGTCGTAAGGGACGTCATCAATATAAAAGGCGACAGGGTCTCTAGAAAGAAAGTTGAAGTTGCTTAAGCCTCGAACGCTGTACAGCAAGAAATTTCGGTTAGCCGTGTAGGTTGTAAAGTTGGGAGTTAAGCCGGCGACCTGCTCGATAGACGTAATGTCAGCATCTTCAATATTGTCGGCAGTGAAAGCTGTGATGCTGATGGGAACGGCTTGTAAGTCATCTGGCTGTTTCTCAGCAGTCACCGTAATGCGAATTGGGTCAGCTGTCACAGCTGTTTCGGATGACATTACGCTGAGCGTTAATCCGCTTGGTCCAGGAACGATCTGCCCCGTTGGAGGAGTATCCAGCCCTGTGATTCGGATCTGCACTTGATTGGCCATGGGAGCGATCGCGTCAACATTGACAATGCCTTCAACTGGATTGGCCTGAGAAAACGATTCACCCTCTAGCTGAGCATTAGGAATGTTAACAACGAGTCGGTTTCCGTCGGTCAAGAAACTGCTTTCCAGGACGTCATCTTCAGCTGTTTCAATAACGATGTTAAGTCCCTGATCTGTTGGAATTAGCTCAATCCGAGTGATGGTAGCAATGTCAGGCGTTTGTGAAAGCTGATAGACATTCGGATGAAGGGGCATTTCCTGATTGGGCTGAGGCGATGTTGCTGCGAAGGAAACAGAACTAGCCATCCCTAGTTTGAGGTTGAAAGGCAAGGTGGCGATCGCAGCCCCGACAATCATCGCACCCTGTCTGATAAATCTTATGTTCATGCTGTGCCCATAATGTTTAAACTCACGCAACCTGCCGCTAGGTTGGATTGCTGTTGCCTGAGGATCCATCAGAATCTTACAGCTAGGGGAGAGTTAAGACACAGATCATTCAAATCGATATGAGAACGCTGTTACGTTTATGTCATTTGTCGGTCAATGATTAGTGCTAAAGCGTGGCAGGTCATCGATATCGGCATAAACGGTGACTCTGACCAAGCCTGAATAACTTGTTCTGGAAGGGCTGGAATGTGTACGAACCCTGCTTTCAGGGTAGGCTGCTGGGTTGCCTGCCATCGTAGATAGTGATAGAAGGCCTGATTACAAAGATGAGTGCCGCAGTCATTGGAAAGTCGGGCTGGAATCGTGTGATTGTTCAGCAGCGAAACGAGTTCCTCTTGTTCAGGCAGGGAACTCCAATAGGCCGTTGGAGCACCTGTCACAACGGGTTCACCCTTGGGGGCATTGCCTGCGCTATCCAGCGTCACAAAGTACCTTAAGTTTTTAGCCATTCTTTCTAAGGCAATACGGTTATAGCCTCGGGCTTGGCCTATGCCTATGCAAACATCAGGAGCGATTTCGGTCAGCATTTCAGCGATCGCCTGTCCTAATATGTGAGTATTTCCGGGCAGGACTCTAAAGTAGAGACAATCCTTGTAGGGCCTTAAAAGCTCGGGGAGATGATTTTGCAGCGAATTCACCACTAGCTCGGAGGCGTTTAAACCGTCATCGTTAGGCTTAAAGCCCGTAACCAAGACCTTCACGTCACGCATTTTTAAGGTAGAGTTTAGCATCAGCACCCAGGAGCGTTTCCTCCTCTGCGTTGGATAAAGTAGCGTAGTCGCGAAGCTGCTCTTGTCTTAGTTGTAGGGATAGTTCGCGTTGATCGGTGTTGAATATGACTGACATTTGCAAAATTTGCAAATGTATAGCCGTTGCCAGTTTTGTTAGGACCAGATGGTTAGCCATCTGGCGATCGCTAGGCACCTGATTAAGGGTTTTCAGGGGTATGGTCGGGCAGGAGGGTTTCGACTGATCGCAAGATGCGAAATCCGTAGCCGCTGAGACCCACGAGTGTCATCAGGGCGGCTGACACCGTGTAGAGCAAGGCAATCCCAGCGCCTTCTCCGGTACCTAAAAGAGGGCCAAAAAGGGGAGCTAACCAGCCATCGGACTGCATCGCAGGTTCAAAGACGAAGTCGGCAAGGGGACCAGCGACCAAAGGGGCGATCGCTCCAATAACCAGACCAATCATCTGATCTGCGGCTAAGACGCGCCCCTGTAGCGACGGCGGCACTTTGGCATACCAAATGGCGTTGCTGGAACTGTAATAGAGTGGAATCACCAGTGTGGCGGCAAAGTGAGCGGGTATCCACACCCAAGAGGACTGTCCTAATCCCAAGACGACCTTGCAGAATCCGGCACCAATGAAGCCCAGCAACATACCATGAATGCGACGCTTAAATCCCCCCTGCCAGCTCAGTATCAAGGCACCCAAGACGCCCCCAATGCCAGCGGCAGTGGTCACGGCTCCCAAAACCTGAGCATTGCCTCCTGATCGCGCCAAAATCATGGGATTGTAGAGAGCTTTGCCAATATCGCTGGGGATGGCGAAGCAGGAGAAGGCGATCGCCATTGCCAGTAAACCCGGCGTGCTGAAAATGTGGCGAAAACCAAAGGTTAGGTTTGACCAGTTAAAGACGGCGGCGGTTTCTTCATCGGTCTCTTCGGAGGATGATGGGGGAATGTCGGCTAACAGCAGCGTTACAAAAGCAATCAAAAAGGTACTGAGGTCAATCAGAATAATCCCCTTGAGACCAATGAGGGGATATAGGCTACCCGCCAGAATTGGTGAGAAAATCGCGCCGCTGTAATTCACAGCAGCCACCATACTCTCAGCCCGAGTGTAGTTGTCTTTGGAAACGAGCAGAGCAATGGAGGTCGAGTAGGCTAGGGTTTGAATTTGCCCGAAGCACCCATAGACCGCTACAGCCGCATAGAGATGCCAAATTTGTAGGAGATCGCTCCAGAACAGCAGGGCGATCGCGACGGTGCAGAACATCGCCACCACATCCCCCAGAATCATCAATTGCTTACGGGGAAAGCGATCAACAATGATGCCCGCCAGGGGCGTCACAACAATGCGCGGCAGTTGAGAAAAGAAGGTTACCAGGGCCAGACTGGTCGCCGATCCGGTGATTTCCCAGACCCAGAAAATCAGGGCAAACACCGTCATGTAGCTGCCAATGGTAGAGACGAGTTGCCCCACCCAAATTCTGAGAAATGTCCGCATACCCTAATCTAAAACTCCCAGCCGACACTACCAAAAATGGTGAAGGGTGCCCCCGGAATGACGCGAAATTGGTCTCTGGCCCCTTCAAAATAGCGGACATCAAACAAGTTTTGAAAATTGAGTTGTGCCCGAAAATTTTCCCTACGGTAAAAGATGGAGGCGTCCGTACGCACATAGCTAGGAAGAGTAAAGGGTCTACGAAGATCGCCGTTGCGATCGTCCTGAAAATAGACGCCTAACCCAAAGCCCAGTCCTTCTAAATCACCGTCTTGAATTTCATAGGACGTCCACAAGCTGGCAGAATGCTTGGGTACGTTGGTTAGTTGTAGCCCTTCAGGAAACTCATTGTCTTCTAGCACGCGAGCGTCAGTGTAAGCATAGCTAGCGATAATGTTCCAGCCAGGGGCCAATTCTCCCGCAATATCTAGCTCAACTCCGTCACTAGCTTGTTCACCAACCTGGACCTGAAAGCCTTGATTAGCAGGATCTTGGGTGGAGACATTGGTCCGTCGCAGTTGGTAATAGGCAAGGGTAGCTGAGAGGCGATCGCTGATGTCTGCCTTTAAACCCACTTCAAACTGCCTGCCCCGCTCCGGTTCAAAGATTTCCCCTGCTTCAGAACGCCCAATCACCGGATTGAAAGATTCGGTGTAGCTAGCGTAGAGGGAAACGTTCTCGGCGGGCTTATAGACAATGCCAACTCGGGGGCTAAAAGCCACGTCAGAGGTTTCAATTGGTTGGGGATTGGTTACAGCATCCACAAAGAACTGATCGGCAAAGTCAATGCGTCCCCCAACGAGAACGATGAGACTATCAGAAAGATTGAGTTGTGACTGTCCATACAAGCCAATAGTGCGGCGACGAGTGAAGCTATCAGAGCGTCTAGAAAGGGCAAAGTCAGGATTGTTCTCTGGAAAGAATCGCCTTGGATCATAATTGGGTTCAAAAACATTAAATCGTTCAACCTCAGGGTCTAGAAAAGGAAGAAATTGTCGGAAGAAAAGCAAGTCTTCTTGAGTTTCTTGGAACCACTCCACTCCCAGCAATAGGGTCTGATCAATACCAGCAATTTGAAAATCACCAACTACATTGGTATTGAAGGTATAGGCTTCGCGATTACTAGGGTTGTCGAGATATATGCGATCAAGCAGATTAAAGTCAACTTGGCCTGTAATCTGCGAGAAATTAACTCCGGCCACAAAACTGTCTTCAGCTGTGTTTTGAAAAGAGGCTAAAAACTCATTTCTGATTTGCCAGGTCTCATTAATTTGATGATCTAGGCGATAACTGATTCTGGAAATATTCGTTTCTGTGCGGCTAATATCAGGCTCACCTGAATTGGTGCGAATGTCTAGGGTACCGGCCCTCGCAATGTCTTCCTCAGAAAACGATCCTCCCCCTGACAAAAAATTATCCACGAGGGCATTATCGTTCAGGCCAATGGCAGAGACAGCAGGTAAACCGACTGAAGTGCCCTCAGAGCGATTGTAGAGGTACTCAAAATCGACGATCAGGCTCGTTTGCCCAGTATCGATAACTTGCAGGGTGGGGGCGAAGAAGAAAAATTCACTATTTTCAAAATCAACGAAGCTGCCTCGATTCTCATAGGCCAGGTTTGCTCTATACCCGGTCGAGTCGGTTAACGGGCCTGTGAAATCAAGGGCCGTCCCATATCGGGCAAAGTTGCCCATTGTTGCTTCCACATCATAGAGCGGGTCACTGAGGGGCACTTCCGTCACTAGGTTGACGGTACCCCCCAGATTCCCTGACCCAAACAGGACTGAGGCCGGGCCTTTCAGCACTTCAATCCGTTCAATATTAGTTACGCCTGATCCTAGGCGTAAGGTGTCATCCCGGAGTCCATTACGCAGGATATTGTCAGTCTCAAATCCTCGAATAATTGGAGTCGTGGCACGTGAAGCTCCGGCAGTTCGCCCTGAAGTCACACCGCTGGCGTTTTGCAAAGCATCTCCCAAACTGGTGGTGCCTTGGTCTTCGAGCACCTCTTGGGGAATGACCTGAATACCCTGGGGAATGTCAAGGATATCGGTGTCGGTGCGGGTACCAACGCTGGCAGCGGGAACTTGATAGCGTGGTAGAGGTTCTGCGGCCACGATGATGCGGAGGTTGTTGCCAAACTGGAGGTCTTCTGCGTCGGTGGACTCTCCTGGTGGTGTGGTCGCGATATCTAGGATGAGCGATTCGGCAGCCCGTTCCAGATAGGCATTAGGGGCAATATCGGTTGCTGCGATGACCGCAATCTGAACTTCTGAATCACTGACCTGATCCATTGAAATGGACGCCACTGAAGGGACCGGGTTGTCTCGCTGAAAGCGATCGCCCTCAGGGAGCGCTAGTTCAGCCCCGACAATATCGACAAATAGCGTGTTGTTCTCTTGAAACTGAAAAATTTCAGGAGCGGTTGGATCAGCAGCGACCAAGACCACCTGTAACCCGTCTTCAATAGGAATCAGCTGGACCTGAGTAATCTGAATCGGCGGTCTTGTCGGAGTCTCCTGACTATCCTGGAACTCTTGCCTATCCAGCGTTTCCTCACTGTCTGAGGCCCCTGGAACCTCCGGAGTGTCTGGGATGGTTTCACTGTCCTGACTCTCTGGAACCTCTAGCGTCTCTTGATTGTCCTGGGTTTCTTGACTGTCTTGCTCTGGAACCGTGAGATCATTCTGACTAGCTTGAGCATTTTCAGCAGCTGGGCTATTGGGGCGATCAGTTTGCTGCTCCTCCGACACGATTAGCGTACTTTCTAGAGCCGAAGGATTCTGATGGGTTTGCGCGTCTTGAGGGTTCACGACACGTTGGGCAAAGCTGGGTAGGGCGATAAGCAAGGGGGCGCTACTTGCGATCGCAAGGCTTACAATTCCAGTGAAATGGTGCATTCAAATCCTTACGGCTACAAACAGACTAACTTCGGCAGCCCTGCATCAGGTCAGCATTCTATAGTTTATTGAGAATATAAATCAATAGATTATTGCCCATCTCAGGATTCATTGGCCTGTTTGAAATCCATCACTCTTCAGTCGGCTCCGAAATTGGCTCAGGCTCCGGAGCTGGTTGAGGTACCGGAACTGGAACTGCTTCAGCCTCAGGAACAGGCGTGGCTGGTTCGGGTGTAGCGGGCGCAGGCTCGGGTGCTGGCATTGGAGTTGGGGAACCAAGCGTCTCCCCAGTCGGGGGAGGTGAAGGGCGATCGCGTTCAACGGCTGGACTGGGATTCTCTGATTCTGTTGCGCTGCTAGGAATAGGTCTGTTTTCTTCTGCAGGAGAGTCTGAAGGCGACTCTGCCGGTAAAGATGGGTTGTCCTCAGAGGTTGGCTCATCGCTAGCAGGTGCATCGGATGACTCCGCTTCGGGCTGGGTATCTAGAGATTCTGGCGTCACTGTGGGCGTCGTCTCGGGTGCCTCAACGGTAGGTGCCGTGCCTGTCGCGGCTGGATTAACAGGCACGATAGACTGCTGCACAGGTAATTCAAGCGCTTCTCGCTCTCCTGCATCTGTCGCGGCATCGAACTGATCGGAGCCTTCGATGACGAAAGTAACCTCCACAGAAACCTGCCCACCCAAGCTATAGGGATCTTGAAACTGCCAGTTTTCTCTAGCTTCTTCGAGGGCTGCCTGATCAAAGGCTGTGTTGCCACTGGATTTTTCAATTACGGCTTCCACAACGTTGCCATTCTGGTCAAAGATGACGTTGATAATAGGCTGACCTTCAATCTGTTCACGTTGCTCAGAAAGAGGATAGTCAGGGGACGAACAGGGATCGCAGGATACTAACCGTGCAGCAGGAGGACGGGCACGAGCGATTTCCTGAACAGGCTGACGATTCACAGGAGGAGGTTCGGGTTCGCTGCGAGCCACGTTGGGTAGTCCGACAGGTGCTGTTAGATCACCGTCTGTACTACCGTCTCCGCTAATTAAGCCAATAGTATCCGCCGATCCTTCGCCCCCTTCGCCCCCATCAATACCTTCTTCAGAGGCGATGACGGATTCTGTTGGCACTGTGTCAATCGAATCCGCAGTCGGCGGTGTGGGAAACGCCGAATCGGTTGTTCTCAACGGTGGAGCCGACTCTTCTGGGGCAGAGGCAGCGGGTTCAGTTTCTGTCGCTTCTTCAGAGGGGGGTGGCGGTGTAATGTTCTCTTCTTCAATGTCTGGAATGTCCTCATCAACAACGATGATCTCAATCGGTTCTTCAGCGACTTCGACATCCAGGTCACTAAACAAACCAGATACCATTCTGACCACTAAGGGTGCAGAAGAAAGGTGCATAGCAATGGCAGCGATAGATGCGCCGATGAGCACTCGCCCAAGAATTCGAAGTTCTCGCCGACGCCCCTCTGAGGACGGTTCCGAAAAGCCCATAACAAATCAGCCTGTTTGGTTTTGTTGAAAATCTTTCTCATCTTAAGGCAAGGAATACGAAGCTTACTGACCAATTTTTGAATGACCGATAAAAGTGAGCAGTTACAAGTCGATGAATAATATAGCAATCTTATTTGAATTTTGAATCAGGTTTTCTTTGGGCAACCTGATTCAAAAAGCCTTCTTCCTTCCGGATTTATCTAGGATAGCTATAGATATAACTCGGAAGATGAAGCAATAAGAAAGTTCAAATGCTTTTAGTGAAAGTTGACAGTTGAATTGATCGCTCAAGTCGGCAAATTGAAATTCCTTTTAGCAGTAGCCTCTATATATTTAGCGATGGTGTTTATGAAATTTCTGCTGGGAATAATAACACTTATAAAACTCATCACATACTGATTTATTCACAGTAGAGGTTTAAGCATTGGCCAGACTTTTAATCGTAGATGACGACGTAATAACCCGCATGTTGCTGAATCGAGCAATGCAGCGCGATGGACATCAGGTTACGGAGGCTTGTACAGGAGAAGAGAGCTTAAAACTAGCTCAGAAAGAGGAGCAAGATATAATCCTCCTAGATGCACAAATGCCAGGGATGGATGGGTTTACTTGCTGTGCCAATCTAAAAGCCAGTATGCGAGAAAAGTGTCCTCCTGTCATCATGATTACGGGATTAGCAGATCAATCATCAGTTGACCGAGCTTTTGCAGTAGGTGCAATAGATTACGCTACAAAGCCAATTCATCTATCAATACTCAGGCATCGCGTACATCAGGTACTTCGAGAACGAGAATTGATGCAGCAACTCGCAACCATAAATCAACAGCTGGCAAGTACAAACCGAGAACTGCAATATCTCACCCGCGTCGATAGCTTAACTCAGGTTGCCAACCGTCGGAGTTTAGAAGAGACGCTAATTCGAGAATGGGCACGTCTAATGCGTGCTCAGAAACCGTTGGGTGTCATCCTATGTGACATTGATTTTTTCAAACGTTACAACGACTTGTATGGTCACCCAGCAGGTGATTATTGTCTGAAGCAGGTCAGCAGATTGCTACAGCTGAGTATTTTACGACCTGTCGATTTTGTTG
Organism: Oscillatoria sp. CS-180; assembly: GCF_028330965.1. Lineage (GTDB taxonomy): Bacteria > Cyanobacteriota > Cyanobacteriia > Phormidesmidales > Phormidesmidaceae > Halomicronema. The sequence goes on along the minus strand of NZ_JAQMUB010000093.1, from coordinate 12,513 downwards.
CTCGTTATGGCGGCGAAGAGTTTGCTATCTTGTTGCCTGAAACAGATATTAATGGAACGATGAATGTAGCATCACGCATTCATACCAACATTAGAAATGCGGCTATTCCACATGCAAATTCTCAAGCTGCCGACATTGTCACTTTAAGTGTTGGAGTAACTTGTTCCATACCTCAAGCAACCATTTCTAATGGTGATCTTTTTAAGATTGCAGACCAAGCTCTCTACTCGGCAAAAGCAAAAGGCCGCAATCAAACGGCAGTTCTTTCTCTCTAAAATTGTTTTGAATGGTCCACGGCTCCATGCTGAGCAGACATTATCGATTCAAGGCAATTTCGCCTCCAAATATGCCTAGTTGAGCCTGACTGATTTTGATACCTCTCAACTTGTTTGGGTCATTGATTAGTGCCCTGAACTTGTGTTTGATACGATAGAGTACGAATTTTCAAAACTAACTATAGTCTTGCGCCAGGTGATCTATTTTCAGTAAATATGGCGTTCTTGGTATACGAGCAGCTCCACTTCTAAAGCGGACAATCTATGACTGCTGCATTGACAATTCTTTGACCACTCTAGTGTACTCTTGCTCAACCTTAGTGAAGGTCTCAGAGGCATCCGTTAAGTTGTTGCTGCGCCCCATAATTTCTAGCTGTTGGCATAGCTCAGCGAGTTGAGTCGCTCCTAAGCTAGCACTACTCGATTTAAAGGTATGGGCAGCAAAACCTACGCCATTAGCATTAGATTGGGCGATCGCATCTCGGATTTGGTTAATAAATTTGGAGCTTTCCTTTTCATAGACTTCCAGAAGTAATGTCAGGTTACTTAGGCGATCATCGCCGAGAATATCGAGTGTAGAGTTCAGAATATCAAGGTTGATCGCAGCACAGGACTGTTGAGACTCCGCATTAATCTGTACTGTACTGCTAATTTCGAAGTTTGCATTATCGTCTAGATCTGAGGGTGACGAGTGCTGGAGTGGCGTGCATTGTTTGAGAGCTTGAATCAGCTCTTCAAGGCGGATGGGTTTGCTGATGTAGCCATCCATACCGGCCTGGAGACACTCTTCGCGATCGCCCTGCATAGCATTAGCGGTTACAGCAATGATGTGAGGACATCGAGTCTGCCACTGTTGACGGATTTTTTGAGTAGCCGTGATGCCATCCATTTCAGGCATATTGACATCCATGAGAATGACATCATAATCCTGGCGCTTTAAAGCCTCAATAGCCTCGATCCCATTCGCGGCAATGTCGGCACGATACCCGATACGTTCAAGCAACAGTAGAGCAAGTTTTTGGTTGACGGTATTATCTTCGGCAACCAAGATCTTTAAAGGAAGTTGTTCTACCAGTGGTTGTAAAGTCGTTGGTGGCGAAGTTTCCTGATAGCGAACTTTTGTTGCTTCAATGCTCAGAATTTCAACTAGCGTGTTGAATAGCAACGATTGTTTAACAGGCTTGTTTAGGAATGCTGAGAAGTGAGCCTCAATTTTGTCATTATCTAAACCGTACGTGTTGACAGATGTCAGCATGACCAACGGTAAATTGCGCCATTTAGACAACGCATGGGTTTTCTCTGCCAAAGATAGGCCATCCATTTCAGGCATTTGCATATCAAAAATAGCAATGTCAATGTTGTGGTTATGCTCTAGTAACTCAAGTGCTTCAGCACCTGATGTTACGGTTTGACTTTGCATGCCCCAGTTTTCAACTTGCGAGGCTAGTATTTCCCGGTTGATAGCATTATCGTCAACAATCAAAACGTGCTTGTGCATCAGTTTCTTTTGAAGTATTAACAACTCATCTTGATTGGTTGTTACAGTTGGTTGCACGCGAATGGTAAAGGAGAAGGTGGTCCCTTGTCCGACAATACTTTCGACCCAGATACGTCCCCCCATTAGATCTACAAGTTGCTTGCAAATAATCAGTCCTAACCCAGTACCGCCATACTTTCGTGTTATGGAAGAGTCAACTTGCGAAAAAGGCATAAATAGACGATTCATTTTTTCTGACGGAATTCCAATGCCAGTATCGCGAACAGAAAATTGAATTTCACATTCTGCCGGAGGAGAATCGTCTTGGTGTGTGGGAGAGGCACTTACTAAGGTGACCTCGGCAAATACTTCTCCATCTTGAGTAAACTTGACGGCGTTGTTTAATAAATTGACTAGTACCTGTCGTAAACGGGTAATGTCCCCAATAACTTTTTTGGGAACGGCAAAATCAATTTTATAGGCTAGTTCTAATTCTTTTTCAGTTGCTTTAGAAACGAGAATATCAAAGGCTTCTTCTAAACAATGTCGAATAGAAAAAGGCTGCTTTTCCAATTCCAACATGCCGGATTCAATTTTTGAGAAGTCCAGGATGTCATTAATAATTGTCAGTAGGGCATCACCGCTACTGCGGATAGTTTGAGCAAAGTCTTTTTGCTGAGTTGTTAGATCGGTGTCCAAAAGCAGGCCAGTCATTCCGATAACAGCGTTCATTGGGGTCCGAATTTCGTGGCTCATAGTTGCCAGAAATTCACTTTTGGCACGGGTTGCATCAAGGGCTTGGTCCCGAGCATCTTCTAAGCCCTGCAGAGTCTGCTGGAGTTGTTCGGCCATTGTATTGAGGGTTTGTTTCAGCTGACCAAACTCATTATTTTTGACCCCAATAGCGCGTTGATCTAGTTTCCCTCTTGCCAGAGCTTGCGCTAGTTGATGTAGATCAGCTAAGGGTTTAGATATTTCGGAACGAAACAATAGGGCGACTGACCCAGTCAGCAGACAAGTGATGCCGAAGCCTGAAATCAGCACGATGATAGCCGATTGCCAAACATCCTGACGAACATATTCGGTTGTATAGCCGAGATAAACTTCACCCAAAATAGTTCCGTTGTGTTCAATAGGGAGCTGAATTGAGCGAATATTAGGATTTTGATTGATCTGTGTCAGGAGTGCCAGTGAATTGGCGTTAGGTTGAGCTGCTCGGACTGCCTGCACATAAGGCTGTTGAACGTCCAGATGACGAGTCAGGAGATCGCCAGAGTCAGAAAGGATAGCACTGTAGACGACGGCTTCATTCTCATCGATTTCTTTTACTAGGCGCTCCAATGACAGAAAATCCATTGACAACAAAAACTCTGACGAAACCCCTGATAAGAGCTTGGTTTTAGTCTCTATCTGAGTTGCTAAATGGCGCTCACTCTTAGCAATTTCCCACCGAATATACACGGCTTGGAAAGCGAGCTGTGCAGCGGTGAAAATAATAGTAGTGAGGCCAAGATACCGTAGCGTAATACTGCTACTGATTTTAGTCAAATGTTTCAATGGATTTTTCATAGAGCTAAAGTTAAGCATTACTGAGCATCCCAACTTCTTAGCTGTAGAGACTCGATTAGGTTGTGAATGGATTCGTAGTCTTCAGGTGGAAGAAAACCTGTTAAATTGGCAGTCCCTAGGGCAGGATGCGAATCTGGTATTCGCAATAAGGCATTTGTAAACTGCTCAACTAAATCCGGATCAGTACTTGAGAGCGCGGCAATTGGCCATTCAGGATATAAAGCTGTGGTGTGCGTAAAGAAAAAGTCATTGTTCTTGGGATTAATAACTTTGAGCTCGTCAGTATTTTGAATAAGGCCAGAAAGAGTCATTTTTTCTAATTGGCCTGTTCGAATAAAACCGACATCGATAGTGCCGTTTAAAACGGCAAGCACAATGCTATCTTGAGATGGGTTTTCGATGAAGCTAGCGAAGTCTTGGAAAGGATCGATGTCATTTTCTAATAAATGATAAATCTGGAAAAGGCAACCCGCGGCAGCAGTCTCGAAGTCAACACAAGCGGCTGTTTTACCTTTCAAGTCAGAGAGCGTTTGAATCTTGCTATCGTTGTGAGCAATAATGAGTCCACCAAACTGTGTCCCGGTCTTGGGACGTTCTAGAGTAGTGAGAAATTCTGTGTCATATAACCGCTGAATTTGCACTGCAGCCAGCGGATTATTGGAAATAAAGTCAAGATTTTCATTCTCAACTTCAATAAATTGACTATCTTGATTTAGGGCAACTAGTTCAACTGGGCGACCAATCGTTTCGGTTAGATAATCAGCTAAGGGAGTATAGCGTTCATGCACCGAAGTCGCACTATCAATTAACAAGATGCCAAGTCGGATTGCAGACTCTGACTGGGTTTCCGACGAATTACTGCTAAGATCTTCAATACTAACATCGTTAAGTGTGGTGTTAGATGCTGTCGATGTACAAGCATTAATAGTTGTTACAGACATTAGTCCTATAACTAAGCAAGCGTTGATTGTTCTGTGTCCAAACTGTCCTGAAATTGAGGTCATATGATTACGTCTAAAAGTGCTCAAGAACTTAACTGAATATCTGAGGTAAACCAGTGCTTTTACCCACGTGACTCAAAGAGCTTTAAGCATTCCAGGAGTTTAGTCATGGCACTGCGAAAGAGGAAGATAATATAGTTTTAGTACTCTAAAGCTGGTGCACTAAACAACATCAGGTGTTTAGTGCACCAGCTAAATGGCAAGCCATTTTTCCTAATGAAACTAGCGGTGGCTATAACTCAGAAATCCTAAGCAATAATGCTCCTGAGCATACCTGAGAGATATAGCTTTAACCATCTAGGCTGGTGCACTAAGCAACATCTGGGTGTTTAGCGCCTCGCCATTTGGCTCACCGTCTTGTCCTAACGGAACTAGCGACGACTAGAAAAAAACTTCTGAAAACTGAAGTTGTTTTGGTAGTGTCAGAGTACCCTTTCAGTCAGAACTTCACACAGTCCTCTCGGCAATTCTTATTTCGACAAAAGCTGTTTAAACGCAGGCAATATAGGTCAGGGTGATGTCAACTCTACTTTGGTTGTAGTTTTTGTCTACATTTGTTAGGGCGAGTTCATCCGTGTTAGCCACTCTATAAAGCCTGTTTGCTTCTACGAAATAAAGCCTTTACAGCTTTCAGCAAACTGTACCGCTGTTGTTAGCTTTAGCCATCTTGATCTAAGGGAACTAGCGACGGCTATAAGACCTTTCTGGAGGAATCCACTGTAGTAAAAGAGCCGCAAACGTTGCGATCGCCGCACTCAGGTAAAACGGTATTGCTGCCCCAACTTGGGTATATAGCCAGCCTGCAATCAAACTCGCAGGCAAGGCAATTAAGCCAATAACCATGTAGTAGGTCCCGACCTCTGCCCCGCGCCGTTCGGGATGCACTAGGTCAGCTACAAACGCTTTTTGGATACCCCGTGTCAGCGTAGAGTACAACCCATAGAGCATGAACAGAGGCCAGATAATAGCGGCTCCTTGGGCGATCGCAAATCCCAAATACACCATCGCAAATACCAAATAACCGCACACCAATAGCGGACGCCGTCCTACACGATCTGACAGGTTGCCTGCTGCAAATCCTAGTAAGACCTCAACCAGATTGAATAGGGCATACAGCAGTAGAACCTGTCCACCGGCAAATCCTAAATCTTGTGCTCGCAGGAGCAGAAAGGCATCGGAGGAGTTGCCCAAGCTAAATAACCCGATGATCAGGAGAAAGCGGCGATAGGCAGGGGACAATCCTCGAAATGTGAACTGAGGTAGCGATCGCTTAGTCTGACTGTTCTGTCTCGGTTCCTTCACCAACAGTAGGAGTACCAAAACGCCCAACAGGGCGGGAAAAAAAGCGAGCGTAAAGACGCCTCGATAGTTGTTAGGAAAGAACCAAAGAAAGGCGAAGCCCGCTAACGGACCAATCACTTCACCAATCGTTTCCAAACTGTGGTGTAGACCAAAAGCCCGCCCCCGCTGCTGAGGCGGACAATTTTCCGCAATCAGGGCATCTCTAGGAGCGGCCCGCAGGCCTTTGCCTACGCGATCCAGAAATCTTGCTCCTAATACATGTCCCCATATTGTGGAGGATGCCATAAATAGCTTGGACAAAGAGCCTAGCCCATAGCCGGCGATCGCAAAGGGTTTGCGCTGACCTGCGCGATCGGACAACCAACCAGAATAGAGTTTCAGAATGCTAGCAGTACTTTCTGCAATGCCTTCAATGATGCCCACCGTCCATGCAGGAGCACCTAATACTCCAGTTAAGAAAAGCGGCGTCACAGGGTACACCATTTTGCTCGAAAAATCACTCAGGAGGCTAACTAAGCCGAGCGATCGCACGGTGCTATTAAGCCCCTTCGACGAATAAGGCTGTTCCATAGTTCTGAGGAATTAAGAAGTGAATTGTTGAAAAACTTTCTCAAGACAAGGGGCATTCTCGCACATTCGGAGCCGAAAGGATGAAGGCAGAGAAAAAATAGAGGTATGAAGGATGAGCCAGTAACTATCTCGTTGCCTTGAATCGAAGATGCGGCCTTTTCTAAACGTACATTCCTGTAAACATAGGTAACTAAATTATTCACCTTAATAGGAATTTATATCAACAAAGCTAAAATGAGGTGGTTATTTTGATGCAGCCTATGACTACGGTTTCAAGCTCTAAACAATCCAACAGTCTCGTTCGTTTGCTCTTTCAGTCCACGACGGTAGACCCTATGCCGCTTCAAGTCCTCTGGCTAGTGATTAGAGTCAGCGCTGGAGGATTGATGATTCACAATGGTCTTGACAAATTAGCTAATGTTCAAGGCTTTGCAGACAATGTGGTGACTTATATCGGTTTTCCCTATCCGGTTTTCTTGACCTACTGTGCTGCTTATACCGAGGTGGTTGGGGCTATTTTGCTGATGCTGGGTTTCCTGACCCGTCTTGATGCGGCTGCACTACTCATCACAATGCTGGTAGCGATCTTCTTTCACGTCAAGGGCAATGGCTTTAAAGTAACCCCCTTAGAAACAGCGGCCCTTTATGCCTCGTTTTATCTATTCTTTTTGATCAATGGTGGCGGTAAGTTCGCGATCGACACCTGGCTATGGCAACAGCTCAATTCAAAAACTGATTGATAAAACATCTATGACTCAGGAATTGGTTACCAATACGCTTCTGTTTGTTGGCATTGCTTTAGGTCCGCTTTCGTTGGTGGTATTGACGCTATGGTTCGCTGTGGCGGCGCTTCGGGGACTCTATCGGCAATTTATACAAACGCGGCAGATCCAGTTGACTCCCTGCTATCGGTGTGTCTATTTTTCGGGTTCTGAAGAACTTAGATGTGCTGTTAATCCTTGTGAAGCGCTCACTCGATCCGCTAGGGACTGTCAGGATTTCACTCCATCGCAGTCTCCTAAACAGGTCACTTTCTGGTACCACAAGCTGTAGCTCAGTCGATTGATTAATCAGCCAGCAGCTAGAAAAGTTATGCTATGCTACGGTTGACTTTATTGAGAACAAATCTCAACAGACCTTTCTTTGGATGTTTACCTAAAAGTTAGCTGCCTTTGATTCCTGACAGGTCGCCAACGTCCGACTTAGCTCCTATGCAAAATTCAACTGTCGAATTGACCTCACTAGACTGTCCTCGCGTGCGTACTTTTAAGCGTCGAGAGATTGTTCCTTTGCAAGAAGATACTCTTTGGCAGATTCAATCTGGTACTGTTCGCCTTCTCACTATTTCCGAGGACGGAGCAATTATTACTCTGGGGTTCTGGGGGGTTGGAGATTCGACAGGATATCCTCTTGTATGCATCCAACCGTGCTATATGGAATGCCTGACCACTGTAGAAGCAGCACGTCTTAATATTAATCAGTGTTGGAATATGAACCAGGTGATGCTGGCGCACATTTCGCAAATGCAAGAGCTTATGAGAATTCGTCACGGGCAGACCCTACAGAGAATACAGCTTTTGCTGAATTGGTTGGCGTCTAAATTTGGTAGTCGCATTGACCAGGGCTACTTGATTCACCTGCGTCTGACTCATCAGCAGATCGCAGAGGCGATCGGGTCGTCTCGGGTTACGGTAACTCGGTTAATCCATGAGCTTGAACGCACGGATGTGATTAGTTACTCGGAGCGGCATCATATTATTCTTCATTCTTGCTGACAGATTTCAGTTTTGAATGTAGGGCTTGCGTAAAATCACCAATCTCTGCAGATAGAGCAGGCAGTGAACACTCTACGCTAAATCTGGAGGTTGGCAAGCTCAATTGCTCAGGTCTTACTCAGAAGGGTTCTTCCAAATGTCTACCCTTTGACAGAGGCTCTCCAAGGTTAAGAAGAGGTTAATAAAAAGTCCAGATGACGCTAGAATTGAAGTCGCCTTAGAGGGCAACTTTGAGGTGGTTTATAGAGGAATCAGGTATGGATCAACCACTCCAATGCTTTTTATACCCGCGCTCTCGCTATTATGGCCAAGTTAAACCTGAGCAACTTATTTTTAACGCCAATCTGCAAGAGTTTGCTCTGCGAGTTGAATATATCAGCGGTTTGCATACGGGCGGTCGATTGTCGTCAAACGATGCTTTGAATCAGATTGATCAACTTTGGCATCAACTCGAACGGAGTAGGCAACAGCTCAGGATAGGCATCTCAGAAGGTGGAGGATGAAGCAAGGAGACTTGGTTCGCTTCAAGCAGCCATTTGCTCCAATAGTTACAAGCCCTCAATTCTATTCTTTTGGTGTTGTTATTGACGTTGTTTCGGAAGGTTTGAGTACTGAGGTATTAGTTTATCTCCGCGATTTAGATGGGGAAACTATTTACGTCGATGAAACAGGTGCCCAAGCTATCTACAGCTTTCAGATGGATGAGATAGAGTGCATGGGCGATCGCCCTTCTGATTAAAATGAGGCAGTTGATTAACCATCATCAGGAAAAGCCATAACCGTGTGAGGCATGCTGAAAGCTTGATGTGGTATATCACTGTGATTGAGTTCAAAGCTATGGAGAATAGGAGATTCGTTAGCGAATCTCCTCTGCAAGAGGCACGCTTGACCTCTGCGGTGCGATGGTCTTGCAGGCCCCTGTGGGAACGCAGTGCTTCAACATAGAGTTCCTGGGAGCAAAATTACTGGAAATGCAGTTGATTAAGGCTTTCTAGGTTTCTCTAAAAAAGCATTCAACAAACTTTGAGTGCCTCACCACTTTATTTAGGCCAGAGGGTCTGTAGTACGACGCTAGAGGACTAGCCGTTTCATTGCGTTTACCGACAGAATGACTTCAGGAAATGCCTGTATGGAGATTGCATCATCCTGCCAAGTGATATCAGTCTGGTAGTCACCATCGGCAGCATCTCGGAAAACTCGCAGCTCGTCTTTATCGAGGTTAAACACCCAATATTCTCTGATGCCCGCACTGGCATAAGTGGGGCGTTTCACTTCGGTGTCACGCTCTGGCCTGCTGTTAGCAATTTCAATGAGCAGGTAAATATTGTCGGGGTATGGATGATGGTCTGCATAATCGCGACGTTCAACAACAGCGATGTCGGGCAGTGGTTCGCTGGTGGGCAGCGTTACGGCCTTACCGGCTCTCACCAAAACTTGATACCCTAGCTGCTCTCTAAGATGCTCTGTTGCAGCGTCCCCCATTCCTTCATGGGCTGGCTCTACTGGGGCCATCTCAACAATGTCTCCATTCAACAGTTCCACCCGGCGATCGCGCAGCAGCCCAGCAGCAATCATCTTGTGATAGTCATCTACACTCCATTTCACCGGAGTCAATAAGGTACTAGTCATCGCGATTGCCTTCCTCGATGTTGTTCTCGACCAGCCTGCTTTTAATGGTCTCTTCAATCAAGATTGCACACATTTGAGAGCGAGATCGCCGTTCTCTCCTAGCTATTTGGCAGTGTAGTGTACTAAGCGATTGGCATCTGGCGATCGCGATAGACTGAGCACAGCTAACGTTCGCCCATAACACCATACGAAGCAGCCAGAGTAATCATGGCACTTGCCAGCGATCGATCCACCCAACCCATTTCTCTGAGTTTTGAGGATTTTCTTGCTCAGTATGGCGATGACAGTCGCTATGAACTGATTGACGGAGAACTGTTCGATTTGGAACCGACGGGGCCTCATGAGGAAGTGGCGGCGGCGATTGCCCGCTGGCTCAATTACGACATTGTGCAGCAAGGAGTCGATTACTTCATCCCCCACCGCTGCTTAATCAAACCCTTAGCCAATCAGACCGGGTTTCGTCCAGATGTGATCGTTCTAGATCGAGCCGCTCTCCCTCAGGAGCCACTGTGGGCCAGCCAACCCGTTGTCACCCTCGGCAGCACCATCAAATTTGTGGCGGAGGTCGTCAGCGGCAACTGGCAAAACGACTACGCCCGTAAACTCGAAGACTATGCTCTGCTGGGCATCCCAGAATATTGGATTGCAGACTATCAAGGACTAGGCGGCGAATTCTTCATTGGTCGGCCTAAGCAACCCACGTTAACCCTCTGTACCCTGAATTCAGAAGGGCGTTATGACCGGCAATTGCTGCGCGGCGATCAGCGCATTACGTCTGCTGTCTTTCCTAACTTGAATCTGACCGCTAAAACCGTTTTAGGCGTTGAATGAGATTTTTCCTCAGCCACTAATGCCCCATTCAGCATCAACTTCTTCACCAAGCACCCATCCCATATCGCCTACTGGGTTACTCACAACTCCAATACACAACTGTGATGCAAACATAATGTGCCAATCGCTTTCAAGCAAACACCTTCCCGTGTTCCTCAGGAGCAGTTGGATTAAACACAACGGTGTACTGAGCTGAGGGGCTGAGCCGCCGCATAGCTTTCAATTGAGCATCAGCATCATTGTGCCGCCTGCCATATTGACTGGCACAGCCCACCCACCGGATCGGGTAAGTGGGCCATGAAACCGGGCTATTACGGAATTGTGCGTTTGCGGGTCATGACGCTGATGAATTCGCCGTTGCGCCCGGTAGGTAAGGGTTGACTCCAGGCAATTCTTTCGCAGTAGCCGAGGACAGCCATGCGGTTGATGGCATCGATGAGGGCGCTGTAGTCGCCCAGCAAAATATGCCGCACGCTCTCCTGGTTGAAGGCGGGTAGGTTGAATTGAGGAGCCGATTGAGCGGCTCCGGTGGAAGGTTCACACATGACGGGTTTATCTCCGTTTTCGGCTTAAGGAAAACGGGGAACTATCCAGATCCCTAGTTTGAAGTGGTAAGGGCAAGATAGTGGGGATAACATTGATCCCAGTCATCTCGACTTACCGCGCTAAGTTCGGGATGATTAGGGGATTTGAAGAGTTGCACCTCTTCTCTTCCCCGCCTGAAATCATTCCCCGTAGAAGGAATTGTATAGGATGAGATCGGACAGTTCAACCGTATAACGGTACTCTGACTCGCTGCTCTACCTTGAGAAACGACTGTTTCAGAAATATATGACAATGGAGGTAGTCACATCGCATAACGGAGTATCCATTCGTTTATCTGATGAGCGATGGCACCACATCGTTCGAAGACACCCAGAAATAAGCAGTTCTCGGAGTCTGATTATTGAGACTATTGCTAAGCCTGATTTAATTCAGGCTGGTGATTCGGGAGAACTGCTAGCCATTCGGCTGTACGACAAGACTCAATTAGGACGTAAATATGTGGTTGTTGCCTATAGAGAAAGTAATGCTATGGACGGTTTTATATTGACGGCATATTTGACTCGCCGCCCATCACGGCAAAGAGAGGTTTTATGGACACGCTGAAAATCCTGCAAACATCAAATCAAGCTAATTGGGACTATGACGATGAAGCAGACGTCCTGTATTTATCCGTTGGTACACCTCGTCCTGCAATTAGTGTTGATATCGGTGATGGTGTCGTGCTGCGCTACGACGAAGCAACTCAAGAGGTCATCGGTCTGACGGTGATTGGTCTTAAGGCTAAGCTGGCAAAAGCAGCATAGATAAACAAAATTACTGCTGATCGCGGATTAAAGGTATTACAAAGAGTATGCCGCTGGGTAAAAAGCGCAAATCAGTCTTCTGGAAAAGTTTGACCAGGAAGCCATGGAGGGTAACTGCGGTTTCTTCGGGTTTGGTTGTTGCAATTGGAAGTTTAGTGACGGCGATCGCTCTTTATGGATGGCCTGATTGGACAGGAATCGGACGCGGACAATCTGTCTCTGTTACTACCGAGAGAGATACGCAAGGAAATATTCTGAAGACAGTCGAAACGAATACATCTGAACCAGGAAAAACTCTCTGGGACGGGCTCAGCTTATTAGGTGTCCCGCTGTCATTGGCGATTCTAGGTTATTGGCTGCAGCAGCAACAGCAACAACAGGCTGAGGCAGCTTCTGAGGAGCAAAGAGAGATTGCAGCTAATGAGGCCAGAGAGGATGCTCTACAGGTTTACTTTGATCGTTTATCGGCTCTTTTAGTAGACAAAAATCTATTAGCGCTCGCCGCGAAAGTCTACGCTTCAGATGGAGAAACGGAACTTGAACTGCAAGGGATAAGCCAAGAAATAAAATACCAGCTAAGAAGGAGCAACCAATACGTCCCATTTCGGCAAGATTGCTGAGCGTTGCCAGTATTGTTCATACTCGGCCAATTCCTCTTTCGGCACAGAAACGTGTTTTGGGTAAATCCCGTCAACCAGTTGTACCAGGGGTGAAATCCCCTTCCAAGTCATGTTG
>NZ_JAQMUB010000092.1 GCF_028330965.1 Oscillatoria sp. CS-180 | reverse complement strand
CCTGTCCGCTGGTCAAGTTTCATCCATCGCAAAAGCTTTGTCCTTGCAAGGACACTCAACAATCGGCTTAGTTGTCTGGTTTGGGGCACTCACAGCCTGTGGTTGCAGCGCAGGCACAACTCTATTTGTCCAAAATCAAGTTCTTTAGGTCTTAGCTTGGTTCGAAACTTAGCGAAGCAGATAAAAGGAGACATTGTTGTTCTTCCTACCTCAGTAGGCGCAGCATTTCAACTTTCGTTTCCCAAACAGGAGCCTTACAGATGTCTAGTAAAACCGTCCTAGTGGTTGAAGATGAAGTCGTTATTGCCATGGACCTGCAAAATACGCTGACGGATCTGGGCTATAGCGTTCCTGAAATTATCACCTCAGGCGAAGAAGCCACTCGCAAAGCGCTAGAGATCAAGCCAGATCTAGTCCTTATGGATATCCATTTGCAGGACGTGATAGATGGAATTGAAGCAGCCTCGATCATTACCCAAACCTTAGAGATTCCGATCATCTACTTAACGGCCTACGCTGATGAAGAAACTTTGAAGCGGGCCCATTGGACCCAACCCTTTGGCTATATTCTCAAGCCTTATGAAGCGAGTGAACTTCAGGCCAATATTGAGATTGCTTTCCATAAACATCAATTTGATCGGCTGTTAAGAACGAATCGTCAGTGGCTCTTAGCCGTTCTAACCAGCATCAGCGAAGGCGTTGTGGCGGCTGATAATGATGGTTTGATTAAGTTTATGAATCCTGTGGCGGAGGCCCTAACTGGGTGGTCCCAAGAAGACGCGATCGGGCGTTCTTCACAAGAGATCCTGCAGATTATTGATGAGTTGACTTGTAAAAGCATCAACCACTCGGACTTACCGTCCTTACCTAAAGCCAATACCACTCATCAATCGAGTAAAACAGTTTTACTGTCTAGATGTCATCAAGAAATTCCCATTGTTCATAGTGCTTCCCCAATTCAGAATGAACAGGGCACCACAGATGGAACCGTGATTGTGTTTCGCGACATGAGCGAACAGCGACGTACGCAGGCGCTGCTGGAGTACAACGCGATGCACGATCCCTTAACCAAGCTGCCCAATCGGGTGTTGCTGTTCGATCGCCTCAAACATGCTGTTGAACGGGCTCAGCGATCGCCGCAATTTGGATTTGCTGTTGTTCTCCTGGACCTAGATCGCTTCAAGATCATCAATGACACTTTGGGACATATTGTGGGCGACAAGCTTTTGATGGAGATTGCGCCTCGATTGACCAATGAGTTGAGAACAGTAGATACCGTGGCTCGTTTGGGGGGCGATGAGTTTGCCATCCTTTTGGAAGACGTTACTGATCCGACAATTGCATCGCGCACGGTACAGCGTCTGCTGCAAGAAATTCCCAAACCTATTTATATAGACGGCCACGAACTTGTCGTTACTGCCAGCATCGGCATTGTGCTGAGTTCTATGCCCCATGAAAGCGCTGCCGATCTGCTACGAGATGCAGATACGGCGATGTATCGAGCAAAGGCTCAGGGTAGAGGTCGATACGAGTTGTTCGATAGTGCAATGCACAGTCAGGCAAAACAGCTGATGCATTTTGAGAGCAGTTTACGACAAGCGACTGTACGTGAAGAATTTCGAGTTCACTACCAGCCCATTGTTAACCTGAAGACGCGAGAAATGGTTTGCCTTGAAGCATTAGTTCGTTGGCAAAAGCCTGACAACAGTGTAGTTCTCCCAGAAGAATTTATACCTGTAGCGGAGGAAGTAGGACTCATCACCTCTATCGATCAGTGGGTACTCTACGAAGCATGTCGGCAACTGAAAACGTGGCAGCAGATGTGGCATAGTCCTGTTCAGCGTCAGACACGGCCACCAGGACTTGCGGCTAGTTTTTCGGACATGACAGTCAGTGTCAATATTTCCAGCAAGCAGTTCTCACAGAAGAACATTCTGCAAACGTTCGATAATATTTTGCAGTCAACAGGTTTGGAAGGCCGTTTTCTAAAACTAGAAGTCACCGAGAGCGTCTTCATCGAAGATGTAGCCAGAGCGGCGAATATTTTTGCCCAGATCAAGGAAAGGGGGATTCAGATCTGCTTGGATGACTTTGGGACAGGATATTCCTCTCTCAGCTATCTGCATCGTCTCCCCATCGATATCGTGAAAATTGATCGCTCCTTTTTCAGAGAAATGAATATTGATCTCGAAAAGATAGAGATCGTGCGTGCCACAATCGATCTTTGTCACAGCCTAGGAAAGACGGTCATTGCGGAAGGCATTGAGACCCGTGCACAGCTCGATATTCTGTTGGAGTTAGGCTGCCAATATTGTCAAGGCTATTTATTTTCGCGTCCGGTTGACGCTGATTTTGTGCATCAACTAATCAGCTCATCCCATTCTGTTTCAGCCTTTGACGAATGTGCCTAAGGCATTGAGCTCATCATTCGTCTTAGCGAAAGAAGGGTTAAATTAAATCCGCTTCATCCTCTAGTAACTCTATTGGCGTTTCCAGCACGTCTGGATCAAAATTCGGTGATTCGTCTGATTGAGGTAAATCAGGATTGGAGTCTAGAGGTTTCTCAGGGTTGTCTTCCAGCTCCGACGGTATCTCCTCTGTCGATGAATCATCGAAAGCCGATGGGTTCGAGGGTTCAAAAAGGTTAGTGGTATCTTCCGCTGATTCTTGTTCAGGCGTTCCCAAAGCGGGGGACGGTTCTGGGTTGCTTGTTTTGTCGTCAAGTTCAGGAGACAGATCGTCTAGTGCTTCGTTGTTGATAATAGGTTGATCTTCAGGGATCGAGTCTTCAGGAAGCGAGTCTTCTATGGAGGCGTCCGGTGTTAATTCGACAGGAACTTCCTCAAGTTCCCCTGCGGACGGTCCATCAGTTTCAAGGTCGGGTTTAAGGTTGGGGAACCGCGTATCAGTTTCGGGTAAGGGTTCTACAGGAAGTGTGTCAATGGCACCTTCTGAGTCAGAGCCTTTGGGTTCTTCAGCCGGCTGCGGTTGCTCGTCTATTGCGATTGGTACGTCTTCAACCTGATTTTGTTCTTCAAGGCTGGAGGGTTCTGAAATATTCCCTTGTTGCTCATCAGAAGTGCCTTGTTCGGCGGCTCTTTCGGAGGTGTCTATAAACCCTGGTTCGTTCTCTTGTTCTAGATCTTCAACCGTTGGGGCTGGTTCAGCAGGTGGTGTAGGAGGAACATAGGTCGGGTCAACCAAGCTTTTTGCCTGAGTTAAGGAGATTTCTCCTCGAATGAGTTTTGAGAGCGCATCCTCTTCACCCGGGGTGTATTCGATGAGTCGAACACCAGTATTGAAGGCGTTGTCGATCAGAGCACCGTTGTCGTCGATGATTTCTAGCTTTACCCAGTTTTTGCCAGGCTGAAATCCCTTTAAATAGATAGGTTGCCAGCGATCGAAGACGAATGCTTCGCCGTTGATCGTGCAGCGAATGCGCCAATCAGAAACGGCCTCATCTTCCTCGGCAACAACGTGTAAGGGCGCGTTGTTCAAGTAAAAGTCCAGCAGAATTGGTTCTGCACCGTAGGTACCTTGGGGTTCATTGACCGTCAGCAGGGGCTGGCTGTCGTCAGGATTATTGCTAGGGGATGTTGTATAGATGTTGAACGTGATTTGGTCGTAAGCCCCTTCATTTTTGAAACTTTCTCCCCAGGGGCGCACCGCAAAGACACGCAGCGTATGGGTGCCTGGGGAAACATCGGAAAATGTAATGGGAGTCTCTGTTTCGTAGATTTCTCGATAGGGCTGATCGTCTAGAACGAGATGAAGACGAGGACCTAGCGCTAATTCCTGATCTTTATAGATAGGAAAATCTCGAATTTGGAGGTCTACCGAAAGAGTCGTATCCTGAAGCGTTTCGTTGTCGTGAGGAAAAGCAATGCGGACTTGGGGTTCGTAAACGTCGAGGTATGGCTTGAGTTGTTGAATACGCTCTGGTGGAGACACCTCTGAAATAAGACCTACGAGTGGGTTAGAGGTTGAACCTGAGGCATTATCTTCTAGTAACACAACGGGCACGTCACGATCGCCACCACACCCGATTAAGCCAAACACACCCACAATGAGCAGCAGCGCGATCGCTCTTCGCAACCTTAAAAACATCCCCACACTCCGTTGCTGTTGTTACCGCTTCAGATTCTCCCTTACCTTGCGGCAAGGGGAAAGGTTTTCAATAGGGCTAATTAGGCACAACAATGGCCATCCGTCAGATTTGCAAGCCTCTCAAAAGCTTATGTAAAGAAATCCTAAGTAACAAGAAGCAAATTAAAGATCTTAATTCTTGAAATTAGATTTCTCTACTAGATGGCTTTAGTGCAGGGAGGCTTTCAATCGAATTAATAAAGCTTCTTTAATACAATTTCACTTAAGTTCATATTTCTCAAGAAAAGTTGCTTGAATTCCTTGGGATGCCCAGAAAATTGTCGAGGCTTTTAATTGAGAATTGTTAATAATGTGGCTTTCAGCATGACTTTCTGTGCTGTGTCAAGAGCTGAAAGTCAAGCAGGGTGGCTGTTTTTCTAGGTTGAAATATTGTTAACCTGATTCGAGTGACGGAAATAACGGCATCTATAATACTCAGAAGTCACTGTAATCCGAGTTCTAAGAAATCTAAGGTTTTTTAACCGATGGATAAGCTGTTAAGAGATCGGTCTACAGTATCAACTTGCAAAAGCTCGTTTGTCTAGAGAGAGGAGAGTCTCCATGACAACTACCCCACGCGAGCAAGAGGCAAGCGTAAAGGTGACGGTCGACAAAAACCCTGTTCCTACTTCTTTTGAGAAGTGGGCTAAACCGGGTCACTTTGATCGCACCCTTGCGCGAGGTCCCAAAACCACAACTTGGATTTGGAATCTCCATGCTGACGCTCACGATTTCGATAGTCATACCAGTGACTTAGAAGACATTTCGCGCAAAATCTTTAGTGCACACTTCGGCCATTTGGCCGTCATTTTCATATGGCTCAGCGGCATGTATTTTCATGGCGCTAAGTTTTCAAATTTCGAAGCCTGGATGGCTGATCCCACTAGCATCAGACCAAGTGCTCAGGTTGTTTGGTCCGTTGTGGGCCAAGACATCCTGAATGGCGACGTCGGTGGTGGTTTCCAAGGCGTTCAGATTACATCGGGTTTCTTTCAGCTTTGGAGAGCCTCCGGCATTACGAACAGCTATCAGCTCTACTGCACCGCGATCGGCGGTTTGGTCATGGCGGGTCTGATGCTGTTTGCGGGCTGGTTCCACTACCATAAGCGCGCACCTAAGCTTGAGTGGTTCCAGAACGTGGAATCCATGATGAACCACCACCTGGCAGGTCTGCTAGGTCTGGGGTGTTTGGGCTGGGCGGGTCACCAAATTCACGTGTCTCTGCCAATCAACGCGCTGCTTGATGCAGGTGTGGCTCCGCAGGATATTCCCCTGCCCCATGAGTTCATCTTGGATAAGAGCCTGATGGCAGAGCTGTATCCTAGCTTTGCTCAAGGATTGACTCCGTTCTTCACTTTGAACTGGTCTGCATACTCTGATTTCTTGACCTTTAAGGGTGGTTTGAATCCTGTAACTGGTGGTCTCTGGCTATCGGATACAGCGCATCATCACTTAGCCCTGGCGGTTCTCTTTATTGTTGCGGGACATATGTATCGCACCAACTGGGGAATTGGTCACAGCATGAAGGAAATCCTGCAAGGCCATAAGGGCGATCCCCTTCTCTTTGGTGGTAACGGCCATGATGGTCTGTTTGAGAATCTCACCACTTCCTGGCATGCACAGCTAGCTGTGAACTTAGCGATGTTGGGTTCTTTGACCATCATCGTGGCGCATCACATGTATGCGATGCCTCCTTATCCGTATATTGCAACGGATTATTCGACTCAGTTGTGTCTGTTCACTCACCACATGTGGATCGGTGCATTCTGTATCGTGGGTGGCGCAGCTCACGCAGCCATCTTTATGGTGCGGGACTACGATCCTGAAGTGAACTTCGACAACGCTTTGGATCGGATGATTCGCTCTCGCGATGCCATCATTTCTCACCTGAACTGGGTTTGTATCTTCCTTGGCTTCCACAGCTTTGGTCTATACATTCACAACGACACGATGCGAGCATTGGGTCGTCCTCAGGATATGTTCTCTGACTCTGCAATTCAGCTCCAGCCGATCTTTGCTCAGTGGGTCCAAGGACTTCACACCGCAGCAGTTGGTTCTACTGCACCTAATGTGATGGCTAGTGTTAGCCCCGCTTTTGGTGGCGATATTGTAGCTGTCAACGGCAAGGTCGCTATGATGCCCATTGCACTCGGCACAGCTGATTTTATGGTGCACCACATTCACGCTTTCACAATTCACGTGACAGCGCTGATTCTTTTGAAAGGTGTGCTGTATGCTCGCAGCTCTCGCTTAATCCCTGATAAGGGTGAGCTAGGCTTCCGCTTCCCTTGCGATGGTCCTGGTCGTGGTGGTACCTGCCAGGTTTCTGGTTGGGACCACGTGTTCCTAGGTCTGTTCTGGATGTACAACTCCATCTCAATTGTGATTTTCCACTTCAGTTGGAAGATGCAGTCGGATGTGTGGGGTACGGTCTCTGACAATGGAGTGGTGTCTCACATTACTGCTGGTAACTTTGCCAGCAGTGCGATCACCATTAATGGTTGGCTCCGGGACTTCCTGTGGGCACAGGCTAGCCAGGTTATTAACTCCTATGGCTCGGCACTGTCGGCCTACGGTCTGATATTCCTAGGGGCTCACTTTGTGTGGGCGTTTAGCTTGATGTTCTTGTTCAGTGGTCGCGGCTACTGGCAGGAGCTGATCGAGTCTATTGTTTGGGCTCACAACAAGTTGAAGGTTGCTCCTGCTATTCAGCCTCGCGCTCTGAGCATTACCCAGGGTCGTGCGGTTGGTTTGGCTCACTATCTCTTAGGAGGTATTGGGACTACCTGGGCCTTCTTCCATGCTCGAATACTGACAATAGGCTAGCAGGGAGGACTTGAAGAGAATCTATGGCGACTAAATTCCCAAAATTTAGCCAAGCGCTAGCCCAAGATCCGACAACTCGCCGGATTTGGTACGGAATTGCTACAGCCCATGACTTTGAAAGCCACGATGGCATGACTGAGGAGAATCTTTACCAAAAGATCTTCGCCTCTCACTTCGGCCACTTGGCAATCATTTTCCTCTGGACCTCTGGCAACCTTTTCCACGTTGCTTGGCAAGGTAACTTTGAACAGTGGATCAAAGATCCGCTGAATGTTAAGCCCATCGCCCATGCGATTTGGGATCCTCATTTCGGCCAACCTGCGGTAGATGCTTTTACCCAGGCTGGTGCTTCTAATCCAGTTAACATTGCATACTCTGGCGTGTATCACTGGTGGTACACCATCGGTATGCGGACTAACACTGAACTGTATTCTGGTGCGGTGTTCTTGTTAGTGCTGTCGGCTATCTTCCTGTTCGCAGGTTGGTTGCATTTACAGCCCAAGTTTCGCCCTAGCCTGTCCTGGTTCAAAAATGCTGAGTCTCGCCTAAACCACCACTTGGCTGGTCTATTCGGCGTTAGCTCTTTAGCTTGGACGGGCCACCTAGTACACGTTGCAATTCCTGAGTCTCGCGGTCAGCACGTTGGTTGGGACAATTTCTTGTCCACGCCTCCTCACCCCGCAGGCTTGATGCCCTTCTTTACGGGTAACTGGGGCGTTTATGCTCAGAACCCTGATACGGCAAGCCACATCTTTGGCACTGCTGATGGTGCAGGGACTGCAATTCTGACTTTCTTGGGTGGCTTCCATCCTCAGACAGAATCTCTCTGGCTGACGGATATGGCTCACCACCACTTGGCGATCGCAGTGATTTTCATCGTTGCCGGTCACATGTACCGCACTAACTTCGGGATTGGTCACAGCATCAAGGAAATCTTGAATGCTCACAATCCTCCTGCGGGCACGCCTGGTGATTTGGGTGAGGGCCACAAGGGTCTGTACGACACGCTGAACAACTCCTTACACTTCCAGCTAGCTCTGGCTCTGGCAAGTTTAGGTGTCGTCACTTCTCTAGTGGCTCAGCACATGTACGCTCTGCCTCCCTATGCCTTCATTGCTCGGGATTACACCACCCAAGCGGCGCTTTACACTCATCACCAGTACATTGCTGGCTTCATCATGGTGGGTGCGTTTGCTCACGGCGCAATCTTCCTGATTCGGGATTACGATCCTGCTGCAAACAAGAACAACGTCCTCGACCGCGTTCTGCAGCACAAGGAAGCTATTATCTCTCACCTAAGCTGGGTCTCTCTATTCTTGGGTTTCCACACCTTGGGCTTGTACGTCCACAACGATGTGGTCGTTGCCTTCGGTACACCTGAGAAGCAGATTCTAGTTGAGCCTGTCTTTGCTCAGTGGGTTCAAGCTGCTTCGGGCAAGATGCTTTACGGTTTCGACACCCTGTTGTCTAATCCCGACAGCATTGCGTTCACAGCTTGGCCTAACCAAGGCAATGTCTGGCTCCCTGGCTGGTTGGATGCCATTAATAGTGGTAGCAACTCTCTGTTCTTGACCATTGGCCCTGGCGATTTCTTGGTTCACCATGCGATCGCGCTGGGTCTGCACACCACCACTCTGATCTTGGTCAAGGGTGCGTTGGATGCACGGGGCTCTAAGCTGATGCCCGATAAGAAAGACTTCGGCTACAGCTTCCCTTGTGATGGTCCTGGTCGTGGCGGTACTTGTGATATCTCTGCGTGGGATGCCTTTTACCTCGCTATGTTCTGGATGTTGAACACGATTGGCTGGGTAACGTTCTACTGGCACTGGAAACATCTGAGCATCTGGTCTGGTAACGTCGCTCAGTTCAACGAAAGTTCCAACTATCTAATGGGTTGGTTACGGGATTATCTCTGGCTCAACTCCTCTCAGCTGATCAACGGCTACAATCCTTACGGCATGAACAACCTTTCCGTTTGGGCTTGGATGTTCTTGTTTGCTCACTTAGTTTGGGCTACTGGATTCATGTTCTTGATCTCTTGGCGGGGATATTGGCAAGAGCTGATCGAAACCCTCGTTTGGGCACATGAGCGTACTCCTCTTGCGAACCTTGTTCGCTGGAAGGATAAGCCTGTGGCTATGTCCATTGTTCAAGGCCGTGTGGTTGGTCTAGCTCACTTCACCGTGGGTTATGTCCTCACCTATGCCGCCTTCCTGATAGCCTCGACCTCAAGCCGATTTGGCTAGCGGTTCTAGCTGTTAGGTGAATCCATTTTGAACCCCTCAGTGCTTTGCGCTGGGGGGTTTGCTTTAATGAGGTATAGCGTTAGCCCTCTAGGCTTGTGCACCCAACAGCATCCGGGGACTTAGCCCATAGCCCAATGGCTCAGCGTCTTGTCCTAACGAAACTGGCGACGGCTATACATTTCGAACTTTCGAAACTTCTAGTGATGGTGAGGGAGTGGAAAGAATGGCTGGAATATTAGGCTATGTTGGATTAAGGCGACTGGTCGCGATCGCTGTCCCCTTAGCCCTTTCTCAGGTTCAACGTAATCTGAGCGCTGCCTTAGCAGAAGATCTTGTTCTCAGCGGCGCTTGGCAGCCGACTCGTCGCTATCGAGGTCATTTTGAGGGCGATCGCCTCATGCTATATGGTCCTGGACAAATCAGACAATTTTGCTTCCGCATTCGAGGTCACCTCACAGCCAATTCTCCTCCTCAGCAAACTCGCCTTAAGTTGGAGATCACCCTCGGCACTGTCAGCGAAATTCAGCTCTGGGCCACATTTGGAGTGCTTTTAGCGTTAGCGATCTCCATGCCTTGGCCTGCTGGACCGATCCCTGCGGTGGTGTTTTTTGCCTTCATTTATGCCATGACTCAATGGCACTTTGCCCATTACACCCAAGAGGTGCGTGAGCTACTACACGATTGCATGGTTGGGCATCTCCGATTTTCTACATCTCCTTAGGCAGGATATAGCCATCGATAGAACAGTTTCGTCAATCGTGGCATCACGACGTAGGTGAGTAGCAGAACGACTAAATACGTAATGATCAAAGAGCTGAGCAGTCTCGGTAGCCCCGAAAATAGAGGCAGGAGTAGGGGATTTAAGAGATTGACGGCGCCGAATACTGCAAGCGTGGTCAAGATAGCCATTTTGTAGCGAGGAGGGGCTGGCTGACGCTTACGATTGGGTAGCGTAAACCAGGTTTCAAATCCCGTCAGGATCTGCACTGTTGAGGTATTGGCAATGAGGGGTTTGGCTTCTTCTAAGCAGCGCTGCCGTTCTTTAGAATCGAGCCAGCCCTTCAGGTGGGCATAGCAGTCAAATTTAAGAATCGTAACGTACTCTGAGCAAATACCCGCCTCGGGTCGAATAACCGTGACGCCACAGTGCCCAGGAAATTGTCGGGCAGTTGCAGAAATCCTCTGGGTCCAACGCTCATAGTCAGCTTCACGGTTGTGCTTGACTTGCTGAGAAATGACGGCTGTCACAGGTTGAATGTCTTCGCGGCGGTCATGGATAACTTGAACGAGAGATACGTCTTCTGGAACGTCCATTCTCAAAGGGCCTCATCGACGTTTGATGATCATTTTGTGGACAAATTCGTAGCAATTGTTAGTCAAATTAGGGTTAGGCTAAGGTCTTTTGATTCTGTCCAAAACATTACAGCAATTCAGCTTCCCTGCTCCAAGATCGCTTGGCTACACGATGCTCTTGCCGATTGAGTTAGAGCTTGAAAGCTATCAAGATAATATTAAAATCACTTGATGCATCTTTTTTGAGTGAAGAGATTTTCCCTATGGCAAGTTCAATCACGGCAACGGCTCGTCAGGCATTTGACTTGTTCGCTCAGGGCTGGACAACTGGAGATTTCGAACCCTACATTGCAATGCTGGCAGAAGAAATGACGTTTTGGTTTCCCACAGGGACCCATCGCGGTCAGTTTAGCGGTGTGGCAGGCCGACAAGAGATGATTGCTAAGTGCCGTGACCATACGATCGCCGGCGATCGCCTAACGCTTCATCCTCCTACGTATACCCATACCAATGGCACGTCTGTCATGTTTGAGTTTGAAGCAGATGGGTTATACGGGGGCAATCCTTATAAAGGTCATAATGCGATCGCCTTCGAGGTGTCTGATGGCAAGATTGTCGGCTTTCGGGAATATTTTGGTGATTTGGGCGAATAGAAATTCGTCTTCACACTCGGATAAGGATGAAGACTTTTGAGCATTTGAGCAGGAGGCAGATGTCAACGAGAGACCCGCAATAGCAAATAAACGCCCACGCTGAGGAAAATCACGGTAGGCAGCCAGGCCGATAGAAACGGTGAAAAAATGCCCACTTCACCAAGGGCATTGCAAATGAACGCCAGCAGATAGTATCCGAAGATGATGATGACGCTGATACCAAAACTGGTGGCTCTACCCGTTCGCTGTGGCCGCACTCCCAGTGATGCGCCAACGAGGCCGAAAACCACGCAGACAAACGGTAGGGAGTACTTTTGTTGAATTCGAGTTTCCCATGTTCGAATAAGCTGCTCATTCCCCGTCTGTCGAATGACATTTCGCAAATAGCCGGAGGCTTCAGCAATATTCATCTCTGAAGCTTCCTTTGTGCTGTTAGCAATGTCGAAGGGGGCACTGGGTAATTGAATCTCTTGATTGTCGAACTTGACGATATGTCGAAAGGATCCGTCAGGTGACACGGCATAAATCGTGCCATCGTAGAAGTTCCAGACTTTGCTGTTGAAGTCAAACGTGGCAGAATCGGCGCTCACGATTTGACTCAAACCTGCTTGGGAATAGTCAAGCACCGTCAAGTTGTACATCTGATTACCGTCGAACTTCTGAGCATAGAAAAGACGGGTCATTTGTCGCTCATCCGGTTCGTCCGGCGCTTCCTGAAATTCCCTGTAGAGAATATTTCGTTCCCTAAACGGAGGGCGTTCTGAATTGAGTGCCCGCTCTAGAGTCGTTGTCGCTCGATAATTTGCCGCAGGTGTAATTAGCTCATTGAAGGCAAATGTCAAACCCGTCACCAGAAAGCTCAAAATGACGGCTGGAGCCACAATTCTGCGAATACTGACGCCACATCCCCGTAACGCAATCAGTTCGCTGTCTGCCGAAAAACGGCTATAGGCCATCATGGTGGCTAACAGCGTAGACATCGGAAAAGCTAGCACGATGAACTCAGGTAGCTTCAATGCAAAAATCTGGATAGCTAGCCCAATCGCTAGGCCAGATTCGGTTACTCTGCGGATCAGCTCAAATAAAGCCCCTACGGAAACGCCAATAGAGGAGAAGGCTCCGACGCCAAACAAAAATGGCAGGACAATCTCGCGGGCAATGTACCAATCCATGATGGATACGCGATACTTGCCAAAAGGAGCACGGACTGGTTCCGGTAGGGCTGATTTAGAGTAAGGGGTATCCATAAAAGAAAGAAAGCAAGCTCAAGGGGTTAGAGGGGAATTAGGACAATAAAACGCTTCTAACTTAAACGAGAGAGTCACTTGTGTGAAGAAGACAACTTGTTAATTAGATCTTGAAATCTTCACCTAGGTAGTGTTGTCTTACCAAAGGATTGCTGTAGAGATCTTCAGCAGTTCCAGAGGCCAAAATTCTCCCTTCGCTCATGATATAAGCGCGATCAATGATTTGGAGTGTTTCACGGACGTTATGGTCAGTGATAAGAATCCCCATGTCGCGCTTTCTAAGCTGCGCTACCATCAGCTGAATTTCAGCGACTGCAATGGGATCAACCCCTGCAAAGGGTTCGTCCAAGAACAAAAAACGGGGACCATCTTCCCCGGCGGCCAAAGCTCTGGCAAGTTCAGTTCGGCGTCGCTCTCCCCCAGACACCAGGTTTCCAATCGTGTGGGCTACCGTTTCAAGGCGAAACTCTTTGAGAAGATCGCGCAGCCGATTGTCATATTCACTAGGCGGCACGCTCGTTTGTTCCATCACCAGAAGCAGATTATCGCTGACGGACAAGTTCCGAAAAATACTCGCTTCCTGAGCCAGATACCCAATCCCCAAACGGGCTCGCTGGTGCATAGGTAGATCAGTAATATCAATGCTATCTAACCAAACACGTCCGCCATCGGGTTTCTCTAAACCTGTAGCCATGTAGAACGTTGTTGTTTTTCCGGCGCCATTGGGTCCTAGCAACCCAACGACTTCACCCTGTGCGACTGACAGGCTGACTTGGTGGACAACTTGACGTTTACCATAAGTCTTTTGAACGTTCTCTAAAACAATTTTCAAGGGATTTGTGCCTGAGATCTAGCAGGGGTTTGGCTCAGATTCTATCAAAGCGTATTACCCCCATGCTAAATCCAACGAAACGAGTTGGTCTCATAGAGCGAATTCAACTCACAGCCGGCGAGGTCAACAACTTCGAAGCTCTCTGATGCTCAAATATTGGTACATTCAGTACTTCTTGGTTAGCCGCATCTGCAACATGCTTTATACGTACCTTTTCTGATGTATCTGCTCTTTTTGCTGAGTATTAGCCGTAGCGGATTGAATGAGTTAAATGGGGGAGCCTGTGACTTTTCGCTTGACCTTTTCGCTTTAAATGGCGCTGGTATTAGTCGATGGGGGAGATATTGAGGGCTGAATCCGGTTCAGGTAGTGCGATCGCTTCAGGCTGAGCTGCACCAGGAGTTGATTCCGTCGCGGGAGCGGGATCAGTAGTCCCTTCATCACCCTGCAGAATATAGGTCGTTTCTACCTGATCGTTGGGCTGAGGCAGAGCAATAAACCGTCCCTCATCAATCAAGTAAGTGACTGTTTCAGCTTCTAGTCGATTTTCTTCTTGCAAAACAACCACGTTGCCGCTCAGAATCATGCGGTTCTCTTCGCTGAAGTATTGGGCTTGGGCAGAGGTGGCATAGATAGAGCGAGTTGGGTACTCAATCTGGACATTTCCTCGGGCAGTAATCACGCCAGTAATGGCGTTGGCTTCCTGGACATCAGCACGCAGGGTGATGGTTCCCTGCTCTCCTGTTTGAGCTTGGGCAACTGGCATGGAGTTGTGAGCGATCGCCCCAATCATCACGCCCAAAGTAATTCCTGTCATCGCCATGAGGCGCGATCGCACCTGCTTCGGGAAGGGTGCTCTAGCAAAATTCATTAACCGTGTTGCCCGCTCAGCCATGTCTGTCTCTTCCGCTTTGATGAAAGACGCTCTTCTATTGTCGCTAGTTTCCTCTATGAGCATAGAGGATGTTCCATTAATTTTTGTGGCAGTAATGCTCGATTCTGCCATTTCTATTCACACTTAGGTGATTCAAATAAAAAGATACCCCTAGTTACCGGGTTGAATTTCCCATTTCGGCAAATTAGCTGTTTCTTCACGACCGGGTTTGCCTTGGCTTGTGCGTTCCAGGGCATCGGCTAGGAGTTCCACCTGATTTGCCCCTAGCTGGTGTAGTGTTTCTAACCAAAGACTGGCACAGTCCAAGAGACTTGTAACATCAACGTCTCGATAATGAGGTTCAAACGGTTCCAAACGGCTTATGCCCTCTCCCAGCAAAATAGCAGCCCCGCGCCAATTTTGGTTTCTGAGATGATAGAGCGCTACCGCTAGTTGCAAAATGCCTTGAAAGAAAGGCTTTTCAGCGATCTCCGCTTCCATCCAGATGGCTTCTAACGTGTCATGACAGGCATAGAATTCTCCCTGATTGAATTGGTCAATACCGGTTTGTAGGGATACCGTATGGGGCTGAAGAGGATCGGGGGGCATGGGATCAGTAATCGGCTACGGCTAAGTGGTCTAGGATGATGCGAATTATTAAGCCAAGGTGGTATTCTCCACTGGAGAGTGTGTGAGGAGTCAGTTATATGGTAAGTTCCCCGGCGCGGCTAGTCAGTCGCCAGAGTTTGTCGTTGCCTTCTGGTTTAGGTTGGAACTCCCTTGAGTTACCCAATAGTCAACTGTTTGGAACAGATGGGATCCGTGGAAAAGCAGGAGATTTGTTGAATGCGCCTTTAGCGACACAGATTGGCTATTGGGCAGGACAAGTTCTAAAACAACATTACGCTACGATGGGCCCTGTTCTGCTAGGGCAGGATTCTCGCAATTCGGGTCATATGCTGGCCTCAGCCTTGGCTGCAGGGCTGACCTCTGCTGGTTTGGAGGTTTGGAATTTGGGACTGTGTCCTACTGCGGCTGTGGCTAACCTAAGCAGTGCTGTTGGTGCAATGGGCGGCATCATGATTTCAGCCAGCCATAATCCGCCAGAAGATAATGGCATCAAATTCTTTGGGCCACAAGGCACTAAGCTATCAGCCGACATTCAGCAAGACATTGAGCAAGCCCTCCGAGGTCAGAGAATACCCCACTGTATTGGCGACTCTACATGGGGACAATGCCATACTCGTCCCGAGCTAATCGAAAAGTATCTTGATTGTCTGCGTGATCCTTTTCCTGGCCTCAATCTGAATGGGTTAAAGGTCGTTTTAGATATGGCTTGGGGCGCAGCCGCTGGTGTTGCTAATCGTGCTTTTGCCAACACAGCGGCAGACGTTGTTGAACTGCATGGTCTGCCTGATGGCGATCGCATCAACGTCAACTGTGGTTCAACCCATCTCGCTCCTTTGCAAGCGGCTATTCGCGAATACAATGCTGACATCGGATTTGCCTTTGATGGCGATGCTGATCGCGTCATTGCCGTCGATGCCCAAGGTCGCGTTGTCGATGGCGACTATATTCTTTATTTCTGGGGCAAAACCCTGAAGGAAGCCCAGCGTTTGCCTGAGGATCTGATTGTTTCGACTGTCATGGCGAATTTGGGCTTTGAAAGAGCTTGGCAGGCGCTCGGCGGTTCCCTATTGAGAACCAAGGTGGGTGACCAGCATGTTTATGCTGAGATGGTCCAGCGGGGAGCCATGTTAGGAGGTGAGCAGTCGGGACATATTCTGTGTCATCACTACAGCCTTACTGGAGATGGCATTCTTACAGCCCTGCATCTGGCTAATCTGGTGCAGCAGGTTGGCGGGTCTTTGGCAGCCTTGGTGGATCAGAGCTTCCAAACGTACCCCCAGCGGCTGAAGAATGTGCGGGTAGAGGACCGCGATCGCCGCAAGAATTGGCAAACCTGTGATCTCGTAATGCAGGCGATCGCTCAGGCCGAAGCAGACATGGGGAGTACGGGCCGCGTGCTCGTGCGACCTTCGGGGACCGAGCCGCTGATTCGCGTGATGGTTGAAGCTGAGCAGCGATCAGTAGTTGATCGCTGGACGGATCACATTGCAGATGTTGTGCAGGTCAACCTGGCAAGTTAGTGCTGTGGGATGTGGGGACGCGATATACCGTTCCCACACGGGTATCGCGTTCCTACCCCTATGGGGCAAAGGCTTGGAATAGATAGTATTCGTAGTACCAGTGCTGGTTGATGGCGGGACCAGGTAGGCGATTGTCTTCAGAAGAAAGTTGGACTAGCTCCTGTCCGTCTGGCGTTTTGGCAGACCAAATTGCTTCGTCTTCGGGGTATAGAAGAACGGGCTGTGATCGTTCGTCAATGTCTAGGGTGGTGATGATAATAGGTTGTCCGTGGGCATCGGCTTGCTTAGCAAATCGGCGACCGCGATCGTCCATTTGATAAATTCGCAGATCGCCATCCAAAGCCTGTAACCGCTGCCACATAGGAATGTAGGGACCATGATAGTCGGGCAGGATGGCGTGTTCAGAAGCATAAATTTGCTGCCAGCGATTAGGCCAAAAGGTGTTCAGCAGGTGAACGGTCTGCCGCTGTCCATGACGAGACGAGGCGGAGGTAATCAGCTGTCCCCCTGTAACCAAATAGGACTGAGCTGTTTTGAGTAAGGCATCTAAAACCAAGCGACCGTCAGCTCCAGCTTCATTCCAAGCAGCCGCTTTCTCGCGCGTGCTGGGACAATCCAAGTCGGTGAATAGCCACGGCTGTACGGGGGGGTTGCTGATGATTAAGTCATAGGGCTGAGTAGGAATTTGGGCAAAGCGATCGCTTTGAACGCCTTGAACCTGAAATAGTTTGTTGAGCTGGGCATTTTGCACCGCCATGTCTGCGGCAACTTTTGAATAATCACTTAAAACTAAGGGAGCTGCACCCAGCAGACCACAGACGATTCCGACAATACCTGACCCTGTACCAAAATCGAGAACGCGACGCTGCTTCAAATTGACCAAGAGGTCATTTTCGACTAGAAACGACATCATTTCAATCGCGCTCAGAGGGGACCACACTTGAGGATGATGTGCCAATCGAACTTCGAGACCAGCAATCGTCAAGCACTGAGTATCCATAATGTTTGGGGGAAATGGAGGACGATTATAGCCGTCGCCAGTTTCTTTAGGACAAAACGGCGAGCCATCTAGCGATGCGCTAAGCACCCGGATGCTACTGGGTGTACAAGCCTAGACGGTCAGACTATAGTTTCAGATACCGCTATCTTATGCGGCAAAATCACTCACGTCATGAAGGGAAAATTTGTTTTGACGATT
This sequence comes from Oscillatoria sp. CS-180, assembly GCF_028330965.1. Classification (GTDB taxonomy): domain Bacteria; phylum Cyanobacteriota; class Cyanobacteriia; order Phormidesmidales; family Phormidesmidaceae; genus Halomicronema. The sequence continues at coordinate 121,397 of NZ_JAQMUB010000092.1, read as the reverse complement.
GTTCTAGACAATGATGTTGATCGTCGCCATTGAAGCAACATGAGTTTCTCAACGCCTGCAACGGCCTGAGCGAGTCGATCTGCCAAGATACGAGAAACGGCTTGGTGAACAAGTTCAATAGTTTAGAGAAGACAATCGAGTGTAGACAAGTTGCCCTGATTGGTCGGATAAGTACGGCTATTGGCTTATGATTAAATGCAAAATACTCGCGGTATAAACGCTGAAAAGATATGCTGGACTTCAGACAAATAAATTTCATCCTTAGACCACAGGGCACGATGTCATAGGATTTTTAGGATTCAGTTCCACGAGTCATCCCGTCTCTGACAAAAGAGCTGCAACAGGGCATCTATCTAACTCAGATAATCTACTTATCTCTAAAGTGAGGCTGGTTTATAAACACCCCTAAAAATTTAACTAAGTTGATGTGAATTATTGAACGGAATATCCGCCGTTCAACCGTACATATGGGTATTGTCAGCTAAGATTTAACAGGCTTTCCTGTTTTAAGGATGCCTCGTGGGAAAGATAGGGGCTAAGAACGGCCTCTGATTACCTACTAACAAGATCTTAATATCTGTCCGAATAATCTACTGTGCAGGATTTATACCTGGCACTTAAGCCGTTTCGGCTGTATTGGTGACAGCCAGTTGTGAACGAATTGTCCGTATGAATAATCCATCTGTTGCCGAATGAGTCCCCTATTTAAGTCCAGATCTTCTCCAACTGAGCAAGATTTTACTCTTGAGGACAAACTAGGTCTTAGCCTTAAAGCTAAGATCACTGGCATGATGTTGCTGACGGTAAGTGCGATCGCGGCAATTGTTCATTTTCCCTGGGTCTATACCTCACAGCAGAATGTCAACGACATGGTAGAGCAGCTCAATAGTGAGTTGATGCGGGGAACCGAAAATGAAGTCAAAAATCTCTTCGAAGACATCCTAGCTTCCAAACAGCTGATTCGTAGCAGCTTAGATGACGAACTCATTCAGCTTGATGAGCCTGTTTCGCAAGGTCGATTTTACCTGAACATGCTGCAAGCCCATGCAAATTTCACGTGGGTGCAATTTGCCTTCGCCAATGGTGACTATCTTGGTGTTCAGCGTCGACCGGATGGGCGCTACAACTTGATTCAGCGACAGTGGGATTCTAATTTGGGAGAGGTCGGTGATCCAGGCAGTGCTTTAGCGGAGCGTCAGACCGCCCGCGAAAGTAGAGCTGAACGAGCAGCGGTTACTGGAGAGTGGAATGCAGGTTTTGAAGCGGCTGAAAAAACAGTTACAACCTACGATTTCTACCCAACTGATAGGCGCTGGGAGAAAGTAGAGGAAACTGTACGACCTGAAGCCTACTACGCTCCGATTCGGCCTTTCTATCAAGCTGCTCTTGGCAATCCTGGTCAAAATGTTTGGACGGATCTCTATGTGTTCAAAACAGGCAGGGCGGTTGGCTTGGATGCTGCCACCACTTATCAGCCACTCGGGGATGAAACCATTCGAGGGGTTATCAGCATTTCATTTGAATTACAGCAAATTTCTCAATACTTGAAAGACCTCAAAGACTCAGGAGATGGAGCAGTCTTCATCGTTGACCCCGAGGGATTTTTGGTCGCTTCCAGCAATCCCGAAGCGCTTGCAGATACCTTTGTCGGCGAGTCTGTGAGGGCTGACGTTGATTTGATGCCTATTGCTGAAGTTGATGATCCTGTTCTACAAGTTGCTCATAAATCGATCATTGCCAATGAGATTGCTCTAGACGAGATAATAGGGTTGCAAAAGACCTCGTTCTACGATCCAGAAACTCAACAGCGATACTACGTTGCGCTTAAATCTTTGAATCTCGATTCATCAGGGCAGTTGCAATGGGTCGTTGGCACTGTTATGCCTGAGTCTGAGTTTTTGCAGCGCATCAACACCAGTAAACAGCGCTTACTCATTGCGATCGCCCTCTTTCTGGGGCTTGGCGCTGTGGCCGTAGTCTGGTTGAGCGATCGTGCTATCACCAAGCCCATTACAGTTATTAGCGATGCCGCTGAGGCGATCGAATCAGGTAACTTCACCCTCATCTCGTTAGACAAAACCGCGAAGCGTCATGACGAACTCGGCAAGCTGTCACGAGTTTTCAAGACGATGGCAAAAGAGGTGTACGCTCGTGAGCAAAAACTCAAGCAGCAGCTGCAAGCGCTGAAAATTGAAATCGATGAATCGCGCAAAAGCCGTGAAGTTCGCGAAATTGTTGAGACTGACTTTTTCAAAGATTTAAAGACAAAGGCTCAAAATCTCCGCAACCGCAAGGAACAGAAGCGTAATTCGGAAATCTCTTATAAAGAGTAGAGCCAAAGGCCATCGGATGGCGCTTAGTCGCAATTCCTATTCTCAATTGAGCCGTCGGGCATCGTTGTATTGCAGAACAAGACCATGCTGCGATTGACGCCTCTAAGGTTAGCGTCCTTCAGATTGGCTCCTTTGAGGTTGGCTTCACCAAGCTTGACAGCCAGCATGATGGCGCCTTCTAAATTGGCGTTAGATAGATTAGCATTCAGCAGATTTGCCTGCGTCATTTCAACTCCGCTGAGATCAGCCCCTGAAAGATTAGCCTTCGAGAGTTGTGCTCCATTCATTTGTGCCTCTTTCAAAATGGCACCGCTCAGGTTGATGTCATCCATATAAGCCAGCACCAAGTTAGAGCGAGTTAAATCAGCATTACTTAAGTTGGCGCCCGTCAGAGTTGCAATTTTAAGATTCGCGCCGTTGAGATCTAACCCGCTCAGATCGGCCTTGTCAAGAATGCAGACCGGGCATTCATTGGTGTCAATCAGTAAATCAATGTCTTCTTGAATAGCTGCCCAACTTGGCTGAGACAGTCCTAACCACAGTAGAACTGCAAGACATAGTGCAAGTAGAGGGTGCTTCATGCCAACTTCCTGAGTGTAATACTTGTCTATTCTCCCATCCTGGTGAACCATCTCAAGGTCTCCCAAAGGATTTTTGAAAAGGGCTCAGCGAAGTATAGCTTTAGCCCTCTGAACTTTTGCGCTCAATAGCATCTGAGGTGCTTAGCGCTCTTCAATGACTCTGGCAGCAGATAAATCAAGATGTCAGGGCTGAGAATTAGGCAGAGCCGATGGTAGCGCCCCGTACAGCCCAGCCGACAGTCGGGTTCGTTGACGGATATTGTGCTGGTTACCAAGACTTGTTTGTCGAAGTGAGAGCGTTCGAGGCGTTTAAGCATTTGCATTTGGGCCTGATTTCCGAGCTCAAACGCAAATCGCTACCGGCCATTGCGAAGGTTACCGGATTACCCAATGCGCAATCCCTACAACAGTTTTTGGTGAAATCGCCCTGGCAAGCCAGCGACCTCTGTCTGAGTCATTGGTGGCAGGTCAATCAGGCGGCGTATCAAGACAATTGCCATCCAAGAAGTGGAGGACTTGCCTATCAAACTCATTTGGATTCACCAAATTAGAGGGATCCATCGCTCGTTCTAAAACGAATAGCTCGGAATTTGGCAAAGCATCTGCGATTTTTGCATTGATTTCGATGAATGTTTGCCCAAAATCTGCTCCAACCATGACGAGCGTGGGCGTTGTGACCGTTCTCAACTTCTCTAAGACATCAATTTGATTAATGGCTTTTCTAGCTAAAATCATCTGATTCAAGTCTGCCCGGAGACTAACCTGCTCAAAATAATCGCGGGCATCTTGAGCATAGGTCGCTTTATAGGCAGTACGCATGCTGCTTGCCAGCAGTGGATTCCCCAATATTTTATAGAGGTGAAAGCCAAGAAGTTGAGCCTGCCCTAGCAACCGTTCCTTGAAAGTACGAAGTTCACCAAAGGAATCGGAAATCACCATTTTTTCAATTTTGGTTGGGTGCTCAGTAATGAAGGATTGGGCAATGACGCCCCCCATACTGACCCCGATTAGATGACACTTATCCACTCCCTGACTTTCTAAAAGCCAGTTGAGTTGATGCCGCCAGACAGACAAATCACTGGATGCTAAATCTGACGACTGCCCATGCCCAAATAAATCTGGAATAAGAAGGTAATAGCCAGCATCGGTATATGTTTTCACCTGTTTGTACCACATGGTGTGGTCTGCGCCAATGCCATGCAACAGGAGCACAGGTTTGTCGGTTTTGTTGCCAACAGCTTCGAAGTAGGTCTGTGTCCCGTCTGGGTTTTTCAGTATCAAGGCTATAGTTCTTGCCAAACGATGACTCTGCCTAAACTTCCTGCATCCTTTGCCATTATTACTCTCTTAGCGGTTGGGGATAGAGGTGTTGTTAGACTGCGATCGCTAATAATTGATTGGGTAACTCACTACTTTCGTAGAATAACCAAGGGAATCAGAAACAAAAAACAGGCCAAGAAAAAAAATAAACTACCCAAGAGACTCAATATGTCTCCCGCTCTGATACTGGCCGCCATAAAAAAGCTTGCCGATAGGATAAATAAAGCCCATCCCAAAAGCTGAAACGTTAATTCGATCTTCTGCACGCGATTATTGTGCTGTGACATTGATCGATGATCTCAAAAACTGCTCATATGCAGAATCTTGAACCGAGCGATTTTGCAACCACGCAAACATAGCAGAAGCTCCCAGTAAAATCAGAGTAATAATACTGACGATCTGAATCATAATGACGTATCGCATAAGCGTTTATCGTTAGAGAACTAGACTAGATTGAAATGTTCCATATGGACACTGGTTGCAGGTACCTGCAAATCGTGGAGTGCTGTCTCAACTTGATCCATCATGACTGGTGCAGCACAGATGAAATAGTGTCGGCTGCCTCTATGAATGGGAATATATCGCTCCAATAAATCTTGATCAACATAGCCTGTTTCGCCTGTCCAGTCTTCGGGAGGCTGACGCAACACATGAATGATCGTTAGATCCAGAGTGTCAACAAGGGCGTCCAACTCTTCTCGGAAGGTTACATCTTCCCATCCTTCACTGGCATAAATCAGCAAGAACGGGCGATCGTCGTTCCGCTCAGCAGCCGTAACTAGCATACTCATCATTGGGGTAATGCCAATTCCACCTGCAATGAGTACAAATCCGGCAGCATCCCAGTAGCGATCGCTGGTAAACACGCCGTAAGGACCATCCAGATATGCCTTTGTTCCTGGCTCAATATCTTTAACGGTTTGGGTAAAGTCTCCTAATGCTTTGATGGTAAATTCTAACCGTTCAGGATGATCGCCACTCGAAGACATGGAAAAGGGATGCTCACGCATTCGGAAGGGCGAAATATCTAGAGTTATCCAGGCAAATTGACCGGGATGAAACTGAAATCCTTCGTGGCCTCTCGGTCGAATAGCGAGGGTCCATACGTTTCCTCTTTGGGGAATGACCTCTTCCACCAAGTAAGGACGTTTGGTCATCATCCATGGTTTGACAATACGGACATAAACTAATAGCCATAAAGCCGTTAGGGCGATCGCACTCCACAAAAGCTTTTTCCAAAACAATCCCAGATAATAGCTGACGCCTAATGCGTGAGCTAACCCTAATGTCACCGCAACGACAGCTAAAATACTGTGGCTCGTGCGCCACAACTCGTAAGGAATCTTCAGAGGCTGTCGCCAAATGGAGGTGATTGCGAGAACCGATAGTGCCAGGGTCCCAGCGACAGCGAATCTAGCACGCCATGGGGCTTCGAATAGATTCAATAAACGTAGCGTTTCAGGCTGATCGATAAAGAGAATAACGGGGTGAATCAGAATCAGAGAAAAAGCTATCAAAGAAATGTAGCGGTGGAATTGCAGGATAATGTCAACCCCGTAGGATGCCTCAATCCGATTGATGCGAGCGGTGAGGGCAAACTGGAGAGCTAGCATTGCTAGCCCAACAAATCCTAGAGCGACTGAAAACTCTGTCCAAAAGCTTCGTTCATCAAAAACAGGAGGATACAGGAGCAAGATAAGAAGAGGCAGCAAGGCGATCGCAAGATATACAGCGATCCAAAAGGCAGCTACCGCAACTGGGCTTCTTCTCAATAGTTGCTGCATGCTGACTTAACCTCCCCTTGTCTTCGTCTATGTGGCTGTTCCCAAATTAGTGGAACAGGGTTAGCTGAGGAAAAAGCTTCCTCTATAACAGAAGTGGAACGTCTCACCAATTGCTCGAACAATCCCATGCTCAAGCCCTGAATTTCACAAACTTCGCAAACCATGCAGTTCAATGAAACTAAATTTGACTTTTGACAAGAAGGGAATGAAGTAAACGACGGATCAATAAAATCCTCCGTCCATTAGACCTGGATTTAGCATTAGCCGTGACTTCCAAAAGATATAGTTATCGGCACAAAGACATGTAACTGTCGCCAGTTCTGTCAGGACAGCGAATCCTTTAGCGATGCGCTAAGCATCCGAATAGTACTGACTAGTACACTACGGCACAAATAGGCTCTCCATAGTGAAGCGCTCGGAAAGCTTATCTGCCTTAGTTTTGTAGAGCTTTGCTCTTCTCGAAGAGTATTCTCAATTTTAAACTTTGAATTCCGCGTAGCGGTATTAGCCTAGAGAGCTGAAGCTATCGTGATTGGTAGACGTTGCCAAAGACAAGCCATATCCACCAGCGATCGCATTATCGGAATCGAGATGGTTAACCCAGAGCGGCAATGGCATGCTCTACTAATCGACAACATCGATGTGTGCAGGCGTTTTTAGGCACCAAGGCCAGATGATGAAAGTGAGCAGACTTCCATGGCTTGAATCAAACCTTGTTCAAGGGTAAAGCGGTGGCCGACGTGCTCATCGGCAAGCACGGTCCCACCCAGATCGCGCACGACCTGATGCACCTCGACCAAGATTTGACCATCACCCTCTGTATGAAAAGCAACGGGCTCGACGTGACTATCGATCTCGCTCCACTGCTCCGTCCAGTAAGCGCGGACTTCTTCAGGTCCACGGACAAAACCACCTTTGAATGCTCTTGGCCAGTGCACATCGGCAGTCATAAGAGCGATCGCGGCATCAATGTCACGCGCATTAAAGGCCGCATACGCTGTGCGTAACAGTTCGATTTCGGGTGCGGGTTGGTTTGACATAAGCGATCAGCGAAGGAGATGAGACATCCCTAAGGTAGGCGTAGCCCCAACCTGCTGTCTTGTCCGATTCTGCTAAAGTTATCCCAATATTGCTTGAGACTGTTGCTTGAGACGTGAAATCAACAGGACACAGTTATGGTGACAACTTTCACCGTTGATTTGACAAACCGGGTGGATGCAGCGCAAGTCCTTCCACAGGCACCCTTAATTGCGAGTTACCCTACTGGGTGGAAAGGGTTAACCTTCACTCACTACTGTCATCCTCCCTACGAAACGGTGGAGCATCGTCTGCTACAGCATTCGTTGGTCATCACAAACCCCAAAAGTTGCTTTCAGGCAGAACGTCGTTTGGACGGTAGACTTAAACGCTACGTCCACGGCAACGGTCGCGTAGATGTTGTTCCCGCATTTCTAAGTCATTCCACAAACTGGAATCGGAAAGTTGAATTTTCAGTGATTGCGATTTGCCCAACAGTGCTAAATCAGGCCGCTCAAGAATCGATGCAGCATGATATCGAACTGGTTCCCCAGTGTGCAATTGATGATCCGGTCATCGCACAGTTGGCCCTTGCGCTCAAGATAGAAATCCAAACGGGATGTCTGTCTGGCAGATTGTATGGCGAGGCATTAGGAACAGCGCTTGCCGCTCGTTTGGTTCAGAACTATGCCGTCAACAAGCCTGAATTGAAAGCCAACGGCTTACCGCAATCACAGCTGGAGCGAGTCATTGATTATATGAAGGCGAATTTGGCGAAAGATATATCAATTTTGGATTTGGCGGCCCTGGCCAATATGAGCGAATCCCACTTCAGCCGCTCTTTCAAGCAATCGATGGGAATTGCACCCTATCGGTATTTGCTGCGACAACGTGTGGAACGAGCCAAACAATTACTGAAACAGCGATCGCTTGCAATTAGCACCATTGCCCTAGATTGTGGCTTTGCCAATCAAACGCATCTAACAAAAGTCTTCCGTCAGATAACGGGAGTGACGCCTAAAGCCTATCAAAAGCGATAATCTAACGGTTCAAATCAGTGGCATCAGGTAACTTCAAACTCAGCACCGATGCTTTCAACTGTCTGCTGCATTTGAATTGTTATGCCGCGCTGCTATAAATACCCTAACAACCTGTCATATTCTGCGTGTGAACCAACCCAAAACCAAATTACTGTATCTCCATCTAACTGACCTAACGCTCGATAGCTTTTATTGATGCGGGCGGAATAAATTGGCAACTTTGGATGCACCTTCTTGAAACGAAGACTTGGATAGCTTGGATCGTCCCTAAACTGACGATATGCGGCGCGGGTTTGCTCTTGAACCTGTTTAGGTAAACTAGCGAACAAGTTGCGGAACTCGGTAGTAGTACGCGAGTTCACAATGCCTCTGGGTCAAGTTCTTGAGTTTTACCTGCACGATACTCAGCCATTGCGGAATCTGCAAGTTTTGCCAGAACATCCGGCGAACGCGAAAATGCCTCATCCCAACGTCGTTCGTCCTCAATCTCGTCCAGAATGATTGAAGCGATCGCGTTCTGCTCACTCTCAGACAAGATTTGCAATCTAGCTATCGCACGCTCAAGTAACTCAGTCATTGCCATTTCACTTAAAGTATCAGAGCACACTCCATCTATTATCGCTGCTTTCAGACGGATTAAGCATTGCCCAAACATGGACCTGAAATGTTGCTAAGCCATCTTTAGCTTGCCAGTGCTTCTAGTACCACTACGCGAAATTCAAAATTCAAAGTTCAAAATTCAAAACTAAGGCAGATAAGCTTTCCGATCGCTTTACAGGGTGAGCCTATTTCTGCCGTTGTGTACTAGAAAGTCGGCATCGGTTCTAAAAACATCACATCTCCACCCTGGTAATTCTTTACTGAATAGCCCAATAATTCATCCGATCTTGGTTACACCTCTGCAGGGAATTACGCTGCACAACGCTTTCTTTCAGCCGCTCAATAGAGCAAGCGACGAAGGGAAGTTGCAGAAGATAGGACGACTGCAAGGTGTTATTAGGCTTCTTTTTTAGCAATGAACTGAACCACAGATGACAGGCCAGTATGACCTTCCCCTTCGCATACTTCGCGTTCAATTTCTTGAGCCAGAATTGGCTTGAGATTTGGGAATTCTTGACGAAGTTTTGCAACAGACATAAGCATATCAATATCTTTTGGGCCGCCAGTATTTTTTGCTAACTGGTTTTCTGAGTAAGCCTCAAGTAGAACAATCCCATTGGGTTTTAGCGCTGCCTCGATAAGGGGATACAACCGGAGGCGGATACTGCTGGGTAAGTGGGCAGAGATGGAAATAACGGAGCCATAATGTCGTTCTTTAGGCTGATAGTGGGCGAGATCGGCTACCTCGGTTTCGATCGCTACGCCTTTAGATCTGGCAAGTAATTGCGCTTTTTCTAACCCAACTTTCGAGCAATCAACGCCGAGAACATTTAGACCCTGTGACGCTAGGAAAACAGCATTTCGTCCTTCACCTTCAGCTAGCGAAAGAACTGGCCCCCTAAGCAAATCTATGTTTTCTGCTAAGAAGGTATTTGCCTCCTTTCCGTAAAGATATTGCTCAGTGATGTAGCGCTCATTCCAGAACTCTTGGTTATACATAGGCTTTTTACCTTGAGGGCACAGCAACATACTTGAAGGGAACAGTTCTGCAAACACCCTTGGATGCGGGTGATTAGGTAAACATTCGTCAGCTTAAGCAACTTATACGGGCCGTTAGGTGGAAGTTCGTCAGCCTAACCGTCGTGTCTTCCTATTCGGTTCGAGAAGTGCCAGTAGCTATGTTAGTCCGCAAAAACTGTTTTGATATGACTAATAGAGCTAGCGCGATCGCCCCGCCTTCCCCTGCTTCAACCCCTCGGTTTCTCATAAAAGCTCGGACCAACAATCCACCTTCTGATAAAAACCGGGGGGCTAATTCTTAATAAAAACCGGGGGGCTAATTCTTAGCGTGCTACTCGAACAGTCTGTCGCGCTGCAAGTATCGCAACACGTCACCAGGGTCTTGGCGAATCAGCACACCGTTCTCCGGCACGTCGATCTTCGGACTCCACTCGATGCGTTCGATGCAGTTCCGCAGGTGAAACAGATCAATGGCGCTTTGGGTGTCCGCTTCAGTGCCCACCAAGTAAAGACGTAGCCGCTTGTGTCGTCGCTGGGGATGAGCAGGATTGCTGGGCAGCGACGGCGGTGCCGCCTCAGTATGATGAGACGGCAAGAAGTATTGAATGGTAATCACGAGGATTCCTCCAAGAATCGTTTTGGGTTGGAATCCCCGAAGATTCAGTCGCCCTTAGACGAAGCGCTTCGTGGGGCGACCTAAAATAGGCAAAGCCCGTACGACAGGTTGGTTCTGTCTATGGGTTAGGCGCTGGTTTGTGTTGGTTCCACTTGCCAGTGCCGCCGACCAAACGTTCGGGGACAGCAAGCTGCACGGAGGCAGCTATGGTTGGTGATAATAATTCATTTGATCCCCCAGGACAACCGTATGGAACAGCAAACGAATCAATTACTGCTGTGCACAGTGTATGGCGGTATGCAAGTGAAACAAGTACACTCGTTCCCTACTCCCCTGTAGTTAAGCAACATGAGTAAGGCTTTTAGGTTCCAGCATGTTTGATTGTCCGGGGGAGATGGCTATGGCTGTGGCTTTGACTGCTTTAGCCTTGGCAAGTCAGACCTCTATTCGCTTGGCTCTAGCTGACTGACGCGCTCTTGCAACTCCCGGACGTCCAGCTTCAGTTCGATCGCCAACGTCGCCAAATTATCAAACTGTTCCTCTAAGGAGAGTTCGTTGGGCAGGGCTGTGGATTCGACTGGTGCAACAGGACGGCCAGGATTGTTGATTTGAGATTCTAATCGAGTGATTTGCGATCGCACCCGTGACAGTTCGGACTCCAGTTGATCAATACGGGACTCTAGGCGAATGCTGTTGGTTTGTGCAGTACTAACGGCGATCGTGCATAACCAGCAAAACAACACCAAGAGACCGATCCAGAACACTCTTTTTATCAACATGGAAATAGCCCTGATGTGGGCAATGACGCTACTTCTCTTGCTTCTGAAAATTTCGGGGTGTGACTCCCTTGACCTGTTTGAATACTCGGGTGAAGTGAGACTGATCGGCAAATCCAAAGGTGTGGGCAACTTAAGCGATCGCGCAATCCTCTTGTTTAAGCCTATGGGCTGCATGATCAACGTAGCGTTTCAGCACGTATTAGAGGGGTATTAATTCGACGATGTCTTTGAACAACCGGGAGAAATGGAATTTACTCAAATCCGTTGGCTGGCGCTGCAATTTTGTCCCGAAACTGAGTAGTTTAGTTCAAGAATCATTTTAAACGCTGTCCCCTAGCAACGACTGTACACCTGATTGCGAGCACAAAATGAACTACTACACCCTGGGCAACACTGGACTCCGCGTTAGCCGTCTGGCTTTGGGCACGATGACTTTTGGCGATGATTGGGGTTGGGGCGCGGATGAGTCCAATGCCCGTCAACTGTTCGACACCTACTTGGAGGCGGGCGGCAACTTCATCGATACAGCCGACCTCTACACCAACGGCAACAGCGAGCGCATGCTAGGGAAATTTGTGACCGAGAGTGGTAGCCGCGATCGCGTCGTCATCACCACAAAATTTAGCTATAACGCCGAGCCAGGCAATCCCAATGCAGGCGGCAACGGGCGCAAAAACATTCTGCGAGCGGTCGAAGGATCCCTCCAACGGCTTAATACAGACTATATCGACATCTACATGCTGCACACTTGGGATCAAGTGACCCCTGCCGAGGAAGTCATGCGAACCCTGGATGACTTGGTGCGATCAGGCAAAGTCCGCTATGTTGCTCTTTCTGATGCCCCTGCATGGTACGTGGCTCAGGCTCAGACGATCGCGCAAGAACGTCATTGGGAACCCATCAGCACCGTTCAGCTGGAATATTCGCTGGCGGAACGCAATATCGAATATGAATACACGGCGATGGCAAATGCTTTAGGCACGGGCATTATGGTCTGGTCGCCGTTGGCGAGTGGTTTGCTTTCCGGCAAATACAAACCCTCAGAAGACGGGGGAGCAGGCTCCGGACGGTTGGCTATGCTGGCAGACAGTGGTAATCCGGCGTTCAACAAATTTACCGAGAAGAACTGGGCGATCGTGGCAGAGTTGGAACAGGTTGCCAAAGAACTTGATCGCTCCATGGCCCAAGTTGCGCTGAACTGGGTTGTTAATCGTCCTGCCGTTGCTTCCGTCATCATCGGCGCTACCAAGCTGCACCAGCTGAAAGATAATCTGGGTGCCCTGGAGTTTGAGATTCCTACAGAGCTTCAGCAGCGCTTAGAGGATGTCAGCCGCCCTGAATCTCGTTTTCCCTACACGTTTTTTGAATCCACTCTGCAAGGCATGATTCATGGCGGTGCTGCTGTTGGTGATAAGCCTAATTCTTATCATCAGCCCGTTCTGGTTGAAGCGTCTCCCGAAACCGCAACAGAGTAGTGCTCGACGTTGGTCTGACAAATGACGACGGGGAATCTAACTCAGGTGAGACGGTGAAGCATCCTTTCTTCGTCACGCTAAAGAAAGGTTCACCCTTCGTGTTAGTGACGTCTGTTATGGCTTCAACAGTTCTTATTACAGGAGCATCTCAAGGTATTGGTCGAGCGATCGCAACCCAGTTTGCTCGCCACGGTTTTAATGTTGTGATGGCCGCTCGTCAGGGCGATCGCCTCCAACAGGCTGCGGCTGAACTCCAGGCTCAACATCACTCGTCGCTGGCGATTCCCACAGATGTTCGCGATCCTGAGCAAGTCAAGGTTTTGGTGCAGAAGACTTTGGCTCAGTTTGGTACGGTTGATGTCCTCGTGAACAATGCGGGTATTTATATCTCTGGTCCAGCGAGTCAGTTTTCTCTAGACGATTGGCATCAGGCGATCGACACTAATCTGTGGGGTTATATTCATACCATTCATGCTCTGCTACCCCATTTTGAAGAACGCAGAAACGGTACCATCGTCAATGTTTGCTCCATCGGTGGCAAGATTCCGCTGCCGTATTTGGCACCTTATACAACCTCCAAGTTTGCGATCGCGGGCCTGACTCAATCTTTGCAGGCTGAACTAGAGCACAAAGGTATTCACGTCTGCGGCATCTATCCCAACATCATCAAAAGTAGTTTCTTGGATCGGGCAATCTTTAAAGGAAACAGCCAAGAGGATATGCAGCAGCGTCGCGAGCAAGTTGAAAAAGTCCTCCAAGTGCCGTTAGTCGAGACGCCAGACAAGGTGGCTGAAGCAGTTTGGGATGCGGTTGAAAATAAGCGCGGCGACGTTACGGTTGGCAGTGCCAAGCTCTCTGAAGGGAGTTATCGAATCTTTCCTCAAGGACTGCGATGGATGATCAGCAAAGTCTTTCAGAATCAAGATTGAGAGGATTGTGTTTTACTCAGAATAGTCATAGCTAGGATGGCAATGCTTGCCCTAAGCTAGTTTTGGGCGTCGAATCGTTCGTTTGCCCAAGCCCTGAGGATGTTAGATTAAGTCCGGTTTTATACGCTGTAGTCTAATTCATTGCTAAAAGATGCTGACGTTAGAAAATTTTGACACCATTCGTCTACAGGGTCGAACGACCGTAGCAGAAGCCTTGGCGCTATTCGATCAGCTTGAACCAGTTGATCTGGACTTCATGATGGGACGGTGGCGTGGCTCTGAACTATTGACGGGGCACCCCATGGATGGTCTGCTTGCTGCTACCAATTGGTACGGCAAAGAGTTTGTGAGTCCCGATTGCGTTCACCCACTCCTATTTTCAGGCAATAACGATCAGTTGTTCAAAGTTGCTCCTCAGGCGTTTTTGATGAACTTGGCGCTAAAATCCCCTCTGCCCAGAAACGAAGCTCTAAAGCCTGTTTATACCTCTCTCACAACGCTTCTTAAAACTGAAGAAAGTCAGGCTCGTTTGCGGATGATGGAACATCGCGGCAAAGTCAGCGCCACGATGATTTATGACTATCTACCCATTCACGATGCCTTCAGAAAAGTCAGCGATGACACTGTGTTTGGTCTCATGGACTACAAGGCTTCAGGAACGCCCTACTTTTTCATTCTCGATCGCGCATAGCGGATTGACTGTTCTAGAAATGTGGGTTGGGTTCGCATCAGGGGATCCAGCCATCGAAGATTGCAGATTTTGGGGTTTACTCCGTTCACGCTACCCTGCATAGCTCATTTTCTTAATCTGCACGCTCTGGTATAGCCGTCGCCAGTTCCGTTAGGACAAGGCGGCGATGGGCTAAGCACTCAGATGCTATTAGGTGCACCAGCCTAGATGGCTAAAGCTATAGTGTCAGGAAAACCCTCCACACCTTCTCGACACACATCCCGATGATGGTCGTTGGAAAATGTGTCTTTGGGTGGAATAGGTGAACTACTCCTCGTCGGTAGGCTATTGCTCAGGCGGTTTGCGATCGCCTCCCTATCATCCATGCACGAGAGAGTTTTATGCAGTTCATGTCTTTTGTTCGTCATCGTTCGTTGCAGCGCCTATTCACGGTTTGTCTAGTCGGAATTCTGAGTCTGGTCAGTGCGATGGCGATCGCAGTAGCTCCCAGCTATGCTCAGGTTCCTTTTGATTCCCAAGAGGCGCATGGTCAAACTTTGGAGGACCTGACAGGGCGTCCTAAAGGTGCTCCATTAAGTGACGAAGAACGGCTAGACCGTGCCTACACCATTAGTGAAGCGGCTGGTTTAAGGGAAGAGAAACGACAGGCTGAAGGCAAAGTTGACCCCAAGGAAGGCAACAGAAGCCTAGTGGAGAAAGCTAAGGATGCTGTGGAAGATGTTATAGGGAAGTAAAGTGAATTGAGCCTTTGAAGGCGTTGATAGCCGTCGCCAGTTCCATGGGGCAAGACGGCTATAGAAGGCTATCGCCAACATCGCACCTAGAAAGGTAGCTTTTTCTTGCTGGCTTTTTCGCGATCGTAGTCCAACTCTTTTAGCTTCTTCAGGATGCGACTGAAATATTCGCCCAGATACTCCTCGACGGTGGTCATTTCATCAGGATTGATGTGGAACGTTTCATAGACCCCATCCATCGATGCCGTTAGCGGTTCTGAACCAACGACGACCTCAGTGAACGCTAGGCGATCAGCTACGTTCCAACCCCATTCAAAGAAAGAGGTTATTTTTTGCACGCTCCTTAGCAGTCCCAACGGCATTCGAGAAACTCGGGCATCCTGCCCCGTTAGACGTTCGCATAGTCGAATGATTTCGTTTGAATTCCAAGCTCGACTACCCGCTAACGGAAAGCTGTGATTGATCGTCTCTGGGTGATTCAAAGCGGCTACGGCAAATTGAGCAATGTCCTGGGTATTCATGTAGGCGATCGGAGCTGCTCCGTTCATGACCCAAATACCCTGTTTTTCCAAAATAGGAATTGCGTATTGACCAATCAAACCCTGCAAAAAGCCGCACGGGCGCAGAATAGTGTAATCCAGTCCAGATTCGGCTAAGAATTTCTCGGTGCAGTGCTTGATGTTCATCAAAGGCACTTCTGGATATTTTTCAGCATCTAGGATGGAAATGAAAACGTATCGGTTAACTCCAACTGCTTTTGCGGCCTTGATGAGATTGACTTTGCCATCCCAGTCAACTCTGTTGATCGCGTCTGTTGGTCGAGCAGTTGCAGCATCAATGACAGCGTCAACCCCCTCCAGTGAAGGCGGCAGTGTTTGAGGCGCACACAAATTACCTCGTAGCAGCTGTGCTCCCCACTCTCGCAGGAAACCACCCCGCTGAAAGCTCCGCACTAAACACTGCACTTCGTGCCCTTCATCCAGCGCTCGCCGAACGATTTGTCTGCCCAGCGTGCCAGTAGCACCTACGACCAAGAGTTTCATGAAAAATTAGAAACAAAAGTTTACGTTTTTATAACCATACCAGATGAACCCCAGGTGTCTCATCTATCCAGCCTGGGGATTTTCCCAAACCTCTATTCTTCTCCACCCTGCAGGCGTAGCATCAAGAAGCCTAACCCTAGGCCAACGAGCACTAGCGTGAACAGTAGAATAGCTGTACTGAAAATTTCGCCACCCATCGAGATCCATCTCCTATGCTTGAAGTTGATTGGTCAAGAAGCGTTTTATTCGCAGACTTAATTCTACAGTTTTGAGGTCTATCCACTGAAAACGGGTAATGTCTTGCCATCGCAAGTTCAGAAGTTAGAGGCCCAGCCCAGCCTTTCCAGGACTTACGCAATAAAGCTTGAGGGCTATCGGTGTGAGCAGATCGCCTCAAATTCTTTGGCACAACGGGTAGTCCAATTCGCTTTATTCCTATGACCCATCCCTTAGATACCCATATCGAAAAAGTTAACACACGCCTCAAAGCCGCTCGACTGGGTCTCAAAATTGAGCGACGAGGGGACATGCTAGCCCTGCGAGGCACTTTGCCCCCCCGCCCTGGCAGCGATCGCCACCGCTCTCATCAGCAGCGAATTCCACTCAAGCTGCCCGCAAACAAGACAGCTCTGAAGCAAGCTGAACAGGAAGCCAAGGTCATCGCTGCCAAATTGATCGAGCAAACTTTTGACTGGAGACCTTATTTGGTTCAAAAAGGTCAGGTTTTGGGGTCTGATGAACTGGTGGACAAGATCGCCGCCTTTCAAGAGCAGTATTTGCAAACGGGGATGGCTGATCCAGATAAGCACCCTGCCTCAGTCAAGACGACCTGGGATAAGGCTTATGCGCCCTATTTGAGAAAGCTACAAGACATTTGCGATCGCCGCTCTACCTTGAGTTTGCCAGAAGCGATCGTGGCTACCGTGAAAAATACTCGCGCCAATTCCCGCAGTCGCCAGGTCTGCTGCACTGCCCTGGATGCCTTTGCGACTTTTCTAGAGCTAGAACTGCCGATTGATCTGAAAACCTTGTGGGGTAAATACGGCAGTAGTCGTACTCAAATGCGTCAGTTGCCAACTGATCAGCAAATCATAGATGGATTCCATCGCATTCCCAATCCGGCTTGGCAGTTTGTTTATGGCATGATGGCGGTCTATGGGCTACGGAATCACGAGGTCTTTTTCTGCAACTATGGCTCTTTGATAAATGGAGATCCTGAGGCTGCGATCGAAGTCCTGGAGACGACTAAAACAGGTAGCCATGATGTTTGGCCGTTTCCCCCCCAGTGGATTGAGGATTTTGGATTGCGAGAAGTTATCCTGCCAGAAATTGAAACTGACCTTGGAAAGACAACCCTACAGCGCATCGGTCAACAGGTCACCTTACAGTTTCGGCGGTATGACATTCCTTTTTCGCCCTATGACCTGCGCCACGCTTGGGCGGTACGGACTATTCTTATCGGTTTACCTGACACGGTTGCAGCTCGCATGATGGGACACTCTGTCGCCATTCACAATCGCACCTACCATCGCTGGATCACTCGTCGAGACCAGCAGAAGGCAGTGCGCGCTGCGCTCAAGTCGTAGACAGCATGGGTTCTCTGTGGCCTCTTTGGGCAAATTAAAGCCAACACGTCCCCAGTCATCGCATGGCAGCAGCGAATTAATTGACCAAAATTCATTGATGATAGGAGTAACTTTATGCGGCTCTCTCAGAAGAGACTGTATCAGTTGCGGGCGGCAAAACAGGAATTTTTGCTGGAATTTTCCAACTATCGACGGCTATTAGCAGACACCTTGTTTTCACGCCAGAGAATTGCTAACAATCAGGAAATTAGAGTTGCTGGGTTAAGACGAACGGGTAATCACGCCGTCATTGGTTGGATCAGGGCACAGCATAGCAAATATGCCCTTCATTTCAATCATCCCCCAGCGAGCAAAAATCCTTACCAAAATGCTTATAAACACTGCAAGAAAGACATTTTAAAGCAAGGCGCAAGAGGCGATTTTTCGCAGCAAAGTCTTTTGATTATCAGTTATGAAGATCAGCCGTTGGCGGAAGTTAGCTCTAGAAAGTTTGAACTTTTTCACGATGTCTATGTCGGACGCTCACAGACTAGATATGACCTATTAGTCCTTAGAGATCCCTTCAATCTGTTAGCCAGTCAGCTCAAGTCCAATATGGTGCGTTTGTCGGATGAAAGTGTCCAAACTACCGTTTCTTTATGGAAGAGCTACGCTAGAGAGTTTCTTGACGAGACGCAATTTCTTTGTCACAGAAAGACGTGTGTGAACTTTAACCGCTGGCATCGAGATGTCGATTATCGGCGGGCGATCGCAACCCGCCTCAATATTGAGTTCACCGATGCAGGGCGTGAAAAAGTTAGAGGATATGGCGGTGGTAGCTCTTTCGATAAAACGGGAATGGACGGTGAAGCCACCAAGATGAAACTCGCTCAACGATGGCGTACTTTTGAGCACGAAACCTCATTCTGGGACGTCTTCAAAGATAAGCAGCTTTTGGAGTATGCTGAAGCAATCTTTGCAGACGAAGACTTACCGTTAGATCACGTTTTCTAGAGTACTCTCAGCTGACTACTTACTATCAACCTTCAAGCTTTCAGGGCAGGAATACAACCCATTGCGGCTGCCAAACAGATAGGTGTAAACATACGTCAATTCACAACCCAAGAAAAAGACCTGACAGCTTAAGAAAATCCACAACAGCAGAATCATGACGCTGCCAACGGCTCCATAGGACAAAAATTGCTCGCCCACACGAATAATACTGTTGCTGGCTAAGTGCTGTAGCAGCATAAATAGCCCGGATGTGACGAGTCCACCTAAGCAGACGTCTCGCCAGCTAATACGAGTGTTGGGTAATACCTTAAACAGCAGCATGATGACGGCTGAGATGCAGAGATAAGAGGTACTTGTCTGTAGCGTCTTGAGCACTAAGAGGTCGTCGATTTGAAAAATTCCAACGGCATTTTCTAAGTCTTTGACAATTTCAATAACGACCTCAATCACAATTTTAGAGACCAGAGAAAGGAAGATTAAAGCGGAAGTGCTGAAGACCAGAACAAACGCTAAAAAGCGATTTCTCATAAATGTTTTGGCCGCAGATTTAACGCCTCCGTCATTTTCGCTTTCTCTATGAACCTGCCAGATTTTGTTCATAGAGCGAGTGAGAGCACCAAAAACTCCACTTGCCGTAAAACACAGAATCAGAAAACTGATAATTCCGGCTTCCAAACTATTGCGATTAAGTTGACTGAGCGTGTTGTCTACGACTGAATAAGCTTCAGGAGGCAGGCTGCTCCTAGCAAATAGCAGGATCTGTTCAGACGCTCCACTTTCGGGACCGATGAACGCACCGACAATACTTAAAACGATCAGAACTGTGGGGAAGAGTGAAAAAAGTGCATAGTAGGACAAGGCCGCTCCCATTTCTAAGCAATCATCCCTTTGCCACTTCAAGGCAGTTTGAATGATAAGCGCTGCTGGTCGGGACCGTAAGAGCTGAACGCCTGGTACCTTATCCACATTTTTGAACACAAGCACAAAGCGCCTGAGAGGTTTACTGGTTTTGATAATACCCATACTCTATCAATCTTTCCTCAGACGTAGACCGCTACCAAAGCGAATAATGCCAGAAATTGAGTCGTTCTCCTTACAGGCCAGGAGGTAACAAACTCCGAGTCGATGACAATGGGTAGGCACTCCAGTTGAAGCGATGCGATCGCTAACCCGGATTAATCACTGAGTTCACGACAGCTTCTAGTTCTTCTAAGCCGCACCCAAGGGGACTTTGGGCCCAATTAAGCAATGCAGGAACTCGCTGTCCTTGAGGGGCGATCGCGGGCGGTAGCAGAGGCGGTGGCACGTTCAACGCATACACCACTGAGTCGAAGGTTGGACCCGGTAAGTTTGATAGCAACTGGAAAAGTCCCAATCGCTTTTGAGTCTCGTCTCTAAGGTTAGCCGATTTCCTAGTCTCTGAGTCTGATGGGGCAGAATCTTGAGGGGGTGGAGTTGCCCATCCATCATCTTCGCGTGGTGCTGCCTCGTATTGGCTGTCCAGAATGGCGTTGACTACTCTGGAGAGGCCACTAGCGATGTTAGTGTAAGCAGAGTCTTGATTGCTCCATTCAGTGACAGGTTTGCCATCTGTGGGCAGCGCATTGAGCTTATGAAGGGGAGTTTCTGACCAAGCGCAGGGAGCCATAACAATAGGAATTACGCGAGCAGTTCCCTGTTGGTTGCGGAACAAAGCCCGATTCATCTCCTTGCTATAGCAGAAGTCAGAGGCAATAAACCGGGCCGTAATCAGTAGCAGAATAATATCTGCTGCATCTAGCTCCTCTAAGATCTGAGTGTTCCACTCAATGC
The DNA here is from genome assembly GCF_028330965.1 of Oscillatoria sp. CS-180. Lineage (GTDB taxonomy): Bacteria > Cyanobacteriota > Cyanobacteriia > Phormidesmidales > Phormidesmidaceae > Halomicronema. The sequence continues at coordinate 101,044 of NZ_JAQMUB010000092.1, read as the reverse complement.
CCGCATCAATCTGTCGATCTTGCCAAATCTCGATCTTCTTAGCTCTCTTTAGAGCGGCAAGGTGATACAGCAGGTCTTGCTTTAAGCTTTCATCCTTATGAGAGTAGGAAATAAAAACCTTTAAAGGCGGTCTAGAGGCAGTTTGCATTATGAGCGATCGCGAGACTCTCGACTACTATAGCTGCTCATTCTGGGTCCTACCCAGGCGAATTTGCAGAAACTGAGTGCTTCTATTACCTAATGGGTGAATTTACTCTAATTGAACAGTTTGGGAAGCCTCTCCATGGGGGGCTGGGGTCAGCATGAGGGTATTCCCCGAAAGCGTAATATCGCCGTCGTAACCACCGCCCAAAGCAAATTCACCTCGTCTTGTCATCACCAAGCGCTGCCGTACATACCCGTTGTCTATTTCGGTGTCGAGATCAAAGCTCACCAACATGAGAAATGGGAATATACCGGAACCGCCTGTATTGATCCAAACCCTCAGCACATGGACGCCATTATCAAGGCGACCGACAGGCTGATAACCGACAAATTTGCTGTCTCCAGCGTCAGTCCATTCTGCAAAGATACGTCCCTCTTCTAAGGGATAGACCTCCCCACCAAATTGGTTGGTGTCTGCTACGGTGCCCTCCAGGTCTACCGCGATCGCGCCAGGTAATGTGTCCGATAGCCAAGGAATCAGGGCAGCAACCGCTCTGGGATTTAGCGGCTCACCTCTGAATGTGAGAGAACGCTGCAGCTCCTCTAAAGCAGCTCCGTAGTCGAGTATTTCGGTGTAAGCAATGCTCTCAGAGCTGAGAGCGGAGCGATCTTCTGGTGTCGGCAATGTGGCTGAAGCCTGATTTTGAATGCCAATAGCGAAACAGCCTATGGCGATCGCGCCAATAATGCTAATAAGTTTCACCCCTGGCTTTCTAAAGAATTGTCTACAAACCACGAAAAAACCCTTTTTTCTTAAGATTTGATGAGCCAAAATTGTTCTTCGCAAAGCAGTAATACAGCATGCCCAGTGATTCATATTTCTCTACACTTACTCACGAAACTTAGAGTCGTGAATTTTTTTCAACAAGAAAATCGCTAGGGTTATGAAAGGATTAATGTGAAGCTAAGTCAGCGCATCAACTGATTTTCAAGGTCAACACAGTTTCTATCCGCTACGGGAATTTTGTTGAGATTGTTCTACCCAAATGGAAGGGGTAAATTATGACTCAGAAAGTTTTATCGGGGCCGCGCAACATTGCGATTGTTGGCCCCTACTCTAGTGGTAAAACAACACTTTTAGAAAGCTTGCTTTATGTCAGTCAAGCGATTACTCGTAAGGGCAAAATTGAAGAAGGCAATACATTAGGAGATGCTACGCCTGAAGCCCGCGATCGCACCATGAGTGTGGAACTAAATGCCGCCTGTACTGAGTACGGCGGCATTCGCTTTAATTTTGTGGACTGTCCCGGTTCCGTTGAACTGCAGCAAGAAACGGACAATGCACTGATTGGCGTTGATGCCGCCATTATTGTCTGCGAGGCCGATCCTCATCGCGTATTGACCCTGGCTCCCTTATTTCAGTTTCTTGATAGCTGGGAGATCCCTCACCTCATTTGGGTCAACAAAATGGATCGGGCTGCGGCTCCATTCCAAGAGGTTTTAAAGGCCTTAAAAACCGTTTCTAGCCGACCTATCTTGCCGCAACAATATCCCATTCGAGAGGACCAAAAACTAGTTGGTTTTATTGATTTAATCACTGAGCAAGCCTACCACTATCATGCTAATGCTCCAGCTGATCACGTTCCTTTACCTGAGTCTTTGAAGGCGCAGGAGCAGGCGGCTCGTGAAGAAATGCTAGAGACCTTAGCTGATTTTGATGATCATTTACTGGAGGAACTGCTAGAAGATATTCAGCCTCCTGAAGAGGAAATTCTCCGCGATCTGAAGCAAGACTTAGGTGCTGACTTGATCGTGCCGGTTCTCTTTGGAATTGCCTCCGAAGACTTTGGCTCACGTCCCCTTTGGGATGCCTTAGTTAAAGAAGCACCGGATGCCTCCGTAACGGCTGAAAACCGCGGGGTTGATGCTTCAGTGACTGAGCCGTTGGCGCAAGTCCTCAAAACGTTCTATTCGCCCCAAGGCGGCAAACTGTCTCTGGTCAGAATTTGGCAGGGTAGTTTGAGTGATGGCGACTGCTTGAATGGCGATCGCATGGGCGGTCTTTATCGACTCATGGGACAACAGCAAGAGAGTCTTTCAAAAGCGAACGCTGGCGATATCGTAGCGGTTGCTCGTTTGGACCATGCCCACACGGGTACAACCCTATCGACTCAATCAACGCCTAATGTTGAGCTACCAACGGCAGAAAAACTGGCTCCGGTGTATGCATTGGCGATCGCGCCCGAGAATCGCAGTGATGAAGTGAAGCTGACGGATGCGCTGAATAAGCTGATGGAGGAGGATCCTTCTCTCCGTTGGGAACAGCACGGCGATACTCACGAAGTGATTCTTTGGGGCCAAGGAGAAGTTCATCTGAACATTTCTCTAGATCGGCTACGTCGCAAGTACAACTTGCCGATGACGACTCACTTACCACGGGTTCCCTACAAAGAAACCATTCGTAAAGTGGGCAAAGAAATTCGCGGTCGCTATAAACATCAAACAGGCGGCCACGGGCAGTTTGGCGATGTATGCCTAGACATTCGTCCCCTAGAGCGGGGCCAAGGTTTTAACTTCGATCAGAAGATCGTGGGTGGAGTGGTGCCACGTCAATATATCCCCAGCGTTGAGACAGGGGTGCGGGAATATCTCAGTCAGGGGCCGCTAGGTTTTCCAGTGGTGGACGTCGCTGTGACCTTGACGAATGGCTCGTATCACGCGGTGGACAGTTCCGATCAGGCATTCAAGCAAGCCGCGAGGATTGCTATGCAAGAGGGATTGCCGAAGTGTGAGCCAGTTTTGCTGGAACCGGTCGATGCGGTTGAGATTTCTGTACCGAATAGCTTTACGGCAGGGGTCTTGAAGCTAATTAGCACCCATCGCGGCCAGATTTTGGGCTATGAAGCCAAAGCTGGTTGGCAGGGTTGGGACACTGTTGCAGCCCATATCCCAGAATCAGAAATGCAGAACTTGATTTTAGAACTGCGATCGCTCTCAATGGGTGTAGGAACGTTCTGCTGGCACTATGATCATCTTGATCCGGTGCCGGATGCGTTGCGCGATCGTATCCTGGCAAAGGCAAACGCCTAAGGTCTTCTGCTGATTTCCTAAGACCTTAACTTCAAAGCCCTCCCTGATATTGTTCAGGGAGGGCTATTTGGATTTTTATAGCTTTAGCCTTTCAGACTTGTGCACCTAATCGCATCCAGATGCACATCGCTAGACGGCTCACCGTCTTGTCCTCACGGAACTGGCGACAGCTATGTAGCCGAACCTATTGCCATGGGACTATATCACGTTCTCTGTGAAGTGTTTTGAGGAACAAGTTTCCGCTTGCTCTACAAAAATTGATGGGTTGCAAGCCCTCAAATTGAATTAGCATAAGCTTCATTTTAGTTTACAAAACATCCTGCTTGTAACTGTAAACCAGGGCACTTTTTTGTAGGGCCTCTTTCCCTAGAAGGATGTTTTTATGGGTGTTTAATTAAACCCTATTAATAAGGCCAATCAAATACCTTATGCCGCAGCGACGAATTGGCTATTTGCTCCTGTCACTACCAGTTGGTGAATAGTATTTTTCCTGCTAGCCATATGTGCTGAAATCCTTTGAGTGGCTCAGCTTTTTTGAAACAGTTTTTTTGGAAATGTCTACCTTTTCTCTCGTTTTTATTGCAGTTTTGGGTGTTGCCCTACTGCTCTTTCTGGTTATTTTTCTGCGCTTGCAAGCCTTTATTGCGCTGCTGATTTCTAGCCTTGTAGTCGCAATTTTAGGCGGTATTCCTGCCAGTGAAATTGCTGACACTATTCAGCAAGGAATGGGCAGTACGCTCGGATACATCGCCATTGTGATTGGTGTGGGGGCGATGTTTGGCGAAATCCTTCAGGTTTCAGGAGGGGCTGAACAAATTGCTAACACCCTTGTTAAACGATTTGGTGAAGATAAAGCCCAATGGGCACTCGCGGCTACTGGCATCATCGTGGCCATTCCTGTCTTTTTTGATGTTGCTCTAATCTTGTTTATTCCGCTGGTCTACAGTTTGGCGCAACGAACGGGAAAATCTTTGCTGTACTACGGAATTCCGCTTGTTGCGGGCATCGCTGTTGCTCATAGCTTTATCCCTCCAACGCCTGGTCCTGTGGCTGTCGCATCCCTTTTAGGAGCCGATTTAGGATGGGTTATCCTGTTTGGTTTAATAGCTGGAATTCCGGCCACTCTGATTGGTGGCATTTTCTTTGGTAAGTACATTTCCAAGCAGATTCACTTGGATGTTCCTACCCATATTCTTGACGAACATAATCCTAAAGCTGATACCGCTGAGAAGAAGCGCATCCCCAATTTCGGTTTGGTTGTCGCCATTATTGCGGTTCCTCTGGTACTCATTTTATTGAACACTTTCTCGACCGTTTTGTTGCCTGAGGACAGTACCATTCGCGGCTGGATTAGTTTTATTGGTCACCCTTTTACAGCGCTTATTGTAGCGGCGTTACTGTCGTTCTATTTCTTGGGAACGCGATTGGGGTATTCCATGCGCGAAATACAGTCGTTTGCAACGCGATCGCTCGAACCGGTTGGCCTCATCATTCTGGTCACGGGGGCAGGTGGCGTTTTCGGTAAAGTTTTGGTTGCAACGGGAATTGGAGAAGCGTTGGCCAATCTCATGGCGGCTTCCAATCTACCGATTATTCTCCTAGCCTTTTTGATTGCCACAGTTGTCCGTGTGAGTCAGGGTTCGGCAACAGTATCGATGGTAACGGCTGCTGGCCTTATCGCTCCGGCTATTGAAATTGGTAACTATTCGGCTCCACTAGTAGGAGCACTGGTGATTGCGATCGCCTCTGGGGCGACTGTACTGTCCCACGTCAATGACTCTGGTTTTTGGTTAGTGGGTCGCTTCTTCGGCATGGACGAAGCTGCTACGTTCAAATCCTGGACAGTCATGGAAACAATCCTGGGAGCAGTGGGATTTGGAGTGGTTTTTGTCGCAAGTTTTTTCCTATAAAGTCATGTTTGAGAACCCGTATGTCATCGGTGTCGATATTGGCACTACCAGCACTAAATCTGTCCTTTTTGCAAAAAGTGGTGAAGTTGTCCACAAAAGCGCTGTTCCTTATCCTTTGTTGTCGCCAACCCACGCAACAGCGGAACAAGACCCCAAAGCAATCTTTTCGGCTGTCATCAAAACGCTACGAGATGTTGTTAGTCGGATAGAGCCGGCGCAGGTTCTTTGCCTGTCTTTTAGTGCGGCTATGCACAGCCTGATCCTGATGGACGAACAGCACCGTCCCCTGACCCAAAGCATCACTTGGGCCGACAACCGCAGCGCCAAGTGGTCTACCAAGCTTAAAAATTCAGAGCAGGGTCAAAGAATTTATCGACGTACGGGAACCCCTATCCACCCCATGTCTCCGCTAGTTAAGATGCTGTGGCTACGGAACGAGCATCCTGAATTGTTTGAGCAAGCTGCTCGGTTTATTTCCATTAAGGAGTATGTGTTTTATCAACTCTTCGAGCAGTATGTGGTGGATCACTCGATCGCCTCTGCCACGGGACTACTGAATCTACAGGCGCTGGATTGGGACAGTGAGGCGCTTGAGATAGCGGGAGTTTCGCCCAAACAACTTTCGACCCTTGTGCCAACGACACATATCTGTCAGACAATGCGAACGTCCTGTGCGGACACAATAGGGCTGCCTGCTGATTTACCCGTCGTCATTGGTGCGAGTGATGGTGTGTTGGCGAATCTGGGTGTTGGTGCTATTCAGCCAGGAGTAGTGGCGACAACAGTGGGTACCAGTGGTGCGGTCAGGGCTGTTGTCGATCAACCTAAGACAGACCCGGATGGAGTTCTGTTTTGTTATGTCTTGACTCAAGATCATTGGGTTATTGGCGGCGCTATTAATAACGGTGGTATTGCCCTGAGATGGATTAGAGACCAGCTTGCAGATGCAGAAATCGATACGGCAAAGCTGTTGGGTAGGGATCCCTATGACATGTTGACCGCGATCGCCAATACGATTCGTCCGGGCGCTGAGGGATTGATCTTTCATCCTTATCTATCAGGTGAGCGATCGCCGCTGTGGGATGCCAATGCAAAAGCAAGCTTCGTAGGTCTGGGGATGCACCACAATAAGGCTCACATGATTCGAGCTGTATTAGAGGGCGTCGTCTATAACTTGTACTTGGTATTGGAAACCTTGCAGGACACCATTGGAGAGGCCAATAGCATTCGGGCTGCAGGTGGGTTTGCTCGTTCCAAGCTTTGGCGACAAATGCTAGCCGATGTTTTCAATCGCGAAGTTATGGTTCCCGAGAGCTATGAGAGTTCCTGTTTTGGGGCCGCTATTTTAGGACTGTTGGCACTAGGAGAAATTGATAGTCTGGATGTTGCTTCGGACATGATTGGCACCACCTATCAGCATCGGCCCATAGCGCAAAACGTTCAGGTTTATCAGAGGATCATTCCTATCTATCAGCGATTGCTGGAAAAACTTCAGCCAGAGTATGCAATCTTGGCACAGCTGCAAAATGAGTTGGAGTCTCAGCCATTGAATGAAGAAGTCAACGGCTAAAAGTAGTTTCTGTAACAACCTGTGTCAAGATAGTAAAGCTGTGAAAAGAGGCGAGCCGCTCCATTCTAGTGAGGGCGGAAGCTAGTGCTGAGAGGAGGCTGAGTTGGCAATGCAGGTTGGCGATCGCGTTCGCATCAAAGAATCGGTTATTTTCTACCATCATCCCCTGCATCGCAATACCGCCTATGATGGCAAAGGGCTAGAAGGTGAAGTCACGGCTGTCTTATCCGATTGGCAAGGTCGCCCTATCAGCGCTAATTTTCCGGTGATTGTTCAATTTCAGGTTGAGGGCGCAAAGCGTCCCTTCAAAGCTCACTTGAGAGAAAACGAACTGGAAGTTCTAGGTTAGCCAGCGTCGTTGTCAACCTATTGACGCTTTTTGCAGAAGAGCGCAAATAGATTTGGTTCTTGCTGCATTGCGGCATGATCTCGCTGGTTTTGTTCGACGAGCTGATCGTATTCCTGATAGTGAGCTTCTAAGGCCTCTCGATAATGCTGCTCCTGCTTAAATTCAATAGCCAACTGATGTAGTTCTAGTACCTCTAGAACGTCTCCTGGAGTAGGCTGATATCGTCGCAGCAGGTATTCAAACACGGAAAATTCTCTCGTGAACCAATAGGATCAGGATAAACCAGGTCACGGAGTTAAGTGAGGTAAACTTTGCAGTTTTAGAAGAATTGTACAAAGTTTTCCTTGGCCCACTCTTGAGCTTCGCTCCGTCGCTCGAAGGGTCCATAACCCTCTCGATCATCTGGAACCCTGACCCAAAATCCTTCATTCCTTATTGGTTCAACAATTTCTAGCCGACCGCTCGGAGAATTGAAGGTAGCTATTACCCCTAGTTCAGCAGCGCACTGATCCAAAAAACGTTCAAACATACCAACTTCATAAGTTTGGGCGGCACTATTGATAACTTGGTCGGATCTTGCCTCTGCGCATTCCCAGACACCAGGTAATGGGATAAATGTGCCATAAGCAAAGGCTGGCTCGTTTTGCGTATTTGATTCAGCGGTTGTTTCTTCACTTTGATTTGATGATGCTTCGGCATTGGCACTTATTCCACAAATATTGCTCATATCAACAGGGCCATATCCCATATCCATCCAGCAGACCCAGTCTGTGGTAGAAACTTGAGCTACTAAAACTGATGCTAATATCCCGAACATATGACCTCGCGTAACGATGGAAGATTCCTTGTCAGAATTCCCATGAGGTCACTAGCTTTCGCAATTGAATCAGTATAAAAACAAGCCTGAAACTTGTCCGTGAAAAGTTCTATAGCAAAGGTCTGAGTTAAGAGCTTATCCTCTTCATTGCAATGGCTTCAGCTTTTTGGGTTGTTGTGGACTAAGAAGGTATAGTTTTGCACTGAGTGAGAGCTTTGACAAGTATCGCGTTTTCTTTTGCAGAGCGGACGGCAACGCGAATGTAGCGATCGCCCAACTCAGGAAAGCTTAAGCAGTCGCGGACCAAAATGCGATGTTGCTTCAGTAAATCAAGCTGGAGCTGCGAGCCAGGGCGATCGCAACGAATCAGAAGATAGTTTGCCTGTCCCGGTAGGGGATGCAAGCCAGGAATAGCCTGAAGCTGCTCGAATAGCTTTGAGCGGGCAGTCGCCAGCCATTCCCAGGTTTGCTGTTGATAGTCGTGATCTTGCAAGACGGCTGCACCCACCGCTGCTGCAAGGATATTAACAGGCCAAGGATCGCGCCACTGCTGCCAGCACTGAAGCTGATCGGGATGAGCGATCGCATAGCCTAAACGCAATCCAGGCAGGCTGTAAAACTTGGTGAGCGATCGCAAGACAATTAGATTGGGCCATCGTTCGATCTGATCAATCAGGCTGCATTGAGCTTCAGGCGGCAAAAAATCCATGAAGGCTTCGTCCACCACGACTAAGGCAAACGTCTCTAAGAGTTCAGTCAGCAGGTCTAAAGGAATGACCAACCCAGTCGGGTTATGGGGGGTATTTAGCAGGAGTCCACAACGATTAGAGGCATGACATAGCTGCTGATGAAGCGTGGTAACCCAATCAACGGCATTATTTTCCGCCGCAGTAAGGGAGATTGGGCAAGCAACCGTTGGAGCATTAAAGGTTGTCAGCGATCGCTGGTAGTCGCCAAAAGCAGGCGTAAAAAAATAGACGGCCTCTAGTTCAGCCAGCGATCGAGCGGCCCAAGTTAACAGCTCGGCGGCTCCGTTGCCAGGGAGAATCCATGCTGGAGAAATACCATGGTGGTGTGCCAGAGCCTGTTTCAGAGTGCTGTAGTCAGGATTGGGATAGCGGGATAGCTGATCGAGATTATTGTGGATGGCTGCGATCGCTGAATCCGGTGGACCCAAAGGATTGATGCTGGCAGAGAAATCAAGCAAATCATGGGGAGAACAGCGGGCCACTTGGGCAGCCCACTCAACGTTCCCCCCATGATTAGGTCGAGTATTAAACGGAATATCTTCCAACGGAATTGTTGATTTCTATTTGCTCACCATCTCTTTGAACTGCTTACCTGCAGAAAAGGCAGGCACTTTAGTTGCAGGAATAACCATCGTTTCACCCGTTTTGGGATTGCGACCTTCCCGCTCTTTACGATCACGACGCTCAAAAGAGCCAAAGCCAACCAGGGTTACTTTATCGCCGCTAGACACCGTTTCCATAATGGCTTCAATGGCAGCCGTGAGAACTGAGTCAGCTTGCTTTTTGGTAACGCCCGATTTCTCGGCAACCTTATCAACCAATTCACCTTTGTTCATGTTTGTGAGTCTCCTTCTGGGGAACAGAGATCTCAGGGCGGCGATCGAAACAAAGAGGTCTCTTTGCCCGAATCGCTGAAACCCCTGACATCCCGGAATTTCACTGCCCCATTCTAAGGGCAACTTTCAAAATATGGATCGTTGAAAGCTTTAATTTATATCGATTCCGGCGATTTTTTACGAAAGGTAACGTAATTACGTCCTTTCCGCCTTCCTACCAAAGCGAAAAAAAAGGCCAAAGCCCTTTAAGAGAGAGGGTTTTGGCCTTTTTACCAGAACAGGAGGTGTGTGAACTCAAAAACGATGGCTAAGTGTTAGCGCTCCAGTAATTCTTGGACTTCTTCACTAGGTGTATAGGAATAACCGAAAGTCGACTCTTCAGAATCATCTAGAATCTGAGGTGTCAGCAGCACAACCAACTCTTGACGAGAATTTTCACGGTTCGTACTCCGGAAAAGCGCACCTAACAAAGGTAAATCACCCAGAATCGGCACCTTTGTGACCGTGGTTCGATCAGTTTCTTGAATAATGCCTGACAGCACCAATGTCTGACCGTCTCGGACACGAATCTGACCGGAGGAAAGCTGACGTTCGGCCAGAAGGGTTACGAAGGCATTGTCTACCCCGGTGAATCCGAAGGTTGCGACCCCTGTCGGAGCTGAGATTGAGGGAGCTACAGACAGCGTTACGAAACCATTGTCATCAATGCGTTGAACATCCACCTGAAGAATCAGTCCAGCAGGTTCTGTCTCTACGCTAAGGGTCTGCGAAACCTGTCCAGTATCAGTGACTTCTTGATCAACTTCAAAGTCGGTAATCACATCCTCCGTCAGTTGCACAGAGGCGGTCTGGCCTTCCTGCACAATCAGGGTCGGATCAGTCAGAATCTTGCCATTCCCCTCTTGAACAGTAGCCAGGACCTGGAAGAGAAAGTCTCCTGTTGATAAAGCAGGATTGTTCCCAGAAAGGTCTTGAGGACCAATGGGAACCACACCAGGCTCAGGAACTGAGCCTGTTCCACCGGGAGCTTGTCCGCCAAAATTGATGACGCCAACACCACCCTGGGAAGCGAAGTCAAAGTTGCCAATCGAGAATGAGAAGCTGGTGCCAAAGGCATCCAAAGCATTCAGATCAATATCAATGACCTTGACGTTGACAGCAACCTGACGGCGGCGGAGGTCGAGCCGGACCAGCTGAGCAGTAGCGAGTTCAACTAGCTGAGGTGAGCCTACTAGCGTGACTGAATTGGTTCGTTCTTCAGCGATGACCTGAAGACCACGGAAGATAGGATTGCTATCCTCATATTCAGCCCGCTGAGTTTCGATTCTTTCTTCAGTGGTCGTCTGCGTTTCTGTAATGGGGGGAACACCCTCTTCAACGGAGACTGCGTTAACAGAGGTGACTTGTCGTTCCCGGCTAACAGCGCTTTCAGCTCCCAAGCCCACCAAGAAATTACTAGCAACCGCTGCGTCAATTTGGTTTAAGCGCAGAGATCTGACAACAATGTTTTGAGCTGAGGTGGGGAGATTCGGCCCCACGTAAATGGTTCTGCCTACACGGTTGGCTTGTAAACCGGTGACGCGCAAAACGCTATTGAAGACGTCCTGAACGGATTCGTTTTCAATATCAAGACTGATGGGAGGCCCTTCTCCGGCGGCGGCAGCGGCAGCTTCTTCGGTTTCTTCTTGCCCATTGGCATCAATGAAGACAAGGTTTAGACCGGCGGCTCTTGCCAGCAAAGACAGCACTTCCCGTGAGGGAGCATCTCGCAAAACTAGTCTGGGAACCCGTTCAGCAGTGCCCAAATCAATGACACCGAAGTCAGGAACAGTTTCCGAAACGGCAATATCTCCAACCGGAGGAGCCACTGCGGCGGGTAAGAATGGCGGCGTCACCTGCACCTCAGGGGCAGGTACTGGCACACCCTCAATAATGACTTGGGGATTAGGAACCAAAACATCCGGTTGAGGTGCCGTGGAGTCTACTTCCCCCTCAGTTGCCTCTTCTGGTTCGGCAAGCGTCTCTGGCGGCGCATCAGGAGTCTCTGCCTGAGCGACCGTTTCTGGATTAGGGACGGCGATAATATCGTCAGCGGCTTCCGGTTCACCAGGAACGGTCACTAACTCGTCAGGGACCGGAGTACTGGCTTGAGGGACCGTTCCTTCAGGCTGAGCAGCAACGTCAATGATGATACCGCCATTACTGGATTCGCCGATGGTTCCCATCGGAATACGATCGCTCCCATCCACAGTCAGTCGAACGCTATTACCGTCCAACGGCGTCAGTGCGATCGCCTCGATTCCAGGAGCTGGATTTTGCTGTACGAACTGCTCTCCTTCGGCTAGTCGGAGCTGGGTTCGGACAATATCGGCTCGCAGAGTATGCCCCTGGTTGACCGCAAATACTTCTGGAACATCCCCTGCTTCCGTTTGCAGAATGATCTGCGCTCCACCATCAGTCGGGATAACTTCTACCCCTGTGATCATGGTGGATGTTGCATACACTGGTTGCGCGGCTAGAGCCAACAGGGTACTGCCCGCCAAGCAACTTCCATATCCTAGTAATCGTTTCACAGTTCACTCCCTCTCACAAAAGTTCTGGATTTTGATGATGATTGACTCCCCCCTGCAGACATTGGCTCACTCCTCACAATCGAACCACTATGACTCTGGAGCCGCTTCGCCTTCGGCAGGGGCCTCTCCTTCTGCCCCTTCTTCGCCCTCGGCAGGCACAGGAGCAGGGGGGATGGGAGGTTCTCGGGGGTCGCCGATGGGCACTAAAACTTCCATCGTGAAGGATGTTTGTAGGGGACGGACACCTAAGCGATTGAACTCTTCTTCCTCGGTTTCAACGCCTGCTGGAATATCTGCCAGCGATTGATTGAAATCTCGAATGATGAGCAAGGGTTCCAGTCGCTCTAGGTTGAAAAGAATGTTTTGCGTTTGAGGGAAGAGACCTCGAAGGTTTACGTTGACAATCTGCTTTTCTAACTTGCCGTTCAGCTCTGGACCATACTCATCCCCAACAGGACTGGGTAAGCCAACGGGGTCAAAGCTGATCAGTTCTGACGTGAAGACTTGTCGTTGGGCAATTGGATCAGCCGCAAATTCGCGAATGATGCGATCAACTTGCTGCTGACTCAGACCGATGGACGTTAGTGTAGCGGCCTGGGCTTCAGACAAATTGCCAGCGATCGCCTCAGCGATCGAAGCGTTGCTCCTTTCGATTTGTTGATTGGTATCTAGCAGCAGCGTGTCTAGACTGTTGGGGTCGCCCAACAGGCTGTAGATGCCTTCTCGCTGAGTCAGCACACGATCTAGCTCAGCCTGGACCTCTTCAATTCGCCGTAAGCTTTCTTCCTGATTGTCCAGGGTGTTTTGCTTTTGCTCAATGCGGGCTTCCAAATCGTTTTTCTCGATTTGCAGTGGTGTCACTATGCGGGTGAACAGGAAAGCGGCTCCACCTAATCCCAGCACCGCCAAAGCAATTCCTTGAACTTTGGGCGTTAGCTCAACACCGAAGGCCACTGGATAACTCGGGCCTTCAAGATCCTCCATGTCCTCAACAGGAACAAAATCGTCGTTGTATGTCATGGTGTCTCGATTACTCCTGAATCTCGAAGGGCACGAATTCGAGTTGCCAAACCCACAGCTCCCTGACGGTCTAGGATGTCTAGCAAATCGGCAGAAGGAACATCGGAGAAGTTTCCTTCCAGAGTGAAGTCCACCAATACTTCAGGTCGATTGGGTGGAGAATTGGGACAGACGCCATCAATATCAGGATCGAGTAATTCATCTCGCTTTTGTGCGTTGGCGATCGCAACACTGCTCGCTTCCAATAAAGGCGATCGCTGTAGCGTCAATAGGAAGTCATTGACATCATCAAAAGAACAAGCCACCCCACTCACGTTGACGCCTCCGGTTGCTGGTGGGGGAGTGCCTTCGCCTTCAACTCCACTCGTGGGTACTGGAGTACCCGCTGTTTGGGAGACCGAGACGATCTGAATGCGGGCTGGAGTGCGATCGCGCAATTCCTTTAAGAATGCAGACCATGGACGGATTTGATTAAAGACGTTCACGAACGCCTGGTTTTCTTGCCGCACCAGTTCAATCTGCGCTTGCACAGTTTCAATCTGCTGAAGCTGCTCCTGAATGGTGGCAATGGCAGCATCTAGCTCCTGTTCTCGTGCTTCCAAGCGCTGGATTGCGTTTTGGAGATACAGCCAGTATCCGCCGACTAAACCCAACGCCGCGATCGCCACTGCCAATCCAACGAACAGGGGGGTTCGATTTCCGGCTGGGGACGCTCGCTTAACTTGAGTCACCTCAACAGGCCGGATTTCCCGATCTTTCAGAAAATTGATGTCTAGACCGTACATGCCCTATACCTCTCTTAGCCCAAGACCAATCACCGTCGCTAACCCAGGACGCTCTTCTAGCGCAATGTCCTCGGCTACGTCCAACGAAAGCGCTGCCACTGGATCTATCTGGCTAGCAGGGAGGCTTAATCGCTGAGCAAAAAATTCATCCAGTTGCCCAATCGCCGCCCCAGGCCCAGCTAACAGCAACTGAGCGACTTCCATATCTTCAGCTTGGTTGAGGTAGAAATCAATTGAGCGCCTTAATTCATCTGAAAGCTCGCCTAAAATCCTGAGCATTGCAGCAGTCCCTGGATTTGAAGCCCCGCCTGTAATGGGTTGAGGCGATCCAACTGTATCCATAGGCGTCGTAGGAACCGTCATTCCTTGCAGCAAGTCAGTATTGCGGGACGGCGGCAAGTTCATGGCACGACTTAAAGACCCCTGAATTTGAAATGTTCCAATGGGAACCGAGCGGGAAAAATGAGGAATGCCATCGACAACGATAGAAATTTCTGTGCTTTCAAAACCGATATCGACGATCGCAGCAGCCTCTTGTGGAGTAAACTGCCGTAGCTGATCGCGAATCGTTCGGATCAGCGCAAAGCTGGTTGTTTCTAATACTGCAAGATTGATCCCTGCTTGCTGAAATGTCTCGATGTAGGAATCTGTAATTTCTTTTCGGACCGCAACTAACAAAACTTGGACCTTTTCAATTCCATCCTCGTCAACAAAAAATCCTAGCTTTTGATAATCAACGTCTGCCTCTTCTCGGGGGAAAGGCAAATAGAGGCTGGCTTCCTGATTTAGGACCATTTCCCGAAGCTCATTTTCATCCAGTTCAGAAGGAACTGGAATGACGCGAGTAATGGCTCGACCTGGAATACCCGTCGCAGCATATTTTGTTTTTAATCGCCCCTCGACCAACCCGGTCTGAATGGCCTCTGCAACTGCAGGAGCATCAATAATCTGCCCCTCTTGAAAAGCACCTTCAGGCAATTCAACAGAAGATCTTGTTTCAAGCTTTAGCTTTTGCCCCTGTTTTCGTACCTGGGCGATATTAACCCGTTCAGGAGTAAGCTCAATACCTACACTCTGACGCTTGGAGGAAAATAGGGACTGAATGATGTTCACCGTCGTCTCCGTTCACACCTTCATTAACAAAAACGGATGTCTAGTTGTACTCTGCTAAGCCAATTTTGAAGTAAACGTTTACAAAAATTGTGCTAAAGCATAGTACATAATTTAGGTCGGAATTGCTACCGAACTAAATAGGACACAATTTCTCAGGGATCAGGAAAGCTCTCGAAGAGCGATCGCCGCTAAAAATACGATTTTCGAGCTTGACACACTTATCCGTAATTTCAGCAAACGCCAAGCTTGGCATCAGCAAAGCGACTGCTTCCCCATAGACGATCGCATTAGATCCGATTCAATTATGTCTTTCTCAACCTGACTTTAGAGCAAGCCGAGAATCTGCACCCCTCCTTTTAAGTCGTTAATGCGATCATTAACCCCAAAAAACTTTTGGTTGACTCACTAAAGACTCCTTTAGAACCAACCAAAATCGTTCAAAATTGGAAACTTATTGATTGATTCACCTGAGATGTTACACACAATCTAGAAAAGTGAACCAACTAATATAAGAAAAAATCGAAAAAATCTATCGATTTGTCCTGATTGGGTGTGATGTTATGCGTGAGATGGCTGCTCAAAGCGATGAGTCTATTTGGGGAACCCCTACCCTATCGGATGCAAAACGCTTGCTGCTGCTGGGATCGGGTGAATTAGGAAAAGAAGTTGCTCTAGAGGCCATGCGCTTTGGGTTAGAAGTTACCGCTGTTGATGCATATGCGGATGCTCCCGCGATGCAAGTAGCTCATCGTGCTCACGTGATCAACATGCTGGACGGGACACAGGTTCGGACAGTGATTGAGCAAGAGCAACCCAGTTTAGTCGTGCCTGAGGTCGAGGCGATCGCGACAGACACCTTAGTGGACTTAGAAAAAGAGGGCTGGACTATCATTCCAACAGCTAAAGCGACCCGTCTCACCATGAACCGAGAAGGGATTCGTCGTTTGGCAGCGGAAGAACTGCATTTGCAGACCTCACCCTATCGCTTTGCCGAGACTTGGGAAGCCTATCGGGCAGCTGTAAACGACATCGGTTTGCCGTGTGTGGTTAAGCCCATTATGAGTTCGTCAGGAAAAGGGCAGAGCTTAGTGCGATCGCCCGAGGATATGGATGCTGCCTGGAACTATGCCCACAAGGCTGGTCGGGGACAGGCGACCCGAGTCATTGTCGAGGGCTTCATCGAATTTGAGACCGAAATTACCCTGCTGACCATTCGTGCTCAAGATGGCACGTTCTTCTGCCCTCCCATTGGACATCGTCAAGAATCTGGCGACTATCGGGAATCTTGGCAGCCTTGTCCGCTTCATCCCGAGACGGTGACAGAATGTCAGCAAATCGCCAAAACCATCACGGATGCTTTAGGCGGATGGGGCGTTTTTGGGGTAGAGCTATTCATTGCTGGAGCACCGGATCAGCCCCAAAAGGTCTACTTCAGCGAAGTTAGTCCTCGACCTCACGACACAGGTATGGTCACCCTGATCAGCCAAAACATCTCCGAGTTTGAATTGCATGTGCGAGCGATCGCAGGTCTCCCCATCGGTGACATCACGCTGGTGCAACCAGGAGCCTCAGCCGTCATTCTGGCTACTGGCTCCAGCGATCATCCCCGCTACACAGGCATGGCCAAAGCCCTTACCGTTCCCACCAGCAAGCTCCGGCTATTCGGCAAGCCCCGCTGTTATCCCAATCGTCGTATGGGAGTGGCGCTAGCGCTGGGAGATACCGTCGCAGAAGCCAGAGAAAGAGCGATCGCTTGCGCCAGTCAAGTCACCGTCCTCCTGTAGGTGTATTTGGGCAGTAATCCATTCCCGCACTTAATGCTTTGTCAGCATTCAAAATGGCAGTATTCGCAGGTTGTCGAAAATATTTGAGCGCTAAATGATGACAGCCCCTGTAATACGCCATCCTAATGTCTAGTGGTGGTCACGATGTTCTATTATCCTTGAATCGTCTCTCCCACAGTTCCAAAAACATATGGCTCACATTTCCCGTATCTGGAAACGCTTTGGTCTCTGGATGGCGATCGGTCTACTGGCTAGCTGGCTCATCAGCTGCGGCAACCCCAATTCAACTTCTGGTGCTGCCTCCGATGGTCCTCAAGAAATCGAATTCTGGACCATGCAGCTACAGCCAGACTTCACCGACTACTTCAATACGCTGATTGCTGAGTTTGAGGCCGAAAATCCAGAGATCACCGTGCGCTGGGTTGATGTGCCATGGGGAGATATGCAAAGCAAAATTCTAACGGCAGTTTCTGCAGGCACAGCCCCTGACGTGGTCAACCTGAACCCGGATTTTGCTTCTCAGTTGGCGAGTAAACAAGCCTGGCTGCCTCTGGACGATCGCGTTTCTTCCGATGCAAAAGCCCTCTATCTCGACAAAATTTGGACTGCCAACACCTTAGACGACGAAAGTTTTGGGCTGCCGTGGTACCTCACCACTCGTGTCACCCTTTACAACCGGTCTCTGTTCGAAGAAGCCGGAATTACTGAGCCACCCACGTCCTATGCTGAGTTGGCAACCGTAGCTAGAGAGATCAAAGAAAAAACGGGCAAATATGCTTTTTTCATCTCCTTTGTCCCAGAAGATGCTGCCGACGTATTGCAGTCCTTTGTGCAAATGGGCGTGCCTCTAGTGGACGACAATGGCGATGCTGCTTTTAATACGCCAGCAGGCAAGGCCGTTTTCCAATATTGGACAGACCTATATCAACAGGAGTTGCTGCCGCGCGAAGTACTGACCCAAGGGCATCGGCGTGCAGTAGAGCTATACCAGGCCGGTGAAACTGCCATTCTTGCGGCAGGAGCTGAATTCCTCAGCACTATTGAGAAGAACGCACCAGAGATTGCAGAGGCAACCGCTAGCAGTCCTCAAATCACTGGAGAGACCGGCAAGAAAAACGTTGCTGTTATGAACTTAGTGATTCCTCGCTCTACCGATGCACCGGAAGCTGCTCTTGAGTTTGCTCTCTATGTCACGAATGATGCCAACCAGTTGACTTTCGCAAAAGCGGCTAATGTTCTGCCATCAACAACAGCCGCGCTATCTGATACCTATTTCACGGAGCCTCCAGCAGATGCCCAGCCTGTGACAGTGGCGCGTTCAGTGAGTGCAGGACAAATGCAGGATGCTGAGGTTCTGATTCCAGCGATGGAAGATGTCAAAGTCTTGCAAAAAGCTATCTACACTAATTTGCAAGCCGCCATGCTAGGACAAAAGACCGTAGATCAAGCAGTGGCGGATGCTGCCGTCGAATGGGATGCTCGATGAATGTCACCTTTACCCGTCAATAAATCATTGACTCACCACTAGCCTATTTCTCAAAGTGCTGAGCTATAAGTGTCTGAGCCTTTCCAATTCATCCTGTAAATCGGCGAGTTCTCGGCGCAGCCGATCTACCTCACCATTTCTGGCGGTGGCTCCCACATTAACCGTTCCATCGGTATGCGATCGCTGATAATGGCCCGCTTTAATCCGATGATACTCGTCAGAATTGGCCCAAGACTTCAGGTAGCTGAGGCGATCAACCGGAAACGGATGGCTCAGCATTGGCCCCTGACCATTGCCGTTGTAGAGCAGGAATTTGTAGACCTGGCTAAGCCCATCCTCATCAAGGTGCTGATAGGCTTCAGCCTGCTGTTCAAACGCGGCAAAATTCAACTCATGGGCAAAGCGGTTGCTGCCACCGGCAATGCGCATCATCGTTTGACCGACAAGTTGCCAATTGTCAGTAACCAGTAATGCGGCGCGATCGCAAGACAACTCAGCCATCCGTCGCCATTCATAAAAGGCGTAAATGAGACCAGTGCTAACAACATTACCAATCCCAAAGGTTAGCTCGCCAATGACAGACGCCGTATTCATGGCCCAGATTGCCATTTGCGTCAGAGTCGTATGACCACATTTGACATGCCCCAGCTCATGAGCCATTACGGTACGAATTTCATCATCACTCAGAAGGTCCAGCAATCCTGTGTTGATGACAATGCAGGGATGCTCTTCCCCAATTGCGTAGCTATTTACCTGAGGATTTTGAGCAACAAAAAGCGTAGGTTCCGGCTGCACATCTAGTGCCCGCACACAGTTGCGAAACATTTGATAGAGACTAGCGTATTGCTGAGGCCCAACCTGCACATTGTTGCCCATGAGCGAAACAAACTGGGGTCGCTCGTACATGAACTCGACGAATTTCCGCGCAACGATGTCAAACCCTGGCACAGACCTAAGGGTAGCTTCAGCTTGCTGGTCCAGGGGATGGCGAAAAGCATCGCGACTAATTCCAGGGTAGTCAGGCATAGCATTACAGTGGCAAATAAAATTGCCCCTCTAGTTTAACCACTGCCATCCTGTTGTCTCTGAAATATTCAGTGCGTCTTCACAGGCACTACAACCAGAACCCCAATTGTTGATTTACTTCTTGCCGCGACGCTTATCCAACGGCTCCAACTCAGAAGCATTGAAAGTAACTAGCTTGTCCCAGTTGCCTCCTTCAAACAGAACGGCAACCTTACCATCCGAAACTCGCTGCACCTGCCCTTGAAATCCGTAGTAGGTATCGCTAAGGTTAACCACGCGCACAGCAGCACCGGGAAAAAACATCGCTAAAAGGTTTCCTGACAAGACAGCTACTTCACTCTTCTAACATAAAATTGAGGCGCCCATCCCGTTTTTGAGGTGGATTGTGTGGTTAGGAAAATTCAATCATTGGTTTTTGGGAGGTATATCATCGTTTTAGGCAACGTGTGCAGTCCAAACGAGATCTTTCTTTTATTTCAAAGTGGGAAAACAGGGGGCCAAGTTGGAGATATGGGGACACCGGTAGCTTGTCAGAAATGAGTTATGAAGGTCTCGAAGGAAGGCTCAGTTAACAACGCAGTTCTTAAATAAACGAGATCTTTTTCAAAATTTTGAGCACAATAGCAGCAATAAGTTAGGAATAGCGTTAACTGACTAGGTAGTTTAGAGAGGGCGATCGCGCCAGATTAGAGGCAGCTATATTCATGGGCCAATCGGATAAAAAACCCAATAATCCACAAGATGAGGGAAAAGCCGCCCGTGAGGTTTTGCGGGGCCTTTCCCGAGACCTGAGAGCGCTACAAGATGACCTTTCAGGACAGTTAAAGCAGGATATTGTTCGCTTAGAAGGAACGAAGCATCGTCTACTCAACGACATTGAAATCCTTGAGGAAGAATATCAGTCGCTGCAAAAGAGATACACGGCTTTGAAGAGCCAAGAGGAAACCGAACTGAGTCGCCAGCAGTTGGCTCAACAGCAGGTTTGGGCGAAGCGTCTCGCTCAGGCTCTCGCGTCTCATCTGCAAAGTCGCCTAGTGGAAGGATTACACAATAGCGGCGCGATCAATGGTTCGGCGCAACAAGAATCTCTGCAGCATGCCTACCAGCTACTGTCTTCATTAGATTCCAGCCTGAACGAAACCTTACATTCCCTACAGCAAGACCTCAACAGCTATCAAAGCTCCTTGTCTCAGCAAATTAATCGTATGCACAGCATGGAGCAACAGGGTGAAGCCATCTTAGATGCTTTAGTTAATCGTCTCAGTGTTCAACTGCAAACCCAAATTGCTCGTCCTCAAGCAATTCCGTCTATCGGCAACGGGCATGGTGGTCCAGTTCCCGCACAACTCTACGGCTATCAGCAGTCAGATGGTCCTTTTCGACCCTCGTTACCCCATGAGCACTCTGCTGCCTTTTCGTCGAATGCAGCAGGTTCGCCCCAGTCGATGTCTGCTCCGCGGGCGTCATCTGCTGGTCAGAATTCCGCAGCCCAGTCGGCCAAAGCCATCAATTCCACGTCTGCTTTTCAGAAGGGATTGATTTTTATCATCTTGTCTACACTGGCCTTGTCTTTCCACAACGTTCTAGTTGGAATTATTGGCTATGGGGGACAGATTTTTGGACGTATTCCCATCGAGGGTATTTTTCCGCTCAATATTCCCAATTCATTGATGCTGCTCTGGCTGAGAATGTTGGTTGTGCTGCCACTCATGATGCTGGTAGCAGGGCGCATCTATCCCAGAGTGTGGTCAGATATTCGCCAATTCTTCAAGGCAAACGATAAGCGTCCGCTTTTTCAAGTAATGGCAAGTGGTGGGTTCCTGTTCATGTCGCAGGTGCTGATCTACAAAGCGATTTCAGACATTGGTCCTGGTGTGGCGGTAACGCTGCTGTTTATGTATCCGCTGATTACGGTGCCTCTGGCCTGGTTCCTTTTTGGCGATCGCCCTACCCCTCTACGGGGCTTGGTTATGTTCGCAATCACGGTCGGCATTGTATTTACAGCGCTTCCCCGCATCACGAACGACCTAACCTTTGGGCCTGTTTCGGTCTGGGGTATAGTTGCAGGATTGCTCTCCAGTGCTGCTTTTGCGCTTTATCTCATTTCAATGCAGTTGAGCTTTCGACGATTTCATCCTGTTCCTGTCAGTGTTGTGCAATTCACAACTATTTTTTCGCTCACTAGTCTAATTCTGATCGGTGGTTCCTTCTTCGGTCTCCAAACGGGAGAACCCAATAGCTATTCAGGACTCTATTTATCAGGCGTGTTGCTGGGCACGCTCACTTTGTTGGGTTATCTGTTCAACAACTACGGAGTGCGACTGATGGGGGCAGCTCAAGCTTCTATTGTGGCCTCCAGTGGTCCTGTTTTGACAGCTATCCTGGCCTACCTGATTACACCGGGTGAAAAATCAACCCTTCACTTCATCCAGTGGATTGGCGTTATTTTAGTGACTCTAGGCGTTCTAGCTTTAAGTCTAGAGAAACTGACCCGCAAGCTCAAAGTCAAAAAGGTTAGATCCTAAAACTTGATGGTCTTCCTTGCGGCTTGTGTCGGGACTGCGTTGCGATCGCTTCAGTTTTTCCAGAACTCAAGCCCGACAGACTATTAGAACACTACGGCAGAAATAGGCTCACCCTTCAAATCTAGTTTTGGATGGTGAATTTTGCCTTTTGAATTCCGCGTAGTAGTACTAGATAGCTAAAGCGATCAATCAATTATCTGAAAATGTAGTCGTTTGTAGTATATGTAGTATATGCTAGACAAATTCGCAGAACTCACGGGTTCATCATGGCAAAGTTCGCAGACATTGTTCACTACTACAAAAACTATAAAGCGATCGCGGTCTTCAGTATTGTTGCCAGCAGCTTGTTTGAGCTGGTGGATTTGGTCGTACCCTATGCAATTGGGCAGCTGCTAAATCTCCTCTCTGACCAGCCTGTAGATAAGCTGGCGCAGGGATTAGTTGAAGGATTGGCGATCATAACCGGCCAAGAGGTGACGCGATCGCTCACTTTGGGCTTACTTCTGGGGATGATTTTCATCGTGACTGTTGTTAGAGCACCTATTGAGCCATGGCTAGGCGTCTGGTTCCACTGGGATATCGCTCTTCGAAGCCGTCGCGACCATTCTCTAGACGTTGTTCGTAAGCTGCTCAGTTTGCCTGTCGGTTTCTACGATGAGCATAATCCGGGACGCATTGCGGGACGGGTCGCCCGAGGGTTATCAAACCACACTTGGACCTACCCTGAAATCGCAGGTCAGCTCTTGCCTAAATTAGTGCGAGTGTTCGGAATTTTTTGCGTTATTTGGATTATCGACTGGCGCATTGCAGGTCTCTTTCTCCTGTCTTTTGTGGTGATTCTGGCCTACAGTATGCGGGACCTCATTCGGCTGAATCGTAAAGAACAAGCCTTAGATCGCTACATGGAGACAACCGAGAGCCGGACCTCTGAAATCATCACCAATATCAAAACGGTTAAAGCTTTTGCGGCTGAACATGACGAATTAGCTCGTCAGGGACAACGATTACAACGAGAACTGACCGTTGTGGAACAAATCATCCACCGGGGTTATGTCGTGTTGCTAACCTGGCAAGAACTCTTCATTCAAAGCTGCGTATTTGGCGTATTGGTATTGACGTTGATAGCCACTTTGCGGGGACAAATTTCTCTCGGCCACTTCGTTACTACCCTGACGGTATCCAGCATGGCCTATGCCGAACTGGAGCCGATTAGTGGCCTGGCAGAGATTTTTGCCCGTCGGTATGCTGCCATGCTGCGCTTTCACGAGTTTCTTCAGCTTCCAACCGGAATTGAAGCAGCAAGTGTCGCCAAGCATCCTGACGCAATCACCCACTATCAGTTCACGGGTAAGGTTCACTTTGAGCACTTGAGCTTTGGCTATGACGCAGACCGACCCGTACTACAAGATATTGATCTCCTGATTCAACCTAAGCAAACCGTGGCTCTGGTAGGGCGATCCGGTTCGGGTAAATCGACTTTAGTCAAACTCCTGTTCCGCTACTTTGAACCTCAGCAGGGCCGCATTCTGATTGATGGCGAAGATATCCGCAAGCTAGACATCACAGGCTATCGTAAGCAACTAGCGATCGTTCACCAGGAGGTGGACGTGTTTAACGGAACGCTAATGGACAACCTGACCTATGGCAATCCCGACGTGACCCGTGCCCAAGTGGACGAAGCCTGTGCGATCGCTCGGGTAGACGAGTTCATCCAGCTGATGCCCCAAGGCTATTCCACAGTGGTCGGTGAGCGGGGTGTGCGCCTTTCAGGAGGACAGCGGCAGCGGTTGGGCATTGCTCGCGCTCTGTTGATGAATCCCGATGTGCTGGTTTTCGATGAGGCGACCTCAAGCTTGGATTACGAGTCAGAGCGGGCAATTCAGCTCGCGATGCGAAGTATTCTCGGAACCCGCACAACGCTCATCATTGCTCACCGTCTCAGCACCGTTCGAGATGCTGATGTCATTGTTGTCCTTGATCAGGGCCGCATTTTGGAGATGGGCAGTCATGATGATTTGCTTAGCCAGGGCGGACTCTATCACCGCCTGCACATGCTGCAAGAGACCGGTGATTTGTTGAGTTGATGACGTGAGGCTTTAGGGAGATAGGGAGTCTGAGGGTGAGGGGTAGTCCTACAAAATCGGTGTAAGACCGACATGCCATGGCTGTTGCTAATGCTGAACCAAGACCCCTTAGCCTCCTTTACTCCCACGCCTATAGCGGCACGTATTGAGTCAGCACACCCCATTCCCTGTTCCCTATTCCTTGCTCTCCTAGGACACTGAGATTGACTTGACCAGACTGCATAGGGCTATATCTCTCTTATAATTCCTCTACGCTTCTACAACGGCTGCAAATAAGGACGCAGACCCACGACTTCTCCAATAACAATGATGCAGGGCGATCGCTGCTCTCCTTTAGTCTGCTGGACAATCGTCAGTAGTGTGCCTGTCCAAATTTGCTGTTGAGGCTGACTGGCCCAGCGAATGATGGCAACGGGGGTTTCAGGACGTTTCCCATAGTGAATAAGGCGATCGCAAATTTCTGGCAATGCCTTACCGCCCATCAAAATAACGAGCGTGGCCATCTTGGATAAAGCTTGCCAGTCATGCAGTTCTAAATCATGGGCAGTCAACACGGTGAATTGACTCCCCAAAACTGCATCGGTCAAGGGAATGTGGGCCAATAAGGGCGCCGTTGTTGCCGATGACAAGCCTGGAATCACCTCAAACTCGCAGTTCGCCGCTTTGAGGGCCTGAATTTCGGAAATCGTGCGACCAAAGATAAAGGGATCCCCACTTTTAAGGCGAACAACCTGTTTTTCCTGCTGGCATAGATTGACTAGCAACTGGTCAATGTTTGATTGAGACCAGCTTGGTTGACCCCCTCGTTTTCCCACTGCGTGAATCTCGCATTCATCTGGCACTAGAGCAAGCACGTCAGGATTCACCAAGGCATCGTGGACTAAGACTTCCGCTTGGTTTAACAACTGATGAGCTTGAACCGTCAATAGATTTGCAGCACCTGGGCCTGCACCCACTAGATAAACTTTGCCGGACTGCTTCAAGGGTTTCGTTTTGCCAATTGACATTCTCCATCATGGTGGACTAAGGAGGCGATCGCATCTTTTTCTCAAAAAGAACGTCATATTAATATAGGTAGCTTTAGCCAGATGGCTCGCCGTCTTGTTCTAACGGGGCTGGCGACGCCTATATAAGACCAACAGGACAGACCTTAAAATAAGTGTGATACCTTTGAACTAGTCTGCTTGAGATCGGATTTTGCTGATTTGAAGCATCTATTTTCTTGCTAACCTCTATCGTGAGCTTGGCTCTACGGCATACTGAATACTGCCATCATCCATCTGGAGCAACTGCCCATGCGACTGAAACCCCCCCCTCCCAAAAAAGAGCGACCTTTGCGGAAAGAGCACTCTCATAGCGTTCGGGAGGAGGAACAGGCACCCCCATCTCGGAGATCGCCTCTAATCTTCAGAATTCTCCAAACTTTGGCCGGCAGCTTGTCAGGTGGGATGCTGCTGATTGGGATGATTGCCGGAGTTGGGCTATGGCGCTCTGGAGAAGATTTCGTCAACAGTATTCGATCAGCCTTTATGCCTGCTGAACCTGTGGAAGAGGCGGATGTTCAAACAGTCGTGGTGCAGCAGATTCGCGGAGCAAGTGACCTTACCACTGCGGTTTTCACCATGGAGGCTGTTGTCCCAACTTCGAGCACCCGCACGTTTGCAAATTATGAGGTGGGTAAAACGACGCTGATTTACATCGCCAATGGAGAAGTGCGGGCGGGCGTCGATTTGAGTGAAATTGCGCCAGAGAATGTTCAAGACGGTGGTGATGTCCTGAGGGTTACGTTGCCTGGGCCTAAGATACTGGATAGCAAGATCGACGTTAGTCGCTCCCAAGTATTTGACTACGACCGAGGTTTTCTGGGTCTAGGGCCTGATCGGGCTCCAGAATTGCAGGACAAAGCCCAAGAAGTGGCGCTTCAGCGTTTGTTGCAGGCGGCTTGCGATCAAGGTATTCTCCAGCAGGCGAGCGATCGCGCTGAGCTAGTTGTGCAGCAACTTCTACAAAATACGGAATACGCCCAGGTCATTGTCGAATCACAACCTTCTGCCAACACAACCTGTGCGGCTGCTGGGGCAAGCACGATACAGTAAACGAGGTTGTGCATAGGTATTGCAATGCTAGAGCTTTATCAGTTTGAAGCCTCTGCCTATAGTGAAAAGGTCAAGCTAATTCTCGACTACAAGCAGCTCCCCTATAAGGCTATTGAAGTCACACCTGGGGTAGGGCAAATTGAACTGTTTCAAATGTCAGGTCAGCGCAAAGTTCCTGTCCTCAAAGATGGCACCGAGGTGGTTCCGGATTCCACTGAGATTGCCCTTTATTTAGAAGAGAAGTATCCCGAACGTCCCCTTTTGCCGACCGATTCCTATCAGAAAGGTTTGTGCTTGGCGATAGAAGATTGGGCGGACGAATCCTTGGGTATTCAAGGGCGCAAAGCCATGATTGGCGCATTCAGCCAGCATCCTAACTTCCGAACAGCGTTGTTACCTGCGGCGACTCCCGATTTGGTTAAAAATCTGGTGGGCGCTGTGCCTGGCGACATCTTGAGCATCTTGGGGGCAGGTGTTGGTTTTGGTCCCGAAGACATCAAAGAAGCGACCCGAGTGCTCAAACAAGCACTGAAATCACTCTGTCTGATGTTATCGGACCACCCTTATTTGGTGGGCGATCAGCCGACGCTGGCGGATTTGGCTGTTGCAGGCATCACGATGTATATCAAGTTCCCCTCTAGCCAGTATGTCGATTTGCCGGAAGGTATCTGTGGCAAGGGGGTTCCTGGCTTAGCGGATGACATCAGCTATCAACCCTTCTTTGACTGGCGCGATCGCCTCTACCTCGCCTGCCGCAAGGTTCGTGTAGGTGCTCCCAGTGGCGGTAGCGGCCCGACTTCCATCAACATTGACTAAAAAGGGACTCTAAAGTTTTGGCAGAGGCATGTTGAGCATGTCTCTGCTGCCAGAATCAATTAAAGCGGGCGCTCTTGGACAACATAAGACAATTCAAACACAACCGTTTCTCCAGTAGGGCGTCCAACGCTGTTGAACGTCACACTGGAGTTATGAGTTGCGCCAGCAGCCAGGGGAGGCATTGCTTGTATGACAGGCAAGCCAAAGCTGACCGCATCATCAGCGATCGCAAGTTCTAAAGTGATGTCGCTCGCTTGAACATCGTCCAGTGCTAAGCAGGAAAAGTCGTAAGACACCCTTAACGAGGTTGTATTGTCGACCACCTGAGGATCGCTAAAATTACAATTCATCGGCAAGTCACCCTGTGCGGCGGATATAGAATTAGGCGTTGCCGGTGACGAAGTGTTGTTAGGAGACATGCCGGAACCTACAGCTGTGGAAATCTCTTCGTAACCTCCACAAAATTCCGTCAAGTCCACTAAACGCCCATTGGGCTGAACGATGTAACAAAAATAGTCGGTAGTTTGGGCTAGAGCAGGAGATCCGTAAAGTGAGAGACTGCTCATGAGGCTAGCTGCTGTGAGAGCAATTTTCATAGTCTATGCCACTGCCTAATATTCTTTTGTTAGACACTCTATCTAATCTGGGAGCAACGTGCTAGAGGCATTGATCACCTTCACAATGCAAAGTTGCTGTTGATTCGGAGGTTACCCATAACGGTTTGGTCTAACCCGTTTTGATACTCGCACATATGGCCGTCGCCAGTTCCGTTAAGACAAGACGACGAGCCATCTGGCGCATCTATAGCGGCATGCATTTGAGTCAAGCACACCCCATTCCCTATTCCCTGCTTTCTTGCTGCACAAGGCTATAGATGCTTTCTTGCTGCACAAGCTTACAGGGCTAAAGCTAGATAGACCTCACTAGGTTAGCTATGGCAGCGAAATAGAGAGTATCAGGGAGAATGCGTGGCTGTCTTACACTAAGAGAAGGTAGGCGGGAGCTGATATGTCATGGGGTCTATCACCCGAACAATACAAGCTATTCTGGGGGACGCGCAGGTTACTTCCTGGGACGTATTAGCTGAGCCAGTGCGACAGACGATACAAGGGGCGATCGCATCCGAATCTTCGCCAGACTGCATTGCCTATCCTGAAAATCCTGAGCAACTGGCAGAAGTTATGACTTGCGCCCATCAGAATCAGTGGCGCATTATGCCCTGCGGAAGTGGCAGTAAGCTAACGTGGGGGGCGTTAGTCAGCGAAGTTGACTTGGTTGTCAGCACTCAAAAACTCAATCAGGTCGTTGAACACGCTGAAGGTGATTTAACCCTCACAGCGCAAACAGGAGCGTCATTTGCTCAGGTGCAAGCTAACTTAATAAAGACTCGACAGTTTCTGACTATCGACCCAGCCTACCCTCAACGGGCAACCTTGGGTGGCATTGTTGCGACGCGAGATACCGGAGCCTTACGACAGCGTTACGGTGGCATTCGCGACATGCTGATTGGTATTTCTTTTGTGCGTCATGACGGTCAAATGGCGAAAGCTGGAGGCCGTGTTGTTAAAAATGTTGCAGGCTATGACCTAATGAAGCTGATGAGTGGTTCCTTTGGTACTTTGGGGGTCTTCACTCAGCTCACGTTTCGGACCTATCCACTACCCGATGTATCCAGAACGGTACTGCTAGTGGGAAATGCCGCGTCTATCAAGTCTGTTGCAGCTGATGTTTTGCAGTCTTCACTGACACCTGTGGCTATGGATCTGGTGTCGTCAGGACTATTATCCAAGCGAGACGCTGATACCTTTGGACTGGCCCTACAATTTCAGAGCATTGAGGCTGGTGTTGTTGAGCAAGTAGAGCTATTAGGGAAAATTGCGCAGCCCTACGATTTAGGATCTCAGGTTTTGAGTGATGAGAACGACACTCAGTTTTGGCAGAACATCAACCAGACCCTATTTTCGGCGGACAAACGAACTGGAATCGCGATCGCAAAACTTGGCATCCTGCCAGCAAAAGCTGTTGATTTGATGCAGACGCTTCACTCTACGTTTCCCGTCGATACCTGGCAGGCTCGAATCCATGCAGGAAGTGGCCTTGGGACCTTGTGGTTAGACGGTGACCCAACGTTTCTCAAAGGGCTGGCAGCAGTGCGATCGCAGTGTCAAGGGACTGGTGGTTATTTGACGCTACTGGAAGCGCCAGCCGACTGGAAAGCCACGATAGAGCCTTGGGCATTGAAGGAGTCTGTCAGCATGCTGATGTCTCGTTTGCAAGAGCAGTTTGATCCCCAACAGCGACTCAATCCAGGACGCTGGGGATAGGCAGAGCTAGATATGTCATTGTGACTTCATGACTTAGTTATGAAAGGTTAAAAAATATACGGATTGTTGTTAGAGACCTTTGAAGGAAGAATCAGTTGCCCCGAGCAGTGAACTGTGATCTATCGGGCTAAGTCCTCCTGACCCTGGAACTGGTGCAGGGCTGATAGTGGCTGCTCTATATGTAGATATTTTGTGTAAATTCCGTTGACAAAAATCCTGTGAATCTTCGGCGGAAAAATCTGGAATTGGGCGATCGCGTGACGTAGATTATGCTACTGACCTGATTCAAGTCACTTAAGGTCTGAAATTGACTCTCTAGACTTGGGCCAGCCCCCTCCTGATCTTTCTGGGGCAATTGCATGCATCAAAGCCGGAACTTAATTGTTTGATGCTTGGTCACGAGCAACTGGGCATATTAAGTCTGAAGTCGCCAGCCTCGTTGTGCACCCCTGGAGCTACCTCAAAACGTCCTATGACTTATACAACCAGCCAACCAGATTCTGATATGAAGGCTCTGACCGACAATGAATTCGATGACAAAGATCTCAATGAAGTAACTCCTCCCGAGGATATGGAGCTGATGTCATCAGATGACGATCTGATGGAAGGTGACACTGTAGGCGTTAACCAAACTAAAACTCGTCGCACAACGGACCTGGTACGTCTCTATCTGCAGGAAATCGGACGTGTTCGATTATTGCAGAGAGATGAGGAAGTTTCAGAAGCGCAACACGTACAACGCTATATGCAATTGATTGAGTTGCGCGACAGCACGGGTGAAAAGAGCGGGGGTGTTCTAGAAACCTATGCCCGTTTAATGCGAACGCGCGATCGCCTGACTTCTCATCTAGGCTATCGTCCTTCACTAGAGCGCTGGGCCAAAGAGTCGGACGTTCCTCTGGCAGAACTTAAGCCAACGCTGTCTGAAGGGAAGCGGGCTTGGGCCAGTCTTGCTAATATCTCGACGGATGAGTTGGATTTGGTCATTCGGGAAGGCATCCGGGCTAAAGATCACATGATCAAGGCCAACTTACGTTTGGTTGTTTCTGTGGCAAAGAAGTATCAGAATCGTGGGCTAGAACTACTGGACCTCATTCAAGAAGGTACGCTAGGTCTGGAACGAGCTGTTGAAAAGTTTGATCCAACTAAGGGATATCGCTTTAGCACGTATGCGTATTGGTGGATTCGCCAGGGTATTACGCGGGCGATCGCAACCCAAAGCCGCACCATCCGCTTGCCCGTTCACATCACGGAAAAGCTCAACAAAATTAAAAAGGCGCAGCGTAAGCTGTCTCAAGATAAGGGCCATACCCCTAGCCTGGAGGATGTGGCTAAGGAACTTGATATGACGCCCGATCAGGTCCGAGAGGTGCTGGTGCGAGTACCGCGCTCAGTCTCTCTGGATACTAAGGTCGGCAAGGAGCGTGATACTGAACTAGGCGAACTTTTGGAGACTGATAGCATCTCTCCAGAAGAGCTGATGATGCGGGAATCGCTGCGTCGCGATCTGAAGCAGCTCATGTCTGAACTGACTGAGCGAGAGCGGGATGTTATTCATCTCCGATTTGGTCTGAAGGATGGCACGCCTTACTCTCTGGCTGAAATTGGTCGCGCTCTTGAGCTATCCCGTGAGCGTGTTCGCCAAATCGAATCTAAAGCGTTGCAAAAACTGCGTCAACCCAAGCGCCGTAACCGCATTCGTGACTATCTAGAGGCGCTCGGTTAAACCAACGTCTCAGTTCAAATAGCCTTTTCCCAGCCGGGTGTTCCTATCATCGTTATGGAATGCTCGGCTTTCGCTCTGCGTTGGGTCTGTTCTTTAGGCCATCTTCAAGTCTCAATGCTCCGCCTGGATGTCCTCAGTAAGTAGAGATCTAACTCGGGGTGACCTGTCGAAGCGCATCTAAATCGCCACCGCAAATAACCTGGAGATTTTGGGTGATGGTTTGAATATCCCAATGCCACCACTGAATATCCAGCAAGGTTTGAATCGTGGCATCGTCAAATCGCTGACGAATCTCTCGGGCCGGATTACCACCAACGATAGTATAGGGAGCGACTGATTTGGTCACCACAGATTGAGCCGCGATGATCGCTCCGTCTCCAACCTGGACTCCGGGCATTATGGTGG
Source organism: Oscillatoria sp. CS-180 (assembly GCF_028330965.1). Classification (GTDB taxonomy): domain Bacteria; phylum Cyanobacteriota; class Cyanobacteriia; order Phormidesmidales; family Phormidesmidaceae; genus Halomicronema. The sequence goes on along the minus strand of NZ_JAQMUB010000092.1, from coordinate 69,816 downwards.
CCCTGTAGCCAATCCAGACGTCATGTCCAATGACCGTGTCCCCTTTATAGGGCCATTCCTGAGGCATCGCTTTTTCCCATCCGTGCCCAAACACGGGAAAAGGATAGTTTGTGAACCAGTCTGTCCGGTGGTTGCCCCCGTTCATGATGAATTTGACTTGGGAGGCAATGGAGCAGAACTTGCCGATAATTAGCTTGTCACCGATGAAATCGAAGTGGTAAAGCACATTGCGCTCAAAGTTTGTCGGATCATCGGCATCATCGTAGTAGGTATAGTCGCCAACAATGATATTAGGATTGGTAATAATGCTTTTGAGATAAACCAACCGAGTTTGGCCAGATGGATATTGTGTGTTTGGAGAAGGACCGTTGGTCATAGGTTTTTGGATTGTGTCCTTAATTTTCAGTTTCTACAGCTCAAAATAAAGAGAAAAGATGGAGGAATACAGAAGAGTCCATCATAACGGAACTGGCGACGGCTATATGCCATAATCCAATCTCAATTCGAGTTAAGAAACTCTTGCGATTTAAGGCTTTCAAAGGAATTCGATTCGCTTGCTCTTGGTTTAGATGTCCCATAGGGGTGAATAGCCGAAAGCATTTTTGTTCGGCACCTTATTGAGAACCTTCTGATGGCAATCACCAGAAGTATTCTTTAAATGCTCCTGCTGGACAGGGATTACAGCGTTTTGTTTAATCTGAACTCAGGTTACTCTAGAGAAAATAGATAGCTTTTTAGAAGAATTTCCATGACTTCAACCGTTTCCCTTTTGCAAGCGCAAAGCTACGCTACCGATGAGGTGACAGCGAAACTTCAACAGCTATTAGCGCCTTTTGGGGGTATGGAAGGGATTGTGAAGCCGGGCGATCGCGTTTTGCTCAAACCCAATCTGTTGACAGGAGCTAGACCCACCAAGGAGTGTGTCACTCGTCCTGAGATTGTCTACTGTGTTGCTGAACTGGTCAAAGCAGCAGGGGGGCATCCTTTCATGGGGGATAGTCCAGCGTTTGGGAGCGCTCATGGGGTAGCGGAGGCTAACGGTTATTTACCTTGGCTAGAAAAAGCTGAGGTGCCTGTACGGGAACTGCAAGGGCAGCGCTATGCAACGTCTGCTAGTGGAGAGTTTGCTCATCTACGACTGTCTAAAGAGGCGATGAATGCGGATGTCGTGATTAACCTGCCTAAGGTGAAATCTCACGTCCAGTTAACGCTGACGCTAGGCGTCAAAAACCTGTTTGGCTGTGTTCCCGGCAAGATGAAAGCGTGGTGGCACATGGAGGCCGGTAAAGATCGCGATCGCTTCGGCACAATGCTCGTTGAAACCGCTCGTGCGATTTCTCCCCAACTCACCATTGTGGATGGCATCATCGGTCATGAAGGGAACGGTCCCAGTGGTGGCGAACCGCGTGCTTTGGGATTATTAGGTGCCTCAACGGACGTTTTTGCATTGGATCGGGCACTGGTAGAGGTTCTTCAGGGCGATCCGGCGGCAATTCCAACCGTGGCTCAGTCTCAGCGCTTGGGACTCTGTCCAGATCTAGAGGATATTGACTTTCCATTGCAGCGTCCAGAGATATTGGAGATCGCGGACTGGCAGTTTCCTGCCCAGCTTATGCCAATTGATTTTGGGATGCCCCGCGTGGTCAAGTCTACTTTCAAGCATCTCTATATTCGCTTTATCAAAGAACCAATGGCTGCCTATGCTAACCGGTAGATTGAGTGAGTAGCAAACGTAATGGTACCCGCAATCTCATTGCGCCTGACAGCCGATCAGCTCTTTAATGCGGGAGTGTAGTCTCGATGAGCTTGATTCAGCTGCAGCTCGTTACGCTAAAACTCACTTTTACAGTGAGTGTCGGAAAACTGATTGTAAACGGTCATAGAATCCCGAAGCTTCCAGATGAGGAACGAACTTCTGAATAGGTTCGGGCTGGTTGAAGAGGAAGGACTGGCTGTTACCCTGAACAGTCGCATTAGCTGAAGGAGGCACAATCTTATCTTCTATTTCAGCAATATCTGCTTTAGAAGCGTTTGCATCAGGAATATCTGCTTCCGAAACACTTGTTTCAACAACGTCAACCGCTGCTGTTTTTGATGCCGGCTCTGACTCAGACGTTTTCGTATGCGGCTCATCTGGCGGTAACTCGTCCGCTTGATTCAGTGGGGAACTGATCGGAGAATCTTCCGCAGCAGTAGTTGCCGCCCGTTTTTCGTTGGTTGGCGCTGTTTCTGTGGACGGTACACCAGGAGCCTGATTGACCTGTGGGGCCATAAGTTCCGACGGGCGCAAAGACGTCATGGCAGCGTACTTGCTGACAGTTGGATCGATTGGACCCAAAACAATCCGCTCAAATTCACTATTGAAATGACGAATAGGATGTCCCCGCCGCTTCCAACCTTGTAAAATTTGTTCCACCGAAAAAGCTTTGTATCGTCCTTGATATAGCGCTTCTAGAACAGCTGAACGAATCCAGCTAGGACTCATTTCTAGTCGCTGTTGCCAAATCGCCACTAGCTCACCTGCCTGAAACCCGCTCAGGTCAAAGCTGTACTCTTCAAGCAGCAGCTTGGCATCTTCGATTTCTCTTTCTGATCCTGAAGGCAGAGTCATAGCATTAGCTTGGACGTTTTGAATAATTTGGAAAAAACTGCGTAAAATCCCTCAAATTAGCGAGTGATTAGCAGCTATAGGCTGGAGAACACAGGGGTTAGAACTTGAACGGTTAATTAATTTTGTTAGTCAATCTGGTGTCAGAGCAGCAGCAATTTATCTCATCCACGAATGCTTGTTGTGGTTCTTAAGTGTGCTTCAAAAGCTCCAAATCCTACTGAATCAGCAGGATCATTTTATCCTCATGCCATACGCAATTGAATATTAACGAAACCTGCCTGAAATTTCTTGCCTAACCGCTGTAACTTTTTGAGTTAAGAGTCTGAGGTTTTTGCGAGGCAACACTCTGAAAAATTTTGATGTCATATCAATAGAATCAATAGGGAAAATCTATAGCAAAAGTTAGGAGATAAGGAGCAGCTCAATGATTCTTTTACGGTACGGGGTTTATCGTTCTCGCTAGTCTCCAAGTCATATAGCCATCCCAGATGATTCTTTTGGCGGGAAGGCTTTTTGCATCAGGTTTTCCTAGGAAAACCTGATGCAAAATCTAAATAGGATCGCTATACAACTACGGTGAAAGGTCAACTATTTGAGTTGACTTCAGGTTTCTTGGCTTATAGGAATTTTGCGTCTGTTCTACGGAGTTAGACTAGGCGTACGTTTCCGAAGAGCTATGGATAGAGACGTTTGGCTAGCAATGCTAAAGCAACATCGTGCGATCGCAGTGCTGCGTGCCCCAACGTTAGACATGGGAATTGCGATGGCGCACGCAGCAGCGAAAGGCGGATTTCATCTCATTGAAGTGACTTGGAATAGCGATCGCCCTGCCCATTTAATTAGCCAACTGCGTCAAGGGTTGCCCTCCCATTGCCGAGTTGGTGTGGGCACTATTCTATCCAGCACGGACATGAAAGCGGCAATTATCGCTGGAGCAGAATTTTGCTTTGCGCCCTATACGGATCCGGATGTGATTCAGCTCTGTCAACATCATGATATTCCGGTCACTCCAGGGGCGCTGACGCCAACTGAAATTATGGCGGCTTGGCAATTAGGAGCAAGCAGTATTAAGGTTTTTCCCTGTCAATCCGTGGGGGGTGCAGCCTATATTCGTCACCTACAGGGACCCCTAAGGCATATTCCTCTGATTCCTACAGGCGGGATTTTATTAGAGGAGGGGCAAGCTTTTATTCATGCTGGAGCGATCGCAGTCGGTGTTTCCAGTAGCTTGTTCCCCAAAGACTTGTTGGCTAAGCGTGATTGGGAGACTATTCAGGCGCGATCGCTGACCTTTTTGAAAAGCTTGCAAGCGATCTCAGCTCCCTAGCTTGAATGCTTCCACAAACAAACTGTAGATGAGGCCGAGTTTTAGCGCGTTAAGCGTTTCAATGAGCAAACTATTGCGCTTATCTACACCTCGGGGAGGGCGACGATAGACGAGCCAACTCACGAATTCGACCGCAAGCAGCAGAATGGCTGAGATGATCACATCCAATTCAGCTGCTTGTCCGGCGATTGAAGAAATTGCAATACCCAAGAAATTGCCAAATAAAAGCCCAATAATGACGAGGGAAAGCCGTCGCCAAGGATTAAATATCCAGCGACCAAATTGAGCTGAAACAGATTCAATCAGAGTGGATAAACGAGTTCGTTGCATGATAGCGGTTACTGCTGGGTCGGTCGGCTACAGGTGGGATGGATGCCTCCTTGGGTGCAAATAAAACTTATTTGCTGAGGCGTTAGGTTGAGGGCCTGACTGAAGTCTACTCCTTCAAATTGGTTCTGATGGGTCAAATTAGGAACTGCCTCGACGAAACCGCGATCGCTACTCCTGGCGCTTTCCATCAAAATAGCTCCTGCTAGGTCTGTCCTATCCAGAATCGCACCCTGTAGCCAGACTCCCCGCAAGTCGGTATCTCTGAGATTAGTGCCAGTCAAGTCAGCATTTCTGAGATTAGCTCCCTGTAAAGTGGCTCCAGAAAAATCTGCATTCTCTAGCGACGAATTGCTCAGGTCACTGTCCTTCAAATTGGCTGAACGGGCTGTGATGCCTTGTAGGTCTGCCCCGATCATCTGAGCACCTGCGGCATCTGCTTCTGCTAAGCGAGCTCCTGTGAGATTGGCCCTAAAGAGTTCTGCTTCAGTCAAATCTGCTTTGGATAGCTTAGCCTCAATGAGTTGAGCTTCATTTAATTGAGCCTGAATCAAAGTGGCATTTTCCAAGTTGGCTCCACTGAGATTCGCCAGTGTGAGATTGGCTCGATTCAGGTTAGTTCGTAATAACCCTGAGTTGACAAGCTGGCTGAGGGAAAGGTCAGCCCCAGTCAAATTAGCGTCCGTTAGGTCTGCGCCGCTGAGGTCTGCCATGCGATCGTCATAAGTATCAGGATGATCGTCTGCTCCAGGACTGTAGAACTTGGCTCCTTGAAGTTGAGCCTGGGTCATAACGGATCCCTGCCACTGTATATCTGACAGGTCTTGATTTTTGAGAACAAGTTTGAAGTCGCTATTGTTGCCAGCAACATAGCCCAAGTGCATACGGCTGAGGTCGAGCCATGATGGGCGATCGCTGCCTTCAAGCACCAGCAGCTTCGTGACAATCCGATTCACCGTTTGCAGACGAACAATCAAAATGCGACGGCGGGTGGGATCGCCTTGAGTTGCTAAGTCGGTTGTCAAACTTTGGTTTAAACGACGCAGGTAAGGAAAGGCTTCTGTTCCCCGCGCTACGAGGGCCTGCTGGAGAGCATCTAGCCAGAGGTCATCGTCTGTTTGCGCGATAAGGTCAACCAATAAAGGGGTAACGCGATCGTCCGGTAGATTGCCTAAGGCCAGAACAGCGGAGCGTCGAGCTGCCGGGTCAAGTTCTGGGTTCGTGAGCGTTGAAACAAGATTGACGTAGAGGTTTTCTTCGGCGGACTGAGCTGCGATGAGCGATCGCCCGGCCAAAAAGTGAGTGCCGACTCCAATGAGTCCTCCAACCACTAGCAGTAAGCCACACCCAAGCCCGATTTTCGAGAAGTTCAGCTCAGATTTTCGCCAGGTTTGCCGTGTTGGGTTCATGACGACTGTGGTAGGGCCAACCGCCTGTGCCCAACCTGAGAGATTTCTTCGACGGGCATCCGAGAAGTTCGCCTCTGCATCCCAGAGACTTGAAAGGTGAATAATCGCACCCGTTTCTTGATCAACAACGCAGGTGCCCGCTAGCCAATCGTGCCAAGCCCGCCGAGGACGATTCCCCAAACCTGTCAGACTTTCACCCAGCAATGCAAAAGTGCCTAAGCCAAACAGTACACCGACAACTGGAAAGGCCCCACTCAGTTGCCAAACGCCATAAGCGAGTAGTAGTGGACTACCCCACTTCCCAATGCCTTCTCGTAGCAGAGTACGCCGCAGCCCTGGCATCTGTCCATTGAGTGCCAGAACTTGAACGCCCATCCATCGCTTGGGTAGGCTGCGACCAGAACGGCTGACGCTGTAAATGTGGCCTGCTGCTAGTATCAGCGGTAAGCCTAAGGAAAACGACCACAACAGATTGGTTAGAGGGGGAACTTTTTCAGGGAGCGATCGCGGCGATAGTCCCAATGCCTTTGCCGCTCCTTCTTGCACTATCTGGAGCGTCGGTGAAAGATCTGTGCGCTGTGCTTCGCTAATTCTGTTGAGGTGGCTTCCTAGATAAAAAGGACCTGCAATGCTGGCACCAAAAACTACAACCTCTAATCCCCAAGCCAATAGCCGACGCCCCAATGTGGGGACAGCCTGAGCTGTTGAAAGCGTTGGTGAAGGGTGTGTCTGATGAGAATCTTGCGGTTTGTTTCTAGTGTGAGATGTCGTTTTAAGAGTGGATTGGGTACGGAATCGGTTGCGTTTTCGCTGGGAAGAAGAACTCATAACAGGCACTGACAGGCTCTATAGCCCTGTTTTACCACCGTTCACCGGATATCGAGCCATAATCCAGGGACTTTTAGACAAACTTCGATAGAAATCTATAGCTTTAGCCATCCAAGCCTGTGCAGCTTGGTCAAGTACATTTCAGTGTCTTAAGGGAGCAGGGCATAGGAAATGGGGTGTGCTTGACTCAAATGCATACCGCTATAGCTCTAGCCATCTAGCGATGGGCACTTAATAGCATCCGGGCGCTTAGCGGTATAGCCAGACGGCCTGCCGTTTTGTTTTTATGAAACTAGCGACGGCGATATTGAGAAGCTGTATTCTCTTGTTTTATGATTCATCCCATCGATTTTTGGGTTCCCCTAGTGCTGCTAGGACTGATTGTCTTAGCAGCAGTCTGTTTCGCGCGGCTGTAGTGATGAACAGTGACAAGTCTGCTTTTCTACAGGTCGCCTAACCGCTTTAGAAGCTCGCTAGCAACTTCTGCTGGAGACTGTAGCGGTAAGTGGTGTCCGCCCGGAATGGAGACGACTTTGGCACCGCGTAGATTCTGCTGTTGGAATGTCAAGTCTTCTGGGCGGTTGAAATCGCTTTGTTTACCAAAGATGAGCGTGGTGGCGGCTTGGATATGCTGCAAAAGTTGAGCGTAGCGATCGCGAGTAAAAGTACCTCCGCTCAAACCAAAGCGGGTGCGCACCTGCAATCGGGCATCCCAACGCCAGCGGACGCCTCCTTTAACCGGCTCCACGATCCGAGCGGCCAGTTTTTCAGCCCAGGCTAGAGACAGCCCTGGAATCGTTCTTTGAATGCGATCAGCGGCTTCAGACAAACTGGCATAGATGGGATGAACGGGAGGGACTGCAAGATAGTTAAGGTGAGTCGTCAACTGCTCAGCAGAGGAATCTGTTTCAGCGCTGGGAACCACTGGCTCTACTAAAGTCAGCGACTGAATTTGCTCGGGACGGGCGCTGGCGTAGGATGCTGCGATGACCGCACCCATCGAGTGTCCAACAACGGGAAAAGTTTCTAGCCCTAACTGTTGAACTAGGGCGTCGATATCGCCAAGATGGTCTAAGAGCTGATAGTTGCCTTCCGGTCCAACGTGGGCGGATTTACCATGTCCTCGTAGGTCTGGGGCGATAACACGATACCCTTGCTGCACAAGCGCCGGAGCGATCGCATCCCAAATAGCTCCCTGATTAAGTACGCCGTGGAGGCAGAGGATGGGTTGCCCTGTATCCGCTCCCCAAGTGCAAACACAAAGGTCTAAACCCCGCACGTGAATCTGGTGCTCCTGCAGGGTTGCCAGTGGGTGTCCCGTTGATGTGAGGGCAGCCGCGATTGCAGAATCTGCCTTCTCCAGCTGGGCATAGCCCAGTTGCTGAGCCAATGCTTCGCTGTCGAGGGATAGTTCGTGGGGCAAAGCGACCAGCTTCCAAGCTTGAGCCAACTCTGGGTCAATCGCACGGCGCTGATGAAAGTTGGGATCGTCAATCGGTCTGGACTGGGCTTTCACGCCATCAGTCATTCGTTGCTCCCGTTGTTCATAGGGGTCAAGCACTGCAGAGCGAAACGGGATACTCAAAAATTTGCAGAGCCGCTTCATAACGGTTTCTGGTCGAGTGACAAGATTTTCGTAGCGGATGAAATGATGTCGAGTGGGATCGATCGTTGCCAGGAAGTTGAGAATGGTTTGGTTACTAATCGTCCATACGCGCTCTGCTAGCCGATAGGGATCGGTATCCGCCAGGTCGAAGATTTTGTCCATCCGATTGCGGACGAACGAATCGATGACGGCGTAGGGATGGCGTACCAAGTGGATATATTTGGCTCCCTTAAAAATCTGCTCGGCGCGATTCAAGGTGCTGGCGCTGAAGCCATAGGTCGGTGATTTATCGACGAGTTGGCGATCGCTTGCTAGCGTTTGCAGCTTGCGGTAGATCTCTGGCACTGTCATGCCTGCAGCTGTCCATTCGTCTAGTAAAGCCTGACTCGCGTCTGCATCTAGCCCTTTCAACTCCATCAAAGCCCGTTGCAGTCCTTGGTCCAAATAGCTGTTAGCCAAAGCAGACTGGCGCTCAACCAGGGTTTCAAAGGGAAGTAGATGAAGTTCCGGCGGACAAAAAAGATCAGAGTGACCGGCCAGCATGACCCGCAACAGTGTGGAGCCTGAGCGGGGACTGCTTAACAAGAAAATAGCTGATTCGTTTTGGGATTTTACGGTCGAGAACTGGCGATCGCGACCCCAAATCGGAATTGTCAAGTCGGGTTGTTCATCAGTTGGCGACGCCGATGGAACAGACTGTCCTAGTTGGATACGCTCTAGCTCGTGAGCTAGATATTGACTAAGCGCCTCTAACGTTGGATGCTCGAAGACTTCACGGGGGTATAGCGTCAGCCCTAAGTCTCGCTTACAGAGACTAAGCAAATCCATAACCATTAGGGAATCAAGGCCAATATCCAGCAGGTTACTGGTTGCTGGAATGTCATCAGAGCGTCCCAGAACCTTAGCAACTTCAGTTGTGAGGTAGGTCAGGAGCGCTTCAATGCGCTCAGGTCCCTTCAGAGACACAATCTGTTGGCGAGTACTGTCATCCTGATTTGCAGAGTGTTTCTTCGTGAGGTCTTTGAAAAAGGCCGGCACGGTCGTTGGCCATTGAGATAGCAGCGTGTCCCAATTCACTTGGAAGACACCCACTTGGGGCGGTATCTCAGCTCCGTTGCTTAATAATCGCTCAAACAGACGAATACCCTGTTCTGGAGACCAGCTTTCAAGCCCGCGACTCTTCAGACGTTGAAGGGTTTGCTGATTCTGTAACGCTAGTCCGGTTCCCTGCCAAGGTCCCCAATTGAGAGACTGAGCGGGTAGTCCTTGCTGATGACGAACACGGGCTAGGGCGTCAAGAAAGGCATTGGCAGCAGCATAATTGCTTTGTCCTGGTGATCCCAGCAGCGAAGCAACGGACGAAAATAGAACAAAGAAGTCCAGTGGTTTGTCTTGTACTGCCTGATGCAAGTTCCACGCGCCCTGAATTTTGGGCTGCATCACGGTTTGAAATCGCTCCCAAGTTTGTCCAATCAACAGACCATCAGCCAATGTTCCTGCTGCGTGCACAACTCCGCGCAAGGGTGGCAGATGGGTTTGCAGATCGGCAAATAAGGCTGTGACGGCTGCGGTATCGGCAACGTCAGCGATTTTGACATGCACTGTGACGCCTTTCTGACGCAGTTTTGCTAGGGCTTCAGCGTGTTGGGGACGTTCCCCTCGGCGGCTAACCAGTACTAGCGTCTTGGCTCCTTGATCAACCAAAGACTGGGCCACTTTAAGTCCCAAAGAGCCTAATCCTCCAGTGATGAGGTAGGTCCCGGTGGATTGGATGGTGGTGGATTTTGAGGCGGTGGGTGCAGGCAGCGATCGCACTCTGGCTGCCCAGCGCTGACCCTGACGAAACGCTACTCGATCTTCCGCATCTGTCGCCGCGATGTGGGCCAGCAGTTGTTTTGCCAAATTAGCAGTGTCTGTGGTTGGCGATTCCACATCAATTAAGCCGCCCCATAGCTCTGAATGTTCTAGTGCAATAACACTACCGAATCCCCAAAGAGGAGCCTGCATGGGCGTGAGCGGCGGACCCTCCGTCGCTACAGCTTGACTGTTTTGCGTGATAATCCAGAGAGATAATGTCCTTGCCTGAGTCTGTTGTGTGACCAGCGTTTGCGTGAGCTGCAACAGCGCTAGTCCGCTGGTTGTGAGGTCATTCGGGTCCTGAGATGACTGATCGAGACTCCACAAATACGCGACCTGACACGGGCCTTTAGAGGTTGCGATCGCCGTGACTCGGGAAAATCCATCGGCATCTGTGGGGGAAAGAACCCAGCGATCGCCCTGAATCTGCCGAGAAACATCCCCTCGCTCGACCACAGTGACCGTAGCGCCCCGAGCCTTCAACTGTGCTAATAGGGCCTGTCCCAATCCCTGCTGATCGGTAAAGATGAGCCAGTTGCCAAGATTGGTAGCGGGAGTCTCAGACGGCAGAGCACTGACTTCCCAGTCAACTGCATACAGACAGTCTGCGTAAGCGGCTTTGGCCGTTGAGAGTGTTGGCGTCGTGACTGAGAGTTGCTCAGGCATCTCAATCCAGTATCGCTGTCGTTGAAATGGATAGGCGGGCAATCCACTGAGTCTCGGGTAGCTATAGGGGCGATCGAACTCCTCCCAGTTGATGGAATAGCCTTGTGTGTAGAGCGTCGTTAGACTCGACAGTATCCCGACCCAATCGCTCTGCTGTCGCTTTAAGGTCGGCAACCAAATAATGTCACTATCTGTCAGACAGCGCCGTCCCATGCCGCAAAGAATGGGCTGCGGACCCAATTCGAGGAAGCAACGAAAACCACTCACCTGTAGTGTTTCCAGACCTTGGGAGAAGCGCACAGCCTGACGAGCATGCTGTCGCCAGTAGGTGGCATTCAGCGTTTCACCCGGTTTTAGCAGTTCTCCGGTCACGTTAAGCGCAATCGGAATTTGAGCTGGACGATAGTCCACCTGACTGGCCATGTGCTCAAACACCGGCAAGATAGGCTCCATTAGCGCCGAGTGAAATGCATGGGAAACCTGAAGCTGTTGGGTCCGAATGCCTTGGGCTTTAAAGCGAGTCGTAGCTATTTCAATAGCTGATGTGGTGCCAGCGATAACGGTATTGGTAGGGCCATTAATAGTGGCGATCGCCACAGTTTCATTCAATTCCGCCAGTACGTTAGTCACAGCTGCTTCGCTAGCAAAGACTGCCGCCATGGTTCCTGTTGCAGGGAGAGACTGCATCAGCCTGCCGCGCTGGGCGATGAGTCTCAAGGCATCCTCTAAGCTCATGATGCCAGCAATACAGGCTGCGACATATTCACCGACGCTATGGCCTAAAACAGCGGCTGGCTTGATGCCCCAACTTTGCCACAGCTTTGCCAGCGCATATTCCAATGCAAACAGACCGGGCTGAGTATAAGCCGTCTGGTGTAGATGATCACCTGCATCAAACAGGATCTCGATGAGGGGTTCTTCTAGATAGGGTGTCAGCAGCTCTGCACAGTGATCCAGGGTGTCTCGGAAAACAGGCTGGGTGTCATAGAGTTCACGACCCATACCGGCATACTGAGACCCTTGACCGGTAAACAGAAAAACAACTTCAGCGTTAGGTTCAACCCTAGCCACGGTACTGTGCTGTAGAGCTGTGATAAGTTCCTCGCGCGTTGTGCCTTTCACCGCAATTCGGTGAGCAAACTGATCTCGTCCCACATTTGCGGTGTGGCAAATATGTGCGACGGGCATTTCCTCAGTCTGCTGTAGCCAACTTGCAAACTGTTGGGCTTTAGCTTCCACTGCTTCAGGCGTTTTAGCGCTTAGGGCTAAGACATGACCAGGCCGCTCAGGAGCGCTATGGGTAGCGGCGATCGCGGGAGCTGATTGCAATACGGCATGAGCATTCGTTCCCCCGAAGGCAAAAGCGCTGACTGCTGCTGTGTGTTGACGATGCGTTGTTTGCCACGATTCTGTAACGTTCTGGACTTGGAGCGGTAAGTCAGCAAAGGGAATGTGTGGATTAGGCGTGTTGAAATGCAGACTCGGAACCAGCGTTTTGTGATGCAGGCAGAGAGCCGTTTTGATAAGTCCCGCAATGCCTGCTGCCGCTTCAGTATGGCCAATGTTACTTTTCACAGATCCGATCGCGACCTTATCCGTTTTGGCTCCCAGCACTTGTCCTAGGGCCTTGGCTTCAATGGGATCGCCTAGCAAAGTACCTGTGCCATGAGCTTCGATGTAATCGACCTCTTGAGGCGCAAGTCCGGCTTGCTCGAAAGCCGCTTGAATAACTTTTTCCTGAGCTTCTCGATTGGGCGCTGTGAGACCGTTAGAGCGTCCGTCTTGATTGATCGCAGTGCCCCGAATGACGGCATACACCGGATCTCCGGCCTCAATAGCCTGAGATAGTGGTTTGAGGATGACTGCTCCGGCTCCCTCCGAGCGAACAAAGCCATTGGCGTCGGCGTCGAACGTCTTGCAGCGACTGTCAGGCGAAAGGGCTGTGAGTTTGCTGAAGCCGATGGTGATTTCTGGGCGCAGAATTAGGTTGACGCCCCCTGCGATCGCCATGTCGGACTCACCCTCTCGCAGGCTCTGACAGGCTAAATGTACGGTCACCAGTGAGGACGAACAGGCCGTGTCAATGGCAAGACTGGGACCGCGCAGGTTCATTAAATAGGACAGTCGATTAGCCACCATCGTGGAAGCGAGTCCTGTCGTGGTGTAGGTGCCGATAGCTTCAGGACCAGACAGTAGCCAGTGAGCATAGTCATTGGTTGAGATACCGACAAAGACGCCTGTTCGCGTACCGCTCAAGGCACTGGCGGGAATGCCTGCATCTTCAAGGGCTTCCCAAGCCACTTCTAGAAAAACTCGCTGTTGAGGATCAATATAGTTTGCTTCTTTGGGCGCAATCCCGAAGAAAGCCGGATCGAACTGATCGACTTGTTCGAGAAATCCTCCTTCGCGACTGTAGGTTTTGCCAGGGGCATGGGGATCTGCATCGTAAATGGCATCTACGTCCCAACGGCTAGTAGGCACAGGGGCGATCGCGTCCACGCCGTCCTGCAAGAGTTGCCAAAACGCATCCCGATTGTTAGCACCAGGAAATCGGCACCCAATACCTACGATTGCGATCGGTTCTGGTATGCCTTTCTTCTTCTGTAACTGAATTTCTAGCAGCGCCCGTTTTTGGGGCGACAACTTCGCAATCCGCCGTGCGAGATCATCCACAGGTCAACCCTTACCGTTTAGCTTTCCTGCTGTTCCAGCAGTTTTTTGACATCTGCCTCAGAGAGGTCTTCCAACTCATTCATCAACGCAGCCAAGTCGTCCTCCTCTACTTTTGCTTTCTCCTCAGAGATCGGCTGCTCAAACTGCGTTCCGAGGTAGTTTGCGACGGCTTCAATCGTTGGATATTCGTATGCCAGCGTTGGTGACAGGGAGCGATTAGCAGCGGTCTGCAAAACATCGGTCAGCTCCACGGCTGCCACAGAATCCAGGCCATATTCAGCAAAGGGTCGGTGGACATCAATATCAGTGACAGGTATGTTGAGTTCCTGCGCTAGCCAAGTAGTCATGAGGCGACGCAGCTCGTCGGAAGATTGGACTGTTGTCGCCTCATGAGTCGAGGATTCCATTTCAGCAGCCTGGGGGGAATCGGCTGCAATTGGCACAGCCTCTGGTGTAGCCTCCTGGGACACAACCGCTTCAGTGGTAGCGCCTTCAGCCGGGGGGGATATGGAATTTGCATTCTTGATCTGCCAGCTGTAGACCACAGGGAGCTGGCCGTCGAGATAGCTGGTTCTACACTGAAACCGCTGAATTTTACCGCTAGACGTTTTGGGAAGACTACCTGTTTTGATGAGCTGTAGCCCAAAAAGTTGGAGATCGTGCTGTTCAGCGATCGCTTGCCGTATCTCCCCCAAAACTTCGTCTCCGTCAAAATGACGTAAATAGGTCCGCTTCACCTCTTGCACAACCGCCAGTCTTTCCTGATGATCAATCATGACAGAAAAAGCGGCTCCTGCTCCAGGTTGAAGAGCTTCATGGGAAGTTTCAATCGTAGTTTCAATATCTTTAGGGTAATAGTTACGGCCTCGAATGATGATCAGCTCTTTGCGTCGCCCAGTCACGAACAGGGCACCGGCCTGCACAAAACCCAGGTCGCCCGTTCGCAGAAAAGGTCCTTGTCCCCCTTGGGTAAAAGCGTGAAAGGTTTCAGCCGTTCTCTCTGGCTGCTGCCAATAGCCCTGCGTCACACTGCCAGAGACCGCGACCCAGATTTCACCCACCTGCCCATCTGGACAAACTTGACATGTCTCTGGATTGACGATCAACAATTCCTGATCTTCAGAAGGATAGCCGCAGCTAACAATAGTTTGTCCTTCACCATCAGGAACAGGAGTGGCCTGTCCGTGCTGTAAAGCGACCTCGTCAATATGGTGGACCTCTGGAATATCGCGTGGATTTCCTCCAGTAACGATGAGTGTTGTTTCTGCCATGCCGTAGCACGGATAGAACGCTTCAGGGTGAAATCCTGCGACTTCAAAGGCCGCAGCAAATTCTTCCAGGGTATTGGCGCGGACAGGTTCAGCACCACTAAAGGCTACTTGCCACTGGCTCAAGTCCAGTTCGGCTCGCTGCTCCGGAGTGGTTTTTTGGACGCATAAGTCGTAGGCAAAGTTGGGTCCACCACTGGTCGTTGCGCCATAGCGTGAAACGATTTGAAGCCAGCGTACAGGCTTTTGCAAAAAGGCAACGGGTGGCATCAAGGCAATGTTCATCCCTGCATACAAAGGCTGCAGAATACCACCGACTAGCCCCATGTCGTGGTATGGCGGGAGCCAAGACATGCCTCGACTCGCTTCGGAATGCTCAAAGAAACGATGGATTCTGGCAGAGTTGTGGATTAGGTTGCCCTGGCTAACTTTGACGCCCTTGGGATTTCCCGTTGAGCCTGAAGTGTATTGGAGGAGGGCCAGGTCATCAGCGCCCACTTGTGGATGGTGCCAACTTGCGGCCAGTGTGGTGTCGACACTGTCGGTTGCTAGCCAGTGAAGCTTCTTCAAAAAAGGATAGTCTAAGAAGCGTTTTTCCAGGCTGTTCAAGACAGTGCTGTGAGTGAGTGCGATGGCTGCACCAGCGTCTTGAATCATGACCTGAAGCCGCTCTAGGGAACGATTGGGGCGAGGGGGATAAGCTGGCACCGCGATCGCACCCGCATAGCTACAGCCCAGAAAAGCAACTAAGTACTCCATGCCCGGTGGATAGAGCAGCAAGACAGGTTTTCCGTTACTACCCAACCCTTGTAATAGGGTCGCCACAGCTCGTACAGCTTGAGCAAGACCGTGATACGTTATGGAAGCTGTGCAATTTTCCCCGTCAGCAAAAAAATCGTAAGCAGTCGCCTCGGGCTGATGATCAGCTCTGAACTCTAGCAGATCGACCAGCGTTGCAACTTGATTGAATGCCTTGGAAGAAACCTTGCTCATACCTTACTCATGAATACTGTGCGCCTTGACTATTGTTGTTAAGCGCTTAAGACACCGAACTCGAAGCAGTCATGACTTTACTGCTATTGCAACGCTGTCGGTCTTCTCCTTCACAATCTCAGCGATCGCTAAGATCGATATTTTTTCAAACCCACATTTGCTAGATAATAGCCTGTCGCCAGCACCTCACCAGAAAACACATTCCTATAGGGTGCACCGTTTTGACCCATTTCTTAAAAAACAACGATGAATCGACTGAAATTCTTTTGACTGCTGCTCAACTGACCTTCTGGAATAAGGGTTGAATGAAAGTTTACGCGATCTGAAATGACCTTAAGAATACTACACATTGCCTTGTCTCTGCACGACACCGCCATGCTTTTCGATGTAAAGCGTTCATCTGCTTTGATAAGTGGTTTTCAAACCTTTCCATAGTCTAGTTTTTTTACTCTGGGGTCCCTCTTGACCGATACTATTGTCAAACCACAAGACTCCACATCCTGCATTGACGCAAGCTAAGACTATGCCCACCACTCAACGGAAAGCAATTCTGCTAGATTTCGAAAAGCCTTTGGTCGAGCTAGAGGAACGGATTAGCCAAATAAGAAATTTAGCTGAGGATAATGACGTCGATGTGTCAACTCAGCTGCGACAGCTAGAGGCTCGGGCAGATCAGCTACGTCAAGAGATCTTCGCAAGTTTGACGCCTGCTCAACGTTTGCAAGTGGCTCGTCATCCTCGTCGCCCCAGCACGTTGGACTACATTCAGGCCATTAGCGACGAGTGGATTGAACTCCATGGCGATCGCGCTTCTGGGAAAGACGATCCGGCTTTGGTTGGTGGAGTGGCTCGCTTTGAGGGGCGTCCTGTGGTGATGCTAGGGCACCAGAAAGGGCGCGACACCAAGGATAATGTTGCCCGTAATTTTGGTATGGCTTCTCCGGGGGGCTATCGCAAGGCGATGCGATTGATGAATCACGCCAATCGTTTCAATATGCCAATCTTTGCCTTCATTGATACGCCGGGGGCCTATCCGGGCTATGAAGCAGAAGAAATGGGACAAGGAGAGGCGATCGCCTACAACCTCAGAGAGATGTTTGCCTTAGAGGTGCCTATTATTTGTACGGTTATTGGTGAAGGCGGGTCAGGCGGTGCGCTTGGAATTGGAATCGGCGATCGCCTGATGATGTTCGAACATTCCGTCTATACTGTCGCGAGTCCAGAAGCCTGTGCGGCTATTTTGTGGAAAGATGCTGGGCGAGCAGGTGAAGCTGCCGAGGCCTTGAAAATTACGGCTGCTGACCTGAAAGGATTGGGCATTTTGGATGTGATGCTGGCGGAACCTCTGGGTGGCGCCCATGCCGATCCGCTTAAGGCCACCCAAATTCTAAGAGAAGCGCTCCGAGAAAATTTGGAAACATTGTTGACCCTGTCACCTGCTGAACGCAAAGAACTGCGATATCAAAAATTCCGTCAAATTGGTGTTTTTGCAGAAATGACCCAAAACGGACAGAGCTAAGGCGTTTTCTGGCAATGAATATCCCCCTGTAGGTTGGTGTCGAGGAACAAGACCTAACATGCTCAAAGCCTCTATTTTGTTGGTTTCCTAACGTAACTGCAACCGACCGCCTTGGTTTTTTAGGGTCATTTCTTTTTTGGACGCTTCTAATACTCAAGCGTCTCTATTCACTAGTATCACTACGCGGAATTCAAAATTCAAATACTCTGCGAGAAGAGCAAAGCTCTACAAAACTAAGGCAGATAAGCTTTCTCAGTGTTTTGAATGGTGAGCCTATTTCTGCCGCAGTGTACTAGGCTTTGGTGAATATTGCAGCTAGGAAATTAGGGCAGTTGAAACCCCTCCGGTCTACTCTTGGCCAGGGTTTGCTTTAGCCGATTGTTCGGGCTATGCGGCCCGGGGGGCATACCTGTACCCATCGCCCCGCTCTCTGATTGAACTGGTATGATAGGCGATGGCAAATGAGAGATTCTCCCAAAGTAATTTACATTTGTTAATATGTATTTCGGCAGAAATTCTAGGCTCCTATTCAGTTGTTCCTCATTTTTGTCTGGCAGCTTGAAGGTGACGCTTGCAGGGGCTACTCCTGCTCCGCTGTCAGTTAGCCCTTTGCATTGTGATTAACTCATGACTTCTGAAACGCAACGGCGTGCACTGATTACAGGTGCTAGCAGTGGAATTGGTCGCGAAACTGCGATCGCGTTTGCTAAAGCCGGAATTGATGTTGCATTGGTTGCTCGTTCTCAATCTAAACTGGAGACCTTGACTTCAGAGCTTCTGCAAATGGGTATTGAGGCCAAGCCATACGTCATCGATCTAAGTCAGATCGAGACTTTGCAAACGTCTTTGAGCCTTCTGCTTGAAGATTTTGGCTCTGTCAATATTCTGATTAATAACGCAGGAATGGGATATACGGGTTCGCTTGCCAGCATGCCGCTTGCTGATTGGCAAAAGCTGATGGACCTCAATTTGACCAGCGTTTTTTTGGTCATGCAAGCCGTTATTCCTGAAATGCGTGCTCAAGGCGGAGGCACCATTGTCAATGTGGCATCGATCGCGGCTCACAATGCCTTCCCAACCTGGGGAGCTTACAGTGCTAGCAAGGCGGGCTTGGTTAGTCTTTCCCGCATCTTGGGCGCTGAAGAAAGTGAGAATGGCATTCGAGTTATGACAGTGTCTCCCGGAGCCGTTAATACGCCTCTATGGGATACCGAGACAGTACAAGCTGACTTTGCGCGATCGCAGATGCTGACACCCGCGATCGTTGCTCAGACTATCCTCAACGCTGTTCAGCTTCCAGATTCTGCGGTCATTGACGAAATCACGTTGATGCCCAGTGGTGGTGCCCTTTGATCGGTGGATAGAGCGATCAATCGGCGAGTTTTTAGATGTTAGGAGAGTTAACAATAGATTCACTATGACTACCGTGTCTTCCAATGCCAACAATGGTGCAAGCTTGTCGAGTACGCCTGCAGATGTAGACCTGCGTCAAAATGGAATGTCGACCATCCGTCCTGATCGCAGCACTGTCCATGGTCGGAGCACGACTTCAAAACCTGCGTCCGACGAAGGTCAGTTAGCCATGATGGATGCCGTCAGAACGATGCTGATTTCTTTGGGGGAAGATCCTGACCGTGAGGGCCTGCTCAAAACGCCAAAGCGAGTAGCAGAGGCCATGAGATTTTTGACCAGTGGTTATAGTCAGTCTCTGGAAGAATTGGTGAACAACGCCATTTTTGATGAAGGCCACAATGAAATGGTCCTTGTGCGAGACATTAACCTATTCAGTCTGTGCGAGCATCATATGCTGCCATTCATGGGCCGTGCTCACGTCGCTTATATTCCTAAACAGCGCGTAGTGGGTCTGAGCAAGCTGGCCCGTATTGTCGAAATGTTTTCCCGCCGCTTACAGGTTCAGGAGCGTCTGACTCGTCAAGTAGCGGAAGCGATTCAGGAAATTTTGGATCCCCAAGGGGTTGCGGTAGTGGTTGAAGCAAGCCACATGTGCATGACGATGCGTGGAGTTCAAAAGCCAGGATCTTGGACCGTCACGAGTGCCATGTTGGGCTGTTTCCAGGAAGATTCCAAGACCCGCGAAGAGTTCTTGAGTTTGGTCCGTCATCAGCCCTCGATTTTCTAATAAGCCTGCGTAGTCAATTGACTATTCGTGGATTGGCTACGCTAAAGCTGTAGACTATGGACGCTAAGAAACTCACCAATCATCTATCAGCGTTGGGTTTCTCTGTGTCCATATCAACCTACGTAACTCACCATCTCAGGGGATAACTAGTACACCACCGCAGAAATAGGCTCACCATTAAAAACACTGGGAAAGCTTATCTGCCTTAGTTTTGTAGAGCTTTGCTCTAAATTGCTACAGCTGTTCTAGCTGCCTAAGAGTACTCAGAGTTTTTTGATCTTGAAGCTAGCTGCTTGAATAAAATTTTGACCTTATCCAAGGATTTATTGCCAGGACTGATTTCTACGCCGCTAGAGAGATCAATTCCGTGAGGGGTCACTGTGTCAAGAGCTTCTCCAATATTCTGAGGGGTCAGCCCTCCCGCTAAAATCCACGGTTTTGAAAGCTGAAAATGGTGTAGCGATCGCCAATCCAACGTTTTTCCTGTACCTCCCAAAAGCTTGGGATGATAGGCGTCCAGTAGAACCGCATCAACGATATCTTCATAGGTCTTGGCTATTGCTAGATCAGCATCTGAGCGAATACGCAGGGCCTTGATAAGCCTCAGACGCGGATAGGCTTCGCTAATCTGATGGCAGATTGTAGGCGTTTCCTGACCATGTAATTGCAGGGTTGTCAGCTGTCCAACATCGACGGCTTCCTGCAGTTCTGCCTCTGTCGGATTGGCAAAAACTCCAACTCGCTCTACCTGTATGAGTGACTCGGCTAATAGAGATTCGCTAATGGCTCGAATTTGTAATGGTGTGACGTAGCGAGGAGACGATCGCACACTGATAAAACCGATGGCATTTGCACCAAGGTGCGCGATCGTTATCGCTTGCTCTGGTACCATCAATCCACAAATCTTTACCCAAAGAGAGGAATCTATACGGGATAGTGTCACCCTGTTAACTCTATTGAACAATTCGCCAAACTTGATTCTACGGGTCTTTATGATCCAGAGCGTAAACTGCTGCGTTTTTTCGGAGGCAAACCGTTGCTGTCTTCTTATCTAGTGGTGCTAGCTCAACAGGCTCCGCAAACTCCTGAGTGGTCTTTCCAAGTTGCTCTGATTATGATCCTATGCAATTTGTTTGTCATTGCGATCGGGCGCTATGCAATTCAGCGGCCTGGAGCTGGCCCGACATTGCCGTTTAGCCTGCCAGGTCTATTTGAAGGGTTTGGTGTGCCTGAACTGCTGGCGACTACGAGCCTGGGGCACATTTTGGGTGCTGGCATGATTTTAGGACTCGGCAACGCCGGACTGCTCTAAGGCGGCGATAAACCAGTCATCCTCAGATCTTGCACTGAAGCATTATTCCCTGCATTCGCCCTCTTAAATCCCCCAAGTTTGGGGGATTTCGACCTCAGAACCCCCAAATATTGGTAGGCAGAGGGGCCAAGCAGTTAGTGTAAATTCAGCTGCAAAAGATTAAGTGAATCCTAATCACGATCACTTATGGGTGGGTTATCTCTCCATCAGCGACGCGACTCTTGGCTGTGAACAGGTCGAGGGCCTGTCTAAAATGAAGAAGTCTCTGGCACATATTACCGGAGATTGTTCACATCTCTTTTTATGGCTTAACTATGCGGTCTGGATGGCGCGTTGGCTCCATTGTCGGAATACCTCTCTACTTGGACACCTCCTGGTTTGTCATTGTGCTGTTGGTAACGTTCGTTTACGGCAGCAATCCTCTATGGCAAGAACGATGGGGAGATGTTTCCTGGATTATTGGTTTGGCAATGGCTCTCTTGTTATTTGGGTCAGTGCTGCTCCACGAATTGGGTCACAGCTTGATTGCCAAATCTCAAGGGATTGAGGTCAATTCAATCACGCTGTTTTTGTTTGGTGGCATTGCTGCTATCGACCAGGAATCAAAAACACCTGGGCAAGCCTTTCAGGTTGCGATCGCCGGCCCTGCGGTCAGCTTTGGTCTCTATCTTTTGTTAACTTTCTGCGTGGCTGTTCTTTCTCTGCCGGAACCCGTGGCTGTTTTGTTCAGCAACGTTGCTCAAATCAATTTAGTCCTGACCCTCTTTAATTTGATTCCAGGCTTGCCGCTGGATGGTGGGCAAGTCCTGAAAGCAGCAGTGTGGAAAGCAACTGACAGTCGCCTTAAGGGTGTTCGTTGGGCTGCAAGAGCCGGACAAGTCTTAGGCTGGTCGGCTGTCGGAATTGGTCTATTGGCCTATCTTGCGCAGCCTAGCTTAGACCTCATTTGGATTGTCTTGATTGGCGGCTTTGCCATCCGCAATGCGTCTAATTATGGTCGGGTGGCAGATTTGCAAGAGACGCTGTCGGAACTTACAGCGGCTGACGCCCTAGCCCGCGATTTTCGAGTCCTTGATGCCAATATGACTCTGCGGCAGTTTGCTGATGAGTACTTGCTGCAGACGTCTCGTGCGCCCATGTATTTTGCTGCATCTGATGGTCGCTACCGAGGCATGGTTAGTATTGACGACGTTCGAGAGGTTGAGCGCAGCGAATGGGAAAGTCGGACACTGCTGAGTATTGCTCGTCCGCTGACATCGATAACCAATGTTCGTGAGTCAACTTCTTTGCCCGAAGTGATTACTTTCTTAGAAAAGCAAGATCTGCCTCGCGTTGTCGTTTTGACACCTACGGATGCTGTTGCTGGCGTTATTGATCGCGGTGAGATTGTGCGAGCGCTCGCTCAAAAAATGAATTTGTCTATCTCAGATGCTGTGATTCAGCGCATCAAAGACGAGGGGGAATATCCGCCTGGTCTTAAGCTGCCTGCCCTGGCCAAAGGCTTGGAAGAGAAGCGTAGCTAACAATGACTGTTGGGGGCACAAGCCTAGATCGCTACAGCTACATAAACGGGAAAGCCTGGTTTATGTGATTTGAAAGGAGGCTTCCTGGCTTTTGATCTCCGCCATGTTCTCCGTGCTGAATGAGGCAGTTTGAACTGATATATTGAGCGATCGCTCTAACTCTTGGACAATCAAGCTTGATAACTTGTCCAGCCAGCTTTGATTACCCCTCTTTGGAATGGCCTTTGGGGGTTCCAATAGGGAGGATTCCTGCCCAAAGACCTGAGCATATAGCTGTGGATCGGGCCATAACCGAATAGAGCCATGTTGTAGCAGATAGCGATCGCGTCGTAGTTGGGCACTTCCCACTAATTTATAGCCCGTTGGCGTAACGAGATCTGCCGCCGTCGCAAGGTCAAAGCAGTTTGTTTTATCTCGATAACCTCGCCCTGCCGTACCGTATTGCAAAGTCACTCCCAATTGTGCCCAAGCCTCAATCAGGGCGTCACAGAGGGTTTGATACCAGTCTTGGCGGCGTTGACCCGACATCGGCATGACAACTGCGTAGGTTAAATCGCCTTGATGCAGCACGGCCCGTCCTCCTGTCGGTCTTCGAACAATTTCAACAGGTTGCCCCTGCCAAGTCAGCGATCGCCAATAGTCAGGCCATTGTTTTTGGTGATAGCCCAACGAAATCGCCACCGGAGACCAGCGATAGAAGCGCAGAGTGGGCGGCTGTTTGCCTTGAATCAACTGCTCCAGTAACCCAATATCAGTTGCCATCTGCAAAGCACCGGAAGCAGTGTATTCAGGGATCCAATGCCAGACGGCTGGCGGGGCTTCTTGCTCCCGCTCTACTGGTCCATCTAAGTTGCCTTGAACTAAATTGGCTTGCAGATTTGTTACAGCCTCGTCCACCAGTTAGGTACCGTATTCGGCCTGTAGGGTTTCATCGTTGTCGTCCGCGATCGTCGCAACAATCGTCATGGTGCGAGAGATTTCTCCAGGGGAAATATCAGCGAGGGGACGGCTGGCGAGGACAACGACCTGTTCGCCCAAAATGCCAAAGCAGGCTTCGAAGGTTTCGCCACAATTCATTTCAAGAATATGACGCATCAGCTTTGGCTCATCCTTCGCAGGTAGGTCTAGAACGGGAGACCAGACAGTAAGGACATCTTCATCGCTAGTGCCTGTCAGCTTGACAAAAACGTCAACACTGCCGTATTTGAATTTCCAAAAGGTTCCTTCCTTGGTATGGCTAACCATCGCGCTTTGATCTTGCTCTAGGCTACCGATCACGGTTTCGATAACCTCAAGATGGTTTGCTGTCAGTGTTTCTTCCCCTTCATTGCCATCGAAGGTTGCTAAGGTTTCCTGACCCGGCGATATCGTTGTCATGGTCAATGCCGATATAACTGCTCATCCAAATCTAACTGTTGTTTCCACAATTTTGTAAGACAGGCAGGATTTTTTCCAAAATAAGGCCGTGAAAACCTCGTATGGCCAGATGGCTCACCGTTTTGTCCTAACAGAACTGGCGGGCTATGTGCCGATTTTTATGCTCAAATTTCCTCAGGAGAGCTTAACCCAGAATTTACGTTTGTGGTTTAACCTCTGATAGATTAGTTCTGGTGTATTGGTTTAATTGTAAAACTATAGATGGCGTTCTATATGCGAGCGGTTGCAATTGTCTATTTTTCAGCCAACAATCACACTCATCTCATGGCGGAGGCTATTTCAGAAGGCGTACAAAAGGCAGGACATCAGGCTGAATTGTTACGGATCACGGGCGATCAGATGAGCGAAGGACGCTGGAAAGATGACGCTGTGATGGAGAAATTGAATGCAGCAGATGCAATCGTGTTCGGTTCTCCGACCTACATGGGAGGAGTTGCAGCTCAGTTCAAGGCCTTCATCGATGCGGCTAGTGAGGTCTGGTTTGCTCAAGGTTGGAAAGATAAGATCGCCGCAGGCTTCACGCACTCTAGCTCTCTCAGTGGTGATAAGCAGGGGACGCTAATTTATATGGCAATTAATGCTGCTCAGCACTCGATGACTTGGATTAATGCAGGCGATATGCCAAGCCACTATCTAGGCAAATCAGACGGCATCAACCGTTTGGGAGCATTTATGGGCGTGATGGGGCAGAGCCCGATGGTTTCGGGTGACGAAGAGGCGCAGCTTGACGCAGGAGATCGCCTAACCTGTGTCAGCTTTGGCGATCGCATCGCTAAAGCAACCCAACGGTGGATGGCTGCTGAGGAATAAAGAACTTGCAAGAGCGCAGATTACAACCCACCATCGCTAACCGCAGATAGGGAAAAACCCTGCGCTCTCTATTTAAGGGGTTCTGTTTAGCCCGTATGGACCTAAGCAGGCTTTCGAGCTACCCAGTACTTGCTGACAAAGTGAACCTCAGTTTCAATCTCGACGAAACCCGCCTTAGCTAGGCGATCGCTCAAATCGTCGTAAGTATAGTCGCGGTAATAAGGCTCGTGGAACAGCGCTGGGAAGTTCACCATCATTGGTTCTAGCTCCGGCGTGTCAACCATTTGAATGGAATCGCAAATGATGAATGTACCGCCCGGCTTGGTTACCCGATAAGCCTCATCAATGACCTGCTGACGAACGGGCGCGGGCAGTTCGTGAAAGAGGAACACACAGGTGAGTGCATCAAAGTAGTTCTCTCGATAAGGCATGTCCTCCGCCTTACCTTGAACAAGCTGAGGCAGGGTCCCGGGTGTTTCTGCTAGCAGCTGGTTAGCCTTTCGCAGGTAGGCTGGCGATAAGTCAATCCCAAACAGGGAAACCTCAGGAAATACCTCTCGTAACATTTTGAGCGTACGAGCTGTACCACAGGCCACGTCTAGCACCTTCAAAGGCTCAACAGGTTCACTAGGCGCCTGCTGAATCGTATTAGCCACCACCTGCTTGACTTGCAGAGCCTGCTGTAAAGGAGCCAAAATACGCCGCCGCATGGCGTCAGCCGTGCCGCCAAACAACAGCTCAACTTGAGTGTCATACAAATTAGCTGACAGGTCGCTCAAGTAGCCATTGGTTTGATGGTGAAAGTTACGCAGATAGTAGCGAGGGAAGATGGAGGTGTTGATGTCTTCATCGAAACTGTAGACGTCGTTGGTTCCAACACGCTCCCAGATAGCCGGTAAATCAAGCCAGATAGCCGGATAATACTGGAAAAAATCCGCCCAAGGATTGTCAAACAGCAAGCTTTTTGAGTAAATGCCTGCTTCTGCATCCTTCCAATCAACTTCCAACAAAGCATCCCGACGGCGAGAAATTTCTTGCAAAAAATTGGGATTAATTGACTCAAGTTCTATTTTGATATCCGGTCTGAGCCACTGGCGAAGTTGCGTCGCGATCGCCTTGTGACCAAGACCAAAGTAATTCTTCCCATCTTGAAAGGCTTGGTAAGCCATTTTTGTCAATGTGTCAGGCATCGGATTGAATGCAGAATATGAATGAACATGAATATCTATAGAATGAATTGTAACGAAGATTGAAGCCGCAAGCAGGGAGGTGCTTTTATTTCTGCCCTGATATATCGGATGTATCTGTGGCTGATGTAGCTGTAATGATTGAAGCCGCTGACTCCTAGCCTGGACGAGAGATGAATTTTTGAACGCTATTGCTTTTGGTCGAGCGATCGCGCCTGCTCTAATGCGGCTTTAGCCTTGGCCCTCAAAACATAAGGTTTAAGTTGCTCAGGACTCCACCCTGACAAGATACTGAGGTTATCAAGCGTTATGCCTCTCGTCAGCATCTCTACACACCACGTTTGCTTGGCCTGAACGGGACTTGTTGCCGAAGCGGACGGCACTCCTTCTGTCCAGGTTTGCCACTGTTTAAGAACATCACTGACCGTAATGGGGATATCGCCCTCTTTTAAGAAAATCCAGGGTGTTTCATCTTTGCGGCTTTTCAACCATTTGGTCAGGGGATTATTGACAAAAGAGCCATAGCGCTTGCCTAGAATCCATTGATTGACTGAAACCTGACGTGATCCAACTTGCACTGTGTGCTGGGTTTTGTCGCTCAAATGATGCGACCTTGTGAGCTTGGTCATCTCATCCGGTTCTAGCCCTGCTGCAAATAAGACATAGGCCATAGCATGTGCCTGAAGACTCACAGCTCGGGCCTGCTGCAGGGTTTGATGGACCCAAGGCTCAGGCAAATCCTGAACGATTGTTACGGAGGTCATAGCGTTGAGTTCTGGTCTATTGGGTATTTCAGAAGAAACAGCGGCTTTCAACAGTAAGTCAACTAGCCCAGTTAAAAAATCATCGCGGCTTTCCCATAGATGATGCTCCTCGCTGGATGATTCCACCACGATATAGCCGATCAAAGTAGCGCCTAGAAGCCCAGCGAGCTTTACCGGCGGGAAAAGATTGGACGGCATTGTCTGCTCTAAGTACCGAGCAACGTAGTGACTCGCTTCATCTAACCGTTGACCCAAAGCCTGGCGGTTTTCTTGGGGATATTGATCAGCTTCGCCAATCAGCGATCGCACTAAGGCTGGAATTTCTTCTAGCAGATGTAGCAGATTGCTGGCGTACAAGCGTACGGCTTCACGGCCATCTTCAGTTGCGATCGCTTGCTGTTGGAGGGTTTCATCCAGAGTCCGGAATGTTGGAGCTTCCTCAAGTACTGCTTGCAGTAAACCGTACTTATTCCCGAAATTCCGAAATAGAGTGACTTCGTTGACCTTCGCTAGATTCGCGATCTGGCGAGTCGTCGTGTGGTTTATCCCTTGGGATAGAAAGAGTTCTGAGGCCGCTTGAATCAGCCGCTCACGAGAAGACGAAGTTGACATAAATTAAATCTGAAAGTGCCACTTGCATTTGAGCAAGCAATAAAGTTATCTTAAATGGTGCAAGTAATACTTGCTTTGGCTATTCATTATGGCCTCTAACCCCACTTAAATCAGTACACCCTATGAACGCAAATTCACCTAGATCCTTAACTCTGCAAGCAACCTCCCTGAACTGGTTAGCCGTTTTCTTCTTCGGCTCATTTCACGGAATGACTCTATTGGCTCCCAGGTACTTTTCCTGGTCAGCCCTAGCAGTTGCGTTGTTGCTACATTGGCTATTTGGCGGCATTGGTATTTGCTTAGGCTATCACCGTTTGCTGAGTCACCGTAGCTTCCAGGTGCCTCAGTGGTTAGAGTATGGCGTTGCCACGTTAGGAGCTTTAGCGATACAAGGAGGACCTATTTTCTGGATCGCGGGGCATCGTCAGCATCACGCTTTCACCGAAGATGTGCAAAAAGATCCCTACTCTGCTCAACGAGGGTTTTGGTGGAGCCATATGGGCTGGATTCTAAAGCCTCAACACGCCATTTTTACTTTCAGTCGATATCAAAAATATGCGCCTGATTTGACTCAAAAAGCTTACTATCGCTGGCTCGATCGCTACTTCCTGCTGCTGCAAGTTCCACTTGCGATCGTCCTATATGCAATGGGTGGATGGTCGTTTGTCATTTATGGCATCTTTGTTCGGTCTGTGCTGCTATGGCACTCTACGTGGTTTGTTAACTCAGCCACTCATTGCTGGGGCTACCGCAACTTTGCCACTGACGATAATGCCCGTAATCTTTGGTGGGTGTCTCTTTTGACCTATGGAGAGGGCTGGCACAACAACCATCACACTTTCCCTAAAGCGGCTCAGACGGGTTGGCGCTGGTGGGAGATTGACGTTACTTGGCACACGATTCAGCTATTGCAAAGGTTCGGGTTGGCGACAAAGGTCAAGCGAATTCCTGTGACCCAGAGACCATAACGTTAGCGCTGACAAAAAATAAAAGTATCGCCCCTGGTTGCTGAGCAGCAACCAGGGGCGATGTGTTAGCTATACGTGACGTCCGTCAGCTCATCCAGTGAACTTAGCAGTCGTAGTAAAGGGCTAACTCATAGGGATGAGGACGCAGACGCATGGGGTTCACTTCGTTGTCTAGCTTGTACTCAATCCAATTTTGGATGAAGTCTTCGGTGAAAACGCCTCCCACGGTGAGGAAATCGTGATCTTCCTCAAGGGCCTTCAGCGCATCTAGTAAAGAGCCAGGCGTTGAAGGAATCTTCGACAGTTCCTCAGGGCTGAGATCGTAGATATCAACGTCTAGGGGGTCGCCCGGATCGATGTTGTTCTTGATGCCGTCGATACCGGCACAAAGCATTGCGGCGAAGGCTAGGTAGGGATTGGACGTTGCATCGGGACAGCGGAACTCCAATCGCTTAGCTTTAGGACTGTCACCGGAAAGGGGAATCCGTACGGAAGCAGAACGGTTACCTTGGGAGTACGCCAGGTTGACCGGAGCCTCAAAACCCGGCACCAGACGCTTGTAGGAGTTGGTCGTGGGGTTCGTGAACGCCAAAAGCGCAGGCGCGTGTTTCAAAATACCGCCGATATACCACAGGGCATTCTGGCTCAAACCTGCGTACTTGTCCCCACCAAAAGTCGGCTCTCCGCCGTTCCAGATGGACTGGTGAGTATGCATACCCGAACCATTGTCGTTGAACAAGGGCTTTGGCATGAAGGTGACTGACTTACCGTACTTCTTACCGACGTTCTTGATGCAGTACTTATAAATCATGAGCCAGTCAGCGGCCTGAACCAACTCACCAAAGCGGAATCCCAACTCACACTGACCGCCCGTAGCGACTTCGTGGTGGTGCTTTTCAATGGGAACGCCCAGAGAGGCCATCGACAATAGCATTTCGCTCCGCATGTCTTGCAAGGTATCGGTTGGTGATACGGGGAAATAGCCTTCCTTGTAGCGGGGCTTATAGCCTAGGTTGCCTCCCTCTTCCTCACGGCCAGTATTCCAGCGGCCTTCAACGCTGTCTACGTAGTAATAGGAGGAATGCTCGGTTTGATCAAAACGGACATCATCGAAAACGAAGAACTCGGCTTCAGGACCAAAGTAAGCGGTGTCACCAATGCCAGTTGATTTCAAGTAATCGATCGCCTTAGTCGCGATCGCTCTAGGACATCGTTCGTACAGTTCACCTGTGCGTGGCTCTTTAATCGTACAAATCAGGCTTAGGGTTGGCTCCTTCATGAAAGGATCAATCCAAGCAGAGTCAGGATCGGGCACCATCATCATGTCTGATTCGTTGATGGCTTTCCAGCCCCGAATACTCGAACCATCGAAAGCAACTCCGGCGGTGAAGCTATCGGCATCGATCTGGCTTCTATGAACGGTCAGATGTTGCCAGACACCAGGCAAGTCGATGAACTTTAGATCGATCAACTGAATGTCTTCGTCTTGAATCTTTTTCAAGATCTCTTCAGCAGTCGTCATGAATTACTCCTTGAATACTCTCCAGTTTTTGTAAGGGCAACTTTGGTTGAGTCGGCTAGTGAAGTAGACAAGGCTCTCAAAAGCACCAAGAATGCTCTCAACTTTTGAAAAAAGCCCTTAAATCCTGAATGACTAATACATTCCGTATGTCCCGTCTCTTGCCTCAAGTTGTCTGATTCATCCTATGGATAGGGGTTGGTCGCTTTTGTATCAAGTTTTACGAAAATAGAAACCTTCCCCCAGAAGCTGGTTTTCGTAAGAATTCGTTCAGATTCCCAACACCTTTTTTCCCGTGCCCCACTTCTGGTTAAGTGAGACGATCGCTGTCTTATGTTTCAAAAGTTTTCGGAATGTAACAATCACAGGCCAAGGTTCTTCATCTTTCTCACGAGAGCCCCCTTTGTCGATGGGTGACGTGATAGACTGGCTCGTGGATCACTTGGATACTCAAAAAGCTGACCAGACGGGCTGTTTGGTACTTTTGGTTAGGTGATTTTGTCACGGGGATACACCTCAAAAATGCTTTGGCAGACGGGTGGTTTTTAATAAGCGCGATCGCTGTCCCGCGACTCCTTTTTTTAGAAAACGTGGGACCTTTTAGGACTGATTGGGGAGAAAAACGTTCATGCGGGATGCCGTAACGACTTTGATCCGAAATTACGATGCAACGGGCCGTTATCTGGATCAAGATGCTCTTGATTCTTTGCGAGGTTATTTTGATACCGGAATGGCTCGGGTTCAGGTGGCGACGATGATCAGCGCAAATGCTGCTGAAATTGTCAAAGGGGCTGCAAGCAAGCTTTTTGAGACGGTGCCTGAACTCATTCGCCCGGGTGGAAATGCCTATACGACTCGTCGCTACGCGGCTTGTCTACGCGATATGGACTATTACCTGCGCTATGGCAGCTATGCGCTGGTGGCGGGAGATTTTAACGTGTTGGACGAGCGTGTCCTTCAGGGTCTGCGCGAGACTTACAACTCGTTAGGTGTGCCCATTGCTCCTACCGTTGTTGGCATCCAAATCATGAAGGCCATGATTAAAGGCAAAGCTGCTGATGTTGGGATTGAGGAAAGCAGCTTTGTTGACCAGCCGTTTGACCACATGCTGAGAGAACTCAGCGAAGTCAGCGTCTAACTTCAACTTTGCTTATTCCACTTGAGAAACTGTAAGGGGTACATTGAGTACCCCTTTTTTTATGGCCTACTTTGCTGGATTGGATTTTGGGACCTCTGGGGCACGTATTACGGTAATAGATGCTTCCCAAACCATCATCGTTGAAGACAAAGCCCCTTATGCATCGGCAAGTCAGCTTGCTTGGGACAGGCTTTGGTTAAAAGCTTTAGATCAACTCATCCAAAACTTGCCGGAAGCCACTCGTGCAAAGCTCAAGGCGATCGCGATCAATGGCACATCAGCCACGGTGTTGCTGTGCAACTCAGTAGGCCAACCGATTACTCCACCCTTGCTTTATGACGACGACTGTGGTGAAGCCTATCGGGAACCACTGACCGCGATCGCCCCAGCCGGGAGTCCAGTGCTCAGCGCAACGTCCAGTTTGGTGAAATTGCTCTGGTGGCAAGAAACGTTACCGTCTTCAGCACTACAGCAGGCGGATTGTTTGGTGCACCAGGCTGACTGGTTGGCGTTTCAGCTCCATGGCAAGCTCAGGCTGAGCGACTATCATAATGCTCTGAAACTAGGATATGACGTTGGACAGCTCGCTTATCCTCAATGGCTTGCGAATCTAGACCTGCCTGTAACCTTGCCCACGGTTCAGGCTCCTGGTTCACTGTTGGGCTATGTTTCCAGGATGGCGAGTGAGCGCTACGGTTTGCCTCGTACCTGTGCTGTAACGGCGGGGACGACGGACAGTATTGCTGCTTTTCTTGCGAGTGGAGCGCGATCGCCTGGAGAGGCTGTGACTTCGCTAGGCTCAACTCTGGTTATTAAGCTGCTGAGTGAAACCCGAGTGGATGACAGCCGCTATGGCATCTATAGCCATCGTTTAGGAAATCTATGGCTGGTAGGGGGGGCTTCGAACACAGGAGGGGCCGTCCTCAAGCAGTATTTCTCTGACGAAGCATTACAAAAACTGAGCTCCCAGATACCGAGCGATCGCCCTTCTCAGCTGGACTACTATCCCTTAATCAAACCCGGAGAACGTTTTCCGACCAATGATCCAGACTATTCACCCCGTCTAACCCCACGTCCCTCAGATCCGGTTCATTTTCTCCATGGTTTGCTGGAGGGAATTGCTCGTATTGAAGCTCAAGGATATGACTTGCTCCAGAGCTTAGGCGCTACTGCTCCAACAGTCATCTTCACAGCAGGTGGAGGTGCTCAGAATTCAGCTTGGACAGCTCTCCGACAGCGCTTGTTGCCCTCTCCTATCCGGCCTGCCGTCTCGACGGAGGCTTCATTTGGAAGTGCCTGTCTGGCTTTAGAGGGTTGGCTAAAAATTCAGTAATCTGAAACTGTGAACCCTAAGATGCGTTTTCCACTAAGCCTAAAAGTCTTGTGGCATAAGCATTGCTGCACCCGCTCTCGATCTATCAGATAGGGGCTGAAACCGGTGCTAGCAAAAGGCAGGAATCTAGTCCTCAACCAGGCTAGATTCCTGCACCCTAAAATGGCCTTAGCTCAATTGCTACAGCTGCAAAATAGTCAGAACCCCTGGCATGAGGTTCTAGAGACCAAGCTGGTCACCGCGACGATACTGCATATAAGCAGCCACAAACAGCCCTGCTAGTGTTACAGGGATGAGACCCAATACGATTCCGCTCAAAAGAGGCTCAACCACGCTAAACGGCTCCTTTCAATTACAGTAATGAATTCTAACTGACCTTCATTATCCCATTTCTATTGAGAAGTCTAAAGATAAATGTCAAAACTCTTAGTCATTGACAGTAACCTGCCTGATATCGAAACCTTAAATGAACGTGACTTGTCATGAATCCTTAGACATCTTTAAGCTATGTTAATAACGAAACGTAATCAGACTTTTGGCCTTGACTGAAAACGCGCTCGATAAAGACCTTCAAACACATTCAGCTAGTGTTTTGCAGCTTGTCAGCATGATGGTGCTGATTGCGCTTGTTGTTCTGATTGCCGTGGTAGGAATACGGTACTTTCAGGCAGCTGATCCTTACATTCAGGACGTTTTAGCCATCGAAGGGGATGCCGATCGGGGGCAGAAGATTTTCCAGATGAATTGCGCTGTTTGCCATGGAATCGAGGCTAACGGTGAGGTTGGACCTAGTTTGCTAGGGGTATCAGCTCGTAAGTCGAAGGTGAGGTTGATCCAACAGGTCATCAGTGGCAATACTCCCCCTATGCCTCAATTTCAGCCCGAAGCTCAAGATATGGCAGATTTGCTGCAGTATTTGGAAGCTCTGTGATGTGTTCGAGAGTTGATGCGATCGCATTAGCTTAGATTGCATGAATGCGATTGCACTAATCGGACACAATGGCGTCTGCCTCAATTTCCACTAGCATGTCAGGATTGACGAGGCTTTGAATTGCAACCATACAGCTGGCGGGCGGATGCTCCCCAAATAATTCTTTGTGGGCACGGGCAAACGCTTCCCAGTGAGCAAAATCTGTAATGTACAGTCGGGTGCGGACAATGTCTGACAGGTCAGCACCGAGTTCTTGAAGAGCCGTCTGAATAATCTCGAAACATCGTTTGGTTTGGGCATAGGCGTCGCCCGGAGCATAGGTTCCGCCTTTCCCATCCGCAGGGGCTGTTCCTGATACAAAAATTTGAGTGCCCACCCTAAGCGCACGGCAGTAGCCTACCTTGGCTTCCCAAGGGCTACCCGATGAAAACCGTTGCCTTTCCATCTGTCCTCCTCATTGCCTTGATCTCTTGAGCTATATCAGGACCTGTAATACGAAAGCAGGCAATCCCCAGAGCGGTCGTGGTGCGAGGCTGCCCACCTGACGGGTCGCTATTCTGTGCAAGTCCTATTGCTCTAACTCCATCTCCCTGTCTCTGATCGCATCGGTCCAAGATAGCGTGTCAGGTAGGGAGAGAAGACTTCATAAATCAGGGTTAATGGCTTGCCATTGTGCCAAAAGAGATAGTGACGCCCCCAAAAGGGACCGCGTTCGCCAAAAGCGGTTTCCAACGGTTGAGAATGTCCGTAGTAGATGCCTCGGATATCTCGATAGAGTTCTGCGCGAATACGGGTCAAGCTAGCCCAGATCGGGAGCGACTTATTTTGTAAATACTCATCGACATGACTGGCTTCCCACCAAGACGTAGCGTAGGCTAACCGCTGGCCTGAGGCGGTCCGCAGCCAAACCTGTCGTCTTAGGCGAGGCCCTGGGACTGCTTGAATGATGTCTGGGGCACGATCAGAGTCCACGCCGACTGCTGACATATCAATGACATCAACCTCGGTGCGCTCACGAGTGAGCAACTGTAAGTGGCGGGTGGGCGAGCCATCACCCAGCATCAAGATTTGCCAAGCCGGTGAAAGTTGGTCATGAGGTAGACCACGCTTTACATCCGTATCTCCTCCTTGCCAAAGGACATCCAGCGCAAACCAGGCAGGGGGAGGACAGGAAGTGTGTTGAGGATGTCTGGCAGCCGAAGTCAAAGTGTTTTACAAAAATTAAGGTTTCACTGTCATCATAATATGTGCTCTCCAACTTCTGCCCTGTAAGTAATGGCTGACTTTGGGATTGGATGCTTTCCCAAAACCATCGGACGGTTGGTTGGAGCAGTCATCTCTGTCGTGTGTCGAGCTAGTCAAAGGGGCGATCGCAAGCTGCTTCATACCCTTAAGAATTAACGTTAGAAATTAATATGATTTGATGATGAACTTCATCTTCTCTAGCCTTCATCTTTGCCACTATGGTAGGAATTACATGTAATGGACATGAGCGACAACGCAACTTTTTGAAGCAGGCGTTGACGTTCTATAAATTGATAATTTGTATGCTTCCCATGGGAGAGGGGAACTTGGAATCTGGATTGTGCAAGTTTATGGTGTCTCCACTCATAACACTTCCCGTATCAGAAGACTCTACCTCTCAATAAAAGGGTTATTCTTTTGTAAATTCAGCTTTACGGCTATTCATGACATC
Source organism: Oscillatoria sp. CS-180 (assembly GCF_028330965.1). Classification (GTDB taxonomy): domain Bacteria; phylum Cyanobacteriota; class Cyanobacteriia; order Phormidesmidales; family Phormidesmidaceae; genus Halomicronema. The sequence continues at coordinate 35,362 of NZ_JAQMUB010000092.1, read as the reverse complement.
CCCTGTCCAGATCTATCAGCTACTTGATTCCAAAAATATTGAACATCGAGGAGTCAAAGTTGGCTTTATTAACGAGTTGTATGGTCTGACTCAGTATTTAAAGGATGTGGGCTTGACTGAGCCACGCATGACTTTGGTCATCGTTGGCGGAGCTAGTGGTCTGGATAGCGCCCGACAGGCTCAGCTTGAAAGTTTGTTCCATAAGGTTCTTGCCCCTCTTGCAGAAGAGATGCAGCTTTATGTTGTTGATGGGGGGACAGATGCCGGGGTCATGAGTCTGATGGGGGACGCTAGAACTGCTATCGGGGGGACGTTTCCTCTAATTGGGGTGGCTCCGCGATCGCTGGTTAGCTTGCCTGACCAACCCGTTGACCACCCTTATGCTTCTACCTTGGAACCTAACCATACGCACTGTATTTTGGTTCCTGGAGAAAAATGGGGAGATGAGTCCGTTTGGATTTCACAAGTTGCCACTCATCTATCTGGCTCCTGCGAATCAATGACTGTGTTGATTAATGGTGGCTCCGTTACCGTTCAAGATGCCTATGCCAGCGTCAATGCTGGTCGGGAAATTGTCATTATTGCTGGCACAGGGCGAATTGCTGACGATATTGTAGAAGCCTTGAGATATAAGGTTGTTGAGGGTAAGCAGATAGCCGATCCAAAAATCGCCCGATTGTTAGATCAGTCTGATGAACTGCTGACGGCTATCGACCTAGATAATCGCCCCTGCGACTTTATTCAAGACCTGAAGCTTCTGCTGTCGGAATAATAAGGCTGGATTGTTCTTGTCTATAAGGACTGATTACTACCTTGGGTTTACGAAGGTTAAGGAAGTTGTTCTGTTGAGGAAGAACTGGATTGGGACTTACGCATAGCTCACTTGCATCCCCCGTTCTAGAGACGTTAAATCGGCTTCCCCCTGTTTGGGAATGAATGGACCAAAGCTGGATTTAACCACGTAAATCTTGTTTGTAAAGGTCTGACATGGGTTGTGATGACCTATCTGAGCAACTAATTTCCTTAGATATGATGGAAGCTGGACGGCTCATAAGGGCACAGTTGATACAGTCAGGGTTTAGCCATACTGCTACCCGCCAGGAGAGCTAATGGGAGAAGATGCACTCGATTCTCTATTGAAAGGAAAGTCTGGGAGACGGCGATCGCGCCTACCTGGTCTGAAAATGGCTGATATTCTAACCATGCCACCGCAGCAGCAATCCCTTGTGAATTGGCTGATGCGGAACTATGAAGCGCTTCCTCAAACGATTGCTGATAAGACGAATCAGGATATTGGTCAGATTCAAGAGAATCTTAAAAAACTGATCGATCAAGGATTATTAAAAACGGTTGAAAGAAACGGTAGTACTTATTATCGAGTCAAGCTAGCACCAAAATCAGGTCGGCAAATGCCCACTGACGTTTGGCAGGTTCTTGATGGTAATACCAAGCAAGCCAACGTTTTTATTTCATACTCACGGCGAAATAAAGAATTTGTTCAAGAATTACACATTGCCCTAGAAGCTACTGGCAGAGAAGTTTGGGTGGATTGGGAAAATATTCCTGTGGCTGTGGATTGGTGGCAAGAGATCCAGTTGGGCATTGAACTGGCGGATACTTTTGTCTTTGTGTTGAGTCCTGACTCAGTTGCTTCAAAAGTCTGTGGACAAGAAATTGAAGAGGCCCTTAAGCACAACAAGCGCCTCGTTCCTGTTGTCTGTCAAGACGTTCAGCCTGATCAGGTGCATCCTGAACTGGCCCGCTTAAACTGGATTTTCCTGCGCCCTCAAGATGACTTTCAGAAAGGATTTCAAAGTCTCTTAGAAGCCCTAGACCAGGATCTGGACTATGTCCGCACCCATACTCGTCTTTTGGTTCGTGCCCTAGAGTGGGACCGGAGCGATCGCGACAGCAGCTATCTTCTGCGCGGGGCCGATTTGGATCGCGCTAATCAATACTTAGCTCAAGGTAAGGATCAGGAGCCTCGTCCAACGGCTCTGCACCACCAATACGTCCTGGCCAGTGCTGAGGCCGAAGCAGCCATTCGAGATGCTGAACTAGAGCGCCAGAAAACGACGTTAGCTGGACAACAGCGCTGGCTACAGCTGGTTACAGCAGTTTCTATCATTGCTGTTGTGATGGGCATCGTCAGTTGGGGGCAATCCCGTAGAGCGCAGCAAGCTCAAAGGCTGGCTGAGCAGGCCCAGCTAAGAGCATTGAATCAGTCTGCTCAGGCACTCTTCCTATCCGATCAGCGGTTTGATTCTTTAATTGTGGCAACGCAGGCTGGAGAACTGTTTCAATCATTAGATCCCGACCTGCAAACACCTGAACTGAAGGCTCGGGTGCTGAGTGTTCTCCAGCAGGCACTGTTTTGGGTGCAGGAGCGCAATCGACTAGAAGGCCATACGGGAACCGTATGGCAGGTTGCCTTCAGTCCCGATGAACAGAAGCTGGCCTCGGTGAGTGCTGATGGTAATATTCGGCTCTGGGGGCTGGATGGTAGCGAAATCGCTATTTTGGAATGTAACGGTAACCCCCTGCTAGATCTGGATTTTTCTCCCGACGGTGAACAGATTGTTGCAGTTGATTCTGATGGCTCTCTTCATTCGTGGAGTAGCGACGGCACCTTTCAGAACCAGTGGTCAGCCCACCAGCAGCCCACCCGAGCAGTCGCTTTTTCTCCAGACGGCAATTTCATTGCGACGGCCAGCGAAGATGCCACCGTTAAGGTGTGGAGTCTAGATGGACAACTGGTTGCAACCCTAGACGGAGCAGTTGGTGGATTTCAAGCATTATTGTGGACCGAGCAGGGCCAACTCATTGCTGGCGATGAACGCGGTGATATTTACGTTTGGGAAGGCTCTGGGCAACTGCTGACGACCTTTACAGAGCAGTCCTCAGCGATTACGGCTTTAGACATTGACCCAGAGGGGAAAACTTTGGCGGCAGTCAGCGTTGATCGCCAAGTCAGGTTGTATGATCTCTCAAATCAAACTCTCATTCGCACCTTTGAGGCTCACTACGGACCTATCTACAACGTCAGCTTCACACCAGACGGGCAGCAGCTCATCACGGTAGGAGATGACAAGGTAATTCGCATGTGGCAGCTCGATGGAACCTCCTCAGGCAGTTTAGTCGGACACACGGGGTTGGTTGCAGCTCTAGCGGTTAGTCCTGATGGAGACATGATTGCGACTTCGGGCGGCGATCGCGCCGTCCGGCTGTGGGACCTCCATCGAGACAACTTACATGTTCTGTTGGGCCACCAAGGACCGGTGAACACAGTGGCGATTTCACCCAACAGTCGTTTAATCGCCTCTGGTGGTGTGGACTCTACTATCCGTTTGTGGAACAAAGAGGAAGCCGTATTACAGCCCATTAGTGGCCATACGGATTCAGTTAATGCCATAGCCTTCAGCGCACAAGGGGATCTCCTAGCATCGGCAAGTAGTGATGGAACCACGAGGATTTGGCGGCAGTTCAATACGACCACACCAACCTCGACAGTCTTGGAAGGCCATGAGGGTCGAGTCAATGGTGTTGAATTTCACCCTGATGGCGATTTACTCGCTTCGGTTGGTGAAGACCACACGCTGCGGTTGTGGGAGACAGACGGTACTTTGTTGCATACCTTTTCCGCCCATCGGGACGGAGCCTTTGGTATCGATTTCAGTCCCGATGGGCAATACCTAGTGACCACGGGTTGGGATCACCTAGTTAGAATCTGGCCGGTTGCTGAGATTGAGACGGCTGAGCCTGTGACCCTTATGGGCCACCGAGGTTGGGTGCTAGATGCCCAATTCAGTCCTGATAGTCAGCAGTTGGTAACCGCCAGTTATGACAACACGGTTCACCTTTGGCGGGTCTCAGACGGCGAACATTTAGAAACCTTTGAGGGACACGGTGACGGGGTGCTGTCGGTCACCTTCTCTCCTGATGGCGAATATATTATCTCCACCAGTAACGACAACTCCATCCGAATCTGGAATCTAAAGGGCGATCTGTTAGCAACGCTATCAGGTCACAGACAGGGGGTCCGTGATATTGCGATCGATCCTCAGGGACGATACGTTGCTTCTGCCAGTAGCGATGCTCGGGTCATCATCTGGGAGCGTGAGGGCATGGACGATATTGATTCTCTGTTGGAGAGCAGCTGTGCGTGGTTATCAAATTATCTCCTGCAGAATCATTTCCCTGATGGTGATGAGAAAGCCATTTGCCAGGCAGAGGATCTAGAGGGCTAGGGGTGTGAGAACGTGATATGTTGCGTTCTCACATCGGTTTGGAATCAAAGACCGGACTGTTGGCGAATGCTCCGGGCGATCGCTGAAATGTCCTCGTCGCCATAGCCTTGACCAATCAGTCCGGTTTCGACCTGCTCGACATAAGCGGTTACTGGGAGCGTGACGCCCAATTCACGAGCTGCACTCAAAGCGATATTAAGATCTTTGCGGTGGAGGCGAACTCGGAAACCCAGCGGATAGTCGTTGGCAATCATGTTGCCAGAGCGATTAGTGAGCCCCCAAGACCCAGCAGCACCTCCCCCAACAGCCTGCACAACTTGCTCCATATCTAGGTTTGCCTTGATGCCTAGAGCCATGCCTTCGGCAACAGCCCAATAGGTGCCCGCTACGATGATTTGGTTAATAGCTTTGGTCATTTGACCAGCCCCGATCGCACCCACATGGGTAATAGTCGTCCCCATGGCTTCTAAGACGGGACGCACTTTGTCTACAGTGGCTGCCTCGCCACCCACCATGATGGACAACGTTCCGTTTTGTGCACCTTCAGAACCACCTGATACTGGAGCATCAATCATGTGAATGTCTTTGTCAGCTAAAGCTGTGGCTAGTTGCTGAGTCGAGACTGGGCTGATGGTGGACATGTCGACTACCACCGATCCGGGCTGGGCTCCATGGATGACGCCGTGCTCACCTAAAATGACCGCTTCGACGTCTGGGGTGTCGCTGACGCAGGTGATAGTGATTTCTGCATCCGCTGCTGCCAGCTGTGGTGTTTCTGCTCTCTGTGCTCCAGCTTCGGCTACTGGGATCTCGCGATCACGAGTGCGATTGTGGACTATTACGGTATGTCCTGCCTTAAGTAAGTTCAAAGCCATCGGTACACCCATCGTTCCCATGCCAATAAATGCAACTTTCACAGATTTTGCTCCCGGTGAGTCTCCTTCATCAGGCTATACCGCTGTCAGGTTTTCTCGATAGGAATTTGGGACTGTGCAGAATGCTGGGGAATAAGAGGTAGAGAGTGAGAGTAAGGAGTGGAGAGTGTGAAGAGTAGACAAACATTCTGGATGCAATTTGCAGATTGTGTATGGCGGTTCGGCACACCATCAGGCTCTCCCAGGAGTGAAAGCTAGGATCGCAAGGATAGTTTTCGATGTTCACATCGCTCTCCTGAAGAAGATGGCCTATTTTCAATTCAACCCCTTTCGATGCTCTTTGGGACTCTCCGCGATCGCCTACGCCATCTTTCTGGGAGGCTGCTCTACGGTTTCCTTCTCAAGGGAGTTAGCGACGACGGTTGATGGTGACTCCCTTACCGCAATGCCTCCTCCCAACGTGACGATTAACCGGATTGCCTTAGACTTGCCTGATGCGTTCGCTAAAGAGGGGGGATTGATCGCAACTGACGTGAACGGCGATCGCCAACTGGATATCGTTGTCACCCAGCCAGGGCGCGTTGCCGCCTATAGCTTGACCGATGGCAAGCTCTGGCAGCGAGAAACTGACATTTGGCTAACTGGACAGACTGAAAGTGAAGGTTTGCCGGGGCTGCACGCTCCTGGTATTCAGGCCGCTGATGTGGATGGAGATGGCAACACTGACTTGCTCTATGTAGCTGCCAACAACCGTTTGGAAATCTTAGATGGGACGACGGGAGAGGTCAAAGCTCGGTTGGACCTGCCTGCGGTTCAATCCCTTCACAACCAGTGGGAACATGCCGTTGTTGCTAACTTCACCGATAAGGGCGATGGAGAACTGCTGCTCCAGGCTAGCCGGGAAACGAACTCTGACAGCTATGTAAGGGACAGCATTCAAGCTGCATTTGCCATTTCAGACCTTCTGTCCGTAGAGTCAGCCGCAGAGCCGCTGTGGCGGACGAATGATTTTGTCTCTCTGTCCCACGGTTCGGCCAAAGTTTTTGACTTGGATGGGGATGGCAAGGATGAAGTCGTTGGCGCGATGGTTTTGGGGCCCGATGGCAATGAGTTGTACAATCCAGGGCTAGAAAACACGGATTTCCCCCACATTGATGCGATCGCCGTTGACGATATTGATCCTGAGCGACCAGGTCTAGAGATCGTCATTCCTGAGGAACGGGGAGATTTACGGGTCATTCTTTTTGACGAGCAGGGAACCGTCTGGACCTCTGGCCATCGCCGCAGGGCAGAGGATTATAACGGTGATAAGGTCGCAATTGGGGATTTTGACCCAGCCAGGGCTGGCCTTGAAATGTGGTTTCGGGGAGATGAATCCAAACATTTCACCGCTTTGGATGCTGCAGGAGAGGTCATTGCCAGCTACAAATTTCGTGATCATCGTCCTGATAACTGGACTGAAAAAGGTTTTGAGGTGATTACCCCTATTCGCTGGTCAGGCGGAGACCAAGATTATATTGTTGCCAAGGAGCGGCATGAAGCCGGTGATGTCGGCATTTTTGATCCGCTTACAGGACAGCTCGTTGCTCAATTTCCCAACCGGACTGAACGGCTTTATGTTGCCGATGTGGTGGGAGATTGGCGCGAGGAAATCATAGTTCTCAGTAATGCGGAACTGATCATCTATCAAAATCAACAGTCCAATCCCAATCCGGATCGGCAGAGCCTATGGAATGATCCGCTGTATCGTCGCCAAAAAATGACCTGGAATTATTACAGTCCTTAAACAAGCATGATGCAAAAGACATCAGGTGAGACATGGGGTGTGCACGGGGCAGAGCGATCGCCTGCATTTGCAAATTAGTAGTAATCGCGATAGATCTTAAAGAAATAAATCAATTTCAGGACTGACCGATATACTGTCCGAATAATGTAAGTCTTACGGATGTCTCTAGATGTAGCGTCAGGCTCCTCCAAATTTTGGAAGATCGCGCTAGCGATTTGTTGAAACGCCTCTCCCAGGGATTTTATGAGTAGTTCCCAATACCCACGCCCTAATCGGTCTCAAGGATCCACTCCGCCTCCCTCCCGTCGGAGATTTGGGCAAGGAGCAATACCGCCGCGCCGATCGAATCAACGCCCTCGCCCCAGCAGTGAGCGCCTGCGGGCTTTCAGAGAACCTCCGGCTGATGAGGTCCGAGCGGCCCAGCCTGGCCCTCCTCTGACTCAGAGCATGGCAGGGACAGAGCCGTCTCAGACGACTCAACATCAGACGACTCAACAGAAGAAATTCAATCGTTGGATGGTGTGGGCCGTGCTTACGGTGGCGTCTTTAGGGGGCATTGCTGGGGCCTCTGCAGTAAGTTTGTTGCGAATCCCTAACTTGCCGAACTGCCGCGCCATCTTTTGGCCGTTGGCTTCAGCAGCCACCCGTTTGCAGTGTGCTGATGCCTATGCTGATCAGGGGTCGGTCGATGATTTGCTGGCTGCGATCGCTCTCGTTGAAGCTCTCCCTGCGGATCATCCCCTACGAACTGAAATCAACGATAGGGTAGAAGTTTGGGCAGATGAGATTCTTCATGTTGCTGACCAAACGTTTAATCAAGGGGAGTTGGAAGAGGCGATCGCCATTGCGCAGAAAATTCCTGGCAATACCTCGGCGGCGGAAAAGGTCAGCGATCGGGTCGACGGTTGGGAAAGAATATGGGAGCAAGCCGAATCTATTTTCCGAGAGGCTGAGGAACGCCTGAAAGCCTCCAATTTTCGTGAAGCGTTCACGGCGGCTATTAAGCTACGCTCGGTCGATAATGAATATTGGGCTACCGAACGCTACGAAGCTTTGATGAGTCTCATCAGTCGGACCCGAGAGGAAGTCAACATTTTGGCAAGTGCTGAAAGAGTGGCTCAGCGGGGCACAGTGGACGACATTCTGGAAGCACTGGAGCAGGTGGCGGCCATCAAGCCTGAAAGCTACGTTCACGCTCAAGCTCAGACTGTGTTGAAGTCGATTAGTCGCAAGCTGCTGGATCTGGCAGAAGCCGCCCTCACGCGACGAGACAGCACAGAGGCTACCGATATTGTGGAGAAAATTCCTAAGGGGATTGGACTAGAGGCGGAAGTTGCTGACTTCAAGACGCTGATTGATGCTTACGAATTGACTTGGGCTGGCAGCACCACGGGCTACGAGTCGGCGCTGATTCGATTGCAAAGTATCGGTTCTGATCGCCCGTTATATGCTAGGGCACAGGAGTTAAGACGACAGTGGCAGTGGGAGTTGGAAGGATTTGCTCAGCTGAACTGGGCTAAGCAGGTGGCTCGACCCGGCACTGTGGAGAGTCTGCGAGCAGCAATCACTGAGGCGGAAGAGGTTGCTCCCAACAATCCGCTGTGGGATGAAACCCAGGGCCAAATTGAGCGCTGGCGTGAAGACATTGCTTTCATTGAAGACCGACCTATCATTGACCGTGCCAAAGTCACTGCGTTGGTGGGCGATCGCGCTAGCTTGCAGGCTGCAATCACTGAGGCGCAAAACGTTCCCAGTAATAGTGCTCTGCGGGGTGAGGCTGAAGAACTCGTCGCGGACTGGCGCTGGCAGCTGCAGCAGATGGATAATCAACCGCTGCTCACTCAAGCTCGACAGTTGGCAGAGGATGGTCAATTGGATCAGGCCATCAGCGTTGCGTCCCGAATTCCCCCGGGGCAAGCTCTCCACGATGAGGCTCAAAGTGCAATTGCGGATTGGGAATCGACGCAGCAAGAACAGGAGATGTATCAAACGGCGCTGGTGACGGCTCAGTCTGGGTCAGTGGACGGCCTGGTGAGTGCGATCGCTCTGGCTCAATCGGTGCCGCAGTCTAGCTCTGATTGGACGCTGGCCCAGCAGGCCGCCAATCAATGGAGTTGGAATTTGCTTGACGTGGCGGAGTCTGCTGCGGCTCAAGATGTGGCTGAAGCAATTAGTATCGCTAGCCAAATCCCCCCTAGAACGGAGGCCTATGCTGAGGCTCAACTCCGCATTCGTGAATGGCAAGACGATCAAACGGTGGAGTTTACCAACATGGAGAGTGTTGGACCGTAGATGATCTGAGTTCGGGATGAGACTATATAGTTCGCCGTCTTGCCCTGACGGAACTGACGACGGCCATAGCTCAGTTTTCAAAGCTGTGAAAGGGCGAGTTTGGCCCGAGCCTTCACTACCACTTCGGTATCGTGGCAGGCTGTTGCAGAAAGGCAATCGCGAATATCTGCAATGCTGTCATTTTGATGCAGCAGGGCAGTAGCCAGGCCATAGAGGCCGACAGTGCTGGCATAGCGGACAACCCATTCATCGTCATTAAGCGCGACCTTAAGAGCAGCGATCGCTTGGTTTTGGGCGATCGCTCGCTCGTTTTCAGGTAGTTTCTGCCAGTCAATAAATCCCAGACCTTTTGCAGCTGCTCGTCTCACGCTGAGCGCAAAGTCGCCCCTAGCCGTTTCGACCAGAACGTCTAGGGCCTGGGGGTTTCCAATCATGGCCAGGGCGCGAATGGCCCAGGCTCGTGCTCCGTAGTTGTAGCCATCTAGCTGTTCTAGTAGGGCTGGAACTGACGTATCGCCTAAAGCCACCAAGCCATCGACGGCGGCTACGGCAGCTCCGGGATTGTTGAAGCCTAAAACCGTGATCAGCGTTTCGACCGCTTCTGGAGATCGAACCGCAGACAGCGATCGCACTGCACCAATGAGCCCCGCAGCGGAATCGGCGGTGTTGACCGCGTGTAGCAATTCTGGAATCGAAAGTGTGTTGTTCACCTGTGCCTACTCTGTTCTGCCGGGATACTCAATTTGGCGAAAAGGCCATTCTGTCTGGAACCAGTGACGCAGCGCCTCTCCTAAAACCGCCTCCATCCCAGATGATAATTCGCTGGTACGAACCCAATACAACACTGAAGCGTCGTACTTGGCTGTGGACGACGGGTCTACATATACGCAGCCCACCTGCTGTGTGCCTTGAGGATTAAGGACAGCGTAGGTAAATGCTTGCCGTCTCTGGGCCTCTTTCTGGTGCCAAGCTAAATCAATTAAATCTTGCTCAAAGGAGAGGTCAGGTTTCGGCCAGCTCCAAAGTGTGCCAAATCGCTCCCACAGTTCAGGCTGGCTCGTCATCACAGCATCATAGTCTCGAACAACATCGTGAATGGTCAGAGGATGCAGACGAAACGTTTCAGTGACTAATGTGGTGGGAACTGAAAAAGAATCAGGGACAAATGACATAGCAACCCAAGCAACAGCACTCCTACAGCAAATTATCCATCAGGTTCATGACTTCAATCGTTGGGTTTGTGAGTTCCGGTGGCGATCCTTCAGGGGCGGTGAGGTGAGTGTCAATCAATCCCTTCATGGCAATGAGCTTGAGACTGTTTTCTGTGAGAGCGGCAGCGATCGCCTCAGCGGCAGGCAAATATCCAACGGCCCCCAAATCCATCAGGGCCGAGCGCCGCAGTTGGAGACTCTCGCCTCGCAGGGTGGTAATCAAGCGTTCAGCATAATGCTCATCACCGGTGAGTTGATACAAGGCGCGGGCAGCCGCATTCTGCACGGTGGCGAACTCGTGATCTAAGAAAGGTTGAATGGCAGCAATGGCATCCGTGACGCCCAACATGCCGAGGGCTTCGATGACTGCGCCATAGGGTTGCACGAGGTGAGGTTTGTCGGGCACTTGGGTCGCAGCTGATAAGCCCCCTTCGAGCAAGGTCAGTAGAGCCGACGCACAGCTAGTATCCTCCAGTTCTGCCAGGGCTTGAGCCGCTGCCTCGCGCACATAATAGTCTTCACAGGCCAAGCACTCTATGAGTGCGGGCACGACGGAGCGATCGCCTAATTTTCCCAAGGCACGGGCGGCATTGCGGCGTAGCGGGTAGCCACCATCGGGAGATCGATCGTCGGTATCTTGCAGTGCCGCTTCAAGCGCCGCAATGACGACGGGTTGATTGACACGAAACCGTCCTAGCCACCAAGCGGCGTAGTATCGCAGGCTGGAATCTTCTGTTTGTTGCAGATTCGCGATCGCCTCCTCAGTCGTCAACGAGTCGCTCGTAATTTCAATATCAGTCATCAAGAATTCGCTTAAGCAAAATAAAGAGACGCATTTATGGAATTCTAAGCTCTAGCCTGCAACGACCTGGTCAATGGACGTCACTTACCAAACTCAAATTCCCATAACAGCGTCTCTCGTCGAAAGATAGAAAAACCCATTGTGGGGCAGAATTAAAAGCTCTGGCTTACACAGCCCTTAGCCTTCTTCTGCCACAGAACCATCACTGTTTAGCGGTTTGATGCTAACGATCTGTCCGCCCAGGCGGGTGATCCGCTGCATCTCTTCGTTCATACGGCTGTAAGGCACCTTGATAAAAGTGCTGCCGCTATTCCGAATGGGAAAGTTATTTTTGTCAGATTCCCAAGTCTGACGCATGCCGCTCACTTCGTACAAAAACATACGCCCCTTAGATGGGGAAGCGGTTGATGTGCCAAAAGCATTCTGGCCAATCATGTACAGATATCTCCTACACGATGTAAAACAGCATTTCTACTCTAGCGAGAGAATGGGTAGAGCTTTGTTTTCTCAGTATCAAAATGCTGGCTCATGCTTTGAATTCAGCATCTTGGTACAGATTGAGATGAGATATGGAGTGGATTGATCCAGCCCCAAGCAGTTTATGTCGGCTAATGTTGAGCAAAACAAACTCCAACGCGGGCCAGGATTATGGTAAATTCCCTTAACAAAGGAAATCTACGCCGCGAGCACAGCCAATCCAGTCGCTACGCTAGATTTCGTTACGTTGTAACCCAACCGACACCTGTGGCAGGGCAATCCACTACTTGCTAAAGCTAACTTAGTTACCAGCAGGCGTTACGCTTGAAACCCGTCCGCCCATGCGGTTGATCTGCTGAAGCTTATTAGAAAGTTGCTCGTAAGGAACGAGAAAAGCGGTATTAGCACGACGAATCCGAGGATATCCAGGGCCCGCCATACCGACAACTTCAACTCGATAAACCTTACCAGGCTGCCCACCAAAAGGCGTGGTTCCTCCCAAAGCTTTGTTGGGAACTGTGTTGCCTTTGCGAGTGGTAGCGCTTCCTACAGCGCTGGGCGGCTTGATGGAAGAGGCCTGGTTACGGCCCAATTCTTCAGCTAGTTTAGACAAGCCGTTACCCATTTGGGCGCGATCACTTGTCGCATATCCCCGATACAGTTGAAATATGCGAGTGAAGCCTACGCTCCGCTGCCCCGCCTGATAGACAAAGCTGCGATAGTAAGGCACAACATTCTCACCAAAGTTCGCCTGATATTCTTCACTATCAATAAACGAGTCAACGTCGGCGTCGTATCCTGCGTTTTCATATCGATCAAGGTGCTCGATGACCTCAGACTCGTCGTAAGGAGCGCGCCCTAGCAAATGCTTGCAGTGCAGCTCAGTTACCCGAGTTTGAAAATTGCCATGAAAGAACTTGTTTTTATACAGATCAGACTTAGCAACTGCTCGAACAAATTCACGAACGTTAATTTGACCGTTTCGTAGCAAAGACTCAGCGCTACCAAGGCGCTCAGACTGCATGAGATAGTCGTTACCCAGCAGTTGACGATAAACGGCTTGGATAACCTGCTCGACATCGTCAGCAGAATAATCGGCTCTCAGTTCGACTCGACCCGTTTCCTCGAAGGGCGCCGTTCCCAAACGGGATGCGGCAGTTGTGATAGGCACTCTCTTATCCTCCTTTTTTCAAAACGTCAAAGATCAAGAAAACGGCCCAAATGAAATTGACCATTCCTTTACAGAAACAGTCACTCCCACCGAGGCCGTTTTCCAGCTGTCTGCAGGTTTAAGCCTCAGTAACGCTCGTTACGCGACCACCCGCACGATTGATTTGCTGAAGCTTACGAGACAGCTGCTCGTAAGGCACCAGATACTCGGTGTTGCTGCGACGTACTTGAGGAAGTCGCCCAGGTGCAGCTGCCTGAGCTACGCGGATGCGATAGAGCTTCTCACGAGTACCGCCGTTATTACCTACGATTGCGGCACCTGTGCTAGCCTCAGATATAGGGGATGCAACGTTCTTGGCAATCTCTTGTACGAGACGAGCACGATCACCTGTTTTCTGGGAGCGATCGCTCGTCGCGTATCCCCGATACAGCTTGAAGAAGCGGGGGAACCCGACTGTCTTCTGGCTACGCTGAGTCAGATATCCACGATTTTTGGGGACTGTATTTTCCCCAAAGGTCTCAGAATATTCCTCAGAATCAATGTAGGAATTGATTTCTGCCTCGTATCCTTGAGTCTGATAGAGGTAAGTATGAGCAGCTACTTCATCTTGGCTATAGGGCGCACGGCCCAACAGATGTTTGAAGTTCAGCTCAATAAATCGGTTTTGTGGACCTGACTGGAAGAATTTTTCGCGATACAGATCCGACAAGGCTAGTGCCCGAACAAAGTCACGGACTGAGATGTCGCCTTGACGCAGGAGGGATTCCGCACTGGTCTGACGCTCACTCGCCATGATGTACTGGTTGCCAAAAACCTGACGATAGGCGGCACGAATAACCGCATCAATATCGTTTGTCTTCGACCAGTTTTGACGTAGCTCCACCTTTTCCGACTCGTCAAACGGGGACACCCCAAGACGTCCCGCTGCAGTTGTCACTGCCATTTGCCTTCTCCTTGGCAATATTTCAGATACAACAATGCCCGGACAGGCAAACAACTGTTAACCAGGTGCTAACAACTGTCTGCCCCTCCGGGCAAATTAGGACAATCTAGCTAAGAGCGTTGATTGCGTAGTCGAGGTAGGAGTTAGCGATAACAGCAGGGTCACCACTCAAACCGTGGCTTGCCTTGATGTTACGCAGAGCTTCTACGTACCAGCTGGGAGACAATTCGAAAGTGCTGTTGATTTCATCTAGGCCAGCGATGAGGTACTCATCCATAGGGCCAGTACCACCAGCAACACAGCAGTAAGTCACCATGCGTAGGTAGTAGCCGATGTCACGAGCACACTTTTGCTTACCACGCTCATCTGCAGCGTAGTTAGGTCCCTGCATCTGAGTGGTGTAAGGGAACTTGTTGTAGACTGCCTGAGCAGCGCCTTGGACCAAAGAATCAGACTTCTGAGTCAGAGCCTTAGCAGCTTCCAAACCAGAAGCAGCTTTGTCCAAGCGGCCAAAAGCAGCCTGCATTTCAGTGTTGCTCAGGAAACGGCCTTGAGAATCAGCAGCAGCAACTGCTTCAGTCAGAGGAGTTTTCATTGGAACTATCTCCTAAAAGATGTACAAGTTTGGTCTTGGTTTAAGTCAGAGAATTCGTGCAATAAGCACTGAAAACAGCCTAAGACTAGGCAACAGCGGAAGCAGCGAGGTCGAAGTAGCTGCCGATTTCGGAAACGATGCTGGAACAATCACCTTGAGTGATGTTGTTAGGATCGTTAACGATGGAGATAGCAGACTCCTTCATCTTCTCAATGCCAGCTGCAGTGGAAGCACCAGGAACACCCAGAGCAACGTAGGTCTCACGAAGACCGTTCAAGCAGCGATCGTTCAGCACGGAGGAATCGCCAGTGAATACCGCGTAGGTGATGTAGCGCAGGATGATCTCCATGTCGCGCAAGCAAGCAGCCATACGACGGTTAGTGTAAGCGTTACCACCAGGAGCGATGAGCTGGGGCTGTTCAGCAAACAATGCACGAGCAGCATCAGAAACGATCTTGGAAGCGCTGCTAGTGATGCGGTTTACGGAGTCCAAACGCTTGTTGCCATCAGAAACCATCTTCTGAAGAGCATCGATTTGGTCCATAGATAGGAAGTCGCCACGAGCATCAGCTTGGGAAACAACCTTGGAGTATGCGTCAAACATTCGCCTCAATCTCCTAAATAGTTTGAGTTCGTTTTTTTCTTGACTGGAATCGCAGTTAATCAGCTCACGCTGCCTACGACGTATATGAGAGGATCTTAAAGAGAGGAAACAGTCGTCTCTTATTTTCTTAAACTTTCTTCAAGCTTCCTTACAAAGCCAGGCTTGTGCAGAAGTAAAGAAGTTCAACCTGAATAAGAGAGACAGACCTTCGGATTTGCCACGATCGCAATAACGAAACCGTTACCTTGACTCGCTTTGCAGCTCCAAAATTTAAACCCTCCAGAATTTATATACACTGCCCTCAGGCAGATGCAATTTACGAGTTGTTAAGCTTGATACCGTTTCAAATGCGGTTGAAAGTGTCCGACATAAGAGCCTTTCGGCATTCTGGCCTTCCGCCAGCGAAACAAACGCTTCATTTTTGTTGCATAGCTTTACACTCCGCCATGAATGAGACACGATAGACGCCCAGAGATGTCAAGAAATGAAGACTTCATGAGTTGATTCAAGAACACGTCTCACCGTCCGAGGTAAATGACAGGGGGTAGTCAGGGGACAGGGGATGAGGCACGGTTGCCGTTGACTTAAAGTCATACCCCTTGACCAGATCATAGGTTTTGATGAACACTCCCCATCTTTGGACGGCCACGGATATGGGCGGGTCTGTGCGCTCAAACAGAGCCAGGTGGGCCGGGCAAATAGGATGCCAGCGATCGCCCAATAAAATCCCGCTTTGATTATTCAGCGCCGCTGAGTCATACCAAAAATCGAACTGGTCAATTCGACCTGACAGAGCGATCACAGAGGGATCGTTGAGAACGTACGCCAGAGCAGACGCTGACCGATAATCGGTTGTTAGCAGTAATGGCTGTTCTGAAAATGCTGCTATCTCGCGCTCGATAGCGCTGGCAACGGTGTTCCAGCCGTAGAGCATCCGCGTATCGTCATCTCCTGTTTCCGAGACTAGGGCCGACAGCGGCAAGACTGTGTAGTGTGTCACGAGGACGACAGCCGCTAAGGTTCCTAATGCCAGTGTCGACTTGAGAACTCTGGGATGGCGCAGTTTGGCTAGATGATGCAAATTGAGAAAAACCACAGCCATTAATGGAAAAGACAACGGGTAGGCCAAAATATTCCAGTAATAGAGCACTGGCGCTCTTAGCGACAGTAGAGCAAGCAAAACCGTTGAGGTGCCCAAAACAATGAGCGCAACCCGCTGATAAGCAATGCCGAAGGGTTTGGTGAACCCTCGACGAGTGGAGGCTAAGAGCGCCCAAACATGAATGGGACCCAAAATGAGAGCGCTGAGCAGCAGAAACCCGATTGGACCTAGCCAGTTAATAACGCTAGCTTCTGACTGCACACTACGCCCTAAGTAAAACTGGAAGGAGTAAAATTCGTTTTGGATATTCCACCAGAACACTGGCGTGAGCACCAGTAGCGCCAGCACGATCGCGCCGTATAGGTGAACAGTGCTGAACAGCAATCGCCAGCGCGGATGGGACGCGATCGCGACCAAGAACCCCAGCCCCAGAAATAGAGCAACGTACTTACACAACCCCGCTAAGCCAATGAGAACTCCAGCTGCATAGAGCCAGGGATAGGACGTAGAGCGATCGCTGCTCAGAAAGCGAATCAGACAATAGCTTGACGCTGTGCCAAACCAGATTAGCCAGTGGTCATGCCAGGCCATCGCTGAGAATAGAAAAAACAGCGGCGAAGTCAGAAACAGCAGGACGGTTAGCCAAAAGGCGTTTCTGGCCTGGCGTTCACAAAGTCGATGGCAAATGACCCAATAAAGCCCAAACAAAAGTCCGGTGCTGATGAGGGTGGGGAGGCGCAGAACAAAGCGCGATCGGCCCAACGCTGCTGCAAAGAGTCCCTGTACCCAGGCATGGAACGGGGGATGATCAAAATAGGACCAGTCGAGATGTTGCCCCCACAGCCAGTAATAGGCCTCATCCGGGTTCGGAAAGGCTCCTAGCCAAAAGATCAGCCTGAGTCCGATGAGCAGCAGCAGCACAGACCAGTATTGTCGTAGAACAGAAGAATTCATGGCACGACGGGGAGATACGAGGGTAATCTAAGGCCCTGATGTTGGAAGTTTCTCTATGATGCCTACCCTGAATCAATTGGAGGGGCTATATCGCGTCAGCTATTAGCTAACCTACACCCCTGTTTCAGCCAGTACACCTTGTTTGCCTCGACGGTCGAATTCGCAATCTTTACATTTTGACCGGATATGGTCTATTGTCGCTGCTGAGCCATTTGTTCCCAGGTGCCAGGGCCAAACTCCTTCTCGAATTCGCGCATGATCCAATCAGCGCGTTTGCCTAGTCGTCGAGCACTGCGATGGAGGTATTCCAGAAAGGCTTGTTTGTGCTCCGAGGTAGGACGCCGTCCGAAGATGGAACCCAGACACCAAGATTCTTTTGCCGTTCTGCCCGTGTGCTCAAAGAAATTGTGATCCGCCAAGGTGACCGCATATCCGCTTTTGAAAACACGACGGCGATGTCCATGAAAAATCTCAATCAGCGTAGGAATGTCGCGGATGGTATGGGCTTGATCGCGAGAATAAATTTGCACCATGTCTTCGAGGTTGAGCGGACGCTCAGATATCCACTGGTGAGCGCACTCAGGGCAGCGCACGACAAAACTCAGGACAATGCGACCGCAACTGGGGCAAGGCTTTGTGGGGGGTGGTTTGCTGCTGCCGCCGCCGCCTTTTCGCATTGGCAGGTGATAGTCGTCAATGTCTTCAGGAAAGCCCAATCGCTCTAAATTACCTGCTTGGTCGAGAATAATGCCACAGGCTTTACCCGTTTGAGGCGAAATTCGCATGATGCGCCCGATCTGCTGAATGTGTAACGCACTGGACTGAGTGGGTCGCAGGAGGAGTCCAACTTCGACGCTGGGTTCGTCAAACCCAATGCTAATGACATTGCAGGAGGTCAGCATTAGGATGCGCTCTTCTCTCAGGTCGGCATACATGCGCTGACGTTCTTTGATAGGGGTGCCCCCTTCTACAGTGTCTGAGGGAATCCCTGACCGGCGAAATTCTTCTGCAACGTGGCGAGCATGTTCAATGTCAACGCAGAACGCGATCGTTCGTTTGCCTAACGTAAGACGTTGCCATTCTTGAACAATCTTACTGACGAGTTCGGGGCGATCGCATGCATTCTTCAAACCCGCTTCGTCATAGTCACCCCGTACTGTCTTCACGCCTTTCAAGTCAGCAATGCCATCCTGCGGCATACTGAAGTACTTCATTTGAGATAAAAAGCCCATCGACTGTAGCTCAGCAGGTGGTGGAGCCGAAACTAACGTGTCTAAATGCTCGCCTAGTTGGTCTTTGCCTAGCCGCTCTGGCGTAGCTGTCATCGCCAAGTGAACAGAATGGGGATGGGTTTTGTAGAGAACAGACTTGCCCACTCGACTAAACAGCGTAGTATGAGCTTCATCGTAAAAGACGACATCAGCAGGCCAGGAGCGCCACCACTTACGCTGAGCCATCGTCTGGACACTGGCGATCTGAATCGGCGCGTCTCGGTCTTCTTCCCAACCAGCCTTGATGAAGCCGCAGTGTAAGCCGAATGCCTTCATCTTTTCGTAGGTTTGCCCTACCAGGACGTCTAAATGCACCAAAAACATGAGCCGCTTACCCGCAGCTTCGGCATGGGCACAAATTTGGCCGCTGATAATGGTTTTGCCTGCCCCTGTTCCCGCAATGATGGCGATTTTGGTATGGCCTTCGTTGATTTTGCGATAGAGGTCGTTAATCAGTTCGACCTGATAGGGACGCAATTGAGGCGGTTGGGAACGAGTGGACATACAGGCGTAGGCAGTTCACTGACAAAGGTAAGTGGTTCTTCAATACTATATCGGTGATATGTCGGTACTATGCCCCTCTTTTAACGATGGCTAAAACAGAACGCGAAAAGATGCTTGCCAATGAGCCTTATCTAGCATCTGATCCGGAGTTGGTTGAGATGAACTTGGCGGCTCAGCGCTATTTGCAGGTTTTTAATACCTTGCCGCCTGATAGCCTGGCAGAACGAATTGAGCTTGTTCAAGCATTATTTGGTGCGATCGGGCCAAATTGCGAAATTCGTCCACCGTTTTACTGTGACTACGGCAGCCATATTAAGGCAGGGCGAAATCTCTACATCAATTTCAACTGCACGATTTTGGACTGCAACTGGGTCACCATTGGCGATGATGTGCTGATTGCGCCGAACGTTCAGATCTATACGGCCTATCACCCGACCGTTCCTGAAATCCGCCGAACGGGGGTAGAAATGGCCGCGCCCGTCACCATTTGGGACAACGTTTGGATTGGTGGTGGTGCGATCATCTGTCCCGGTGTCACCATCGGCCCCAACAGTACGATTGGAGCCGGCAGCGTCGTTACGAAATCCATTCCTGATAGAGTTGTGGCGGCTGGAAACCCCTGTCGAGTCATTCGTTTGGCCGACGAATAACTCGGCCATTCTCAAACGGGTGCTTGCCGTCTTGTTCAGCGGAATCGGCACAGCCAGCCTTTTCAAAGGCATAAAAGTTTCCCCCTTACGGTCAATTCGTCATCTAACTGTTGGGCGAAGGCATAACAGCCGCGTTCCTGTCAAGGTGTGACTACAGGCGATCGCGGCGAACAGTCGCGCTTGCTATGTGATGTTTTCAATTGGAGGAAACTCTTTATGGTAGCTACCAACACTGTTCAAAAACAGCGTGCAGTTGGACTGTTCTCAAATCGCTCTGGGGCGGAACAAGCAATGCATCGCTTACGGGATTCTGGCTTCAACATGGATCATATTTCCGTCGTAGCCAAGGCTGGTGAAGGTCTGAGAGAAATTTCTGGCAGTAACGATACTTATAATCAGGCCAAGTCTTCGGCAGAACAAGCAAAGGGCGGTGCCGGTGCCGGTGCTACTGCCGGTGCTGCTACAGGTGGTGCGATTGGTCTAATTGGTAGTCTCGGTATTCTGGCAATTCCGGGTGTTGGACCTGCCGCTGAAATTGGCTTTTTGTTAGCAAATACGCTGCTTGGTGGCGGTATTGGTGCTGCGAGTGGTGGTTTGCTGGGTGCACTCATTGGCTGGGGTATTCCTGAAGATCGCGCAAACTACTACAACGATCGCGTTTACAACAACAATGAGTACCTCGTCATGGTTGAAGGGACGGAGCAAGAGATTCGAGCGGCTGAGACTATTCTCAACGACAATGGCATCCGTGATTGGGACGTTTATCGCTAAAGAATTGACTTGATGGCGATAGCCCCAAAAATGTAGGTTGAGCTGACATTTTGAAACCCAACGGAACTATTAAGTCGTTGGGTTTCTCTTGTTTAAGACCTACTTACAGGACTCACTATTTTGACCTGGATGCATCAGTAGGGAACCACTGTTTCTCTTTTTTGACTTCAATATAAATCCCATTTCTCTTCTGCTAGGATTAAGCGAAAGCGTAAAGCGCTTTTAATATTTCCGAGGAACGAAAAACTGCTCGTTAATGGGAGAGCGGACGTAATCGACGGGAGCATCCTTGCGGGGAGGTAGCTCTATGGGGTCGGGCGTCATGTCCACGTAGGGTATTTTGCTGAGAAGATGGCTAATGCAGTTGAGACGAGCGCGTTTTTTGTCATCGGCTTCGACCGTGAACCAAGGGGCTTCTGGAATGTTTGTGCGGGCAAACATCGCGTCTTTAGCCCGAGAATACTCTACCCATCGATTGCGAGATTCGACATCCATTGGACTTAGCTTCCAGCGACGAGCTGGATCGGTCAGACGCGATTGAAACCGACGCTCTTGTTCTTCGTCGCTGACAGAGAACCAATATTTCAGCAGGATAATGCCGGATCTAACGAGCATTCGTTCAAACTGTGGGCAAGTCTGCATGAATTCTTCGTACTCTTCGTCGGTGCAGAATCCCATGACACGCTCTACTCCGGCCCGGTTGTACCAGCTGCGGTCAAAGCAAACGATTTCACCACCAGCAGGAAGATGAGTGATATAGCGCTGAAAATACCACTGTGTTTTTTCGCGATCGCTCGGTGTTCCCAGTGCCACAATTCGGCATCCCCGGGGATTTAGGGGTTCTGTGATGCGTTTGATAGTGCCCCCCTTTCCGGCAGCATCACGACCTTCAAACAAAATCACAATGCGAGTGCCTGTCTGCTTCACCCAATATTGCATTTTGACCAGTTCTACTTGCAGCCGCGCTAGCTCTTTTTCATAAAACTTTTTGGGTAGTTTTGAACTACCTTCTGCTTCGGAAATATGGTGAAAAACCTTGCGTTCTGAATTCTTCAAAGTGTCGTATTGGTGATCTTTTCTTTTCTTCTTTTTAGTCCCTTTTTTCTTGTCTTTCTTGACAGAATCTATTTTTGATAAGTGATCTTTGTCTAGCTCAGATACTTCACTATTTGAAATCATATTGCTGTTTGTCATAGTCCAACCCTGAACGATTGCGTTACTTCAGCAACTCTACAAGTAGAGCAATAGTTTAGATGTATGAAATTCTATCTAGTGAGTTTTAGATGTAGCGTAGTAGACGATCGCACATACTACTAGCCTGCGACCCATAGCCACCTCCAAAGAGATTGAAGTGATTCAGTATGTGATATAGGTTGTAAAGTATCTTGCGTATTTCATACCCGTCTTCTAAGGGATAAGTCGCTTGGTAGCCTTCGTAAAAAGCATTTGGAAAGCCGCCGAATACTTCGGTCATAGCTAAATCGACTTCGCGATCGCCATAATAGGTAGCTGGGTCCAGAATCACTGGGGTGCCATCCGCCATCACCGACGCATTGCCTGACCACAAATCGCCATGCACGAGTGATGGTTCAGGGTCATGTCCTGATAAGAGAGAAGGGATTGCGGCCAATAAAGCATCCTGCTGAGGAAAATGACCTCGACGGTTAGCTAGCTGAAACTGGTAGCGCAGACGATATTCGGTATAGAACGTTACCCAATCTTCGATCCAAGGATTTTTTTGAGGGGTATCGCCAATAGTATTATCTCGCTGCCAGCCGAAACCGCGATCGCTGATTACGCGATGCATTGCCGCAAGATCTTGACCCATTTGATACCAAGCTTGTCGGCTGCTATTCCCTAACGGCAAATATTCCATCACAATATAGGCTGAGCCGTTTGCCGTGCCCCAGCAGATCGGACGGGGAACTCGGATGGTATTGCTATCAGCGATCTCCTTCAGGCCCAAAGCTTCCGCTTCAAACATGCCGTACTGGGCTGCTCGATTGAGTTTTACGAAGTAATTGCGATCGCCGTCTGATAGGCGATAGGCCTGATTGATACTGCCACCACCAATGCTACGGCGGTCTTGAATGTCAAAAGGGTTTTTAGTAGCGCGGGTAATCTCTTGGGCAATAGAGTTCCACATAGGCGGGGATATGGGAGAGGCATTTTTATGATCCTGGCCGAATCGTCACCACACCATAAGCATCGGCTGATAGATATTCCTGTGCGGCTGCTTGGATATCGGCTGGGGTCAGGCGCTGAACTTTTTCAGGATAGGACAATGCGTGATTAAGCTGCCCTGTCAGCGTTTGATAGTAACCATAAAGCCCCGCGCGATCGCTTGGACTTTCGCTCCCAAAAATATAACGATTCGCAACTTGAGTCTGAATCCGCTGTAACTCTGTAGCTGTAATAGATCGCTCACGGATTTCCGCAATGTGGTTGGTAATAGCTGCCTCGACCGCTTCTAAGTTTTCTTCGGGCAGCTGTGCAGCAATACTAAAAACACCCTGCTGCCAATACGCCAGATTACTTGCGGAAATGCTGGTAACCAGCTGCTGCTCTTGACGCAAATCTTGAACCAGTCTGGACATACGACCCCGACCTAAAACGGAGGATAGTACGTCGAGGACGCTAGTTTTCTCAAAGTCCGCTAGTCCAGGAACACGCCAGTTGAGCACTAGCCGAGCTTGTTGAAAAGCCGGATCAACGTGGTCATGGCGCTGCACAGTGGTAAAAGGGCTTTCAGGTGCAGACCGATAGATATTGGCGTCGCTGTAGCGGGTAATGGGGTTCGCAGAGCGAAAAGCAAGTGCCTGGTCAAATCCATCAGCTACGGTTTGGATCAGGGTTTCAACTGGCAAGTTACCCACAGCAACAGCAGTAATCCGCTCTGGCTGATACCAGTAAGCATGGAACTCACGCATCTGCTGCGCAGTCAAACGCTCGATTACCGATTCAGGGCCCAAAACAGGGCGACGATACGGCAGTCGCTCAAAGGCCACCTCCATTGAACGATAAAAAGTGCGGCGACGCGGGTTATCGTTAGCTCGCGAAATTTCTTCCAAAATGACAGAACGCTCTCGTTCGAACTCCTCGTCTGTCAGCAACGGGTTCATCACGAGTTCGATCTGCAAAGGGGCTAAGGATGCAAAATCTTGAGGGGCGGAAGTGATGAAAAACTGGGTATAGTCCTGACTAGTCGCCGCGTTGGTGATACCGCCGTGGGCCTCGATCCGTCGTTCAAATTCCCCTACCGGAAGCCGTGACGTCCCTTTGAAAATCATGTGTTCCAAAAAGTGGGCCATGCCGTTGATAGTGCCCGATTCGATCGCCGATCCGACGCGGAACCAAAGACTGAGGTTGACAGCTTCGACGGGGATTTGCTCAGCAATGATAGTTAGCCCATTGCTCAAACGTCGAACGGTCGGTGCCGTTAAAGACTGTTGAGGAGAATTAACGGCGATCGCGGAAGTCATAAGGCGACTACTCCAGATTTTCAGGCCTTCAATTATCTTAACGGCTGTGCAAGAGAAACTCTTACCCATCCATAAGTTTTGAGACGGAACTTAAGGGCAAATTCAAGAATCAGCCGCTTTTGTCAAGAATGTGGCTGTTTTATTTATACGAAGCGTAGACCGCCACCTATACTACAGATTCCACTAATGAATTCAGGGCCTTTTTGCCACAGTTGTGCGCTATTTGCAATGCATGTGGACTAAACTGAGGCAGCTTCAGGTCACTGGGATACTTGCAGACTGGCAATTATCCTTTTAATGGTTAAGCCAATTAGAAGCTATTTATCCTAACCCTAACGACTTGTTTGGTTACACGCTTCAGGGAGAATTCGCATGGGTACTTGGATCAAAGAGACTAGTAAAGCAATCTACCTTATGGAGGGGGGCTATTGGATTTCGCGTCTCAGCAAATATCCCTCTGCAACAAATCCTAATGAGCAAGTTCTCAACATTGGAGCCATTCGCTCGTGGTTTCTCCGCGATGATTATCCCCGAGCTATGACAGTTTCCATTCAAAGCTCTAAAGAACCTCCGCAAAAACCGGCTCCGCTGACACCACCACCCGTGTCTCGGAATGACCAAATCAACCGCGATGGCCTGCGAATTATCAAACATTTTGAGGGTTTAGAGCTGAGAGCCTATCAAGATTCTGTGGGAGTTTGGACCATTGGCTATGGCCATACGTCAGCCGCAGGGCCGCCAACGGTTTATGCCGGACAAACCATCACAGAAGCGGAAGCGGAAGCCATCCTGAAGAAAGATCTGGGGATTTTTGAGAATGGCGTTCGCGATGTGGTTACGGTGCCGCTCAACAGCAACCAATTTTCTGCTTTGGTCTCCTTCAGCTTTAACGTCGGAGTAGGCGCTTTGCGGACCTCAACACTTTTGAGGTTACTCAATACGGGAGACTATCAGGGTGCTGCTGATCAGCTGCCCCGGTGGGTCAAAGCTGGAGGAGAAACGCTGTTGGGGTTGGTTCGTCGCCGCGACGCCGAAAGAGCTTTGTTCTTGAGTCAGGACTACACCGTTTACCTATAGAGCGACTTCGATTGCCAGGAAGGGCATGGACGCAATTTCAAGATAGTTTTCGGGAAAGTTTGTTGATATGAGAATTAAGGCTATTGTTGCGATCGCGGCATACAGGGATGGTCTACAGCAGTCGCTTCTTTAGCTAAGACGAGGCTGCCAACCATTTTGATACTGCGCCCAGGACTAAAGGTCACTGAAACATCTCATCAAAATAGTTAATGCCAGATCTCGCTATTAGTTAGGACAATTACATGGGTACTTGGATTAAAGAAACGAGTAAAGCGATTTATTTAATGGAAGGCGGCTATTGGATTTCCCGTCTCACGAAATATCCCTCTTCGACGAACCCACAAGAGCAAGTTCTGAACGTATCCGCTATCCGTTCATGGTTTACTCGTCCTGACTATCCTAGAGCGATGACAGTCTCTTTGAGTGGGCCAGAGCCACCGCAAAAGCCGACACCGCCAACGCCTCCCCCTGCCCCCCCGCCTTCATCTGTACTGGACTCTTTCAGCACCCCGGCACCGCCCGCCTCGACTTCAGGAACCGACCGCATCAACGATGATGGACTGACTATTGTCAAACGCTCTGAAGGGTTGGAACTGACTGCTTATCAGGACTCTGTTGGCGTTTGGACGATTGGTTATGGACATACCTCGGCGGCAGGGGATCCCCAAGTCTATGCTGGACAGACCATCACAGAAGCTGAAGCTGAGGCGATTCTCAGAAAAGATCTTCGGTATTTTGAGAATGGCGTTCGCAATGCGGTCAAAGTGCCTGTCAATAGCAATCAGTTTTCCGCTTTAGTCTCCTTTGCCTTTAACTTGGGAGTAGGTGCTCTGGAAGGGTCCACGCTATTGAGAAAGCTCAATGCCGGAGATTATCAAGGCGCGGCTGATGAGTTTCCTCGGTGGGTCAAGGCTGGTGGACAAACCTTGCCCGGCTTAGTCAAGCGACGCAGGGGCGAACGAGCACTGTTTCTAAGTCAGCCCTATGCTCATCATTTACCTTAACTGGGGACGGGGCGGGCTTGGAGGTAAACATCACTACTAACGAGTGAACAAGTCTGTTTTGTGAGGGTTTTCCGATGTCTGTCTTCAAAAACGTATCTGAGATTGAAGAGGCTGAAACGTTGTTGGCAGCCTACGCTTACGGACAACGTGCTTTTTCTGGCCTATGTCTCAATCAGGCTGATTTGCAAGAAAGCAATCTAAAGGGGGCTGATTTGAGCTACGCGGAATTGAACGAAGCCAACCTCAGTCAAGCCAATTTGCGCGGTGCTGATCTCAGCTATGCCTCGCTTAGCGGCGCTGATCTCAGCGGTGCCAATCTCAGAGGGTCCATGTTGATTGGCACGGACTTGCGGCAGGCAACCTTGACTGATGCTGACTTTCACGGTGCTGATTACGATCCCGCTGAAACTCATTTTCCCGATGGGTTTGACCCCGTCATTGCAGAGATGAAGAGCGATCGCGCCTAATCGCTAGTCCTGTAACTGATGGCCGCAGTTAGCACAGAAGCGATCGCTGGGTTTTACCGGCGTTCCACACTGACTACAAAAGTTGGTTTTGCCAGGCGAACGCTTAACAGACTTACCCATCTGCATTTCCATATTGCCCATTCGCATCTGCATGGGATTCAGACTCATTTCCATGTCTCCCATTCGCATAGGCTGCATGGGCGGCATAGATTCCATCGGCGGCATAGTGTTGCTAGGCATAGCGACATTGGTGCTCATTTGCATCTGCTGAGCACTGCCTGGAACAGGATGGTCCGTCACTAGTCCCATTTGATTACCCTGCACTTGCAAATGCTGAACACCTTGAGTCGTCGTGAGTTTGATAACAACTCCTGCAGCGGTTTGAAAGGCTTCAGGTGGTGCGGTCCATGCTCCAGTCGTGAATTGACTACTGGACTGTTGCTGCTGCCCCGTGCTGCTGGAAGCCAGAGTTACAGCTGTTTGCTCTCCACTGTTCTCCAAATAGAGCCGCTGCCCTGAGCTGATTTCGCAGGTATACGCCATGTGAGTTACTGAGAATTCGCTGACTCTCATTGTGAAGGCAGAAAGTGCTTTCCTCTATGAGACTTCATGAATCTGTTATGTCTGTAGG
This sequence comes from Oscillatoria sp. CS-180, assembly GCF_028330965.1. Classification (GTDB taxonomy): domain Bacteria; phylum Cyanobacteriota; class Cyanobacteriia; order Phormidesmidales; family Phormidesmidaceae; genus Halomicronema. The sequence goes on along the minus strand of NZ_JAQMUB010000092.1, from coordinate 8,446 downwards.
TGTTTCCTTATCAACCTTCTGCCTAAGGCTATACGGTGGCAGGACGTATTTTTGCGTAGAGCAGATCCAGTGTGCGCTCTAGCTCTCCAACGTCAATCCTAAAGCCTTCTTCTTCGAGTAGCCCTATAACGAAGCCATAGGTTAATCCCATTGCATCCGTTCGATCTTTGGCATGGTTGTTGAACCGATTGGGCGGTTGGAGTGCCAGGAAAGCGCCACCGTCTTTGACTGAAAACAGGCTAGGGGCCATCTGACTGCCCTCGATACCCACAACAATTTCTGCGCCGATGCCCTGTTTGAACATTTCGGTAGCCGATTGGGTTTGGGGATCGGCGATCGCAAACCCTCTTTTGGCCAAACACGCTTCGATCTCTGCCTCGTTCACCATGAATCGAGAGGCACCTGAACGCCCCCGGCGATAGTAGATGCCGGGTGGATTGGCTGCTCCCAACTGCTCCCGCAGCTTTGCCCGCATTTTCCGAATTCGCTCGACCTTGAAGTCATTCCAGGGAAAGTCATCCGTCATAACGACTTCTTTGATTTTGGCCCTTTCTACCGAACGAGCCTGGAGGTCAAATAAGTCCCGATATTCAGGTTCATGAAAGTAGGGCTGCCGCTTGGTCATGATGGGAGTGCCCAAGCTTTCAGCAAGCATCGTTGCGGGCAATTCATCGTAAACAAAATGTCCGAAGTAGAGATTGCTACAGTACGTAGATGTTAAGAAGGCTTGATCAATCTCTTCATAGTCAGCAGAAATAATGAGCTTTTCTTTCTCCGGTGACAGCGTCGCTTTCATGGCGCCTTTGTACAAAAATCCATTTGCCAAGCACACATTTCTCAGACGATAGGCCATCGTAGGTCTGAACTCTTTCCACTCACCGTTGATGCGCTCGTTCTCTTTTTCAAAGCTAGTAAAAACGCCTGTTACGCGGTCTAGTTGCCCCTCTAAATAAACGGATTGATACCCCTGACGAGCTTCAGGCGCAGGTGCCAAGGCCCAAGCTTCGTCACAAATAGTTTGATAACTGGGTCTACTCCAAAATCTAGCAGCTCTTAAAAAACGTCTTTTAAGGGGCACAAACTTCATGCTAAAAGTCCTTTTTTGAGTTCTCAGAGTGACACGAAATGTCTATTTAATGGCCTGAATTCTGAGAATGAGATTCGTTTTTCGAAAACAAGCCTTGGCTAGAAATTCTCACTAACTATAGTGACCGAAACTGGCCGCTTTTTAGAGAGACCTCAAGCTTTACTCTGATTTTGCAAAAGTCCGCGATCGCCACACTCAATCTTCTTCGATAGGGTACCCACAATCCTCTACGACCGTGAACCCTCATACTGAAAGACCAAGGAGAAGTTGTTGGCCGGCATGGGAAAAACATCAGCTAAACGAAAATGGTGCTGATGGGCTAATTCTGTGACGCTCTCCAGGTCCCGAACGCCCCATTGTGAATTTTGCGATCGCAACGATGCGTCAAAAGCCTCATTGCTGGGCGCTGTATGCTGCCCGTTGCGCTTGAAGGGACCATAGAGATAAAGCACTCCATTTGGGGATAGAAGGTTTTCGGCTCCCGTGAACAGTCCCTCGCTGGCGGCCCAAGGGGAGATATGGATCATGTTGATATTGACGATGGCTGCGATCGCAGGGGCCTGCTTTGGATGATGGCTTTGCCAATCGATGATCTGCCGTTCCCAATCTTGCTGAGTGACGTTGATATCAAGAGGAGGATACAGCGTTTCTATGTCCTCTGCTGCAATCCAGCTCGTGATGCTATTGCGGGCGGAGGGATTGGGATCGCTGGGCAGCCAATGGCGAGGGGTAAGGCGAGGGGCGAAAAAGACGGCGTGTTGTCCTGTGCCACTGGCGATTTCAAGAACTGTGCCATTTGCTGGGAGGACTGATTTAAGGATGGTGAGGATAGGTTCTCGGTTCCGTTCTGTCGCAGGTGCATAGCAACGAAGATCGGGTTGTGACATGTCGGTTTCTCGCTGGGACGGTTTTTAGGGTTTGGGCTTAATGAAGATAGCGCGGAAGACGGGGAGCTTTTTGCTCAACGTTAAGGTTTCGCGGTCAGTTTGAGCGGGAAAAGGACTGTCAGGTAACCAATCTGGATGGGTTCGCTGAAAGGCTGGGTTTTCGCTGAAGCGATCGCACATGTCCTGAGCGACTTCTTCAACATCAGACTGGAGGATAACTCGCCCGGTATTCGGCAAAAATCGGGCAAGCGATTGGACGAGTTCAGGCTGCACAACCCGCCGCTTTTGGTGACGTTTCTTGAACCACGGATCTGGAAACTGGATACTAACCTGCTGTAAAGCGCCTGCTGGTAGGTTCGCAAGCAAATCGGCTAACGAGGTGTTGGCGTTGCAGAATAGGAAGTGCAGGTTTTTCAGTGCCAATTGATCCCGCTGCTGTAGGGCGTAATCAACTAGGGGGAGCCGGATTTCTAATCCCAGAAAATTCCAGTCAGGCTGTAGCGTTGCCATCTGGGTCACGAAATGGCCTTTGGCACAGCCAATATCAATATGTAATGGCTGATTTGGATTATCGTATAGTTTTGCCCAATCAGGTGCGGAGAAGTCTGTCTGATATTTATTGCTGAGCGGATTCACATGTTGTCGAACTCGAACAGCAGCCACAGATAACGCTCCTAGCAGTAACAATTGACCAGGATACTCACCTTACAGCAAAAAGCAGAAACCGATAGAGCCAAAGCAGCCTGTTAGAAGACTGTCTTCAGAGTCTCCCTTAGATCAAAGGCAATGTCATCGTCGTTGCTAGACACCATAATCATGACTGTTGTGGCGTCTGCATTGTCTAAGCACACAAAAACGGCGGTGGCTTCGTCCGTGGTGCCTGCGACGCTATTGCCCTCAACTTGAATGTTACCCACTCCCTGGCTGCTTAGTGCTGCCGTAGAGCGATCAAGGCAGACCATAACGTCATCATTAATGGACCGCCACGCATAATATAGCCCTGGCGATTGAGCACGGGCAGGCAAACCTGAGAATGCAATACTGGCTCCGATCGCGATCGCGGATCCTATGCGAGCTGTCATCATAATGTCTCCTTAGCGTGCCGTGCTGATGGCACAATTTGCGCCGACCGCAACGTATAGCTTTAGCTGTCTAGGCTAGTGCACCCATCGCATCTGAATGCTGAGCACAATAGCCGAATGGCTCGCTGTCTGTCCTCACGGAACTGACGACGGCCATACCTCATTACCAGATGTAGTCTAGCTGGGGTTTTGTCTACTCACCAACTATTATTCGTCAGCATTTTGCAAATATCCGCAAGACATTAAGACATTGCACCTGCTTGAGGCCATCTGTTTGCAGAAAGCCCAAGCTATGCTTGATAACATTGCAGCGTGGGAAGGGGCAAAAACATGCAGGGAGTTACTCGAAGAATAGGGTTAGGACTGGCGGTCGGCTTATGTTTAGGCGCGATCGCGGCCTGTCAACAAACCACTGATACTGCTGAGCAGCCCGGTGTCTCTCCTGAGCCTGTCCCAGAGCAGACAACGCCACCGGAGCCGTCCGCTGCTCAGTCACCAGAAGAAATCCCTGAAGAGACGACATCCCCTACTGCCTCAGAATCAACGACAACGGGACAAGCTGCTCCCGAGCCTGAGCCAGTGCCGCCTTTGCCCGCAGAATGCTCGGAGCCGCAAACTCAAGCGCTCATGAATCAGTGTGCGAAGGCCGAATACGATCAGGCCGATGTGCAGCTAAACAATGCCTATCAGGCTGTTAAGGCTTCGTTGAGTGAACAGAAAGAAGATCAGCTGATTGCAGCAGAGCGAGCTTGGATTGCTTACCGGGATGCTTACTGCGAGTTTGTTCAGTCCCAGTTTGAGGGAGGCTCGATTCAGCCTACTATTTACTACAGCTGTATGGAACGGTTGACGAGCGATCGCACAGCAGAGTTGCAGCAAAACAAAGGTGCTGCCATCAGCTATGAGGCTGCTGACGAAGAACTTAATGCAGTCTATCAGGAGTTACAGACCTATTTGGATGCGGCTGATCAAGACCAGTTGACTGATGCGCAGCTTGCCTGGATTGACTATCGCAATGCTCACTGTGCCTTTGAGAGTGGTGATGATAGTGCTTGTCTGGCCCAGGTGACGGCAACGCGCGTTGAGCAACTGCAAGAGCAAGTTGAAAGCCGTTCTCTGTAGCGCTTACCAAAAATCACGAAGAAGGAAATCTCCAGGAAAGAATTTACCGTTGGTAAGGTCTCATTAGCGCAGCGTAATGCACTATAGCCGGATATTTTTAGACATCTCTAAGTTAGCTCATGAGGGCTTTTTATGAGATTTGGAACTGTGAGATTTAGAACAGGGCTGATCGCAGTCACCGAATACAACGCCCAATCCCCAGCCCATCACAGGGAAAACTGCCCAAGTAACGGTTCCAGCCGTAGCGACGTTGATCCCGACTAGCAAAGCACTTCCAGCAAGATATTTCAGCCAAGAGTCCCGTCGATTGCGCTGACGTTCGGCACTCTTGGCTTGTCGAGAAGCGGTTTCAATTTGCTGCGATCGCCAGTCGGCTTCAGCTTGCTTCAATAACTCCGGCGTTACGTTTAGCTCAGTTGCCATTTCTGCTAACTGCTGAGCTGAATACTTTTCTTGAGAGCGTAGTTCCAGTGCTTTGCTTAAAATACCTTGCACTGCTTCAGGAGAATACTGTTGAGATCTTGCTAGCGGTACCGATTGCGGAAGAGTCTGTTGTGAGGGGTTAGCCATGGAAACCACCTTATTCAACTATTTGCATATATCCTATCGAATCCACTATTTTTATGCAAATAGTTGCATTTTGCTTAATGGTCTTTTGTTAGTTGAGCGGCGATTCCTTATTTTTGTTTAATGAGAACTTAAATCCTCGTCTCTACAATTAAAGGCATCTATGCTTTCCAACCATGAGGTAAGGGATATGGCTCAGAATCTGTTAGAGCAACTGCGCGACATGACTGTTGTAGTTGCTGATACTGGCGACCTGCAAGCGATCGAGCAATTTACGCCGCGTGATGCCACCACGAATCCCTCTTTGATTACCGCCGCTGCCCAAATGCCTCAATATCACGGCATTGTCGACGAGACGCTGCTGAAAGCGAAGCAAGAAGCCGGAGAAGGGGCTTCAGATAAAGAAATTGCTAACTTGGCCTTCAAGCGATTGGCGGTTGCTTTTGGCCTCAAGATTCTAGAGATTGTGCCGGGTCGAGTGTCTACTGAAGTGGATGCCAGGCTGTCCTACGACACTGAAGCAACGATCGCCACGGCTCGTGATCTCATTGCTCAATATGAAGCTGTGGGTATGAGCCGCGATCGCGTTCTGATCAAAATCGCTTCGACTTGGGAAGGTATCAAAGCTGCTGAAGTCTTGGAGAAGGACGGCATTCACTGTAACCTGACGCTGCTGTTTGGGCTGCATCAGGCGATCGCCTGTGCCGAAGCAAAAGCCACTCTGATTTCACCCTTCGTGGGTCGTATCCTGGACTGGTATAAGAAAGAAACGGGCAAGGAGTATACCCCTACAGAAGATCCCGGTGTACAGTCCGTTACCCAGATCTACAACTACTACAAGAAGTTTGGTTACGAGACTGAGGTGATGGGCGCCAGCTTCCGCAATGTCGGCGAACTCGAAGAACTAGCAGGCTGCGATTTGCTGACGATCTCCCCCAAGCTGCTAGCTCAACTCCAGGACAAAGAAGGCACGCTGGAACGCAAGCTTGATCCGGCTAAGGCCAAGGATATGGCCATCGACAAGATTGCTATGGACAAAGCGACCTTCGACAAGATGCATTCTGAAGATCGAATGGCGTCTGACAAACTTGACGAGGGCATTAAGGGCTTCAGCAAGGCTTTAGAGACTTTGGAAGGGCTGTTGGCTGATCGCTTGGATCAGCTTGGCAAGGGCGAGGAGTTGGCAAACCATGCCTCTCAGGATCTTTTTGCCGCTTATGATCTGGATGGAGATGGCCTCATCACCCGCGAAGAATGGATGGGGACTGATGCTGTTTTTGATGCCTTAGATATGGATCATGACGGCAAGGTCACCATGGAAGAATTGAGTTGTGGCTTAGGTGGTGCCTGCCAGTTGGTATAGGTTCAAACTGAGACTAACTGTAGCGAGAAAACCGAACATCTACATTTGGCGTGATGCTGATGAGAGAGTTCGGTTTTCATCTTTACGCTTATCTTCATCTGTATTTCGAGTCAAATCAAAACAGTTTTCCAATCTTCTGAGGTGTACCAAGAACTGATCGCCTGTGGACATGCAGCCTTATATCGAAACCGCTCGACGACGCCAGCAGCAACAGCGCGAAAAGCTGCGTCAGAGGCGTCTGCATGGATTACGGGTAGCTCAGGAAGCAGCTACTCTGCTACGGGAGGCATTCGGAGTGAGCCATGTTGTTGTGTTTGGCTCAGTGCTTGATGAGACCGCCTTTCATGGGCAGTCCGATTTGGATCTAGCCGTCTGGAACTTAGATCCTGAGCATTACTTCGCCGCTGTCGCCCAATTATTAGCGCTATCGGAATTTTCAATTGATTTGGTGCCTGTAGAGTTGGCAAGTCCCCCTATCCGAGCCGCGATCGCTCAAGGAACGCTCTTATGAGTCAGTATCGTGTGCTTATTGCTCGCTTACAAAATGAACTCAAACAGTGTCATGCATCGCTATGGTTTTGAGCTTCGTCCTAATCGCGTGAGCGAGTTAGTTGAACAGCTTGCGAATTGTCATCCTTTATTCATTCAGGATGTTCAAAAATTTTGCCAGTTTCTGATGGAACTGGAGCGATCACTGCCATAACCATCTCAACCATGTCTTCAACTGCCGGCTTACATCATGCTGCCATCCTCGACAAAGCTGTTCAAGGTTTCACTCGGTCAGGCGTTCAGCGGCCTAACGGTCGAACCTTGACAGCGGCTTTGCTAGAGCAGGAGCGATCAACAAAGCAGGCGAAACAGGCGATTTCGCTGGAGTCACTGTTGGGAACGTGGCGGCTGTGTTTCAGTGCGGGCAAGCAGGCAAAGTTTCAGTCTGGTGAACCGATAGGGAGTGGTTTCTATGTGCCGAAGCTAGCGATCGCCCGCATCTCCTTTTCGTCAGACGACAGCAACGACGCCCCGTTGACAATTGCTAATCAGCTCAACGTAGGTCCTTTACACATTCGCTTTACTGGACCTGCCCGTTATCTGGGTAAGAAAAACTTGCTGATGTTCGACTTTACCCACTTGCGTGTGACTTGCTTTGGATTGACAGCTTACCAAGGGACCGTCAACCGCCAAAAACGAGCAGACAAACCCTTCGAGGAAACCACAATCGCGCAGTTGCCTTTCTTTGCCTTTTTTGCGGTAGCAAATGACTACATAGCGGCTCGTGGGCGAGGAGGTGGACTGGCACTTTGGGTGAAGGAGTAATGGGAGGAGAGGGTGGATAGGTGAGGGCTAAAGCTATATCTTCTTTTTCGTTTCAGCCCTTAAAATAGGGACATTCTTTGAATTGGCGCTGCCCTATGAGTGAAGACACTATTTTCGGCAAAATTATTCGCCGTGAAATTCCTGCTGATATTGTTTATGAGGATGATTTGTGTCTTGCTTTTCGGGATGTTGCTCCTCAAGCCCCGACTCACGTTTTGGTTATTCCTAAGAAACCGATTCCAAAACTTGCTGATGCTGAAAGTGGCGATAAGGAATTGTTAGGTCATATGCTGCTGACACTTAAGTCTTTAGCAGAAGAAATGGGAATTGCTGAGGACGGCTATCGAGTGGTTATTAACACGGGTAAGAATGGAGGGCAAACAGTTTTTCATTTGCATATGCACTTGTTAGGTGGGCGATCGCTTCAATGGCCTCCAGGCTAAACCAAAAGCCTGAAAGACCCTTCAATAAACGGATTGGGGTATCTGACTTAGTATTTACTGTTGCGATTTCGTAATATAGACCTGCACTTTAAGTGGGTAGCACCTTAATAAATCGAGACAGAAATCTTTGAAGTCATACGACTATCAATTATTACTCGGAAAGAAATTACGGAATATGTCAGAAGTAGAAGTTTTTTATACAAAATGAACAGAAGCCTAATACGAATCTTTACGCTGTTCAATAGGTGAAAAACTGTACTTAATAGCTACACGTTTTCACTCGTTTTGTCGTATTTATCTGGCAATCATCACTATGACTTCTACACTTCAAACCCGCAATGATGCGGGCCTGTGGGAGCGTTACTGTCAGTGGGTCACCAGCACCGAGAATCGCCTCTATGTAGGCTGGTTCGGTACGCTTATGATTCCTACGCTTGTAACTGCTACCGCTTGCTACGTGATTGCGTTCATCGCAGCCCCTCCCGTCGACATCGACGGCATCCGTGAGCCTGTTGCAGGTTCTCTGATGTATGGCAACAACATCATCTCCGGTGCGGTTGTGCCATCCTCCAACGCAATTG
>NZ_JAQMUB010000091.1 GCF_028330965.1 Oscillatoria sp. CS-180 | reverse complement strand
GGTAAATGAGGGGCGAGGGCACTGAGCGCACTGGCACGGTAGGAATCGTCTTGAATGTCCCGTGCGGCCTGCAGCGCTTCTGTCAACAAGGGCTCGGGTAAATGAGGGGCGAGGGCACGGAGCGCACTGGCGCGGGAGTAATCGGATTGAATGTCCCGTGCGGCCTGCAGCGCTTCTGTCAACAAGGGCTCGGGTAAATGAGGCGCGAGTTCACTGAGCGCCCTGGCGCGGTCGGAACCTTTTTGAATGTCCCGTGCGGCCTGCAGCGCTTCTGTGAACAAGGACTCGGGTAAATGAGGGGCGAGGGCACTGAGCGCACGGGCGCGGTAGTAATCGTCTTGAATGTCCCGTGCGGCCTGCAGCGCTTCTGTGAACAAGGGCTCGGGTAAATGAGGCGCGAGGGCACGGAGCGCAAAGGCGCGGGAGTCATCGGATTGAAGGTCGCGGGCTAGGGAGACGGCTTCTGCAATTAAGGCAGGCGGCAGTAGAGACGAGATCGCGGCGATGCCCTCTGCTTTTTTATGAGACTCTTTTGCTTGGCGGATATAAGCCAGCCCTTGAGCCGGGGCCCAAAACTTCTTTTGGACGAAAACAGCAATCAGTTCAGCAGGAATATTGCTGGCTAGGCTATTGAGCGTCGTGGTGATCAGAGCGTAACGCCACTGCAGGACGATGGATTTCTGGGGTTGCTGTTCCCAAGACTCTTCGGCCCATTGCCACGCTCTCGCGACATCGGTGACAAAGTTGGCAGTTTGACCGAGAGACTCGCACGCTTCATACCAGCCATTACGGCCCTCTGGGGTCCGTTCCTGCAGTAGGCTGTGTAAGCAGTCCGGCTGTTGAGCTTGCTCAAAGTGCCAGGGTAAATGACGGTGAATGTAGCCGTCGTCGGGCACCGTATGCCAAAGCCCGTCTTGGGTTTGAACCTGGTAGTGAGATAGAAATGTTTGGTGAGCGGCTTCGATCGTAAGTCCCAAACCTGGCAGATCTCCCAGAGACTGCTCCTGGGTCAGCAGAGTCTTGGCCAAATCATGCACCAGGTCATGAATGCGATAGGTGGGCCGCTCGCCGATTCGTTGTGCTTGGGGCAGCAGTAGTGCTCGATTCTTCAACTCCCGCAGCAGCTTACCCGCTTGAAAAGAGTTCACCTGCCACAGCGTTGCGGCCATCTCCTGGGTCAGGGTCACATCCTCCGGCACAATGCCCAACCAAGCAAATTGTTCAAGCTGTTGAGGTGACAGCAGCTTCAGAGTCAGCTTGAAAGACGCTTCTAAACTGCGCTGTTTACGAATTGATTCATCGGCGATCTCATTCACATCGCTATCGAGATCCAACACCGCCATCTCAGCCCGAAAGGCTTCCAGCAGCTCTGTCCAGCTCACCCCGTCTTCAATCTGTGCTGCGGCTAGTTCCAGCGCCAAAGGCAGATACCCGACTTCCTTGGCAAATACCGCCGCTTGAGCTTGTTCGGTCTCGTCCAAGTCATAGGGCAGATATTGAGTCAGCAAGTCTAGGGACTGCTGGGGGGTCATTAAATCCAGGTCGTAGCGGGTAGCCCCCACAATCTTGGTCTGCCGAGTCGTGACGAGCACACAGCAGCCTGCCCCGCCAATGCGAAAGGGCTCAACGTGCTCTGGGTTCCAAACATCATCCACCACCAAAAGGGCACATTTGTCCGCTAGTAAAGTCCGCAGATGCAGAGAAGCCGCCTCTAGAGTCGTGGGGTTGTAGTCATAGTCTCCCAGCTCTCGAATCCACTGGTTCACCATCGAGAGCAGGTCAGGGTTTTGCCCTAACGTGACCCAGAGAATGCCATCGGCAAATCGTTGTTGCACATCTGGCTCTTGCACCAAAGCAGCCGCCAGCACTGATTTACCGATGCCACCCATGCCATAAATGGCACTGATGACCAGCGTGCCCGGTTGTGCCTCATCCAACAGTTTTTCTTTGACCGCAGTCAGGTGCTCAGGACGGGGCACATAGTGTCGGGGTAAGGGCGGTGCTAGAAAAGGTGCCCCTGACTTTAGAGGTTTTGACACCCGAGATGACATGATTCTGCAGCATTCGTTGAGATCGCCCAAGGCGTCCTTAAATGCTTGCGGCGCAATTTTCTCTAAGGTCTTCAGCAATTCTCTCAGACCACAGCCGGTCGGCCCCTTGGCCCATTGCAACAATGCTGCTGCTCGCGCTCCCTGGGAAGCCGTATTCGATGGCAGTGTTGACAACGGGACATCAAGCGCAAACAACAATTCTTCAAAATCTTTCGATAGCAAGGAGCTGACCAGTTGGCTCAATGCGACCCGTTTCTGGCTTACAAGGGAATCGGACATCAGCTATGATGGAGGCCACAACAAAATCCACAAAAAGCGATCGTAGACTTGACGGGAAGCGATCGCTTTTTGATTGGGTAATTCTATTAAAGCCTTGACCTATGGTAAATAGCTACTGACGCACCAACTTATTCAGGCTTCAAACGAAAGCTTTCACAGTGGGTGGGTCTAAAGAGTCGAAAGTCTCGTTGATCAAGGGTCAAAACGGTTGTGAGGTTGAGCCATTCTGCGATCGCCATTACCACAGCATCCACAAAGTCAACCTTGCTATCAATGTACCGCTCCAAAATGTCAGCCGTACGAGCCATATCTGGCTCAGTCGCAGCGACAAGCTCAAATCGACCTAGCTTGCTGGCTCCTAGAGGAGAAAATCAATCAGCTATAACCGTAGGTGGCCGTGGGCGATCGCGTCGATTCACTAGCAACTCATAAACAGCCTGAATCTTCTCTCGGTCAATCCATCGCTGATAAGTCCGTGTATGGACATCAACCGAATGCCCCATCTGACGGGCGCTAAGCTCTACCGGCCAGCCAAACAATAGCGTTCTGATTGCCCAAGCGTGGCGTAGGTCGTAAGGCAAAAACGGTAGTTTTGGTGATAAGTATTGAGTGACCGAATGTCCAATCTTAGAATTAGAGCGGTCGAGTTTAACCGGTGGGAGCTGGCAAAGGTGCAGTTCCCATTCCTCTGCCCATTCGGGGTAACACGGCCAAACCTCACGCGCCCCGGTCTTAGTCGATTCCAGCACCTTCACTATCGGAAAGTCTGCTAAGTCTAGGTGAAACACTTCATGATTGCGTAGGCCATAGGTCGCCATCATGCTATAGACCCATCTCCATGCAGGGTTAGCAATTGTCTCACGGTAGACGATTATGCCTTCGTCATTAGGTAGGTCACGCGGTTCAACTTTTGACGGGCTGTAATTCCCCCGTAGCTGGGAGCCGTCCCACTCTAGCCCTGTAAATTTAGCCAAAACTGTGACTGAATTTGTAGGGGTATTCAAGCACATTTAGAGACTATTGGAGGCGTTTTACATTAAGATACAGTCGCCAAAACCAAACCCCTGCAAGGGATTAAGCCTTGCAGGGGTTATTCCGTAATAGTTCTAAATTAATACCCCCAGGGGAATTCGAATCCCCGTCGCCTCCGTGAAAGGGAGGTGTCCTAGGCCTCTAGACGATGGGGGCCTGTGTTGTTCGACATTGTCCAATATAGACAAATGAGGTCCATGTGTCAAACAAAACGCACTAGTTTTTCCCTTACATCTAGAATCTCCGTGTATATTATTTCTTCAAAAATAGCCTTGGATATGCTACCGCGTAGGTGTTTCTAAAGGTGCGATGGGTCTAAAGCAAGGGCTTTACCTAGGCTTCCCATAGTTTTTGCCGCTATCCAGTTGTGACGCACTATCTACGACTGGCATTCCGCAGTCGGATGAGCTGGCGTCGCATATCAGGAGACGCCTCCATCTCAGCGACCTCTTGGATAGCAACTTCCGTCTGGAGTGATTCCAAATACTCATCGCTGCCGTAGGACAACGCATCGAAAAGAATCTGCAAAAGCTGATCGCGATCGCAGTAAGCCAAATCTTCTTCAATGAGCCTGAACTTGAGTTTCACCTCGCATTCATAGACGCCAACTTGTGAAGCAGTTTCTTGAATTGCCTGATTCATAGGTAAAGAACAGTAAGTCATTCTATTGAGCCGCCTTAATCTCATTGGTGATGGCTCCTCGAAACAATGTCTTTCAATGGGCAGAGGTACCCTTCTCAGAGTAGACAACTTGTTCGGGTTCCTAACTGTATAGAACCAATTTTTCCTGCAAAATGCCTGCCGATGGACACCGTTTCATCAGATTAATAAAGTCCCTTTCTACAAGCTTTAAAGAAACTACCAAATACTTAAACATACTGAAGTGTCTGTGCTGTCAAGTTCACGAAAACCCTTGGTATATGAGGAAATCAGCAAGCGAGCTTCATCATTTCCACATTGTCGAGAAGTAAAAAAAGTTCGTTTACTCTATCGTTTTTCAGTTAGGCAAAAATACCATCAGTAGTCAATAGTCATCATGTTTTAACTCCGCAGATGTTCACACATCTAAAAAATTTAAGTATCCCTATGGTGTAATTGGAATCTTGCTATCTGTATTTACACAGTCAACATTCTCTTTGATAGGCATCAAGCAATATAAAAAGATGTTCGTTACCCAGCAACAAAAATAAGCTCAGCTTATTTTTGTTGCTGGGTAAGTTTCGCGAGTCAGTTACTGAAAAAGAAAGATAACTACGAAAGTGACTGACTGGAGGATGCACGATCGCCCTAGTCTGTCGGTACGGTAGCAGTATGAGTTCAGCTCAATTCCCACTTATTAGAACTACCGATGCTTCCCTATAGTTACAGTCGGTCACACGGGTTCATTTTCTACGTTTGGCAACAGTTCTGCCAATACTGGCATATGGTGAGGCAAACTCTGTCTCCTGCTGTATCAGCCGATTATCTACAGTGGCGGCATGAATTTTTATACAAGCGATTAGGTTATGGATTATGGATTGGCCTCGTTTGTTTTCTCATTTCATCTGCTCACGGTTTATATCTTTTTATCGTTGAGATTGAACAGCTGAGAACGGATCTGGACAAGATTTTTGAAGAGCCGTTACTCGCTGAGCAGCTTAGAAGCATCACGGTAATTGGTTTTTGTGTAATTAACAGTCTGCTGATTCTGTGCTTGATTATTCATCGATCGCCCTGGGGTCACCGCTATCCAGCCTTCATTTTCTTGCTATTCTCAGGCGCTGTAAACGGATTCATAACTCAAATCATTGCTACGTTTTTTGATGTTCCAGTTTCGCCGAGTCCAATCATTTTCCTGGCTTTTGCTGTATTGGTTCCACTCCGATGGCCCCTGCATTTGGCTTCTCAATTGCTTCCCATCATTTATTACGTGGTTGTTTTGCCCATTTTAGGATTGACTGAGATTGGCAATACTCCTATTTATGACAGCATCTATAGCCTAGGAACCTTCATTCAAATTGCTTGGGTTTGTCTTATCTGTAATACAGGTGTCTTTGTTTGCGAGCGACTACGGCGTTCTGAATTTGAATCACAACGTGAGTTGCAGATCTTTCTGCATGCCGTTTCCCATGATTTACGTAATCCAGTGATAGGCAGTTCTATGGTGATCAAGAATCTGCTGAACCAAACCACTGATGGGCAGGTGATTTTGCATGCTCCAGTCTTGGAAAGACTGCTACAGGGAAGCGATCGCCAACTTAAACTAATTAATTCTTTAGTAGAAGCTCATCATGCTGATGCTCAAGGTCTGCTGTTGCAGGTTCAACCACTTCAAGTCAGCACTGTAGTTTCAGGGGTTCTAGCAGATATTGAGCCTAAGCTTGTTCAAAACCGGGTGAACGTAATCAACACTCTCGATTCAGAGCTACCGTTTGTGAATGCCGATTCCACTCATCTATGGCGAGTCTTTAGTAATCTAATCGAAAATGCTCTGAAGCATAATCCTCCCGGTATTCAGTTAGTTCTAGAAGCAGAGGTGCTACCGTCTCGGAGTTATGCTTCCCGATTCAGCAATGGTTCCTCAGGTCTTGGAAATTCACTCAACTGTGTAAAAACAACTAATTCAAGGTCGCGATCTCAACCCATGCTGCTCTGTCGCATCAAAGATAACGGAGTCGGGATTTCCTACAGCCAATGTCAGCGTCTTTTTGAGCTATACACCCGAGGTAAGCGAGCTCGCTATATGCCTGGTTTAGGTTTAGGACTCTATCTCTGCAAACAGATCATTACTGCTCATGGCGGCGACATTGGTGTCTTGAGTCAACTCAGTACAGGTTCAACGTTCTGGTTTACGCTACCGTTGTCGGTTCCTAGGTCTATGTCCAAGTAGAAGTAGGGAAACAAATGGAGTTCGAAGAGTACCTGGGTGGCGTGATCGCTTCAGCATCCACCTATTGGATAAACCCATTTGGCTTATTCCTATCACCCTCATAGATGATCCCACCTAGCGTTCTATTGGGAATGCCCAGAGGATGCTGCTAGCCAGCACTCAATGTGATAGTTGAGAAAACTGAGTTTTGATGCAAAACAAGAATGACTATACGACGCATTCTGGGGTTCACATGGTTTTACCTACTGGCCTTTATCACCGCTACGATCATCATCTCAATGGAGGTTGATGTGGGAGGTTTAGTCAATGCGCTGTCGTTTCCCACTGTTCTAGCCACCGTCTTACTGGCATTACTGATAGGTTTGGCCGCAGTTCCTTCGCTATTTCTATTCCGTCGCCAAAGGTGGGCCTCAGGAGTTTTGGTGGCTCTGGGTGCTGGTGTTGCTGTTTGGGGCGTGTTGCTGATGTTACAAACTACGACTGCGTCATTGACGCTGCGGGAAACGTTGCAGCTTTTACCTCAGGCCATTCTAATTTCGGGCGGTTGGACCCTTCTAGTTTCTTTTCCAGCAGCTTTGTTCTTGAGCAATCACCAGTAAGATGATCGCAACTATGGACTCCTCCAACTGGACTTTTCTATCCATCCAGTCGGTTGACCTGTAAGAACTGATTGGATGATGGGGACAATTCAGCAATAGGGGCATCGTTTAAGGGCGCAGTTCCAAGAGACGCTCAGAACCGAGGTCTTTTTATGGCTGCGTACAGGAAACCAAAACTGACTTCTGGGTTCTCCAGAATGAGGAAATTTGGGGAACACGCGTGGTCTTGTCCTTAAGAGAAACCGAATCATGACTACAAAATTTTTCAGACAGGCTGGTTTAGCTGCTCTCTTTATCGGACTTTCCAGCGCTTTCACTGCGGCCCATGCTGCTCCAGATCCATTATTTGCACCTGTGCTGGATGAAATTCGAGCAGAGTTGCCAGAAGGGTGGCAGTTTCGCTTGCCTGCAGAAGTTCCTTCAGAGGGAGAGATTTATCCATTCATTAGCTCAGCATCCGACACGGAATTGGTTGTCAGCTTAGGAATTACCCCCGACTGTGCTGACCCAAGCTGTACTGTTGGGATGATTGCAGCGACGGATACCGAGATTTCTCCAGAAGATTTGGCAGCTGCCGAAAATGTCACCCCGGTTGAGCTCAATACAGATATTCAGGGATATCACTTGTTGTTAGGAGAAGGGGACACTGCCAATCAGCTGGTAATGTGGCAGCAGGATGGTTTGACCTACACTGTTGTGGCGCTGGCTAACGATCCACCACAGGAGCAATTCGTAGATATTGCCCGGTCAATGGCTAATGAGGCTCCCATCAGTTCAATGGCTGATGAAGGTCCCAGTGGTCCAACCCTTGATGAACCTTCCGGCGGCCCAACGATCGACGAAGGTCCCAGCGGTCCAACCCTTGATGAACCTCCTGGCGGTCCAACGGTTGATGAAGCCCCTGTTAGTCCATAGGGGAATGACAGGGCTAGGAAATGTAGGTTGGTTTTAAGGAAGGAAGCCCAACATTTGCGATCATTGACGATTTTGTTGGGTTTCCTTAAGAGCCAATCCACCTATAGCCGTCGCTAGTCCCATGTAGCTTATGTTGGATTCACTTGATATAGGGCAACGAGGTTGGAAGCGGTAACGCGATCGCTCCACCACCTGCAAAACAGAGGACCCAACAAGACCTTTTTGGTCTTGTTGGGTTTCTTTCATGGAAGCCTAATGTTCGCCCGTTCTGTTATGACAAGGTGACGGGCCATCTAGCGATGCGCTAAGCATCCAGATACTGTTGGGTGCACTGGCCTATAGCCATCTCAGATGATTTCTGGAGGTGAGAAGGCTTTTTGAATAAGGTTTTCCTTGGAAAACCTTATTCAAAATCCGAATAGGATCGCTATAGATGGCCAAAGTTACACTAAAAAGACTCGGCCCAATCTTCTTCATAACTGGGTAAGTCTTCGAATACCAAAGGACAAGTCCCTTGAGCTTCCTCTTCCGCTAAGACGGCAATCATGTGCGGCACGGGACGGGGAATGTAGTCAACCAAAGATTCCCCTTCGTATGCCAACGAAGTGCTGGCACCGGAGTCGACCATAATAGCGTCGCGGAAACCGACTTCATGAAGCAATTCACCCAAGGTGACTGAATCAACCCTACCTTTGGTGACACCGAGCACAGGCTGCCCCGCTTTGTTGATCCCCCAAAAGGCGCGGTGCCGATAAGCATCAAAATCGAACAGTGTGCCAAAGGACGCTTCATCCTGAGGGTTACCATCACGAACGAGCCAGGCTGCTCCTACAAAAGCATCGGTGACATCCTCCATTTCAGCTTGGACGCCCTCCAAAGCATTATGCTTATTAGAATCGAAGGGAATAAATCTAACTTCGTTGGGGCTAATGAGCGCTAGCGGCCTGCCATTTAACAGAGGGTTTTCGCTGGCGTTTCCAGGAACAAAGGTCTGGGTTGCTTGGCTCAAAACTGGCCCAATCATGACGTTGGAATCCAAGTATTCAAGAGAAAAGAAAGCGCCATCAACTGCTCCCTTAGCATTGGTCCGAGCCAAGATTTCTGTTAGCTGATAACGACTATCGGCATGAACCGTTGCCGGGCGGCCACCTGCAATCAAGGCTAGCGGCACCTCTTCTGTTTCCAAACGCTCGATAACTCGAATGGGGGAGTAAAAATCAAAGGTATCTTGACCAACTATAGGAACTGCAAGTCCCTCCCAAGCTTCAGGAATAACGTTTTCTAATTGAGACTGACCAAACCGCCCAATGCTGAGAAGATCGTCTGATTCTCCAGCAAACCACTCTTCATAATTGCTCATGGTGAGTGCGGCATCATAGCCTGCTTCTGCAACAGCTGCTGCGACACGTTCGTCGTAGTTGCCTTCGGGGTAAGTGAAATATTGGATAGGGATTCCTAATTCAGCTTCTAGCCGGGTTTTGGACTCTACAACCTCTCGCCGAAGGTCTTCATCATTGAGTTCGCGTAAATCACGGGGGTGGGTGATGGTGTGAGAGGCGATCGTAATGAGTGGGTCAGCAGCCATTTCTTTAGTCTGTTCCCAGGTCACGGTGGAACGACCTACAATGTCGCCGTCCAGCTTGCCAGTAAATACAGAAAAGACTGCTGGATACTGATATTGCTTCAAAAGGGGATAAACGTGGGTGTAGTGCCCTACATATCCATCGTCAAAGGTGAGAAGAACGGGTTTTGGGGGAAGCGGCGCGCCGGTCCGGAGGTGCTCAAGCAGTTGGTCAAAACTGATGGGTGTTAGTCCTTCTTCCTCAATTCGGACAAGATGCGCTTCAAATTCCTCCACGGTGACATCGAAGAAAACTTCCTTTTCTTCCAGAATGTCGTGATACATCAAGACAGGAACTCGGGCGGAGCGGGCCGATTCATGGATTTCTGGCCAAGGAGCCGCTTTCAGTTTCCTAATTAGGCTGGGGTCAAGACTGCTGCGTAAGGTATGGAATGCAGGACTGAAGATACCTTCAGCGATCGCCACAGGTTCTTCATAGCTAACCTCTTGGGCCAGATGATCTCGGGGTGTGCAGAGATAGCTAGCAGAAATCTTACCTGGGAAAGCTCCCAAACCTTCGGTGCTAGCCGTACTAGCGATGGGGCCTAAGCCTTCAAGTTTAGGCGTTGCAGAAATTGCCGTATTACGATTTAAGGAAAAATGATTGAAGTCAAGACGAGGACTTAGAGTTAAGGCAGCTGATGTAGTGGCACCCGTAGCGAAACAAAAGACACCTATTTTCAGTAGCAAAAGCAACTTACTTTTGGTCGTCGGTGAACTGTTCTCCGAAGACTTATCCATATATTCTCTGCGCTCCCCACGCTCCACAAACCGTAGCTCTGATATTTAAGCAAATATTACCTAGGAGATTGCGTTTTTTTACTTCAAGAAACAGCCAACTTTGGGTTAAGAAAAAGAACTGACTGGCTAAAGGGAGGTTAAGTAGGAGTGTTCTAGCAGTTTGCACTGCATTCCTTCATTGGCAAGCATGACGCATTTGCCGGTGACCTGGCTAAGAGAATGTCCAGGCTGATGTTAAATAGGACACAGGCTCACCTAATCGCAAAATGAAGCAATGGTTCACAAAAGCTGCCCAGTTATGGAACCTGACCGCCATCTTGAACGAGTCAGCCCACTATGCTGGCTTTTGATCTAGCTTCAGGTTGGGGGATGCAGCGGTAGACTGCTGTTGACTCCAGCGTTTGTAATCCACAGCAAGTTGGCGTAAGAGACGCTGCTTCATCGTCGTCAGCACCCCTTTCAAAATTTGGTTGCCAGTGGTTTCCAAAATAGGGTGAGGAGTCATTTTGAGAATCGGCGGAAGTGCTACGGCGATCGCCAAATTAACATCCCCATTCAAATCAGTCACAGTAGCTCGGTCTTTGAGCCGCAATTCTCCTGACAGGTTGAGATGAAACTGTCGATCAACAAAGTCATTCCCGTAAATCTTGCATCTAACCGACTGTACTGTCAGGAAGTGATCTTTACTGACATCAATACGCAAATCGACGACAGGTTGAATCTTTAGCATCAAAAACTGAAACCCTCTCAAGTGAAATCGAAAGGTGTCCTGACTAATCTCTTCTACCTGAGCCGGATTCATTAGGGCATGAACTAGACGCCGGGGCTGCTTGAGATAGTGATGGATAGGAACCGACTGTCGAGGAACCCGCATCTCAACAGTTTGTTTAGCGAAAAGGCGGAGCATGGAGAATTAATAACTGAGTTGGGAATTAGGAGGCAACTGCACGACTAGAGCAAATCCCGTCCTGAATGACAGTAAGGCTAATGGCACAAAGGTGAGCATGGTAGAGTCTCGTAGGAGAAAAGCCGTAGAGAAGTCTAGTAAACATCTCAAAACGGGGAAGATTTCCTCAAATCTCCGCTATTCAACCCCACAAGCAAGCCTATTATGCCGTGGTTTTACGAAGCTTTCTTCATTCAGGTTAACACCTCTTCATATTTTTCTCAGGCGGCAATGTGGTTTTATGGCTGTTGACGGAGTATCAGGTGTAGGGACAGCTACTTAGAACGCGCCTTTGAGAAGAATTGCTTCTAAATTATCGCTATGTCTATTTCTATTGGTCATCTCGGCCCTCGTGGCACTTACTCAGAACAGGCTGCGCTGGCCTATCGGGCCTGGTTGGCGTCTCAGCAGCATAGCGATATTACGCTTACAACCTATCCCAGTATTTTGCAGGCCATACAGGCCGTCGCTGCCGGTGAGGTGTCCTGCGCTATTGTTCCAGTCGAGAATTCGATTGAGGGTACAGTTGCCGTTACGTTAGATACACTCTGGCAGTTGGATAGCTTACGAATACAGCGGGCCTTGGTTTTGCCCATCAGGCATACCTTTATCACCCATGCTAAGGAAACGGCACAAGTTGAAACAATCTATTCGCATCCTCAAGCGTTAGGGCAATGTCAGCAGTGGATTGCTCGCGAGTGTCCGATCGCGACGCTGATCCCAACCCGATCAACAACGGAGTCGTTACAGCATCTTGAGGAGTCTCCGACGATCGCGGCGATCGCCTCAGAATGGGCTGCGAGTCTGTATCAAGTTCCGGTATTGGCGCGTAGTATTAATGACCGCCCTGATAATTGCACTAAGTTCTGGATTCTGAATCAAGAGCACAGTCAGGAGGGCAGCCATACGTCTCTTGCATTTAGCTTGCCTATCAACTGCCCTGGAGCACTTCTCAGACCGTTAGAGATCTTTGCTGAAGCCGACATTAATTTGAGCCGCATTGAGTCTCGTCCGACTAAACGGTCCTTGGGCGAGTACCTCTTTTTTCTGGATTTAGAGGCTAGCCTGACCTCGGCACATACTCAGGACGCTTTGAAAAATCTAGAGAACTGTACTGAAACGCTCAAACTTTTTGGCAGCTATGCGACAATTCCAGTAGCATCTGGCGTAGCAGAATAGTTCTCTGAAAACGCGGCATCTAAGCCTGAAGGGTATTTTGGATTTTTTTCCGGAGCATCTACCGCAGCTTTGTAAAAAGCTGGTGAAGTAGTTTTGCAAATCTTTAACAGGTCATGGAAGCAGCTTCCGTCTCAGATGGTGATAAAACTACCTCCTCTCCTAGCGCTTTAACTGCTCATGAGAAGGTCACGCCACCTCTAAAACTGTCACAAGATAATAGGTCACTCTGCGAGATTGCTTCGGTTGTCGGTGTAGATCACAACCAGTTACAGGGATGTCTACTACATTTCAACCTTATGCAAGTTCAAGAAATTGACAACCTTGCACCGCTTGGTTCGTACGATTCTTCACAGCAAGAACAAGAAACTGACAAGAATGCCAGGCGGCGCTTGCCTATTGATTGGTTGGAAAAATTTGAGCGGGTAGAGAGTCAATTTTCATCGCTGCATGTGCAGTTTGAGTCGGCGATCGCCCTCTGCCCTTCTAACTTTCGATTTCAGAGTGAATCTGTGTCACTGGCTATCATGCCCATGCATCAAGGGAGAAGCTTGAAGGTGAGCCTGAAAAGCTTCGTTTCTGACATCGAAGTCGTGTTAGTCGGTAGTCAGGCAATCAACCTTTCCGCTCTCAATAATGACGGTCACTGTGTGGCCAAAGCACAAACGGAGGTTCCACCGGACGTGGAAGGCGATACACAATATGTGCCGCAAAGAATCGTTCTTGACACCCAAGGAGCCAGCGTTGTCCGTATCGACTCTCGATCGCCTTTCATCATGACTGATTTCACACTGAAATATTCCTAAGGTGATCTCTACTCTTTCGTAAAGAAATGAAAGCGTCTATAAATTTGCATTTTTAGAGCAGACTTACAGTAGAAAGTCGTTAGATGATTCACAGGGTACGGGCTAAAGACACACGTATAGTTTCGTCTATTTAGGATCAGTCAACAATGGCACAAGCCCCTGAAAAGCTCTTTCAAAAGGCATCTTCTTTGGGTTTCAACTGTTCAACACAACACCAAGAACATCATATTTCTCCGGCGGATCCAGCAGCTAATTGGCAATTGATCTATCAGGCCGGTTGCTGGAGACTTCTAGTTAATGGGATCGCTCAGATCAACCTCAGCTACTCTGAGGTTACGGATTTTTTGGAACGCAGGTCGAAACCTCGCACTGATCAGGCGTTGCTGACTATTTGAATAACCTTGTCAGACCTCACACAATCATTTTGAACAAAGCCAAACATGATTACACACATTGTTTTAGATATGGGTGGAGTGCTGGTTCAACTTGAGTGGGCGGAACGCATTAGCTCCTTATTAGGGCGATCTGTTCCCATTGATGAACTCCACCATCTCTGGATCAATGCTCAAAGCACGGTTGATTTTGAATCGGGTCGAACTGACTTTGATGAATTTGCGATCGCCTTCATCGAAGAGTTTGGCCTATCCGTTGCTCCCGAAAAAGTGCAGCAGGAATTTCTAGAGTTTGTCCAAGCACCCATGGCTCACTGCAATGAAGTTTTGGCGCTTTTGAAACAAAACTATCATCTGTCCCTGCTTTCGAACACGAATCCTGCGCACTATGAGCGGTTGCGCGATCGCTATGACTTTTTCAGATACTTTGACTCGCTATTCTTGTCCTATAAACTAGGCAAGATGAAACCTGACGCCGCTATTTTTCAATATGTTTTGGCCGAGTTAGAGACTGCCTCTGAAACCGTTGCTTTCTTCGACGATGGTGCTCGCAACGTAGAGACTGCTTGTCAGCTGGGTATTCAGGGGTATCAAGTGACCTCACCGAATGACGTTATGACTGTGGTTAAGTCTTGGAATACAGCCCAGGATGAACAATCGTTGCTAATCGAGAAATCATGAAAACTCTCAAGATAGGGTGAAGGTGCTTGGAGCAAACGATTTAGTGTTCTCTGCGCAGCAGAAGCTCTCGTTAGCGGATAAGCGCGATTCACCTGTAGGAAGCATTGATGACTGATTTTCTAGACCGCCTCAAACACAAATACGCTTACGTCGCTATTGGCGAGTTCAAACCTGGATGCTTCTCGGAAGCACGTCAACTCTATGAGAAAGCTGTTTCAACCTACACTGACGGCTTTGGCGGTGCTTACCTATTGCAAGAACCGGACAGCGATCGCGGCATCGCCATCATTCTTTGGGACGAACCTGGCGACATGGAATCTCATCACGATAAGACTTATACAGAAGCACTCAACAAAATTTCTCATCTTTTCATACACCCCCCCACTACAGGCTTCTATGAAGTTTGCAGCGAGATTATGCCATTTTTGGCAGCCGCAGCTTCAAGCAAATCACCTTTGTCGTGATCAGCTAGGTTCAACATAAACCTATCTGAAGTGCCATGAGTAAATGGGAATGAATCTGCTAACCTTCGAGTGTTTTCCCACTTAGTTTAATGGCTCATCCTGAAGACTCGCGTCATCCCAAACCTCATCCTCAGAATTTGCCCCATACCTCAGGAAATCAGCAGGATCCTTGGGGTGCTGATCCCGAGGACCAGCATGAACGGCAGCGCTTGGCTCAAGAAGCAGCACGACATACCAAAGCAAGAAAATCGACCTTACTTGACAAGTTTGTAAGAGGTGTTATCTACTTAGTCGCCGCTTTGGAAGTGCTACTAGGATTAAGGTTTTTGCTTCGTTTCACAGCAGCAAATCCTGATAATACTTTTGCCGGTTTTATTTACAACTTATCCCAGCCCTTCGTTAATCCTTTTTCAACGCTTTTTATCAGTCCCACATTCGACGGCAGCCGTTATATTTTTGACGTCAACGTTTTGGTGGCCATGGCTGCTTATTTAGCTCTCTTGGCGTTGTTTCTAGGGCTAATGCGGGTCTTTTTTGACCAATAAAACTTGTCCAGTCGCATAACGCTATACCTATTTCAACACATTACTCGAATCTTGCCACTTAAAACGGATCTCATAGCATTCGGGAGGTGAGCCAATGATGACGACGACACTTCAGGACCGCGTGATCTGGTTACAAGAGCGGTCCGCCCTGAGTGATTTGGATGAAGCGACTCTAACCGCTCTGAGCGAGCGGATGGAGGTTCGTCGGATTGCGCCTCATCGAGAGGTTATTGTGGCCGATACGCCACCGGAAGGACTGTTCATTCTTGAAACAGGACGACTGGAGCATAAGCCGGGGGTAAGTCGGCCTATGAGTTTTTTGCCAGGATCGGTGTTGAATTTGCGATCGCTCCTTCTCGGCGAATCCGTTGAGAAAACCATTCTGACCCTAAGCGAATGCCGCTTTGGATTCATTCCAGCAGAGTCATTTCAGCAGGTGAAAGCCCAGCATCCTGAAATTATGCAGGTGTTCTCTCAGCAGATTGCAGCGGAGTTGCGGCAGATAGCTTCGCAGCTCACCTATGAACAAGAGCGTCAGGATATTCTACGACCCTATCTGGTCACGAAGGCTCGACGGGGGGTGATTGGTCGCAGCCGCTATGCCAATCGCCTGCGGCAGCAGATTCGAGATGCTTTCAAAGCGTGTGACGACGATTGCGGCTCAGTTTTAGTTTTCGGAGAACCGGGGACTGAAAAAGACAACATCGCTGCTTTGATCCATTACAGTTCAATCTATCGCCGTCAGCCCATCATCAAAGTAGACTGTGCTCGGCTACAAACGAGTGGCGCAGAGCTATTTGGAAGAGTAGGAGGAAAACCAGGACTGCTAGAAGCACTGGGGCAAGGCACCCTAATTTTGAATAATGTCGAAGAATTGCCGAAGGAACTGATGGGGGTGATCGCTCATCTTCTGACCCATCATACTTATTGCCCCATCAGTCGTAATGACGCAGAGCCTGCTATCGAGCAGACCAGTACGGCTCACTTCATCCTCATTGCAGAGCGACCTGTCTCAGCTTTGAGCGCAGCCGTAGATACGCAAATTAAAGTGCCGCCGCTCAGAGTCCGCAAGGCTGATATCGAAGACTACGTGAACTACTACATCAGCTTGATTAGTCGAGCGCGGGGGCAGAAGCGGATTTTGGTGACTCCCGAAGCGATTCGACGACTGCAAGCCTATGATTTTCCTAATAATCTGCGGGAGCTAGAAAGTCTGGTCTCTCGTGCTCTGTCCCAAGCCGCGCCAGGTTGTGTTCTGACGGAGGAAATTCTTTGGCCGTCCCAAAGTAAGAAAAAGCAGTTTCGCCTCAATCTGCTGAATGCTTATCCCAAACTACGGCATTTTCTCCGCAGTCCCTGGTGGCCTGACCGCATCAACTATGGCTTTACTCTCACGGCCTTTGCGTTCTTCAATGCCCTTCTCTTTATAGGACCTCAGACGCGGGATCAGAACATTGCCTTGAACCTGTTCTGGGCTTGGTGGTGGCCTGTCATTTTGCTGATCTTTCCCTTTTTGGGACGAGTGTGGTGCGCGGTGTGTCCCTTCATGATCTATGGGGAAGCTTTGCAAACGCTCTCGCTCAAGCTCTTTCCCCGACAGTTAAAACGCTGGCCGCGTCAGGCAGCTGAGCGCTGGGGTGGCTGGTTCTTGTTTGGCCTATTTGCGCTGATTCTACTGTGGGAAGAACTGTGGGACTTGGAGAATACCGCCTACCTGTCATCGTGTCTGCTGCTGCTGATTACAGCGGGGGCGGTGATCTTTTCGCAAATCTTTGAGCGGCGGTTTTGGTGTCGCTATCTGTGTCCTATCGGTGGCATGAACGGGCTATACGCCAAACTTTCCATGACGGAACTGCGGGCACAGCAGGGCACCTGTTCAGCAGAGTGCACAACCTATCAGTGCTACAAGGGCGGCCCTGCGAAGGGCGAAGGGCAAGAGACAGATGGCTGTCCCCTGTATTCCCATCCCGCTCAGCTGGAAGACAACCGCGACTGTGTACTCTGTATGACCTGTTTGAAAGCCTGTCCCCATCGTTCTGTAGAGGTCAACTTACGCCCTCCAGGTATTGAACTGTGGACAACTCACACGCCCCGCATTTATGAAGTGGCGCTGTTGTTATTGTTGTTGGACGCAGTGTTTCTGCATCGCCTGCCAGAGCTGCTGAATAAGCTAAGTTGGTCGGTGGATCCAAACATTTTTGGGGTTCACGGAGGTCTTGCGATCGCCCTCCTTTCTCTTCCTGCTCTTATTCCCTTGGCTGCCCACGCCCTACTGCACGCTATTCAGAAGGCCGTCAGCACTCGCCAGCCTCGCCCCTTTGTAGAACTGGCTTACGGCTATCTGCCTTTGGTCCTGATGGGCACGCTGGCCCACTATCTGCGCCTATTTCTAACTGAGGCCGGACGGGTATTGCCCATTAGCGCTGCGACCATCGGCTTATCAGGCACTAGCTTGCCTGTGGTTGTGGCCCATCCAGCCGTCATTGCTTTTTTGCAGGGGACATCTTTGATGGTGGGGGCCGTGTTGGCGATCGCCCTCACCCAAAAGATCGCCCGCTATCCCCTGCGATTGATGGTGCCTCAGCATGGCGCGATTATGGCACTGACTGCGGGGTTATGGTGGCTGATAGTGTAGGTGCCTAAGACTAGCTTAAATGCCTGCTACCAGCGTTGCCGATTACTGAAGAGCCGCATTGATTTGGCTAATGACCTGCTGGATTTCAAAAGAGTCTTGAGCATCAGGATGGTTGATGAGATATGCTTTCAGGTCGTCTCGGGCCTCGGTGAGGTTACCCTCTCGGTAGTTAATCAGTCCGCGATCGCGCCTTTCCACCAGTGAATCGGGAATCAGTAGCAGAATTCGGTCAATCGCGGCTAGGGCGCGGCCAATGTCCTGCTGCTGTAAATAGATCACCTTCAAGTTGGTCAGCATTCGGGCCAAAAAACGCTTCGAGCTAATAGGTTCCAGATGTTGAGGCAGCATCCGTGCGCTCTTGCCGTACATCTGACGAATGCGATTTCGACAGTCGTCCTCAAATAGGATTTCGCCTTTGTGGAAAGCGTCTACAAAAATGGCCATCTCTTCCACAGTTGGTCGCACTAGGAAATGTCCTGGCATGCCCACTCCGGCCATGGGGAAGTCAATCCGCTGGGCTAATTCCAAATAGACGAGGGATAGGGTGATGGGAATTCCCGTTCGGCGGTCGAGGACCTGATTCAGAAAGCTGTTGCGGGGATCGTAGTAGGCCTGATTGTTGCCGACAAAACCTTGCGACTCGAACAGGTATTCGTTAATGGCGCGAATAATTTTGAGGGGATAGGCCTCCTGCGGCAGGCGCTCTCGCAAAGCTGTCGCCATGTCATCTAACCGATGTAGATAAGCACCGCAATCTAACTCTGGGTATTCTTCCTGAGCAATGTAGAGGGCGGCGGTAGCCAGATTGATGGCTTCGTCTGGTTTTTGGACGGCTTCAATAAAGCGATCGCGGGCTAGGGGTTGGCTCATGATGCTCCTTCATAGTCGCTACCCGTGCCATATTGCAAGGCATCTAACCATCGATAGTATCGGTACTGCTGCTTTTCGGGAAGCTGCTTGGCTAAAGGACGGAGCGATTGAGCCAGAGGATACAGTGCAGAATAGGCCGCTAAAGCGCTGTAGTGAGGCAGCCATCGGGCGATCGCACCAACTCCCACCTGAGGCACTATCTGGGCAACTAAAGCGGGGTGGTTCACTGATGTACTGAGCAAAGTTTTAGTCAGGGCCGGAAACTGCACCACATCCTGTAGGAATGGCTTTAAGGTGGCCTCTCCCAAACTCGCCATATCGCCAAAAATGGTTCCCAGAATGCGGTTGATCTGGTCAGGTGCGAGCGTCTGATCCATACCCACACGCATTGATTCTTGAAAGAGCCATGTGACCGATAGGTTGGGTTGATAGGGCTGTAGTAAGCTCAAATCCCGAGCGTTCAGACAGTCCTGGCGCAGTGCCTCATCAATGCCCTGGGTTAGTCGTGCCAAATGGCGAATCATGGCCCCGAATCCGCCAAAGCTTAAAGGCGACTGACTGCCACTGCTATCCCCAACGGGCAGCACTCTCCCCCAGGGATATTGCAAAGGACTCTCGCGATAGCAGGGGAAAAACCCAAACAGCGCTCGTTTGATATCCAAATGATCTAAATCAACTTGCTGATAGTCCGGCAATAACGTCCAGTAGTCATCAAACAAGTCTTCTAGTCCAATTCGGTCTGGGTGAATATCGAGATAGGTAAATAGATAGGTTGTGCGTCCATCGCGGGCTGGAAACGCTTCCCAAAAATACTGACACTGCCTTTGCACCGGGGTGAAGGACAGGATGAGATCGCCCGTGTCGTTGGCGGTATAACCCTCAGCACAGGTGCCAACGACCAAGCAAACGCCGTCCGGCGTGCTGCCCTGACGCGCCTGCTGTACCAGGGGCGAAAAATGGCCCATCGCATCAATCAGCAAACGAGTCCTGAAGGTTTCCTGATCAGTCTGCACTTCAACGCCGTCGGTGTGAACCGTTGCGCCTTTGAAGGCTGTTTGCTCTGCCAAGGTGCCGCCTGCTGCCAAGAATGTCTGCTTCAGGGTTTCCAGCAGATAAACGGGATCGACGCCGATATTGAGGACATTGCGGACCCAAACCGGATCGCTGTCTCCAAACTGAATGCGGGCAGGATTGTATTCAGTAGCGATCGCCGTCTTCAACTCTGCTTCAGTTAATAGCCCCAGTTTCACGAGTTCATTCAGTTCATGGCGGGAAATATTCCATTCCTGATCGCGACCTCGCAGCACACCTCTTTCTAGAACGACAACCCGCCAACCTCGTTGCGCCAGGGTTGCCCCAATCATAATGCCAAGCGTGCCACCACAAACGACCGCATCCCAATCGATAGTTGCCAATTGAGATGTCTGGGTAGTGACAATCTGAGGCACGGTGAGATTGCCCATGCGGTATTGCTTCCAGCGATCGTCAACGGCCCTCAATCCCTTGAGTGTTTGGGGCAAGTGAGAGAGCCAATGGGCTGTATTTCGAGAATCCACCGAGACCATAAGCAAAGACGTCCGTATGAGTTCAGCAGTTTATCTGAGGTCTGTTTCTACGAATAGGAACATTTTGGAGGAATATCGCTTCGGGCCATCGCAGTTGCGAGTCTACTTCACGTAAAAGCAATGTCAGAGACACCTCGTCGGAATTCCCTGCAAACGAATCCTTTTTGGAGTTATCGAGATCCTCATTCAGGCCGTTGGATCACCGTTATGACCTCGGCTCAATGGCAGCAAGTACCCGGTCAAGCATTTGCGCCAAAAGTTAGAAAATCCCCTTTCTCCAAACGGCGTGACTCTGATTCACCGCCAATGTCAGCTTCCTAACCTGCAAAGACCTAAGAAAGATCCTAAACTTTTGTTACGTGTTTATGGATCTTTGCAAGCATGAAACTGTTTCGCCGTAGCTGGCTAGTTCGACTGTGCGCCTGGGCGTTAATCCTTTTGTCTTGGGGCTTTGTGGCTCCAGAGGCGGCTGCGTTGGGTGGTCCCCAACCGCCGATTGGTGAGGCCGCTCCCACCTTTACCCTACCGACAAACTCTGGTGATGGAGATATTTCATTAGAGGACTATCGGGGCCGTTGGGTTGTTTTGTACTTCTATCCCAAGGATGGCACCTCTGGCTGCACCATTGAGGCACGTCGGTTTCAGGAAAGCCTGCCCGAGTATCAAAAGCTCAATGCCGTGATTCTTGGGGTCAGTGTGGACGATGTTGATTCTCACGAAAGCTTTTGTGCAGCAGAAGGCATTGAATTTCCTTTATTGTCAGACACTGATGGTAGTGTCAGCAAGGCCTATGGTTCGTGGCTGTCAGGCTATTCGTTGCGGCATACCTATTTGATTGATCCCAATGGTGTTCTGCAGGAGCGATTTTTGGGGGTACGTCCCGCTATCCATAGTCGAGAGGTATTGGAGTCGCTGGAATCGTTTTTAATGCCCGCTTCAACATAGCGGTTTGAAGCTATAGGAAGCATTGGTTTTGCAGCATTTACTTTGAATTTTTAGGCCTGATCAGCGATCGCACCCTTTCACATCTCTTCGTAGAATGGAGAGTATACGCCAACAATTAAGGATGGATATCAAGATGCAAACGCTGGCACTCACTTCAGACAATGTTGAAACCGTTTTAGACGAACTGCGACCCTATCTCATGGCAGACGGTGGCAATGTTGAACTGGTTGAAATTGACGGTCCTGTAGTTCGTCTGCGCCTCCAGGGAGCCTGCGGTTCTTGCCCCAGCTCGACGATGACATTGCGGATGGGGATCGAGCGACGCCTACGCGAGTTTATTCCTGAGATTGCTGAGGTTGAGCAGGTCGCTTAGGCTTTCAAACCTATATTTTTTAGGCTGATCATTCAGGATCAAAAAAGAGGTCTGGTTCGTCGAACCAGACCTCTTTTGAATGGGTAATTGAATTTTACATGTAGCCTTATCCGAAGCGACCCGAGACATAGTCGCGGGTGTACTCTTCGCGAGGATTGCTGAAGATAACTTCGGTGTTGTCGTACTCCACTAGGTACCCTACCTTGCCACCAGCGTCAGTCGCTTCAGCGTTATAGAACGCAGTGCGATCAGAGACTCGGGACGCCTGCTGCATGTTGTGGGTCACAATGATGATAGTGAATCGCTCTTTGAGCTGCGCCATGAGTTCCTCAATTTTGAGGGTTGAGATGGGGTCGAGAGCAGCACAAGGCTCGTCCATCAGAATCACTTCTGGCTCAATCGCGATCGCTCGGGCAATACACAGACGCTGCTGCTGACCACCCGAAAGCGCCAGTCCACTTTCCTTGAGCTTGTCCTTGACCTCGTCCCAAATGGCAGCACTCCGGAGAGACCGCTCTACCAATTCGTCCATGTCGCCCTTGTAGCCGTTGATGCGAGCGCCCCAGGCAATGTTTTCGTAGATCGATTTTGGAAAAGGGTTGGGCTTCTGAAACACCATGCCGATGCGGCGGCGAAGCTCAACCGGATCGAACTTTTTGGCGGCTTCTCCCTGAGGATAAATATCCATTCCCTCGAATAGGATTCTGCCTTCAACCCGAGCACTAGCAATCAGGTCATTCATCCGGTTGAAGCAGCGTAAAACAGTACTTTTGCCGCAGCCAGAGGGACCAATGAAAGCTGCAATCTCGTTTCTGGGAATGTCTAAGTAGACATCGCGAACAGCCAGATTAGACCCGTAGTAAACATTGAGCTTCTCGACTGAGATTGCAGCATTGGTAACAGCAGAAGCGGGAGAAGTGTCTTGCAACATGGTTAGAGCGCAAACAACAGCACGAGATTACAATACCTTTGTAATGAAAAGGTTAAGAGGGACATTAGCGAAGCTTCTGAAACCGATTTCGCAGGAGAACTGCAATAGAGTTCATCAGCAGCAGAACTACTAGCAGCACAATGATGCCAGAGGCCGCAATATCGTGAAATTCTCTCTGGGGGCGGCTGATCCAGTTGTAAACCTGAATGGGTAGAACGGTGAAGGCATCTAATGGGCCTTCTGGTAAAAAAGGAATGAAGGTTAGAGCACCGATGGTAATCAATGGAGCTGTTTCGCCAATGGCTCGTGACAGCGCCAGAATCACACCCGTCAAAACACCCGGAAACGCTGTCGGCAAGGTGTGACTCCAGATCACCTGCCAGCGATTACCTCCCAAAGCATAGCCTGCGTGACGGATGCTGTCAGGCACTGCCCGCAATGCTTCTCGCGTAGCCACAATGATGATAGGCAGAATCAGCAGCGTCAGGGTTAACGCCCCCGTCAAAATACTGCGTCCTCCAGTCCAGTCGCCTAAAACCAGCACAAACGCCGTCAAGCCAAGCAGGCCATAAATGATAGAGGGAACGCCCGCTAGATTGCTGATGTTAATCTCGATGAACCGGGCAAACCAGGTATCGTCTGAAAACTCTTCTAGATAAAGACCTGACCCTACTCCAATTGGAAAGGAAAAGAGCGCGACCAGAAACATTACCCAGCCTGTCCCGGCGATCGCCGCTAAAATGCCCGCTTCCTCAGGTTTCCGAGAGGCAAAGCTGGTTAAAAATTGCCAGTCCAAGCTGCCTAACCCGCTAATGATGATGTCTAGAATTAGCCAGGCAAGGACCGCGATCGCAATCCCTGTGGCAGTGATGGTGGCAGCTTTGAAATAGTTATCAAGACGATAGCGCCTTTTCAAATTGGGTTGAAACGAGTTGGGGGTCGCAGGCTTTTTATCGACTACCTTAGCTTCCGTGATCCCTTCAGATGTCATCACTCATACCTCTCGCGGAACCGACGAACAAACCAGAAGCTAAAGATATTTAACGTCAACGTCAGCAGAAACAGCGTCATACCAACTGCAAAGATAGTCTTGTAGGGAAGTGTGCCCACTGCTGTGTCGCCCAAGCTGACCTGCACAATATAGGCCGTCATAGTCATCACCGGGACGAAAGGATTGAAACCTAAATTTGGATTCTGTCCGGCTGCCAAGGTCACAATCATGGTTTCGCCAACTGCCCTAGAAATCGCCAAAATGATGGAAGCAACAATGCCCGACAGCGCCGCTGGAATGACTACCGCAGTGATGGTCTCGCGTTTAGTTGCGCCCATCGCATAAGCTCCGTCTCGTAATCCTTGAGGAACAGAGTAGATGGCATCTTCACTTAGGGAAGCTACGAGTGGCGTGATGCTGATGCCCAAAACAAGTCCCGCACTTAAAGCGTTGAATCCTTCTAAGTAGGGAAACGGTATCTCCAGAAAATAGTCTGGTTCGTAGTAGTTAGTGAAGGGTAGAAAGTTGAGCCAGGCGGGAATTTCGACAGGCGTTCTAATAAAATCAAAAACCTTCTGTAGAAAGGGGGTGACTGTCAACAGCGCAAAGTAGCCAAAGACGACCGACGGAATCCCCGCCAGAATCTCCAACAGAGGTTTCAAGACATTGCGGACCGTGGAAGAGGCATATTCGCTCAGGAAGATGGCTGACAGAAGACCCAAGGGTACTGCAACTGTGATGGCGATCGTTGACGTTAGCAGCGTTGCACTCATCAGCACGAAAATCCCAAATTGTTTGCTCGCAAACAAGGGCGTCCATCGAGTGTCGGTCAGAAAGTTCCACAATGGGACTTCCTGAAAAAATTCAAAGGTTTCAAAAATGAGCGTGCCGATGATTCCAGCGGTGGTTGCAATCGAAATAACGGCAAATAGTCCACAAATTCCCCGAATAATCTTCTCCAGGGTTTTCGATTGTTGATAGTTAGCTTGCCAAAGGCTGGGGCTACGGCTTGAGGGCATGTCGGCAGACATTAGCAGACTGTCTTAGAAGGATATAGAGGATGTTAGAGGTGGTCTTCAGATCTTTGGGAAGATTGAGACACCTCTCAACCCTGCTCTGTGTTTCCAAAAAAAGAAGCTACCTCGGTGCATCCTACAGATGTGCCGTAAAGGTCTGGTTAAGAGAGGATTGATACTTTTTACGAAAGCCATGCAAGACAACGTTCAGGCGTAGCGACGGCATGGAAGTTGACTCTTTTCGGGTTTCTATGAAGGCATGCAACCGCGATATCTTTTAAGCTAGGAGGAGTTGTAATCGTCTCTATCTCCTCTTACATCCCATGTATACCGTTATTTACGATGGCACCTGCAACTTATGTGTTACGCTCGTTCGCTTTCTAGAGCAATTGGACCAAGGCAAGACCTTTCAGTACGTTCCGATGCAGGATGAAGATACTCTACAACGGTGGCAAATTACGCCTGAAGATTGTGAACAGGGTATGATCCTGATCGAACAAGCTAATCCGCAACGGCGCTGGCAGGGGAGTGATGCTGCTGAGGAGATTGGCCGGATTTTACCTATGGGTAATCTTTTTGTGCAAGCCTATCGATCGCTTCCCGGCGCAAAATCAACTGGGGATGGCTTTTATGCCTTCATTCGCGATAATCGCTACAAAATCTTCGGTGGCCGTGACAGTTTGTATGAGCCTGAGTATCCGGTTTGTGAGAGCGATCGCTGCGCAAAAATATAGATAGAGGAGGAATGAATTCATCCTTCCGTCTTTACCTGAATGCTTGAGCTAGGATGCATTGTCTGTTAGGACCAGAAGCCTAGTGGTACAAGCATTGCTGTGCCTGTCCTCAATTATCAGCCAGGGACTAAAGCCTGTTCTAATTTTTGATCGCTAAATTTTCATCGCTAAATAAGGATGACCTCTGATCGATGGACCCGTTGACACAAAAAAGCGGGAATCGTGCTTCCCGCTTATGCGCTGTGCTGTCCTATGTGGGTTAACCATGCTTTGTTCGGAACAAAGATTATTGAAGGATAGTGATTAGTCTTCGTAGATGCGGCACTCTGGAGCTTCTGGATTTTCCATGCAGTAACGAGTAAAGGCTGATCGAACGGCTGCCCGCTGACGGCTTTGAGCTGATCTCAGTTCATCAACAGTTTCCCAAGCGATCGCAACTTGAACGTTATTAGTTCCATTCATGATGGTCAAGCGACGTGCATGCTCAAGGGCAGCCTGCAACTGATTTTCCAGTGGAGATTTTGTCGAAGTTTTTACAGGGGCAGTCATTTGACAAGTGGCAGGATTAGTAGCAACAGTTGTGTGAATCATTGACTTTGTCTCTAGGTGCTTTCGTTCTCAACTGATTACAGTCTATTCATAACAGAACTGAATAGCAAGGCTTGCTTGATATAAGATTTTTCTATCACTAATGAGGTTTACTTAACCCTTTGGTGCACTCTCTCTTCGAAGTAAATTCACTTTCGCTTAAACAAGCAGGAATTAAGCAGTACACTGATAGGCATATATACACAAAACTTTTTCTTTATAGCCATCATGGGCAGCGAGTCTTCTAATACCCAGCTTCACGGCACCTTGTCAGAGCGGGAACTGCAAATTATTGAGCTAGTTGCTGCTGGCTTGACCAATCAGGAAATTTCTAATGAATTAGAGATTAGTAAGCGAACTGTTGATAATCACATCAGCAATATTCTGACTAAAACTGCGACGGGAAATCGCGTTGCGCTGGTGAGGTGGGCGCTGAAATGGGGCAAAGTCTGTATTAATGACGTTAATTGCTGCCCCTTGCCGACGACTGATGAAAACGGCATTGCATCCTGAAATTATGGCCGATTCCCAAGACTCAACCCGTAAAGCTGGCTCGTCTCAAGTTCCTGCTGATGATTTGCAAAATAAGGCTGAACAATTGTCCCAAGCTCAGCAGGTGGAGTATCGCTTTCATAGTCCTCAATTACCGCTAGCGGTTTATCAGGAGGTAGCAGCCCATCTCCGCCAGATCAACGGAGTGAATACAGGTCTTCTGCCACAAACATCTAAGGAATTTGATTATCTCCAAAGTCAGGTAGGGGGGGTATGGATTCGCTACAGTGCTGCTGCTGCTGATATCTGTCAACCTCAAATTGAAGCGATATTGACTTATTATGGCGATCGCTACGGTCAGTGGGAAACGCTGAGTCGATAAAAAGCTGGGGCTTACGCAGGCTAGCGCCATTAGGGTGAGCAGCGCTCATCTCGCACTGGCTCTAACCGTTGAATAGCCTGTTTGTATCAGATTTGAAGGTGAAGAGACAGTAGAAAGCAAGCGTTTAGGAAAAATGCTTGAGGGAAGGAATTTGTACAGTTTGGTGTAACTCGCCTTCTCGTGAGAGGATTTATGCTTTTGTCGCTTGATGAGGAATAAAGACAGCATGACGATGATCCAGGCACTCCGGGGAACGCGCGACATTTTGCCCGATGAGACGCCGCTTTGGCAGTGGGTTGAATCAACAGCACGTAACCTCTTATTTCGAGCTGCCTATCGCGAAATCCGCCCGCCTCTATTTGAACAAACCAGTCTCTTTGAACGGGGAATCGGAGAGGCGACAGACGTGGTGGGAAAGGAAATGTATACCTTTGAGGACCGGGGTGGCCGCTCTGTCACGCTGCGTCCTGAAATCACGGCTGGACTAGTTCGGGCTGTCAATGAAAACAAGCTGACTGCTCAGGGCAGTGTTTTGCGGCTGTGGCATGTGGGTCCAGCGTTTCGTTATGAGCGTCCGCAGGCGGGACGACAGCGTCAGTTTCACCAGCTTGATGTGGAACTGCTGGGCAGTAATGACCCCAGGGCAGACGCTGAAGTAATCGCGATCGCCACCAATCTGCTGCAAACGCTGGGGCTAACTTCTCTCACCATGGATTTGAACTCTGTGGGGAATGGCAAAGATCGCCAACGCTATCGAGACGCCTTAGTGGCTTTCTTCACACCTCACAAGGCTGATTTGGATGCCGATTCCCAAACTCGCCTGGACAAAAATCCACTGCGGATTTTAGACAGTAAGGACGAGAAAACTCAGGCGATCGCGAAGGAGGCTCCAAGCCTGTTGGATTATCTGAGCGATGACTCTCAGCGTCACTTTGACAAGGTGCAGCAGTATCTCACTGACTTGGGCATTGGCTATCAGGTCAACCCCCGTTTAGTCAGAGGCCTAGATTACTACACCCACACTGCTTTTGAAATTCAATCGGCTGATTTGGGTGCACAAGCAACCGTCTGTGGCGGTGGTCGGTACGACGGGCTGATTGCCCAATTGGGTGGACCTGAGACGCCTGCGATCGGCTGGGCTATTGGACTGGAGCGGTTGACCTTGCTGCTGAAACAGCTAGCGACTAATCCCACTACACCAATGGATGTCTATGTCGTGTCGCGAGGTGAGGCGGCTGAGGGTGATGCCCTAAAGATGGCCCAAGCGCTTAGAAAAGCAGGATTGGCTGTCGAAATGGACCTTAGCGGCTCAGCCTTTGGCAAACAGTTTAAGCGGGCTGATCGCAGCGGTGCTGCACTATGCCTGATTTTGGGCGATTCCGAGGCAGCACAGAAAACGGTTCAACTCAAGTGGTTGAATACGGGAGAACAGACAGAGCTAGGACAGGATGCTTTGCTTGACAGCATCGATGAGTTACGGCAGAACATTCAGGCCGCAAGGTAGAGATGAGGATGCTGAAAGGGTTGAAGAGGTCGTCCTTGTCGTTGATGATGGACAAAACGGACATCAAAAAAGGAAACATTTGCGGGAACTGAGGTAACTCGCTAGGATGACCGCTATACTGCTGGAACCTTGGACTGACTGGGGTCGCGATCGCAATGGCGTACTGGGAGTTTTTGTTACAAAAAGAGGGCGATCATGACTGGCTGCCGCTGGAAACCGCCCACGTTGAAATATCAGAAGGACGATATCGCATCATCGCCCACACCAGCTATTGCGAGATTCCGGTGAATATTCGTCTGAGTCGGCTCCTGGCTGACCAAATTCCGCCGAAGCGAAAAACCCTGCGGCGCACCGGACAAACCAACTCCAATGGTTTGATGGTGGTCATTCCTTTTACTCATTTGACACCTGGAAGCTGGACCGTTACTTGCCGTTCAGCCCTAGTTGCCGATGCCAATGTGGCTAATCAGGAGACCTGGGAATATGGTGTGCAGCTTCAGGTGCTGGCGATAGAGTCGGGTGTTGAGTATTGGGATACGGAATCGGACGAGGCTGCGATCGCTGAACAGTTTTCTGTAAATGTGGCAACTGCGGAGGTCCTTGCTCCTGACGACCCGTCAACCGATGTTTCTCGATTTACTCAAGACCGGATTGCGTCTTCAGAAGCGGCGTTTTCGAGACAGTCTTCACCTGAAGTTGCGCCTGAAGTTGCCTTTGTTGAGCAGTTTGATATTGAGGACCTACCCCTACGCTTGCAGCTGAAGCATCAGGCTTTGGTGGCTCAGTCTCAAACGCCCATCATCCTGCAAGGCCAAGTTACAAGCTTTTCCCAAGTGGAGGGGTTGTCTCATGAGGGGACGCTGTGGGTACAGCTGCGTAATCCTGAGAACGGCACGCTGATCCGCGAAAAAGCGAGTGCTGTTTCAATTGCTGCCCTACCTTGTCGGTTTGAAGTATCCATCACCTTGCCGCAGGCGATCGCAACTCGTCTGCTGGTAGGTGAGTTGGGCTTATGGACAGCGACCGAACCGCCTCAACTGTTGGCTATTCAAGGATTTACGATTACCTTGAATTTGGATGCGCTGCTGGAAGCGGTCGCCAACCAGGCTGAGCGATTGTCTACCGCAACTTTTGAAGACCTAGCTGTTGACAGTTCCCCATCAGCACCTACCGACTCAGACGACACCGTTCAGGGCGACGAAAACGTGACTGAGGATAGTAACCCTCAAGTCTTGTCCTCGCTGTCCCCTCGTCAGATTCCGTTTCGGCAAATTTATTTGCCATCCACTGGTTTAACGCTTCCTCCTGTTATCTATCGACCGCTAGACAAGAGGGCAATCGGAGCACCCAGTTTGCCACCATTGGCTAACCAACCGACTCGTGAGCGCCCAAACCCTCAAGAGCCATCGCCTGCGTCTCCCCTAAAACCGCTATCTTTGCCGCCCATTGGTCGATCACTCGAACCGCCTAGTTTAGTCGAGGACGTTGAGCCATCAGCCCCACCCACTCCCGACTTAGAATTGCCTAGCCTTGAGCCATCGCCCCAATCTCAGGCTGCTTCTGAATCGGTCTCCTCTACGACGGTTGATTCTTCTCCAGCAGCCAACGAGGCAACTCCCGTCTTTCAGCCTGATTTTCAGGGACGCTTTTGGCATCGCTTGAGCGCACTAGCGGAAGAGGCTCAGAAGGCAGCCGCAGAGCGTAAAACTCAGCTTGAATCAGCGGGTGTTGTCGATGATCTGGAAGCAGCAACAGTTCCATCTCTTGAACGTCCAACAACGGATCTTCAAGAGGATGGGGGCGATCGCAATTATGAGGTCGTGATTTACGAGACCGATGCAGCCCAAGTAAGCCTTGATGCAGCTGAAAAACCCCCAGAAACAGCCTCGGTTGAAGTTCTGCCACCGACAGAACATGATATTGATGAAGAGATTCCAGTTCCTGTGCCGGAACTCTTGCTGCCTAAAGGTGAGCTAATTGCAGGCGATTCCTTGCCAATTACGATTAAGCTACCGACCTATCCACGGCGGTTGGCGGTCAAAGTCTGGGTTACGGATATTCAAAGTCGGACGCTGGCGGATCGTCCCCGCTGGCTAATGAACTGGACTCCCACCAACAGCGGAGAACAGACGGCTTTCTTGCAGCTACAGGTCCCGCTGGGCAGTATGGAAGCTCAGTTTGAGGCAATCTCGATTGACTTGGCAACGCAGCGCGAGAGCTACAAAACCACCATTACACGCTCTATTCTGCCGGCCAACCTACCGGACACCAGCCCTGAGGATATCCTTTGAAGGCAGGTGAGACACTAGTCTCCGCTGGGGATAACGTCAGCTACTCGCTAAGGCTACTTGCAGAAACGTTAAGAAATGCAGTCATGATCGCTAAGAAACGCAGCATTTCTCACCATTTCGCAGTAGGCTGGACGATAAAGTTTGTCAGTGCCGAATTGAGTACTGGTCGGCTTTTCGCAATGTTTTGAGAGATAGGACATTAATATGGCAGCTTCTTTTCTTCCTTCAATCTTGGTGCCTTTAGTCGGTATTGTTTTTC
This sequence comes from Oscillatoria sp. CS-180, assembly GCF_028330965.1. Lineage (GTDB taxonomy): Bacteria > Cyanobacteriota > Cyanobacteriia > Phormidesmidales > Phormidesmidaceae > Halomicronema. The sequence continues at coordinate 102,395 of NZ_JAQMUB010000091.1, read as the reverse complement.
CTGCCGCTGCAATGGCATTCCTGTTCCTTTACATTGAGCGTGACGAGATTCCTACCTAAGCAGGTCATTACGGTTTATCAATCTCGCCTTTAATTCACTAGGCAATGCCTTCTCTGATTGTTTAATTAGAGAAGGTTTTTTGGTGCTTATAGCCCTGTGCAGTTCGGTTAAGTCCATCTCAGGGGCTTAAGAGAGTAGGGAATGAGGAACAGGGAATGAGGTGTGCTTGATTCAAATGCATGCCGCTATAAGCACATATTCAGTCCAACTGATGAGGATTCTAATCAGCAATTGAAGGGGGAGCCAGGAGCAGCAGGCTCAATCCTTCAGCTTTTCTCCTCATGCCATTCTCCCAAATTTGATGAAGTGCTCAAAGCCACTGTTTACTGTCTCGTTTGCGATCGCCGTCATGGCAGCGGGACTGCTCTGTAAATAAATGCTTTCGTTGAACAGAAGACTAGGATCACGGCCTTCCTGCTGACCAAAGCGCACATAGTGTTCAAAACCGTCTGTGAATGTTCCATTGGCGATCGCCGTTGCCACATCAGGATTGTCCTGTAGATAAAAAGCCTCGTTGTACAGAGATAGCATGGGCAAACGATTCTCGTGCATGCCAAAGCGGATGTAATGGGCAAAAGCGCTTTCGACACTATTGTTCTCAAGGGCCTCTACGACATCAGGGTTGTCGAGTAGGTAATCTGCCTGTCTAAAGAGACTACTGGGGTTGCGATCTTCTCGATGGCCAAAGGAGAGAAAATGCTCTAGGCCGCTGCTTAGGAGGCCATCGGATAATGCTTGAGCAACATCAGGATTCTCAGATAAATAAACATCGTTATCGTATAGAACACTGGGATTGCGACCCTCAGACAAACCGAATTGGACAAAATGATCGAAGCCTGAACTAAACGTAGCGGTCTCCAGTGCTTCGACCACATCGGGATTATCCGCCAGGTAAAACGATTCATCGAAGATTAGAGAGATGGCAATGCCGTCACCCTGCGCTTGAGGCGACGACAAAACCTCACCCGTTTTCAATCCATTGAATCGCGATAGCTGAGCGAAGTTGAAGAATCCCTCTGCTTTAGAGGCACCTACGATCCAAGGCAACCCCAAATTGGTAGTGTCTTGAACAATTCCAAGAAGATCGCCCCGGTAATAAACTAAAGTATCTGGTGCAGCGTCACCTAACCAATCTTCAGCCGCCAAGACGTATCCGGTGATCTCTTGAGAGAACTCTAGGGAGTCGCCTTCGCTGAGGGAAAAGTCGGTGATCAGCGTATAGCCATCGTCAGTAGAGTAGGCTTCGAAGATATCTCCTAGGACAAAGGTATCGGCCCCTTTACCACCAATGAGGACCGTGTATTCGGGCAAATTACTACCCATTGGACGTGCCTCTACTCCAATGAGGATGTCGTCTCCTTCTCCTCCCCACAATTCATCGCTACCGCTACCGCCGTCTAGGCGATCGCGGCCTTCTCCACCGCTAAGCACATCGTTGCCACCATTCCCTTCCAGATCGTCGTCTCCACGCATGCCTGCAAGGTCATTGTCTGAGCTGTCTCCCACCAGATAATCGTTGCCGTCCCCCGTAACAACTTTTTCAACGCCAGAAAGCGTCGTCTCCACGCCATCAATCCTTCCAGTACCAGCTAACAGATTGATGAGCGTATCCGAATCCATAGCCGCTGCATTCAGAGTGTCTAGGCCCGCAGTCCCAGTGATGATTGGCAAATGTCCAAACTGCCCAGCATAGTCAGAGTATTCCTCTGTAAAAATGAAGGTTTGGTCAGAGGATGCTGGTCCTCCGTAGAACGTAATCTTGATGTCATCAACAACGATGGATGAGGTGATAACGTCGTCTTTGTCTGAGAGTCGAAGCTGCCAAGTACCACTGACATCTTCTCCCCGGAAAGCATTGGAAAAGAACTTCCAGCGATTGGCGCCAAACCCATCAAGGGCATATTCTTCTAAATCATTTCCATGGTTGTCGATCAAAAGACTTGATGTCCCTGCTGGTGAAACCAGTTGAATTTCAAGATCCTTAAAGTCGTCCCATTGGTCAAAGCTGATATCGACCTCGACATGCTCAACGTTCAGGTCGTGGTCAACGAACCGGGAAAATGAAGTCCCGCCCGACCCCTCATCACCCAGAGAAATATCTGTGACAGCATCGAGCCAATCTTCTGAGACTGCGATCTCATTAGCACTCGTTTTAGGAGCGGTCTTCCACGTTTCAGCCAATCGGACGGCGGTTTTGGCATCTACTAGACCGAAACCATAATCGTTTGAGAAATGCAGCCCACCCCCATTCCAGTTCGTCGCACCGTTGAAGATCCACGGATAGTCTTCGGCGTAGCGGATACCATTACCGACTTCAGTGCCGACATGGCGAGCAGAATAAGCCAAGATGTCATAGACGTCCCGCCAACCCAGATTGGGATTCACTTCCAGCATCAGTGCAGCAACGCCTGTCACCATAGGGGCAGCTGCCGATGTTCCATAGAAGTTGAAGGTATAGTCGCTTGAGGTGTTGTACCCATAGAGTCCAGTTCGATCTGTTGTAACCACTTCACCCCAGGTCGGGGAACCAAAAGCCGCTACCAAGATCGCTGCCCCTGGATTGCTATAGGACGAAACGAATCCGTCTTGGTCAACAGCGGCGACTACGATCGTGTGCTTATTGGCATTCCAAGAGGAGTCATTGACGTCGCGGTTATCGGAGCGCTGGTTTCCTGCGGACTTTACCAAAATCGTGCCAAGTCCGTTTCTTCCCGATGAGGCAGCAGCATTAATCGTTTCATTCAATCCAGTGATAACTGAATTGTTGGCTCCGTAAAAGCGATCAATGCTGTAGATGCTCATATTGACAACGTCGGCTTCGCGGTTGAGTCCGTCGGCCTGTTGCAATCCCGCTGCATTGGCGATCGCGCTAGTGACATTCTGATGAAACTGAGATCCCGAGTAGCTGATTCTGAATCCGATGAGTGTTGAGCCGTAGGCCACTCCCACACCACCAATGCTGTTGGCACCGGCGCTAACGATGCCTGCAACTGAAGTCCCGTGCACCTCGCTAGTAAAACCAATCGGATCGGGATCACTACTCTGAAAATCCCAGTCCTTGGCAGATGAATAATTAGTGATAAGGTCTGGGTGAGTCCATTCAATAGCATCATCGACTACCGCAACGGTAACTCCTGCTCCGGTGTAGTCCTGCCAAACCTCCGTAACGTTGAGATCTAGCAAGGAAGTGTGTGCATTCTGAAGATGCCATTGGCTGTTGAAGAATGGATCGGTGGGCAGATCTGCCATATGTCGTCCTCTAATCCTGCTGTGTCGTACGGCTCAACCACACCTGTAGATCTCATGCTTCTGGTCTAACCCACAGAGCATTTTTTGTTCCTTCAGCACTGCCAAATTGAGATTGTTTGCTGGAAATATCTGTGGGCGATGTCTATCTAACCCTCCAGTGAAATCGTGCTGAGATTCACGAACTTTATTGTCATGGCTTTTGGTCTTTTTGAGCCGTGCCGATGTAAATCACCGTCGTATCTTCATCAAAGCGCACTCGAAAGTCGCCTGTTTGCCAATAGTGGAGCAATGTTGTGAGTTGGGCGATCGCATGGCGACCCAGCAAGTCAAATCCATGAATTTTCACATCTAAAAAATCATTTTTCTCTAGCAGCCCTTTCAGTTCTTCAGGCGGTAGAAATTTGTGCCAGTCATGGAGACCACGAGGAATCTTTCGTAATAGATCCTCCAGCAGCCAAATCATCAGCCATCGTGACTGCCAGGTGCGGTTGATGGTGTCAAAACAGAACAGTCCACCGGGTTTGAGAACTCGTCCAATTTCAGCAATGGTCGCGGCGGGATTTTGGACATGCTCCAGCACATCGACACAAATTACTACGTCAAACTGATTAGCTGCAAAGGGCATCTCCTCAGCCATCCCAGCATAGTAGGCGATCTCAAAACCCATTACCTGGGCATGAATTTTCGCAGCTTCAATGCAGGCTGCCGATTGATCAATCCCCGTCACAATGGCTCCTTGTCGTGCCAAAAACTCACAGGTGTAGCCGCCGCCACAGCCCACATCGAGCACCTTGAGACCGCTCCAGCTGGAGATATGACGATCAAAGTATTGAAATCGTAGCGGGTTGAGCTTGCTCAACGGAAAGATAGTGGCGTTCTCATTCCACCAGTCCGCTGCCTGCTGGTCGTAAAATGCAAGATTATTGCGCTGCATGAATTTATGGCTCAAGTCTCAATCATTATCCCAGTCCTGAATGAGGCTCGCTGCCTGAAGCGGACTCTGCGCTGCCTGGAGATTCTCGATCCATCTCCACACGAAATCATCGTTGTCGATGGCGGCAGCACCGATGAGACGGTGGCGATCGCGACCCGCAGCAGTGTTCAAGTTGTTACGACGGATCAGCAGGGACGAGCCGTGCAAATGAATCGGGGCGCTGAGCTATCCAGGGGAGATAGTCTCTGTTTTCTCCATGGGGACACCGTCGTTCCCGATGATCTGATCGATATCATTACCAAAACTTTGCAAAATCCTGATATCGCCTGCGGTGGGTTTATCTCAGTCATGGCTGGGTTACAGACAACACGCTGGGGGATCACGTTACACAACAGCATCAAAACTCACTATGCACCGCTGCTGTTTCGCCCTCATCTCTATTTCCTCAAGGGGCTACGAATCCTGTTTGGAGATCAGGCGATGTTTTGCCGTCGCTCAGACTTTTGGGCCTGTGGTGGATTTGATGCGTCTTTACCCATCATGGAGGATGCCGATTTGTGTGAACGTTTGGGGCAACTGGGGCGGATTTACCAAGTCAACCGGACAGTGCAATGTTCTGATCGGCGCGTGGCTCAACTGGGTGCGTTCAAAGCCAATTTGATCTATTTGCTGATAGGTTATGGCTGGGCCATGGGGGTTCCGGCAACTCGACTGAAGCAACTCTATGATGACATTCGTTGATTCAGGCTCCAGCTATAAGGCAAGTAAGCGATCGCAACATCGTTAGGGAGGTCAGTGCCGTCGTAGTAGCCGTTGATGTAGCTGGGAATTGACTTGGCGTGGGCTAGAAAGTCGGTTTTGTACCATTTAAAGATCTTGCTGCACCACAGAGTGTGACTGTCTGCTTCATAGCGAACCTTTTGAGGATTGTTGATAAAGCGATGAGCATCGTCGTCTAGCTGTGCCGCTAGCCTATCTGGACAGTAAGCCTCTGACCGCAATAGGGGACAGCCGGTGGAAGCACAAACTAGAGCAAAGTGGATACGAGGTTCTTGAAACCGCTGACGTAAAATGTCATGTTCGATGTTATTAAGGCTGAGAGTGCGATCGCTAAGAGCGTAGATCTTTCGAGTGAAAAATCTCAAAAAGGCTAACCAGTTAGGAATCCCCAGAAAGTCAGGGCGAATTGAGTCAATCGGATATTTGGCCAAGACCTGGCGAATAGTCAAAGCGTTATAGAGATTGATGAGAAAGGCGATCGCGCTATTTTGCTCCAACGTTGTCAAATCAGTCTGGCGGACAGCCTGCAACCATTGCTCAAGCTCCTGAACGGATTCCTGCTGCCAACGAGCATAGTCCACTTGCCCTTGATCATTGACGTACGCCTGCAACAGATGATCCCATGCTGTAAAGTCAATCATGTCGTGTCTCCTGCAAGCACCCTGAAACCATCACACGTCACCTCATTCCACATTACCGATGCCGTTCATCCTAAAATCCCTGCGAAATTTGGCCTGGATCTGGGTCAAGCGATGGGTGCGCCGTCAGTTCCCTCAGGTACCCAGCATCTCGACTGAAGATTTAGCAGCCTGGCTGAGTCAGGATTCGCCATCTCCTGTGTTGCTTGATGTGCGCCATGAAGAAGAGTACGCAGTCAGTCACTTGCCGGGTGCTCGTCGGTTGACAACTGTTGAAGCTGTTCAGCGCAGCCATATTTCACCAGAGATGCCTCTAGTTCTCTACTGTTCAGTGGGCTATCGTTCAGCTCGACTTGCCGAACGTCTGCAAGCAGCAGGCTATAACCACGTGGTGAATTTAGAAGGATCTATTTTTGAGTGGCACAACCAAGGGCGTCCTCTTGTGACCGACCAAGGGACTGTTCAAAACGTACATCCTTATGATCGCACTTGGGGCCTGCTGCTAGATTCCTCTAGGTAGCGTATCCACAGGGGTAAATCTTCAGGTCGATCAATATCAGGAAGCGATTTAAGTAACGAGGTCGAGAGACAGTAACGGTTTGCGATCGCGAGCGTCTGCTCTAATACACAACTTTGTCCCCAAGTTATTCCTTCAAATAGTTCTGGCTGCGGAGCTTTTAATCCTATTAAGTAATAGCCTCCATCTTCAGCAGGACCTAGCACGACATCACGAGTATTTAGCAATTTCAGCGCTTGAAAAATGTGCGCTTCTCCAAGGCTAGGACAATCGCTCCCCATAACCAAAATGCGACTTAGACCGTCAGCAAACCCCTGCTCAAATGCGTAGCTCAACCGCTGTCCCAAATTCCCTTCACACTGAGCTTTGAGAACAACTTGATGACCCAACCAGTCCAGCATCTGCGTTGAGGTCGCGCCAGTAAAGTGGACTTCAAAAGATAATTCCCGATGATGGTGAAGGCCTACAAATCGTTGCAGCAAATGCTCGGTCATCCGTTGCTGTAGCCACGCCGCTCCTTCTGGACCCAGTGCCGGAATCATACGAGTTTTCGTATAGCCCGGCTGAGGGAAACGAGTCATCATAAACAATCCAGTCTCAACGATGGTTGCCCTTCCCATGGATCCTCAAACCAAAATTCTCTCTTCAATGTAAAGTTATTTGAATCTTTTTGCCATGTGTCTCAGTAAAAAATCTAACTAACGGTTGACTAAGTGCTTGATTATTCACTGGCAATGGTCCGACCCAGCTGAAATAGTGGCTGACTGAATAAAGCGTAAGCGGTCTGCTGGAAGAATTAATCAGCAGTAACAAAAGGTTTATGGGATCTCGTAACGTCAGTCCCATTGGTGCGTTTAAGAAACTCAACCTAGTGGAGCGATCGCACCTACCATTCGCAATTCTGAGCTTGCGTCATTGGAGTCAGGGCTATAAAGCTAGGTCAGTCTGGTGGTCATTTGGCATGAACGTTGCCATTTTCAAAGCGGCTGCTTGCTTAGATCACTCTGAACTAAGCACTTTGAACTAAGCAATTGAGTAATGCTGATATGCCGGCAAATGGCCCACTAACACCACTATGCAAAATTCAGAATTCAAAATACTCTACTCTTCGAGAACGCCAAAGGCGAACAAGAAGAGCAAAGCTCCATGGATTCAAAATTCAAAACTAAGGTGGATCAGCTTTCCCAATGTTTTGAATAGTGAGCCTATTTCTGTCATTGAGCCAGTGAAGCCTTACGCAGCACCAGATTCCTTCGTGAACAAGACGAGGACGGTTTTAACAATGAGCTTGATGTCATACATCAGACTCCAATTCTCCTGATACCGCATATCTAAGCGAATGACATCTTCAAACTTTTTGATTGTAGACCGTCCACTGACCTGCCACTCTCCGGTTAGACCCGGCTTGACATTCAGTCTTTGCCAGGCCGGTACTTCGTAATCTTCAATTTCAGCAGGCGTTGGCGGTCGAGTGCCTACCAGGCTCATGTCGCCCTTCAATACATTCCAGAATTGAGGGAACTCATCCAAGCTGCTTTTCCGCAGAAACCGTCCTACTTTCGTCACGCGCGGATCGTTTTCATTCTTAAAGAGCGGTCCCTCAACCTCATTTTTAACAGTCTCTTTTAGCGACTCGGCATCGACAACCATAGAGCGGAACTTCCAAATCTGAAAGCGGCGCCCCATCCAAGAACAGCGGATTTGGCTGAAGAGAATAGGACCGGGATCGTCAATATAAATCGCGATCGCGATCGGGATGTATAGCAAAGACGTGATAATCAAGCCAATGAGTCCGCCAACGATATCAATGGCTCTCTTGGCCTTAGAATTGACGGACGGATGAGTCGAAATTGTTCGCAGCTCCGATAACCGGGTAGACGACTTCTCCTCATCAGGTGTTTGCTGAGAAATGGTAAAAACTTTATCCAGGTCCGTCATGCTGAGCACCATCATGACTTGAGGTCCAACTTCCTCAAGATCGAGCGCGGCATGATTTTTTTCACACAACCGGCGACAGATAACGAGTGAACCTAGCCCACTGCTATCCATGAATGTGGTCGCACTGAAATCCAGCGTCAGTTTCTTTAAATCAGTATGGTCACGAAAGATAGCCTGACAAATTTGTTGGAAACTAACCGCCTCGGTGACTGTTAACGATTCTGGAATATGAACAGTGCAGGTTCCATCGGTAAAGCTCGTTGTTATAGAGGGGGGGGTCGGATTTGGAAGCATGTTAGTCGTCATTTCCATGCAAAGTTACCAATGAAGAGGTCTATATCAATAGATCAAGCAATTAAATTGAAAAATACTGAGCCTTGTGAACAGACTCGTTTTGAACTTTATGGAGAAATCTTGACTGATAGAGGATTGTCTAACTGTATTTGTTGATCTCTCCTGTTTTCTCTATTGGTACAGGCTGAAGAATACGCTTCAGGACTTTCTCGTTTAGAATGCCCAAAATAACCGTTAAAGGCACCCTTTGACTCTCAGCCTTATCGCTGTGCTGGGCGATTTATGAGTTGGTTGTAACAAACAGAAACGACATTGCTGCTTCTATGACACTTTCCACTTCAGAAACGCCTGCTTCAGGGTCGTTCGCCCTTTGTCCCAAGGTCTATATTCTGGGAGCCGGTCCTGGTGCTCCTGACCTCATGACTGTCAGGGGACAAAGACTATTGCAGCAGGCTGATGTTGTCGTTTATGCCAATTCCCTTGTGCCGCCGCAGATATTGGAATGGACCCGTGACGATGCTGAAAAGATCGGCACCGCCAGCATGACATTGGAGACGATTCTGCCCGTAATGATTGACCGAGTTAGAGCAGGAAAGTCAGTTGTGCGGCTCCATTCGGGAGATCCCAGCCTTTATAGTGCGATCCACGAGCAGATACAGGCATTGGCTGAAGCCCAGATTTCATTCGAAGTTGTTCCTGGTATTAGTGCTTTTCAGGCAGCCGCAGCCCAACTCAACGCAGAATTGACCATTCCCAATTTAGTCCAGTCCATAATTCTGACGCGCATCAGTGGCCGCACAGACGTTCCTAAGACTGAGGAATTGGCATCTTTAGCGGCTCATCGAGCCAGCCTGTGTCTTTATCTCAGTGCTCGTCATGTTGTTGCGTCCCAAACTCAGCTCCTACAGCACTATCCTCCCGACACTCCAGTTGCGGTTTGCTTTCGGATTGGGTGGCCTGATGAAAGAATTTGGCTGGTGCCCCTAGCGGAAATGGTTGAGGTCACTCAGCGAGAAAACCTTGTCCGCACGACGCTTTATCTTATTAGTCCTGCTTTAGCTGCAGCCAAGGCGCGTTCCCGACTGTATAACCCTGAGCATAGTCATCTTTTTCGATCTCGCGAACGGGTTAAAGGTTGATAAAAATGAGTTGAGAAGTAAGCTTTGAAATTCAAGCGCAGTCTAGTTCTACAGCCGTCGCTAGTACACTACGGCAGAAATAGGTTCACCTTGTAAAACACTCGGAAAGCTTATCTACCTTAGTTTTGTAGAGCTTTGCTCTTCTCGCAGAGTATTCTGAATTCCGCGTAGCGGTACGAGTTTCGTCAAGACAGACGGCAACACAACCTATTTCTTAGTTAATGCTGGTGTGCTCTGCGAGAAGACAACGCCTACACTGTCTTCTACGCTTACCTACAAATCCCCCTATTTTGAATACCGACAAGGCGCTAGCGTCGATCTCTAAAGCTATATCACTGGTTTAAATCCGTTAACTTTCCCTGCACTAGTAATCTACGGTAAGTCAATCGGGATATAGTAGTTTAATCAGGATCCTCGACATGAATTCTGATAGAATCCCTAGATAAACAACACGGAAGTTGGTTATGACGGTTCGGACTCTTTCTTTAGCAAATTTGGAAGAATCTAGCTTTTACTATTTTGCTTATGGTTCTTGCATGTGTCCTGTTGATTTGAAGCGATCGCTTGGCGAGAACACTCATCACTACGTCATTGGCCCTGCAACCTTGCCTGGTTACCGCCTTGGCTTTTTCAGAAAATCAGAACGTCGTAACTGCGGTGTATTAGATGTTGTTAGGGATACTCATCATTCTGTTGAGGGTGTGCTGTATCGTTTGCCTGAACGTCTGAGCAGTCTCTTGGATGAGCGAGAAGTAGGATACAGTCACGAATTAGTTTCAGTGCAGCATTCGCATCGAATGTATCGAAACGTTCGAACCTACACAGTACAGGAGAAGTTGTCTCAAGAAATTGCTCCCAATGACTGGTATTTCAGCGTGGTTCTTCGTGGCGCTCATACCTGTGGTCTTCCTGAGACCTATTATTGGAAGCTGTTTGATCACATGCACCATTTGCAACGTAGGCAAACGCTTCAACCATTGTGGAAGATGGCTTAAGAAGGAACACGATAGATCGTGTTCCTTCACCGTTCAAGGATCCTATAACGGGGCTGTGATTGCTCTACTCGCTTTGTTGCTGTAAGCGAATCAACTCTTGCTGAATTCGCTCGAATATGGTCGAGTCTTCTGCATGAGCCTGTGTGATCTCATTGAAACGGCGGGGAGATAGACCTGCTGCTTCAACGGCATCTTGAGATTGGTTACAGTATTGAGTCAAGATGGAGCGCACATCTCGGCGGACGGAACGAGGTACGTCTGAAATATTGTCGGGATCTGAACAACTAATATTGATCTCGCTGATGTCCATATTGACTGTCAGCAAGATGTCTTTGATCTGCGTGTAGGCAGCGTTTCGATACTGATCAATCAAAAGCACTGCTCGGGCATATTGGTTGATTTCTTCGTTCGTGATGCTCGACTGAGCGATCGCGGCCTGCGTTGTCAAAGGCAGTTCTGTTACTGACGCGATCGGCAGTCCTACAATTCCTAACCAACTTGATATCAGCCCTATCGCCAGCAATTTCGAAGTTTTCCGTGGTCGAAAAGACATTTGTTTTGCTAAATGACTGGTCATAAACCTGAAGACTCAAAAAAAGATCAGTAGTGGACAACAATAACTCGTCTAACTTCTTAAGGCGAATTTATAACGAGAGCTTAAGAAGCTTTAACGTCAGTCAAGGCAATGCATCTCAGGAAACCGACTGCCGTTAGTTTCCGTACCGTTCATAAATTACCCCTTATTCTAGTCAAGCATGGAGATAGAGCGAATGCTAGCCATAGGGATTTTTGATGGTTTGGGCAATCTCAATCAATTTTGTTTGTAAAAGAGCCACTTCATCTTGCCCAATCTTGAGACCTGCTTCCAACTCTAATAGATGCACTAGCGTTTTCCGTAGACTTGCAAGTCGCAGAGGAGCGACTTCCTTTTGTAGGAAATAAATCCGTTTGGGATTGCTAATCTCGGCTGCTTTAGCAATGGTTTGTGGGTCTCTGTTGCCCGCTTCTACCATCGCTTTGACCCATAGCCAAGTGCGAAATTGACCAACAAGAGTTGAGACGATGCGAAGGGCAGGTTCGTTCCGATTTAGCAAATCAGACAACAGACCGAGTGCCTGGTCGGTTTTCCCCTCTCGCAGGGCAGCGGCCAATTTCAAGCTATTTTGGGTGCTGATGGTGACTAGCGAAGTCACCGTGTCAGCATCAATGGCTTCGGCGCGATCGCCCCAGTAAACCGACAACTTTTCTAACTCCAACATTAATTGACGAGTTTGATTACCCACGGCTTCGACTAGCAAATGGGTTGCCTCTGGGGTCAACGTGAGTCCTTTATCTTGGGCTGCTTTTTCAACTCGTTTGGCAATCTGGTCTGTTTTCCAGGGTGGAATTGTACTGAATTCGCGAACCTCACCGTACTTCTGCAAGAGTTTTGTGAATTTTGAGCGACCGTCTGGTTTTTGACGACTGCTCATCAGAAAAATACTAGAGTCTGGCAACTTAGGTAGCGTGCGCTCGAATTCTTTCAAGACAACCTCACTGCATCGCTGTCCTAATGTCGTCTCTGCCAGCCAGACAAAGCGTTTACCTGTGCCAAAGGGCGGTGTCATTGCTTGATTAAGAGCCGTAATGGGACCTTCGGTGTCGTCGCTAGAGAGTTTGTCATAATTGAAGCTGCTCCAAGCTGCATCAATTGACCGATCTCGGAGTTGTGCGATCGTACGATTCATTTCGAAATCGTCTTCGCCCCAAAAGAAATAGATAGCCATACCTGCTGAAGCGTCACTTAAAGGGATTCGAACCTTTAAGATCTTAAAACTGACGATTGCATATTGTGATGCCTCTTGTACTCGAACATCCCATCCTGCGACAGAGTTTCACCATTATTGATCAAGAGATCGGGCAGCATGGCTTTTCCCAGGAAGAGTACGCCATTTTGAGACGGGTCATTCACAGCACCGCAGATTTTGAATTTGTTCGTCTTCTCTCTATTTCGCCCAATGCTGTTCATTGCGGAAAAAGGGCTTTGCTGGCTGGGTGTCCCATTGTCGTTGATGTTGGCATGGTCCGGCAGGGGTGCCAAGGTATGGTACAGCGAACCTCCAAAAATAGGCTTGTGACCGCAGTTGAGATGGCTGAAAAAGCCGAACCTGGTAGGACTCGAACAGAAACTGGCCTCTTGCAGGCGTATGAGCAGTTTCCAGATGCCCTCTATGTCATTGGCAATGCACCCACAGCGTTAAAGGCACTGTGCGATCGCGTGGCAGTCTCCAACGCGAAGCCAGCGTTGATTATCGGTGTTCCTGTTGGGTTCGTTGGCGTTCTGGAAGCAAAGCAGCAGTTAGCCACTCTAGCCGTGCCGCAAATTCGTACTGCGGGGCGCAAGGGGGGATCTTCTGTCGCAGCAGCAATTTTGAATGCGCTGCTGGTTCTAGCTTGGGAAGCACAATCGTGACGCCTATTCAGGTTATTGGGATCGGCCTAGAGGGGGCTTGTGGTCTACCGGCTGAAGTGCTTGACATTATTGAACAAGCAGTCGTTTTAGCCGGTAGCGATCGCCACCTCAGCTATTTTCCCCATCACTCCGCTCAACGTTGGCCGATTGCTGATTTAGAAACTCGGCTACAGGATTATTTGCAGCAGGATCAAGGAGGCATCATTGCTGTTTTAACCTCCGGCGATCCTCTATTTTTTGGCTTAGGTCGGCAGCTATTACAGGCTTTGCCTGCCGATGCCATAACGTTTCATCCCCATGTGAGTTCTCTGCAGCTAGCGTTCAACCGGGTCAAATTACCTTGGCAAAATGCTTGTTTAGTGAGCGCCCATGGTCGATCTCTTGATCGTTTGGAACAGGCACTCAAGCGGGGATCTGCTCTGATTGGCGTGTTGACAGATGGTGTGAATACCCCAAGTGCGATCGCTCGCCTTGTCCGCTCCTTAGCCTTGCCAACCCCCTATCGCATTTGGATATGTGAGAATTTAGGCGGGATGGATGAGCGCGTTCAAGTCCTATCCCTTGAAGTGGCTCAGCAGATGACCGTACGACCGCTCAATGTGGTGATCCTCCAGCGAGTCGAGCCACAATCACTACCTGCTGATCTCCCTGTTTTCGGTATTCCTGATTCAGCGTTTCTCAGTTTTCAAGACCGTCCAGGACTCATGACAAAGCGAGAAGTCCGAGTTCAAGTTCTAGCAGCACTCGGTTTACATCCCAATCACACTGTTTGGGATATTGGAGCGGGCACAGGCAGCGTGAGCATTGAAACGGCTCGTTTGGTTCCCCAAGGGAATGTTTGGGCGATCGAAAAAACGGCTATGGGATGCGAGCTGATTTGCCAAAACGCTCAGCGCTTCGACATCGAGAACATTAGGATTGTCCGGGGTCAAGCTCCTGAGTGCCTGGGAGAACTTCCCGATCCCCATCGAGTTTTTGTGGGGGGAAGTGGCCAGCACCTTACCGCAATTCTTGACTATTGCGCTCAACGATTGAGATCGAAAGGCCACATTGTTGTGGCCCTAGCAACCTTGGAAAATATGTCAGAGATGACCCGCTGGTTGCAGCTTCAGAACGAGTGGCAGGGCAACTATCTGCAAGTTGCGCTTTCCCGGTCTGTAGCCGTTGGAGCATTGACACGCTGGACGCCTCTCAACCCAGTTATCTTGGTCTGTCTATCCCATAAAGGCCTCTAAGCCAGTGATCTGGAAAGTTGCCAAACTAGGCCAGCAGTTCCACCTAGCAGCAGTAAATCCCAGACGTCAGTTAGGGGCTGTTCTGCCCGCCCGGTCAGCCATATGGGTTTTTGATCCACTGGCTGAGGGTGCAGGTACTCACTGATCACAGCAAGACTCCAAACCCATCCTGCATGAAGGCCCCAGGCTAAGGCTAAATTGCCATCGTTGGCCCAACGGGCAACAACGAGCACCCAACCTAACAAAAAGAGACCGGGCTGTTGCCACAACCCGAGGCGATCATCCCAAACCAAATGAGCAGCAGCAAATACAAAACTTCCTAAGGTAGCCGCTATCCAAGGGGCAAATGCGGTTTCCAGTTGAGTCTGCATCCACCCTCTAAAAACCAGTTCTTCGACTCCACCGATCCAAAGGCTTAGTAGCAAAAGACCCGTTGCGACTAAGACAGTTCGTGGCGTTATCTGGGCTGAAGTACTGCTGCTACCCCCTTGATTAAAAGAAATCAGACGAATCAGTCTCTTGAACCACAGCATGAGAAATAAGCCTGCGATCGCAACACCTAGACCCAGGAACAGCGATCGCAAACTAGCTAAATCGAACTGTATGCCAATGTCCCGCCACGACTGAGCAAGCAGGCGATTGGCACCCCAAATAACACAAGGAGCTAATCCATAAAGAGGAAGCAGTAGAAATATTTTCTGGTCTGGAGACGTTTTTTGGAATGGACGCCATTCGAACTTTTTGAAGAGAGGAAAAGCGATCGCTCCCCAAATACCAACCCATACTAGAAAAAAGGTCAGTATGATTAGCAAAGTCTCCGCTTGATGAGCCATCAAATCTATTTCCTTTTAGATCACTCAGCAAAATGCCATCGACCCGTCATCAATCTCTGCTGCGATAAAAATGCTGACCCACGATTGAAAATTGTGTCTCTTCGACACCGAGGGAACACCCAAGTAGTATATCCTTACCAAGGCCAATATAAATGACGGTTTACGTTCGCGAAGAATTTTATAGACGACAAACCTGACCTCCGAAACTGAAGAACATATGGGGAAGTCAGGTAATTATCGCCTTCAACAGGGCTAGATTTCCACAGTAGAGAAATACTCAGAAACCATCTGGCTCTTTTTGTCAAAACTCTAGGAATAGACTACCGTGCTTCATGAGCAAGCGAAGCCCTAACCGACCAACAACTGTGGTAAGAATCTCAACAGCTGTGGAAAATGATTACTTATTCAGGCTCAACATCATCATCCAGCTGAATCAAGTGGATATGTTTATAACCGAGCTTGATTTCAAACTCGTCTCCTGGTTTTAATCCCATTTCATCAGTGTAAGTGGAGCCAATAACAATTTGGCCGTTTTTATGAACGCTAACTCGATAGGTTGGTTCGCGCCCACGACCATCTTTCCCCTTCTCAGGATCGAGTTGAATACCCCTGGCTTCTAACAAAGCATCATAGAAACCTGTCACATCGACTCGGATTTGGCCGTCTTTGGTTGTAGTGTAGTAGCCGCACTCTCTAGCTTTTTCACGCTTAGTCAGGTGAGACAGATCTTTCACTCTCTGTAGTAACGCCTTACCCGTTAGCGCATCTGTTTTCGTACTTGTCATCGGTTAGGAAACCTCTCCGTCACAGCTGTCATCAAAGAAATAGAAGTATGTTGCGGTTGCTTGTCAGCTATTGAATGCATGAAATCTCTAGCAGATCATAGAAAGACACTTTTAGATGTCTAGCCAAGAATACGGTGATATATTCATGGGCGAACCAACCGTATTATATTCATTCATTTCAAAACTGAGCACTCAAATTGTATTAGAAATTATACGTCTAAGTGAGAACTATAAACATCAGAGAAAGACAAACTTGCATAAAATGGTAGTTGGATTCGCAAACGGTAGCTCTGCATTGTAGATGACCTTACTAAAACTATTTCATGAGATTGCGGAAAGAGTATTCCCATGGTCAGCTTTGAGGCAATAGGGTTGATGGGAAACTTCTTTACATAATCGCAGGAGACCCAATTTATCTCGCTGGCTAGTCAATATATTATGTAAGAGAGTATACGTATAGCGGATGTGCTATCGACCTTAATATCTGTCAGTCAGATTGCATAAGTCCACTGTTGAGGGTGATTCAGAAACGCTCTGGAATCCTGCTGGAAAAATATCCTCTCAGTTATCAGTCGGCTGTGATAAGCCCGTACACTTGTGACATCTCAATGCTTGTGTTTCTTTCGTCAAGATTTGGTAAATATCTCAAGTTTTTTTCCTGTTTGGATTCGTTTGAAAGGCTAGCAGCCTTTGCCAGCCAAATAGTATAGGGCATCCATTAGCCATAGCACTTGGTTGAGTTGCCAATATATATAAGCAAGACCGTTTGTGGACATGAGTCAAACTTTTAGTCAACAGACTTGTCCGTGCCGTGAACGCTGCTTTGGATTCTTGAAATTTTGTATTCTGAAAAGCCTCTCAAGTTGGCATGGCCCGAGAAAATGATTTTTCCATGGGTGTGGTTGGTGCCTATTTACCACAAGCTTCTCTATCAATTCAAGAAGAATACAAGCATGGGATGTTTTCTGCTAGAGCGGATAGTATCGAATCAGCTTTTTCTATTCCATTGAGTTCGATCGCTCACTATTTTCAGCAAAAAATCTGCCTAAATTCCCAAACAAAATACGACACCGTAACATTGATATGCTTTTAAGGCAACTCTCTAATTGTTGAAAAGGGACATCAGTAAGCTTTGGTAAACTTCTTTAGACCTTGTTCATCATTACATGTGAACTTTTTCTTTCTGATTTTGAAGGTCTGTGAGATTTCTGTCATAAACTAACGTTTGCTTTCCTCCTTTTACTGATCAATAACCTCATGTCAGATTACGTGATCAAAAAGATGTCTTCCGGTGATCTTGAAAAGGCGATCGCATGGGCCGCTGATGAAGGCTGGAACCCTGGTTTGCGGGATGCTCATTGCTTTTATGTCGCAGACCCTGATGGCTTTTTGATGGGATTTCTAGATGGGGAACCAATCGCATCTATTTCAGCCGTTAAGTATGGGGCTGAGTTTGGCTTCATTGGCTTCTACATCGTCAAACCTGAATTCCGAGGACAGGGATATGGGTGGCAAATCTGGCAGGCCGCATTGCAGTCTCTCAAAGGCCGAATCATCGGTTTAGATGGTGTTGTTGCTCAGCAAAGTAACTACCTTAAATCGGGTTTTAAGCTGGCCTACCGCAATATTCGATATGTGGGCACTCGTGGACAGAACTCTACTGCCAACGTGTCCTCTCGTGTGATACCACTAGCCTCTTATCCAGTCGAGGCGGTTATTGCCTATGATCGCGCCTTTTTTATCGGCGATCGGGCTCAGTTCATTCACGATTGGCTGGCGCAACCTGAGCATTACGCTATTGGTTTGTTGCATCAAGATAAGCTAGCCGGATATGGCGTTCTGCGACCTTGTCGTCAGGGCTATAAGATTGGTCCTTTGTTTGCTGATACGCCTGATTTTGCAGAAGACATTTTTCAGACGCTCAAAGCTCAAATTCCCACTGGCGATTCTTTCTATCTTGATGTTCCCGAAGTGAATACTGCCGCTGTCATGCTGGCTCGCAGACATCACCTCAAAAGCATGTTTGAGACCGCTAGAATGTATATGCCGCAGATACCAGAGCTACCTACAGAGCGTATTTTTGGGGTTACGACTTTTGAATTGGGGTAATAGATAGGCGTGAGGAGATGAGTAAAGGGCAGCAATCGGGTCCTAGGCTTTCTCAAATCCGAGCATTAGTTGCCGTAGCCAGGTTTGGTAGCTTTGGCGAAGCAGCTCTGCAATTAGGACTCACTCAGCCAACCGTCAGTCACGCTATCTCTACACTGGAGGACGAATTGGGGATTATTCTCCTGGTCAGAGGTCGCCATGGTGCGCAGCTGACGCCAGCAGGCAAAGCCGTTGCTCAACAAGCTGAGGAAGTGCTGCATCTCCTGACGCAAATGCAGCAGACCGCTAATTTGCACAAAGGATTGCATGGTGGAGAAGTGCGAATTTCGACTTTTAGGGGAGCTGCGGCTAATTTGCTCCCTCCGATTGTCGCCCAGTTTCGAGAGCGACATCCTGCGATCGCAGTGACGATGCTTGAACACTACGACTTTGATCAGGTCGAGCAGCAAATTCGAGATGGTAAAGCGGACATTGGCATTACTTTTTTACCAACAGGACCTGATTTTGAGACCTACGAATTGATGCGCGATCCTTTCTGGGTGTTGCTTCCTCCTGATGTTCAAACGTCTGGGTCAACGTTGACTTGGGAGCAGGTGACTACCTTGCCACTAATGACATACCCTGAAGACAATAGCTGCTTTGTCAACGTGCACACCTACTTTCGTGAAGCGGGGTTTGATTTCAAGCCGCAGTATCAGTTCCGAGAAACTAGTACCATTCTCAGCATGGTCGCGCAGGGTTTGGGAGCCGCGATTATCCCGTCTCTCTCTGCCCACCCTGTTCCTCCGGGTGTGGGAGTCGTCCAGCTTCCCTCTCCTTTAGAGCGAACGATCGCTGCCATCTTGCTAGCAGCAGCGCTGCATCCACCCAGCGTATTCGCTTTTCTCCAAACCTTGCAGCAATACCTAGAGGATTGATGCTCTTGCAAGAGGCAGGAGCATAAGGCCATCGACAATATCGCCGTCGCCCGTTTTGATAGGACAAGGCGGCAAGTCATCTGGGCACTAAGCTGAGGGTCCGGAGGCTACTCGATGTAGACGCCTAGTGCAGCGTCAAGCTCAAAATTGTGAGTCAATCCAAATCTTGCAGTTTAGTTGAGGCTGACTGCTTTGGGCCCTTCAGCCCCCATTCTATGGGAGCCAAATCTCCGGAAGTCCCCTAGAATCGGGGATTTAAAGGGCGAATGCACGCGATTTGCTAGAGCAACGTATGGTCTGTCTCAGCACTTGCGGAGATAATCACTCATAATTTCAGAATCGGCAGACCACTAGAGGACTGAATCTATAAAACGTCATCGCCCCGGAAGGGTTGCCGAGGCGATGACATCATTAACGCTATTAAACGGTGAAAAGTGATCGCGATTACAGATCAGCGAGGACCTTACGGGCAGCAGCGATCGTCTTCTCAATGTCTTCGTCAGTGTGAGCTAGAGAAGTAAATCCAGCCTCGTATTGAGAGGGGGCTAGATAGACACCCTCTTCCAACATACCGCGATGAAAACGGCTGAACTTAGTCGTGTCCGCTTGCTTAGCATCCTCATAGTTGCGGACAGGACCTTCTGTGAAAAACAGGCCAAACATACCGCTGATGTTGCCACCACAAACGGTATGTCCTGTATCACGAGCAGCTGACAGCAAACCGTCAATCAGCTTTTTAGTGCTCGCCTCTAGTTGCTCATAGGTGCCAGGACGCTGAAGAATTTCCAGCGTTTTGATGCCAGCGGTCATCGCAAGAGGATTTCCCGATAGCGTACCTGCCTGATAAACAGGGCCTGCTGGAGCAATCATCTCCATAATGTCTCGACGCCCACCGTAAGCACCAACCGGAAGCCCACCCCCAATAATTTTGCCTAGCGTAGTCAGATCGGGCGTGACTCCAAATTTGTCCTGTACGCCACCGTATGCAATCCGAAAACCCGTCATCACTTCATCGAAAACCAGAAGTGTATCGTGCTCGCGAGTCAATTCTCGCAAGCCCTCTAGAAATCCAGGCTCAGGGGGAACAAAACCAGAGTTGCCGACGATAGGCTCTAGAATAACGCCAGCAATTTCTCCTGGATTGTCCTCAAGTAGCTTCTTAACGGCTTCTGGATCATTGTAGGGAGCTGTCAAAGTGCTTTGCGTCGCTGACTTGGGTACACCAGGAGAATCTGGTAAACCCAGGGTGGCAACCCCTGATCCAGCTTTCACCAAAAACATATCGGCGTGGCCGTGGTAGTTGCCTTCAAACTTGATAATCTTGTCACGACCTGTAAATGCTCGCATCAGGCGCAGAACAGCCATACAGGCTTCAGTTCCCGAATTCACAAATCGGACCATTTCAATGCTGGGAACGGCATTGATGACCATTTCGGCCAAAACATTTTCGAGATAACAAGGTGCCCCAAAACTGGTGCCCTTTTCAAGTGCCGAAGATAGTGCTTGTAGGACTTCAGGATGGGCATGACCGCAAATAGCAGGTCCCCAAGTGCCCACATAGTCGATGTATTGATTGTTATCTACGTCCCAAATGTAAGCGCCCTTAACCCGATCAAATACGATGGGTTGCCCGCCAACGGATTTAAAGGCACGAACGGGAGAGCTAACTCCACCCGGCATTAGATGTTGAGCAGCGGAGAAGATTTCTTCTGATCGAGTCGTTCTTAATGGGGCAGTGCTAACCAAAGCTTTTTCCTCTTAAATAGTGGTCTTAAATACGGTGTGGTGAGCGATCGCTGACCTAACCAACTCGGGCACAGGCGACTTAGCGCACACATCCACCGGCAGAAGGACTGTCTATTATCCTATCGATCGCCTCGCCGTAACTTCAGCCATGTTAAGAACTATGACTAAGACTTTGACTCAGACTGGCTGATGGACTTGGAGAACGGGCCTCAAATTCGCTCTAGCACCACTGCCGCAAGATAGAAACGTCTTTTCAAGCGTGGGGTGGATATCTTCAAGGTATGGCTCTCATCGTCTAGGCTTGTATCCCCAATAGCATCGGGCGCTGAAGGCCTCGCCCGATGGCTCGCCGTCCTGTCCTGACGGAACTGATCATGGCTATATCAGCAGTGGTTTAAGCCGCCACATCAAATTCTATCTAACAGCAGCTACGACAGAAGAAAGCTGCTTCAAATCGCGATTTTTGGTTAGAGAAGCAGATACTCCGAAATATCTCTAGAGACTCGTTTGAGGGCAGCCTGTTTGTTTGATATCTGCGACTGCCGGACCAGTATTTAGCGAGAAGAGATAAATAGCGTTAATGAATGAAATCAAAAGAATCAAGAATCTTATCCAGGAAGAAGAGCGGCTCTTATCGAACGAATAGAACTGCGTAAACACGAGTGTGTTCAAAATTGATCTGCTTGCCAATAAGTTTCAGGAAAATTGTCCGGATTTTACTCAAACTTCATGAGTACTTTACAATGGCGTGTCAAATATTCGTCAGCCATCAGGAAGTCTGAGCTTACTTTTCCAAAACTTCATTAGCAGAAGAGATTGAGATCACACCGATGACACCAAATGTCTTTAATAATGAATGATCAAGGCACTTGCTGAATTTATACGGCAGGCTTTTAGTCATGCCTACTTGGCTAAGCTTTAGATCCATTTTGGCATGAGTTTTTGATAGAGTTCGAGTGCTATTTCTGGCTCTGGAAATGGCGAATCGCTCTCCTTATCTACGAATGAAGAATGTGAAAAGCAAGGTCTTGTCTCTTCGACAAACGTCTCTGCACGAGAGCGCAGTTGCTGTAATCGTTTGCGAAGTTCTCTGAAGGAAAATGACGAATAGTTAGTAAGAGAAAAAGGTGGCTTTTTCTACGCAGTACTACCATCGTGAGTCAGAGGACTGCGGATACGGAGTTTGAGACACGCAATTTATATAACTCTGGATTTACTTTCCTATTACACAGGCAATTTACCAAGCAATGATTTCAACGGTTTTTCCAACCTCCACTCCTATCCTTACTGGAGTACGGCTCCAAGTCCGGAAACTACAGCCGCAGATTACGCTCTGGCGACGGCTTATTCATCAGCGACCTGAGTTAGCTTTTAACGAGTTGCAGACGGCCACTTTTATTAGTCAAAAGTTAACTGAGTGGGGAATTGAGCATCAATCAGGAATTGCAAAAACAGGGATCGTTGCAGTAATCAAGGGGCATCGTCCCGGTCCTGTACTAGCAATTCGAGCCGACATGGATGCTTTGCCCATCCAAGAGCTTAATGATGTCGAGTATCGCTCACAGCACGAAGGCGTGATGCATGCGTGTGGTCATGATGGTCATGTCGCGATCGCACTGGGAACGGCCTACTATCTTTCTCAGAACCGTCACAGCTTTTGCGGTACCGTCAAACTGATTTTTCAACCCGCAGAAGAGGGACCCGGAGGAGCCAAACCCATGATTGAGTCGGGGGTTTTAGAGAACCCTGATGTCGATGCGATCATTGGTCTACATCTTTGGAATAATTTGCCTTTGGGGACCGTTGGTGTGCGGACGGGTCCACTAATGGCTGCAACTGAATTTTTTCACTGCACGATTAAGGGACGGGGTGGACACGGGGCAATTCCTCACCAAACCGTTGACTCCATCGTGGTTGCAGCTCAGGTCGTCAATGCCATTCAGACTATTGTGGCCCGCAACATTGATCCGCTGAAATCCGCAGTGGTTACCTTAGGCGAACTACACGCAGGTTCAGCAGTTAATGTGATTGCCGATCAGGCTCGCCTCAGTGGCACTGTGCGATACTTCGACGAATCTTACGAAGGGTATTTTGAGCAACGGCTCGATCAGATTATTGGTGGGATTTGCCAATCTCATGGTGCGAGCTACCAGTTAGATTACAATCCGCTTTATCCACCCGTTGTCAATCATCCAGATGTAACCGATCTCGTTCGGTCAGTCGCACTATCAGTAGCAGAAACGCCTGCTGAGGTTATCCCCGATTGCCAAACCATGGGCGGAGAAGATATGTCCTTTTTCCTTAGAGCGGTTCCCGGCTGCTACTTCTTGTTGGGCTCAGCCAATCAGGCTAAGAGTTTGGCCTATCCACATCACCATCCGCGCTTCGACTTCGATGAGGCTGCTCTGTCAACCGGGGTTGAAATGTTTGTTCGCTGTGTAGAGTCATTCTGTCGAAATTAATTTCTGGCAAAAATACATCCACCTACTGGAATGCTCGGTAAGCTATTCGTAACCTTGCTGCTCAGAGGAGGTGGAATCAATGAGTCGACGGTCAGTTGGATGGATGGGAGTTGCCGCGATCGCACTCACCGTAGCCCTGTTGCTGGGGTACGACTGGAACAATTCTGGATTGACCCGTTCATCGTTTCAAATCGCTCAGGAGGCCCCGACTGATATTCCTGAGCTAACGGCTGCTGAACCAGCAATCAGCGGCACTTATGAAGATCCACAAGGCAACTTTCAGATTGGTATTTTAGATGGATATGGGGTGAGTTCCATGGCGGGTTCACCCTTGTTTCAATCCTTGGACGGTGGTTTAGCCTACAGCGTGGTGACAGTTCCTCTAGAGACTGATGCTCCCCTCTCAGATATTGGGCTGGTGGATCTGGCACAAACAGCTTTGAGCAACGGTGAAGGATTTCAAACCCAGACCTTTACTCCCGTTTCGGGAGGGGGATTGCAAATTAGCTGGTCTGGCAGGTTTAGTCAGGGAACGTCACCGTCTCAACCCATTTCAGGAGTCGTTTTAGCAAAACAGCAGGGGGGAGAGGCCTACTTGTTGGTGGTTGCCGCTTTAGAAGAAGCTGACCTCCAAGTTGCGCAAGTGGTTTCCACATTAGCCAGTACCCTTACACTCCTTTAGCCTGCAAACGTCTCTTCTTTGTCGCCTCCATCCGATAACCTGTATGGAGGGATCTGAGGTATCACCTGTGGTTAATACCAACGCCGAAATTACCCGTCTAAAAGATCTCATGCCAGCCTCTGGGCGCATGAAGATTCGGATTATGATTGACGATCGCCAGTCAACGGTGATTGAGACACCCTTTCCGCGTCCTTGGCAACGGAGCCACCCTATCAGTATCAACTGGCAACTATGGCAGGAACTCTCAGTCTCACAGCGAGATTTACTCTTCCTTCACAATGTTTGCTGGCTGATTTCCGTACGGTTGTTGAAGCCTGAACTGTATCAAGGCATCGCAGCAGTGGGTGTGCTAGGGACTGTATTTGAGCTTTTTCAAGCCGATGCGGTGGGTATCTTGGCGGCTGGTGGACTGACGGCGATCGCGGCAAGTCAGGTCTGGCGCACGAATACAGGTAATCAGGCCAAGTTGGATGCTGATGACGTTGCTGTGCGAGTTGCTCAACGGCGCGGCTATTCTGAGCGAGACGCAGTTCGTCACTTACTGGAGGCCATTGAGACTGTTCCTCGGATTGAAGGGCGCGGTGGTATGAACTATACGGAATTGCTGCGATCGCAAAAGCTGAAATCTCGCTTGGGAACAGCAAACACCCCTCCCGCAGCCCGCATTCGGACCCAATAGACGTCTGATGAAAAATAACGAACTCGGGTGATGGGAAACCTTTGTAGTCTGCTTTGCTGCCCCCATCTTGTTGAACAGTTCCTCAATGCTTTAGTAGGCTCTCTTTGATTAATGAATTCAGACTATTCAGACGCAGCAACTTTTGTACTGGACGAGGCTCAACGCGCTTCACTACTGGATACCGTTGTCAAAACCTTAGACCAATACGTATTCCCTGATGTGGCAGAACAGCTCAAAGCAGACATTCAAGAACGGCAGCAAAACCGGGCCTATGATGACGTCATCGATGGGGAACACCTAGCTCAACTGCTGACGATGCAGCTCCAGGAACAGTCGGGCGATCGCCAGCTACGCCTTCATTTTAGTGCTCAACCGTTACCCGATCTGAATCCGAACAAAACACCTAGCCCAGAAGCACTGGCAGCGGAGGAGCAGCAAAGCCGTCACCGTAACTTTGACATTAATCGGGTTGAGCGGTTGCGTGGCAACGTGGGGTATCTGGAGCTATATGGTTTCGAACCCCCGGAATTTGCAGGGAACACAATCGCTGCGGCAATGACTTTCGTGGCCCAGACTCAAGCGCTCATCATTGATCTGCGCCACAATCGGGGCGGCTCTCCAGCGATGGTTGCCCTATTGTGTAGCTATTTGCTTCCCGCTTACCCTGCTGTTCATTTGAATGACTTGTATTGGCGACCGGACGACACCACTCGTCAATGGTGGACGGTCTCTCATGTGCCCGCGCCGCGCTATGTAGAAAAGCCCGTTTACGTGTTGACTAGCCAAGAAACGTTTTCCGCAGCAGAAGAGTTTGTCTATAACTTGCAAGCTCTCAAGCGCGTCGTTGTTGTGGGAGAGCATACGGCAGGAGGCGCTAATCCCGGACGGGGATATCGGCTGCACAATCACTTTTGGATGTTTGTCCCGACTGGATACTCTACTAACCCGTTAACCGGAACCAATTGGGGAGAGACGGGCGTTGTTCCTGATGTCAAGGTCCCTTCGGAGCTGACCCTGCTAACGGCTCATTTAATGGCACTGAATAAACTGCTTGAGACTGAGGCGAGCAGTCCACAATTTCGAGAATTACAGCGCTCAATGTTGATGGTTGAGCGGGAGCTGAATTCAAAGAGAGCCGATTTAATCAGTCAACTCAAGCAACCTAACAGCCAGGGGGCGATGTAGAGGCGGTGTCATTTGCTGCCGTAATAGAAGGCAACTTCTTTGTCCTTGAGGGGGGTAAACTCTGCGTCTAGCAGCATTTGGTTGAGGTCATCTTGGCTAAAATGCTTGGCTCCAATTCGGACAATGCGCGATCGCATTGTGTTCTGCACGCCGCTCCGTTGGCGACCTTCCTCTTTAGCCATAACTTGCTTATACAGTTCAAGCTTATTGGCAGGAATGGGGCTGCCATCAAGGTCAAGCCCTTTTGCGATCGCAACATCAACAGCGTCAGCCCCAGTAGTCGATTGAGTCAAGTCAGACATAATGTTCAGAAATTAAAGAATTTATGGGTATCGTATCAGGAGATGCTGAGTTGAATTCAGCAGTCTACGGGCGATCGCTGGGTTGAAATGCAGTACCTTGCTTCTATTGCCAACAACGATTCAAAACCTATAGACAAAACAAGCTCGGCTATTCTAGTATTGAAGACTGTGCGCTTTTTCAAAAATCATGAACGCGGAACAAGCAATTCGTTCGCTTGAGGCGGACTATATCAAAAATGACCTGCCCGATATCTATGTGGGCGACACCGTTCGGGTAGGTGTCCGTATTAAGGAAGGTGGTAAGGAACGGATTCAGCCCTACGAGGGCACCGTCATCGCTATGCGAAACGGCGGCATTAATGAATCGATTACAGTCCGACGGATTTTTCAAGGGATTGGTGTAGAACGAGTTTTTCTGTTGCATGCGCCTCGCGTAGCCAACATCAAGGTTCTACGTCGCGGTAAGGCTCGTCGAGCCAAGCTCTATTACTTGCGCGATCGCGTCGGTAAGGCAACTCGCTTGAAGCAGCGCTTTGATCGCCCTGTCTGAGGCCATACCAGAGTCATTCGTGGTAGCATAAAGGACCCTCTTTGGGTTCCTTCATGCGTCCTTAGTTCAGTTGGTAGAACGCAGGTCTCCAAAACCTGATGTCCGGGGTTCGAGTCCTCGAGGGCGCGCTTGGAACAAAACCCTTGAAACGCAATCGTTTCAAGGGTTTTGTCACGCTCTGGGCTTTGTCTTAATGCGTCATTTTGACGATCAGGCGTACCCCTAAGGATATTCTCTACGAACATTTTGATACGACGCTCAGATACAGGCATCCGATAGCAGTGTCCTAAGTAGCGTTACCCCAGAATTGACTCCGATGAGTCAAGACGAAACTGCCCTTGATGTCTTGTGGGAACGCTATGTCACTTTCAATAGAATCATGTTCATCAGCTTTATTTACTGGAGCGAATCATTCAAATGCCGGAAAGTGTGGTGGACGTCCCTGTATTTGAGGAGTGCGGATTCGGATGAGCAATATTTTAGAAACCCTGGCGAATAACGTGTCAACCGCTGACAACCCACTATAAGACCCGGAAACCATGAATACAAAAACACAACACAAACTTATACGTCAGGGTAACTACGTGGCAGAAGTTGAAGTCACCCTGACGTATACCGTTCATGACTGGGCCCCTTACCTGTCCTTACAGGAAGCTGAAAAGCTCGACCAACTACGTCGTGCTCTACAACAAGAAGATCTCGCAACAGCAACCAAAACTGCTCGCGTTTATCATCTAACGCCCGTAGTTTCTTGAAGCCTGACGGACAAGGACGGGTAACTCAGCACTGAAGCGAATTATGCTTTTTCATTGAGAAAACTAATCTCAAGGACGATGAGGTGCGGCTTGGGCATCGGCATTTTGACTGCGTGATTGTGGATGAAACGCACCGATTGATTCCAGGAAAAACGGCAATACTACAGGCCAGGAAAATTATGTGAAAGCGAGGTTTATTTAATCCAACTGGAGTATAGAATCACCTGGTTATGATGAGGGTAATGCCAGTGGAGGAATCCGGTAATGTTCCATCTTTATTTCGGAGCCTTTGATATCGCGCTCTACCTCGGAGGCACTTACATTGCCTTAGTATTGGCCAAAGCCATTTGCGAAGAGGCTCCTGCGGAATACACAGCCTCGGTTAATACTCTCACCGCATCATCAGAAGAACTGTCAGTACCTGCTTCCGCGTCAGTGAGAATACCCCAAACCAAGAGCGTTGAGCAACCACAGCGAGTTAGCCTTTCTGACTAAAAAGTCGTAGAAATCTTCACCCCGTGATGACCTCCCCGCCAAATGGTCGCACCGTTAGCTTCTCACGACCATTCAAAAGCTGACTGATAGCCTATGCTTTTGAAAACCTTGAATCGTAAGAGTTCCTCATCTTGGACTGAGGTTAAGTTAGGCCGGAGCAACCGTTCTACTCTACCCACAGCACAGCATCTGTTGAGGCGAAAGCTCTCACCCAGTTGGGTAACCCCAACAGCAGGATTTGACTCCTCTGACAAACCGATAAATTGAGGTAGACGACTCCGAACTGGAGGTTCTTGTGCTCAAATGCTTGTGCTCAAATGGATGAAGCGTCTTGCGCTTGTTGCCGCTACGATACTCTTTTTAGCGCTGCTAACAGGCTTCGTTTACGAGCAGTGGTCTCGCCAAAACGTCGCTCAAACATTTCCGCCCCCTGGCGAACTTGTCGAGGTTGACGGCAAGCTGTCTCACCTCCATTGCAGTGGGGAAGGAAGTCCAACGGTAGTTTTAGAGGCAGGCATTAACGAAGGAGGATCGCAGGTTTGGGAAATGGCGCGCCCAGCTATTGCTCCATTGAGCCGTGTGTGCGCATATGATCAGGCTGGCATCATGTGGAGCGAACATCGCGATCGCCCCAGAGACGCCGATCACATTGCAGAAGACCTGCACGCTCTATTGGCTGCTGCGGGTGAGTCTCCCCCCTACGTCATGGTGGGTCACTCACTGGGTGGGCTGCTAATTCGGGTCTTTGCCGATCATTTCAGTGACGAAGTCGTTGGGTTTGTTTTCGTCGATTCATCCCACCCAGAGCAGAATAAACGCTTTCCTGCAGACGTACTGGATGTCATGGCATTTCCTTCGCCACTGCTGCTTAGGGCTATCTCTGCCTTTGGTGTCCTGCGCCTTGAGTCTTCGGCATCCCCGAGTGTTCTTCCCCAAGAGGTTGGTAAGGCCATTCGCAGCCACTTACCGCAGAGCATGACCGGCATAGCTGACGTCATCGAAACAATAGACAACATTTTTACTCAGGCACAATACACCGGGCCGTTTGGCGATCTGCCCATAGTCGTTCTCACGGCTGGTCACTTTCCAGAACAGCTGCCTTATCAGATGGATGCGGCACAAACAGCTAGGTTACAAGACGTGTGGTCAGATACCTGGCCTAGATTACAAGCCGAACTCACAGCGTTATCGACGAATACAGACTGGCGCGTTATCGAAAAAGCATCGCACAATATTCCCCTAGATGCTCCAGAAGCCATCACAGCAGCGGTGAGAGATGTTATTGTCGCTCAGCGTGAAGACACTCCTGTTCGGTATGCTGAGCGATGAGAGGTTGAGGCTTGCAGACAGCACAAGAACAGACCCGACAATCAGGATAGGTCACCACGATGAAAATCAACATTCTCACCATTGGCTCACGGGGCGACGTGCAACCTTACCTGGCCTTAGGGGTCGGGCTACAGCGGGCAGGTCATTGGGTGCAACTGACCACCCATGAAATCTTTAGGGAGCTGATTACTCGCTATGGTCTCGATTTCTTTCCGATTGGCGGCAATCCCCAGGCCCTTACCCAGGGCGAAGCTGGACAAGCCATGATTGAGTCTGGGCGTAACCCCATCAAGGTGCTTCAGGGCCTAACCCAAGCGCTGGAACCTATCATGGCAGAGTGTTTGGAGCAGTCCTGGCAGTCTTGTCAAGATGCGGACGCTATTATCAGCACAGGGGCTGCATTTTGGGGAGACGACATTGCCCAGCGCCTAGAATTGCCGTCCTTTTTTGGACTTTTGCAACCCATTTCTGTGACCACTGAGTTTCCCCACTTTCTGGCTCCAGCAGTTAATCTGGGCGGAGCCTTTAACTGGTTCACATACCAATTCATTGTCCGAAAATGGCGTCCAAAAGGCTGTTCAGATTGTGCATAATCACCTAGAGCGCGTCATCAATTAATCTTAGAAGCCTTGTGGCACAAGCATTGATGCGCCCGTTATTAATTTATCAGCTAGGGACCCGTCGCTCGTTCCGTTAAGACAAGACGGTAAGCCATTGGGCTATCTGCTAGGCCCTCGGAGGCTACTGGGTGCACCAGCCTAGAGGGCTAAAGCCATACTCTAGCCCTGGCAGGCTTTCTCGTGTTCAATTTCTGGTGGGCGTCTTCACTGGAACTCGTATTTTCTAGACTAGCCAAGGATTGGGAATAAACTGCGTCCACTCTTTGAGGGTTTGATTAAGCGTTCTGGCGAGCTGAATATGGGGTTCGTCGGCTTCGATGGGAATAATGTTGGCCTGGCTGCCGATTCCGAACTGTTCGACAACTCGGTTAGCGGCTTCCAAGCCTGTGACATAGGCTTTCTCTTGTGACCAAGAACCGTGGCGAGTCACAATCCAATCGCCGCTCATATATAAATTAGGAATATCCGTAGTCGCTGACAAAAGATATTGGTAACTCCCCGGAAAAAAGTGAGTAACGCCCTCTTTCACGCGGATAACGCTGCTGTCGATTACCGTGGCGCTACCAAAGGCAGGAATGCAGGTGGTCAGATCGCGGTGCACTTTATCCACGATTTGCTCATCGCTCATGGGTAAGAGCTGATTAGCATGATAGAAATCGGCTTCGACGACAGAGTGCGCTTCATCGTGATACTCATCGTGTAAATCATTCAAATCGAAGAATGTCCAGCCCGTGGTGGCATCAAAGCCAAAGCAGGCATTAGACGGCAGCGGAATGTCGATCTTGCGATCAAACCAGAGGCGGGTGGCTAAGACATCAATGCCCTTGAGATTAGACAGATTGCGAAATTGAGGATAATTATTCAGGGTTTGACTGTTGGCAACAATTTTTTTCATCCCCGTGATGCTGACACCTGAAATCACGGCATCAGCGCTAAAGAACTCAGGGCCACATTGAACCCCTGTGGCGATTCCCGATTGGTCCACAACGATGTCAGTGACCCTCTGGTTGGTCAGGACCTTGCCCCCTGCCGCTTCAATCTGAGCAATCCAAGGCTGAAAGATTCTAGCTCCGACGGTGCCCCGACACCACACCACATCAAAATCGGACTGATGGGCCAGGATGAAGTAGTAGAGCATTCCCAAGGCAGCAGCGGCAGAACACTGTTCACCGGGAGCAAACAAGCCCACCAGCAGCATGGGTTCAAACGAGTCTCGATAGAGTCTGTCCGTGACGCCGTACTGTTTGAACAGCTCTCGGGCGGTCATTTTGTCGTAGTTTTGCCAAGCCTGATCGGAGTTATCAAAATCGATCACCGCATACAGTAAGGGCAGAGCTGATAGGCGATCGCTCAGGGGTAACCGTTTGAATTGAGTGTAGATAAACGTCCCTAAGGGAGCAGGCAAGCGGGGTTCATTTTGAAAGAGGGGCGATTCGACTTCTAGTCCAGCAGGCGAATATTGAGAAGATCGAGTGAACCGAGTGAAGGGGTTTAGCCCCAATGCCTTAACCTGATTGAAGATATTGCGATAGGGATACCAAAAGCCATGTATTCCCCCCTCAACTGATCGCCCTCCAGGGGTTTGCCATCCGGCTACCAACCCTCCAGGATGAGCCGCCGCCTCTAACAGGGTGACATCGTAGCCCTGGTTTACCAAATGAGAGGTGGCGGCTAAACCTGCCCAACCTGCACCGATAACGACTATCTTTTTAGGCTCAGACATGACCTACCTTACGTGAGAAACTACGACGCTCTAGCATCATGCCATTTGCCAGGTCATCTCTTCCCCGGCGCGCAAAGGGACGACGCCAGATTCCATCCAGGGCATTTCGTCAGGAATGCGCCAGGTTGTTTTGGTCAAGGTGATTTGCTCAGTGTTGCGGGGCAATTGATAAAAGTCGGGTCCGTGAAAGCTGGCAAAAGCTTCAAGTTTGTCCAAGGCGTCAACGCTCTCAAAAGCTTCTGCATACAATTCCAGAGCGTGTAAAGCCGAATAGCACCCTGCACAGCCACAGGAACTTTCTTTGCTGCCTCGGGGATGGGGAGCGCTATCGGTCCCTAGAAAAAATTTGGGATTGCCAGAGGTAGCTGCTTGCAAAATAGCTTGGCGATGCTCCTCATGTTTCAAAATTGGCAGGCAATAGTAATGGGGTCGAATCCCGCCTTTGAAGAGGATGTTGCGGTTAAACAATAGATGTTGTGGGGTAATGGTTGCCGCAGTGTTGTGAGCCGATAAAACAAACTTCACTGCGTCTGAGGTTGTAATGTGTTCAAACACCGTCCGCAGGTTAGGAAACCGCTGCTTGAGAGGGATCAACTTGTTCTCGATGAAGATTTTCTCGCGATCAAACACGTCCACCCATGCGTCAGTCACTTCCCCGTGCAGCAATAGCGGCAGGTCTACTTGCTGCATGGCTTCAAAGACGCGATCGCACTTGCGAATATCCGTTACCCCAGAGTCTGAGTTCGTGGTGGCACCTGCCGGATAGTACTTCACCGCTTTGACAAACCCAGAGGCTTTAGCCGCGATAATCTCTTTAGGGTCAGTGTTGTCAGTGAGGTAGAGGGTCATCAATGGCTCAAACCGTTTGCCCGCTGGAATGGCTGCCATGATGCGATCTCGATAGGCAGCCGCCTCCGCCACCGAGCGCACGGGAGGCTTCAGATTCGGCATGATGATGGCGCGGGCAAACTGACGCACCGTATGAGGCAAAACGGCTTTTAGCACGGCACCATCTCGCACATGCAGATGCCAGTCGTCGGGTTGAGTTATGGTCAGCTTCTGCATCGTGAAATCATAAAATAGCGTGATTTTAGTATCGTCTATCCACGCCTAAATCAGAGAGCTTACAAACCTAGACACTATGCTGGCGCGAAAAAGAGCGTCCTGGCATCACTACTATCTTATTCTTGCGAGGAGGATTGGGGCGTTTTGTTATACTTGTGGTTCAGACGTTCAAGACGGACTCCATGCTCAAAAATACTTCTCCTTTTGATAGCCAGCAGATTATGCGTCGGCAGGAAGATTTGATTAACGCTGCGTCCAATCGCTACCGCATCACCGTGCAAGTGGCCAACCGGGCTCAACGCCGTCGCTTCGAAGAGTTTGAGGCTTACGATGACCCCCGCATGAAGCCTGTCTTGAGGGCTATTATCGAAATGTCCGATGAGCTGACCCAACCGGAAATCATTGGTGAATAGTCGGGTCGGCTGTGCGTCACGTTAAAGAAGGCGATGGATGGCGTTTGGGATACGACCCAGACGCCACTGTCTTTAAAGGGCTGGTGGGAGGCGATCGCTGGGCGGTAGAGATGACCCAACCAGAATTTCAGGACTTCTGCCGCCTCACTCAACAGCTTGCTAAAACTGTCCAGGCGATCGCTGCGGAACTCATGGACGAAGAACGCATCACCTGTGAGCAGGAAACCGATCATATCTGGGTCGAAGTTGAGGGATTGCCCGCAGACTATAGTTTGAGATTTATTCTGTTGCAGGGACGTAACGTTGAAGGGGCTTGGCCTAATTGCGTCATTCCCGAACTCATGCAAGCCGTTGCCTCCGTCGGTGTTCTTTAAGGTTAAGTGCGCCTCAGACTGCCGTCAGCTGACACCAGTCATTTCTCTATTCTCCATCTCTCTCTTTTGGAATAATTTCTGCTACGGCGCTCAAACTCGGAGGGGCACTAACGATACAATTCCGCTAGGGTATAAGCAGGTCTGATTAAAGGGTTGTCAAAGTACGATGTTAAGCTTCCCTGTGTTCAGACAGCAGTGGCATGAAGATCAAAACTCGTTTCTGGGCTAAGCTCATTCGTTTTTGCCAATCAACATTCGTTTCAAGAGAACAAAATGTTGATGCACAGGACACTGCTTTGACGAATTGGCAGCGACAGTTCATGCAGTCGAAAGGGCCCTATCAAAGAATTTTTGAGACGCAAAAAGAGCTGATTTGTCTCTACAAACCTGATACGACCATTATCTACATGAACCCTGCTTTTTGTAGATATTTTGGAATATCACCAGCGGATTGGGTTCATAAAAGCTATCAGCCTGTTGTCTATGAAGGCGATCGCGACCGTGTTGAGCGCTTAGTCAAATCTATGAGCGCTGCCAACCCTCAGGTGACTATTGAGAATCGGGTCGTCGTTCAGGGAGAAGTGCGATGGACTCAGTGGAACAATCGCTGCTTCTGTGATGAGCAGGGACACATCATCGCTTACCAAGCCGTGGGACGCGATATTAGTCAGCTCAAAACGGTTGAATACGAACTGCGGGAAAGCGAAAAGCGATATCGCAGTTTGATTGAAACCATTCCTCAGTTAGTCTGGGTTGCTGAGGCTAGTGGTGTCTCTAGTATTGACTTCAATCAGCGCTGGTTTGAGTACACTGGACAAACTCCTGAAACGGCAAAAGGAAGGGGTTGGCTAGCAGCCATTCATCCTGATGATGTTGAAACGGTTGTTGCTAATTGGGAGGCAGCCACTGCCGACGGAAGCAACTACGAGGCTGAATATCGATTACGGCGAGTGGATGGACAGTTTGTTTGGCATTTAGCCAAAGCTGAGCCTTCTCATAATCAACATGGAGACATTGTCTGCTGGTACGGCACGTCTACTGATATTAGCGATCTCAAGCGCATTGAAGTAGAGCGCATTGAAGCAGAGCAAGCGCTACAGCAACTCAATGAAACCTTGGAACTTCGAGTAGCCGAGCGAACCGCTGAGCTGAGAGCCACTAACCAGGCACTAGAGGAAGAGATGAAGCGCTATGAGACGGCAAAAGCGCAGTTTCAGGAGAGTGAAGAACGTTTCCGCAAGGCCGTGGTGAATGCTCCGTTTCCTATTTTTATCCATGCTGAAGGTGGCGAAATCCTTCAAATTAGCCACGCAGTCTCTGAAATTACAGGTTACGTTGCAGATGAACTAGAGACGCTGGAGGACTGGACTCAAAGAGTCTATGGCGATCGCCAGCATTTGGTTTTAGAGAATATCAATCGCCTATATGACCTCAATCGTCGGGTCGATGAAGGCGAATTTGAAATTCGAACCAAAGCAGGTGAAATGCGAAACTGGTTGTTCAGTTCTGCACCTCTAGGACGACTTAGTGATGGAACAAGATCGGTAATTTCGATGGCAGCTGATGTCACACAACAAAAAAAGACAGAGGCAGCCTTAGCGGATCGACTGCGACAGCAGGCTGTGGTTGCGCAGCTCAGTCAAACCGCACTGTCGGGTTTGGATCTGCAATCTCTTTTTGATCATGCTGTTCGGTTAATTGCAGAGAGTTTAGAGGTTGAATACTGCCGAATTCTAGAGATACAGCCTAATGGGCGGTTCTTCCTATTGCGATCGGCTGTAGGATGGCCTGCCGAGTTGGTTCAGCAGGCGACAGTTGTCACGAGTGAAGAGTCCCCTCCAGGACTTGCATCGCGAACTGGAGAGCCTGTTGTCATTGACGATTTAGTGACCGACACTAGATTTCCTGAAATATCGCTATTGGCGGATTATGCGGTAGTCAGCGGCATGACTACTCATATTCCAGGCAAGGGAAACGAAAAGTTCGGTGTCTTGGGGGTCTATTCCACGTGCCAACGGACCTTTACCCAAGACGACATCAACTTTCTGCAAGCCGCAGCCAACTTACTGTCTGCGGCAGTTGTTCGCAAAGGAGCTGAGCAAGAGCTGCAACAGCTTAATCTTACGTTGGAAAACCGAGTGCGCGATCGCACTCAAGCGCTTGAGTCAGCCAACCAAGAATTGGCCGCTTTTTCTTACTCCGTAGCCCATGACTTACGGGCTCCCCTGAGAGCCATTCAGGGATTTGCCCAAGTCTTAGATGAAGACTACACGACTGAGATCGATGACCTCGGCAAAGAATATATTCACCGGATGTCTGCTTCTGCGGAGCATCTAGACTTTCTAATTCAGGACTTATTGACTTACAGTCAGCTTGGTCGAACTGCTATTAATCTAAACTGGGTCGATATCAACGCTGTCATTAAAAGCATTTTGGATGACTTGCAGCATTCGCTACAGCTGCAACAGGCCAGCGTTTTTGTAGAGCCTAATTTGCCTAACGTGTACGCCCAGCGGAGTGTGTTGCGGCAGGTTTTGAGCAACCTGATTAATAATGCTCTAAAGTTCATGCCCCCTGACACTCAACCGCAAGTCCACATTAGGGCTGAAGCCAGACAGGCTGCTTCTCAAAAGGTTGGTTCTGAGTCCCATTGGGTGAGAATTTGGATTGAGGACAATGGCATCGGGATTGCTCCCAGGCACCAGCAGCGCATTTTCAATCCCTTTGAGCGATTGCACGGAGCGGAAACTTATTCGGGAACTGGCATTGGCCTTTCGATCGTGCAGCGAGGTGTTCAGCGGATGGGGGGACAGGTTGGTCTCGAATCGGCAGAGGGCCAAGGCAGTCGCTTTTGGTTTGAACTCAAAGGCCGACCCCACAGAAGTTCTAAGTAACGCGATTCGGGAAATAGGGCTGTCGTCATTGCCGTCGTTCTATTCGCATATGGTGTCTCGCTGTAGGCAATGAGTTCAGTCCAATTTTATCGCCCTCACCCTAAATCCTTCCCCTAAGCTATGGCCTTGGAGGCATTTAAGAAAGGAAGAGAGGCTAGAAATCCATTTTCCTTCTTCTAAAATTGGTACGACTCAGATCTTGCACTAAAGCATATTTTCCTGCATTCGCCCCCTAAATCCTCCAAGTTTGGGGGACTTGACCTCAGAACTCACTAAATTGGAAAGCAGGGGAGCCAAAACAGTTAGCGTAAACTCAACTGCAAGATCTAAGTACGAGAAGTAGGTAGGGAACGAGGGCCAATTTGCAAAGCTGGAATGAACTCTAGGCAACTGGCTACAGATAGAGATAGCTCGTCAGAAGCTTTGATAAGACATGATATTTGATCAAAGTAGGCCATATATCTGACTTTGTATTGATCTCCTGTTAAGAGAAATTCTTTATTCTAAAGGCGTCTTACGTACTTAACGTTCGTTTTTATCCGCTGATCTAGAAAACTGATGTCTGACTCTTTTGAACTCAAATATTAGAAGCCGATAGTAAGGTTTTGACATGTAGTCATAGGTCAAGCAGACACTAAAATTTCATGATTAACCAAACGAAGGCAACAATAGGACTTAATACGTTGTTGGCGTCCACCTTCTGTTTCGAATCTTGAGCTAAGCACATCTCCATGTATTCTCCCCACATCATCCTCCTATTAATACAACCTTGAATCTAAAACCTATGTCATAACTATTGTTTAATTGACCTCATGCCTTCTCAGCCGTTTAATTCCAATGTGACTCTTTGCAATCATCTTCTGGCGTCGCTCCCTCAGGAAGGCTACAAGCGTCTTCAGCCTCATCTAAGTTGGGTCGATTTGTCTTTGGGATCGGTGCTGCATGATGTTGGAGAACCCGTTTCGGATATTTATTTTCCGGTTCAATCGCTTGTTTCTCTAATTAGCGTTATCGGCCCCAATACTCAGGTTGAATTTAGACTAGTGGGCAATGAGGGACTAGTGGGCCTCGCGGCCTTGTTGGGAGGAGAGCAGGCGTTGAGTAAATCGATCGTGCAGGTAGCAGGTAAGGCAGTCAAAGTTAACGCTCAGGCGCTGAAGCAAGAATTTACCCGAGGCGAAGCGTTTCAAAAACAGGTTTTGCTGTATCTCCAATTAGCCTTAGCGGAAACGGCGCAAAACGTAAGCTGTCAGGTTTATCACCAAGTTGAGCCACGCTTCGCTCGATGGCTCTTATCTATTCAAGACCGGCTGCAAACAGATGAGCTACCCCTCACCCAAAAATACGCCGCTATGCTGCTCGGTACGCGACGGGCAACGATCACAGAGGCTGCTGGGCATTTGCAGCGGGCCGGCATGATTCAGTACCAGCGTGGCAAGATTACTATTTGCGATCGCGCTGCCCTCGAAAAGGCTGCCTGTAATTGCTATGTTCTCCTGCGGGATGAGAGCGAACGATTACAGGCAATTAGTCGATCAATCCACTGAACCTGCACCTAGCGCTCGCACAAATTTTGCTTGTGTACGGTGGCGTACTGAAAGCGTACAGGGTTTGTGACAAAGTACAGGCAGTTGTGTCGTAAAGGCTGTCGCTGATTTATGGCTCCTGATTGACCTTGCTTAAGCAGGTTATTTCTTTGCGTTTTAGAATTCTTAGTAGGGTCACCGTAACGGTTTATCAGTCATTTATCAGACCGTCGAACGCTCAGATAGTGAATCTGACCGTATTTCACATCACCCGCAAACGAGCCTTAACACACCTGCCGCAATGTTGATGAGTTTATAACTCATTGCGGTAGACGGAAATTGCTGAATTCTAGTCTTCTCCCCTGTAATCACGGCTTTATCGAGCCGGGATTAGTGTTGTGTTGCCTGAACAACATGGCCACGAGTTTGTCTACCTGATTCGATCAAGTACTGAGAGCTATGCCCTATTCTCCCGAAGAGTTCGAGCAAAAAGATATTAACCAGATGGCACAGGGCAATCGTTTGCTCGCCTTACTGCCAGACGAGATTTATCACCGGCTAGCGCCTAACTTCACCAAAGTGCAGCTAGAGCTAGGCCAAGTTTTGTATGAGCCGACCGAACCCATGGACAAAGTCTATTTTCCCAGTCGCTCGATGGTCTCTCTGGTTCAGGTAATGGAGAATGGAGCCACGATCGAAGCGGCGGTTGTTGGTAGTGATGGCATGGTTGGATATCCGGTTTATTTAGGGGGAAACTATAGTGCCAGTCGGGCAGTCGTTCAGATTTCCGGTTGGGCGATCGCACTCAGTGCTTCCGTACTCAAGGCAGAATTCAATCGCAGCGAAGCTTTGCAGTCCGTTTTGCTGCGCTACACTCAGGCGCTCATTGCTCAAATTAGTCAAAATGCTGCTTGCAACCGATTCCATCCGGTTGAAGAACGACTGGCTCGCTGGCTTTTACAATCTCAAGATGCCTTACAAGCTTCACACTTAGAGCTAACTCAAGACTTTTTGGCGAGCATGTTAGGCACTCGGAGGGCCAGCGTCACTTTGGCTGCTGGAAAGCTCCAACAGGGCGGTTTGATTCACTACAACAGAGGCTACATTCACATCCTGAATCGCGAAGCTCTGGAATCAGCTGCGTGTGAATGTTATAACGTTGTTCGAGCTGAATCGACCCGGCTCTTAGATATACAAAAGTGATTATGAAGCTATGAGTCAAAGTTATTAATCGTCTGAAACAAAGATAGGCAAACATGTGTTTGCTCTAATAACGGTCTGGTTAAAAACAACTTTCTTGAGAATTTTCCAAGACTTTAATAAAAAGACATCCATTGATCAACAAATCACGAGTACTTATTAAAAGATTCTTTCAGGCAACCAGTTTTTTGTGTAGTCAGCTTAATATCATCATGATGCTTGGTTTCAATACATTAACGATGGTTAGGTAAAGTAAAAAAGTGTTAACATTACCTATCTGCGTACGGTACCGTACCAAGCTGGCTTAGAGTTTATGAGAGAGTACATCAGAGCTTTTTAAGTCCAGTTACTCTGATTTCAGATGTAAAAGGTGGTGCTCAATAGACATATCACTTTCTATCACTGCCAATCGTTGAATCCTTCGTAATTGACCTGATTACAACTCTTTTCGACAATTTTGGATTTTAGGCCAAGGAATCCAACGGCATGATGAATACTAATACCTACAATATCCTGCTAGTTGAGGACGACCCGAACGATATTTTGTTTATTCAACGGGCGTTCCGTCAGACAAATGCAATCATTACGCTTTATTCGGTCAAAGACGGCGATGCTGCAGTTGACTATCTAACAGGCGTCGGAGAATACAGCGATCGAGATCGCTACCCCATCCCAGCGTTAGTGTTATTAGACTTAAAATTGCCGCGTCGTTCAGGAACAGAGGTCTTGGAATGGATTAGGAAGAAAAGCGACATGAAGCGGATGCCGGTTGTCATTCTAACCTCTTCTAGTGAGCGTCCTGACGTTGATTTGTCCTACGATCTCGGCGTAAATTCCTATCTGGTGAAGCCTGTGAGTTTTGATGCTCTTTCTAGGATGGTTGGGATTTTAGATGCTTATTGGATACGGCTAAACCAGTATCCATCCGTTGTATTAGCAACCTAATATATTTTAGGATTAACAGAACGCTGGTTCCTGTGAAGCATGGGGCTGAATTTCAACCTTAACCTTTGGCGTTTGTTCGTAATCGGTTTGTTCGTAATCGTTTTATAGCATTTGGTTCTATGTCTTCAGTTAGGCAACTGGAACGGGTTTTGATAGTAGACGATGATCTCAACGACCGTTTGCTAGCGATTCATGAACTGAGACGGGAGTTTCCTGATGTGTTTATTCAGGAAGCTGTTAGCTGGGACGAGTTTAAGTCAACGCTAGATGACGATTTCGATGTCGTGATTACAGACTATGATCTGCGCTGGTCCACAGGAATGGAAATCCTGACAGCAGTTAGACAGCAGTATCCTGATAAGCCTGTCATCATGTTTACGGACTCTGGCAGTCAGGAGATTGCTGTCGAAGCGATGAAGGCAGGACTCAATGACTATGTCCTTAAATCGCCTAAACACATGGTGCGGCTCAGCCAAGCGGTACGCTCTGTTTGGGAAAATACTCAAATTCGTCGCAGGACTGCTGAGCTTGAGTTTCGTCTTGGTTTTTTGCTGGATGAGCTTGAAATTGGTGTCTTCCGGGCTACGCTGGACGGGCAGTTATTAGAAGCGAGTGAGGGATTACAAAAGCTAATAGGCGTAGAAACGCTATCTGACGTCGAAGCCTTTTTTCGAAATCACATTATTGTAGATACTGAAGATCAGTCTGATGTTCAAAAGTATCGCCAAGAGGTTCAGATCATCGATATCAACGGTCGTTCTCGATGGCTACAGGTCAGTGAAGCAATTGTTGAATCCTACGGACGGACTTTTATTGATGGATTGGTGAGTGATATCACAGACCGGAAAGAAAAAGACAAAGAACTGCGATCGCTCAATGCCACGTTAGAACAGCAGGTGACTCAAAGGACTTCTCGTTTGGAGACGCTCAATAAAGAGTTGGAAACATTTGCCTTTTCAGTCTCTCATGACCTGCGATCTCCGATTCGCCAGATTGAAGGGTTTGTAACGTTGCTGATAGAGCAACTTCAGCAACAATTGACTCAATTAGATCCTTTGGACGAATCCGCAGTGCATTACCTGGAAAGAATCCAGATGTTGACGCAGCGATCCGGGCAAATGATTGATGATCTGTTGCAGTTCTCACGAACGGGTCGTGCTGAGATGCACTATACCCAGGTCAGCATGAATCGCTTAGTACAGGAAGTTATTCGACAAGTACAGCAATCATCAAGTAACCGAAAGATTCATTGGCAGATTGATCCATTACCGGCTGTGTGGGGCGATCGCAATCTACTGCACAAAGTCTGGCAAAACCTAATTGAGAACGCAGTTAAATATACGTGTGTTCGGGCAGAAGCTGACATCTCGATTGGCAGTGAATTGCGTCAGGATGAAGCGATTTTTTTCATTTGTGACAACGGTATTGGCTTTAGTATGAGCGAAATCGAACATTTGTTTGGGGTATTTCAGCGGTTGTCTAATGCTGAAAAATTCGAGGGCACTGGAGTTGGCTTGGCCAATGTCCAGAGGGTCATTCATCGGCATGGTGGGCGTCTTTGGGCTGAGGGTCAAATTGACCAAGGTGCAACATTCTACTTTTCAATTCCTGTTGTCGAAAATCATTAATATTGCAATTTAATTGCAATGTTTTTGTACTGAGTTGTCTGAAGTTTTACTTTTGCGTATCAAGCAATCTTTTTTAGATATTGGGTTCAAGTAAAAGTCTAGTTTCTAAAATAAATCTGTGTTTAGACATAGCGTACTATTCCTTTCTGTAAGAATAATGAAACATTGAGCGTAAGCATTCATTTTGATCTTAAAATATTAGTCTTCTTCTACAGCACAAGATCTATGTCTCAAGACATATTGATACTACGTTATATCTTTTATTTCTTAAGAGAGTGGCAAAATGCTTCTCTTGGAAATATCGTTTTGATGTCTTAGCATTTGGACGTCTCTAGACGCAGCAGGTAACACAAGGCCAGCTTTCAATGTTTTTATCCGCAATTGCTCAGTCGCAGACCCAGCAGCCCGTGCGTACTCCAAGAATTTTGATTTTGGAAGATGATCCCATTGACCTTGAGTTGATTGAGGCTACGCTTAGGAGTGGTAATGTTCAAAGCGATACAGTTGGAGTTCGCAACCGAAAAACTTTTCTAGAGCAGCTTAACTCTGAATCATTTGACCTGATTCTGGCGGATTATATTGTTCCTGAATTTACCGGCAATCTGGCTTTAGAGCTAGCAAAGGAAGTCTGTCCAGAGGTGCCATTCATTATTGTTTCTGGCGTTATGGGTGAAGAGCAGGCCATTGAGTCGCTTAAGTTGGGGGCTACCGATTATGTTCTCAAGCAACGCATAGGTCGGTTAGTTCCCTCTGTGAAGCGAGCTTTAAGAGAGCGCGAGGAGCGGTATGAGCGAGGAAAGGTGGCGCAAGCACTGCGGGAGACGGATGACCTGTTACGAGCAATCGTCGATGCCTCTCCGATTGGGATCCTTACGCTAACTCGCCAACAACGGGTGATGACGTGGAATACTGCCGCTGAATTGCTGTATGGTCACTCTGCTGAGACTCTTGTTGATCATTTACTGCCCGTCATCTCAGATAGCGAACGCGCTGAGTTTGATCGCTGCTTTGACCAAGTTTTGGCCAATCAAACCGTTTCAAATCGCGAGTTTCAGCATATCAAGGATGATGGTGAGCAAGTTGACGTTAGCGTGTCCCTGGCGCCACTGCAGGACGACAATGGCTATGTTTACAGCGTTGTGATGACGGCAACTGACATCACCGTGCGGAAACAAATTGAAGCTCAGCGATTAGCGTTGCTTCAGCAAGAAAGTTCAGCCCGAGAAGCTGCCGAATCCGCGAATCGTATCAAGGATGAGTTTTTAGCGGTTCTTTCCCATGAATTACGTACACCGCTCAACGCTATTGTTGGATGGATACAACTTATCCAGCGCGGTGACCTCAAGCCCGAGACGTTTCAACGGGCATTGGACACGATTGAGCGCAACGCGACGGCTCAGACTCAACTGATTGAAGATTTACTCGATTTGTCTCGTATTGTTCGTGGCCAAGTTAGTCTGAACATTCAACCCGTCAATGTCGCTGAGCTGATTCAATCGACCGTTGAGTCACTGCGCCCAGCCACTTCAGCAAAGTCTATTCAAATCGATCTTGACCTCGCTCCCAATGTCGGAGAAATTCTAGCGGATCCTAATCGGCTTCAGCAGGTTTTCTGGAATTTGCTCTCTAACGCCATTAAGTTCACCCCGGTTTCAAAACAGATTACGGTGCACATGTCGGTTGTTGAAACTCAACTACAGGTTCAGGTGATTGATTCGGGTATTGGAATCAGTGCGGACTTTTTGCCCTATGTGTTTGAACATTTTCGTCAGGCTGATGGCTCTTCAAAGCGATCGCAAGGGGGCTTGGGCTTGGGTCTCGCTATCAGTCGCCGCTTGGTCGAGCTGCACGGCGGCACCATCCATGCCAGTAGTCCGGGCCTAGGCCAGGGTGCAACTTTCATGGTGCAATTGCCAATGCGTTTTGAAGAGCAAGACACCGAAGCGTCTCAGTCCACCTCTGAGGGTGAGGTCAGCTTGGCGGGTGTCAAGGTAATGGTGGTAGACGATGAAGCAGATGCCCGAGAGTTGCTAACGATTATTTTGGATCAGTGGGGAGCTGATGTTGAGAGTTTCAGTAGCGTTGCAGCGGCTTGTCAACAGCTAGAGCGGGCTCAACCTGACATTGTTGTCAGCGATATTGCTATGCCCGATGAAGATGGCTACTGCTTTATCGAGAGAATTCGATCGCTCCCAAATAAGACCCTCAGCACAATTCCTGCGATCGCATTAACCGCCTATGCCAGAGAGGAAGATCGGCAGCACGCTCTCGCGGTAGGCTACTCAGCTCATCTCTCTAAGCCCTATGACTCTCTAGATGTGGTTAATACGATCAATCGGTTGCTTTACAAAACGTCGTAGCCCCATCGCACCCACTAATTGGCAGAGCCAAAAGGTTCACCGTCCTGTCCTCACGGAACTAGCAACGGCTATGATTTCGCTTCATGGTGAGTGATTCTTCACAACTGCTGACCACTTCAAACCCAAAACGCTGGTAAAGTCGCACTGCTGGATTATTGGCTTGGAGCCTGTCCCTCGGGGATGTAAAGAGCTTGGTACAGCATCTCCCAGAGAAATGGTTCATCGTCTGATTTAAGCGGACGAGTAACACACTCCATCGGTTTTTTGAGACATACTTCTGCCTTCTGCCTTCTGCCTTCTGCCTTTGACTACTGGCACAAACGCAGAATCTGGTCAGCCATCGAAAGACTTTCCTGATACAAAATGTCTTCGCCCCAGCGCTGCAATTGCTGACCCAAAATCAGATCCGCCCGTTGGTCAGAGATCGCGCTAACTTCCTCTACGCGACAAGACTGAGCACCACCGCCAGCCTCCATCCGCATACAGCCTGTGGTCTCAGAACAGAGGATCGTGCAGCAGTCTGCTTCCTGGTTACTAGAATTCAGACGAATGCCGACTAAGTCACCAATCACCTCACCCACATCGGCAACTGGAATGGCTGCAAGTTCCGCTTCAATCTCGCGGTTGCCAAAGTTGCTTTCGAAATACACCTTACGAATGCCGTAGTCTCCGCCCTCGTCGACATAGCGCATGGGCGTCCAGTCTAGGCGGCTGGCTAA
Organism: Oscillatoria sp. CS-180; assembly: GCF_028330965.1. Taxonomy (GTDB): domain Bacteria; phylum Cyanobacteriota; class Cyanobacteriia; order Phormidesmidales; family Phormidesmidaceae; genus Halomicronema. The sequence goes on along the minus strand of NZ_JAQMUB010000091.1, from coordinate 57,868 downwards.
CCAGCCCAAGAACATCAGCGCTTGAGCCGCATTGCCAGGCTCGTGGTCAATACTAACTTGGTCGATCTCAGCTAGAGACTCGCGCCGCTCAGGGGGATCAAACGCTTCTGCTGTCAGTTCTTGCCAAGGAAAGACACGGTGCCAGTTGAGGTCAGCAATATATTTGCCGGTTTCAGTGATCTCCTGAATCTTGTTCAACTCAGATTCCACTTCGCTGAAGTAGCTGGAATCCACAATCAGGCAATTGCTAGTATCCGCTAGCTGACGAAAGAGTGCTTGCTCAGGATTAGGGGTGGCTTTCCACCAGATAAACTTAGGCAAGTCACCAATTAGCAGCGAAGAGACAATACCACCGACGCGCTCCAGGGCGGCTTTCGTGCCTCGTAGGGTAATGTACTCACAACAGATCAGGTTGCTTGCATTGCGTTTCTGTACGGGACAGTAGGCCGACACTTGAGCCGTGACGCCTTCATCTTGACCCAGAATGGGACACAGGGTGATGACGCGACAGGGATTTTGTGACGCGATCGCCTCACTCAAATTGAATCCCCGTAGATCCGGATTAGCGATCGCCTTTTGACTGTCCGGCAGCTTCTCATATTCCGACCGCAGCCGAGCGAGTGTTTTTTCGTCCACTCGTCCAGTCACCCTTAGGCCATAGGCTATTTGTGCTTGGCGAATTGCCTCTCGCGTTTTAGGCCCATGAACGCCATCAATATCTCCTTTATAAAACGTCAGGGCTGCCAAAAGCTGCTGAAACTCTTCTGGTTCATAGACCACGATGCTGAACGTGCTGGCCCGAGTGGCAGCCGGAGCCGTTGTTCCACCATCTTGGCTCCGCCAAATATTACGAAGTTCACTCTCGATTTCCTCAATGGAAATATCTTTAGGTTTCTGTAGCGCAACAACAGGAGTTGTGATCATATCTAGCTCTGAAAGATGAAGGTCAGGAGCAAACAATATTTTTCGGATCGAGTCCATGCTATCGAACTTCACCGAAAATCAGTGGAATTTAAGGATGATGCTACAGTCTGCGCCAGCGGCGGCGATCGCAGTTCAGCAGCAACTCAGCTTCGACGGGTCCCCATGTACCCGCCTCATACATTGGAATAGCTTTAGGATCAGCAGGGGCATCCCAAACATTCAACAAGGGCGTTAGCATCCGCCAAGATGCCTCTACCTCGTCGCCACGGGTAAACAACGTCTGGTCACCCAACATGCAGTCCACTAATAGACGACCATAGGCTTCCGTGCTGGGTTTACCAAAGGCCGCATCATATCGAAAGTCCATTGCCACTGAGCGAGTCCGCAGCGAGTTCCCCGGAGTTTTCACTTCAAAGCGCATCGAAATCCCCTCATCCGGCTGAATACGCAGCGCCAAGACGTTGTGATTGAGCTGCTTAGCTGCCGATTGGAACATCATGTACGGTACTTCTTTGAAGTGAATTGAAATCTCCGAAACCTTCTTTGGCATCCGTTTACCTGTTCGCATGTAAAAAGGAACACCTTTCCAACGCCAGTTATCTACCATGAGCTTGAGAGCGGCATAGGTCGGCGTTGTAGAAGTTTCGCTGGCGCCATCTTCGTCCCGATAGCCCGGCACCTGTTCTCCCTTCATCCAGCCTGGTGCATATTGCCCCCTCACCGCACATTTAGAGAGATCTTCCAAATCTGCCAGGTGAGTGGCCTGCAAGACTTTCACTTTCTCGCTGCGAATACTGTCAGCATCCAAAGAATTCGGAGCTTCCATTGCAGTTAGACAAAAGAGCTGCATGAGGTGATTTTGCACCATGTCGCGCAGCGCCCCCGCTGTTTCGTAGTAGCCTGCACGTCCCTCTAAACCCACTGTTTCTGCCACTGTGATCTGGACATGATCGACAAATTGACGGTTCCAAAGCGGTTCGAAAATGGCGTTGGCAAAGCGAAACACCATCAGGTTCTGAACGGTTTCTTTACCCAAATAGTGGTCGATGCGATAGACCTGCTCTTCGCGGCAAACATTTTGCACGACTCGGTTCAGCGTTCTAGCAGATCCAATATCTTTACCAAAGGGCTTTTCAATCACTAACCGCTGTTTGTCAGGCTCTTCCAACATACCCGCTGCCCCCAGCTGCCTCGTGGCCTCCCCAAAGAAGCGAGGAGCAACCGAGAGATAAAAGACACGATTTCCCCGAGTGCCCCGTTTCTCATCAAGCTCAGACAAAAAGGCTTTTAGCTTTTGGTAGCTTTCAGGCTTATCGATGTTGGCCGGACAGTAGTAGAGACCTTCTGCAAAATTTTTCCAGACCGCTTCGTTACCCAGGCCGCCCCCAAAGTCCTCGACACCTTCGCGCAGATGTTCTCGAAAGAAATCGTGGCTCCATTCTCGTCGAGCAACGCCTACAATCGTCAACTCAGGCGGCAGACGACGGTCAAGCTTCATCTGATATAAGGCAGGAATCAGCTTACGCTGAGTGAGATCTCCTGAGGCACCAAAAATAACCAAAATCTGAGGGTCGGGAATGCGATCTTGTTGAAGACCAACGCGGAGAGGATTCTCAAGCAGGCTAACCATAAAGTTTTCTGTAGTTGGGAGCTAAATGAACAGAACAGTCAGATACCGATTGAAAAGGAGCGAGATCGGCCAATGGACCTCGCCCCTGAGTCGCATTAACTTACGCAGGAGATAACTGCTTAACCTTGGTCACTAACGAATCCATCAGCGTGTCAAAAGGCTTGATGAACTTATCAATGCCTTCTTCCAGCAGCTCATCCATAACCTGATCTAGGTCAACGCCAAGCTCAGGCAAATTCGCAATCAACCGCTGTGCTTCTTCCACATTGGTTTCAATGCGGCTGTCCACATCGCAATGGTCGGCACACGCTTCAATGGTGTTCGGCGGCAGAGTGTTGACGGTATCAGGGCCAATCAACTCGTCCACGTACATCACATCGCTATAGTCAGGGTTCTTGGTGCTGGTGCTAGCCCAAAGTAGCCGCTGAACCCGTGCACCTTTCTCCGCTAGTGCTTTCCAGCGATCGCTGCTAATGATCTTTTTGTACTCCTGGTAAGCAATCTTGGCGTTAGCGATCGCGACCTTACCCTTAGCCTCATTGAGCTTGGCCTGCACGTTGATATCATCCGCCTTGGCCGCTAGTTCCTCTAACTGAGCATCCACCTTGCTGTCAATTCTGCTCAGGAAGAAGCTGGCGACTGATGCCACGCTGCTAATGTCTTCACCCGCTTCGACCCGGGCCTCAAGGCCGCGAATGTAAGCCCAGGCTGTGTTGATATAGCTCTGCACAGAGAATAGCAGGGTGACGTTAACGTTGATGCCATCGCGAATCGCCGCTTCTACGGCAGGTAATCCCTCTGAAGTTCCAGGGATTTTAATCATCAGGTTAGGACGCTGCAATTCGTTGAAGTAGCGGCGTGCTGCTTCTAGAGTAGTGTCCGCATTGCGGGCCATGCTGGGGGGCACTTCCAAGCTGACATATCCATCTAGGTGATTGGTCTCTTCGTAAATCGGCATCAGGACATCGCAAGCATTACGGATGTCTTCAAATACTAAAGACTCGTAAATTTCTTCGACGGATTTACCATCACGAATCCCCGCCTCGATGTCAGCGTCGTAAATGGCATTGCCCGCGATCGCCTTCTCAAAAATGGCTGGATTGGAGGTGATCCCATGGACGTCACGACTTTCAATCAGTTGTTTCAGCTCGCCCGATTCCAAGATGTCGCGGCTGAGGTTGTCCATCCAGACACTCTGGCCATAATCTTTGAGGTGCAGGATGGGATTATCAGCAGTCATTGTCATCAGTAATCTCCTACGTATCAGCAGTTCAGTGGACTGGGTTTTAATGGGGGCAACTGCTTCAGATTTGGCGAGGGGCGATCGCGCGTCATGAAGCGAAACTTAGTCTGATAGGGCGTTGAACCAGTATCTAGCTAAGTCGCTCCGATGGTTGCTTGTTCCCGGATACGTTCTTTGATGAAAGACTCCACTAGCATGACGTCCTCAGAACTACCAATCACAACTGGCGTTCGCTGATGGAGTTCAGTTGGAACCACATCCAACAGTCTCTCTGTACCCGTACTGGCTTGGCCTCCAGCCTGTTCAGCCAAGAAAGCCAACGGTGCCGTTTCATACAACAGACGTAATTTGCCATCAGGTTTCTTCACCGTACCGGGATAGAGAAAAACTCCGCCCTGAAGCAAAATCCGATGAAAATCACCCACCAATGCACCGCTATATCGCGATGAATACCCTTCATGCCTGTGAACGTAACGAATAAAATCGCGAATGGACTCTTCCCATTGCCAGAAATTCCCTTCGTTGACGCTATAGTTCGGCCCGTGCTCAGGAATGCGAATATTTTCAGACGCCAAAATGAATTCCCCGAGGCTGGGATCTAGCGTGAAGGAGTGCACTCCATATCCGATGGAATAGACTAGAACGGTGGTGGGGCCATACAAGATATAGCCAGCCGCTAGCTGATCTTGTCCATTCGTCAGCAAATCTGAGGCAGATTGATCGAGATCATCTCCGCTCTGCCGACGAATGGCAAAAATTGAGCCCACGTTCAGATTAATATCAACGTTGGACGATCCATCAATCGGGTCGTAGAGCAGGGTATATCGTCCAATCGGGCAGTTTTCAGGAATGTAGTAGGGCTTGTCCATCTCCTCTGAGGCCAGCCGACAGACTAAACCGCTCTGCTTAAACACAGAGATGAAGACGTCATTGGCGTACACGTCCATCTTTTTGACGGCTTCTCCCTGAACATTGGTTTCGCCTGTAAACCCCAAGGTATCTGCAACTAACCCTGAGCGAGAAAGATGACGAGCGATCAGCTTACCGGCAAGGGCAATCCGATTCATTAAAGCGCTGAGATCCTGAGCTTCAGATCCGAAGCTTTGAAGCTGCTGCAGCACATGACGAGACAGTGTTGTGCAGTCACGATCCAGCGTATGTTCCGAGGACGGTTGATAACTGTCAACCATTCAAGCCTCCCAAATGGACGTCAGAAGCAGTGTCGCTACGCGCCAGCATGTTTATTATGTGCGCAGCGTATTTATGCCCCGCACCCATGTTAGAAAGTCCAATTGGAAAGCTCGAAAGTCTTTATGTCAGCTAAAGATTGCCTCAATAATAGGTATTGAAAAATAGAGTTAGGGCCTCAGCATTATGTACCAACCGTTGGAGACGGCGATGTAAGACGCTGGTTTTCAACCCTTCTCTACACGCTGTACAAATTGCGGTAATAGGTCTGATATTCTTCGGATAGCAGGGGCTGCCACCAGTCACGATGCGTAAGATACCACTGTACGGTTTGCTTCAGCCCAGTGGCAAAGTCATATTTAGGCTGCCAATCTAGGTCCCGCTGAATTTTAGAGATGTTCATAGCGTAGCGGCGATCGTGCCCTGGACGATCAGTGACAAAGGTAATCAAGTCTCGGGCAGGCTGAGTCGGTAATTCAGGGGCAAGCTGATCCATGAGATCGCAGAGAGATTCCACAATCTCGATATTTTTGACCTGATTATTGCCGCCAATGTTGTAAGTTTCGCCAGGAGTTGCCTGTTGAAGAACGATCGCGATCGCTTCGCAGTGATCCTCTACATGCAGCCAGTCGCGAATGTTTTGCCCATCGCCATACACCGGCAGCGGTTTGCCCAGCAGGATGTTGACGCACATGAGCGGAATCAGCTTTTCTGGGAACTGATACGGCCCATAGTTATTCGAGCAATTTGTGATTAGCGTGGGCAGGCCGTAAGTGTGAAAGTAGGCTCGGACGAGGTGGTCGCTCCCAGCTTTAGAGGCTGAGTACGGACTGTTGGGTGCATAGGGTGTAGTTTCTGAGAAAGCCGGATCTTCCGGGCCAAGGCTGCCAAAGACCTCATCGGTAGACACGTGCAGAAAGCGAAAATCATCGGGTTTTCCTGCCGTGTCCCAGTGCTTGCGGAAGGCTTCGAGCAGGGTGAAGGTGCCCACCACATTGGTTTGCACAAAGGCTGCCGGACCCAGGATAGAGCGATCAACGTGGGACTCTGCCGCAAAATGAACCAGGGTATCAATGCGATTTTGCTCAAGGATTTGCGCCACCAGAGCGGCATCACCGATGTCCCCTTCAACCAGAGAGAACTCCTCTCTGGCTTCCAAATCGGACAGGGTCGCTCGATTGCCCGCATAGGTCAGCGCGTCCAGCACCACCATCTCATCGGCGCGATCGCACCAGTGCCGCACAAAATTGGAGCCAATAAATCCAGCCCCGCCGGTCACTAATATCCGCTGTCCTCGCTTAGCCATAGTTTTCATCAAAAATATCAGGGATCAAACGAACAATGTCTGACAAATCAAGTGAGTTCGATGTGACTGTCATCTCCAATCATGAATCGGAGTGCTTTGGGGCGATCGAGACACTGCACAAGCTGTGCTTTTCGGCCAATCAGGCTATCTGTGATGCGCTGATGCAAGTCCTGAATGGTGGCGTTTTCAAGAACAACGCTGTGGTCTAGCTCAATATCTGTCAGCTTCACACCGTCAGCAATGCTGCTGTAGGAGCCAATAAAGCAATTCTCAATATGGCAGTTTTGCCCGATCGCGACGGGTCCCCGAATGGTTGAATTAATCACCGTCGAGCCGTGACCAATGGCCACCCGACCGCTAATTTTGGTCGCGTCATCCACCTGACCTTCAATTTTGCTAGAAAGCGTCTCGTCCAAAATAATTTGATTGGCCGCTAGCAAGTCGTCCTTTTTACCCGTGTCCAACCACCAACCTTGAAGAGGCTGGGCCATGACGTTTTTGTCCGCATCAACTAAAGACTGAATAGCGTCCGTAATTTCCAACTCTCCTCGGGCTGAGGGCTGCAAGGTTTCAATGATGTCGTGAACGACGGCTGAGAACAGGTAGACGCCAACTAACGCGAAATCAGAGGGGGGATCTTTTGGCTTTTCAACCAGTCGAATCACGTTGCCCTGCTGATTAAGCACAGCCACTCCAAAAGCAGTTGGATTGGGCACTTGTTTGAGCAAAATCAGGGCGTCTAAGGACTGCTGAGTGAACTTTTCCACAAAGTTCACTAGATTATCGCGGATCAGGTTGTCGCCTAGATACATCAAGAAAGGCGAATTCTGCAGAAACGGCTTCGCTATTTTGACCGCATGAGCCAACCCATCAGGACTGTCTTGAGGAATGTAGGTGATTTTTGCGCCAAATTGGGAACCATCCCCAGTCATGCTGCGAATGTCGTCGCCTGTTTCTGGGCTAATGACGATTCCAATGTCAGAAATACCCGCAGCCACAATTTGCTCAATGCCGTACCAGAGGATGGGTTTGTTGACGACGGGAACTAACTGTTTGGCACCCGTATAGGTTAATGGTCTGAGACGGGTCCCCCGTCCGCCTGACAAAATCAACGCTTTCATGTCCATCCTGGTAACCTCAGTTGCGACTATGCGAGTAGATACTCTTTCAGCATCTTTCTCAGACTTTCTCGCCAGTGGGGAGCTGATCGGCAAATCAAATGAGCCAGTTTTTCCCCCGCTAGTACTGAGTAATGCGGTCGTTGAGTCACTGTTGGATACTGGTCACTCGTAATGGGGTTCACCTGATTGATCTTAAGAGGATGACCGAGGAGAGCTGCCTCCTCAAAAATGGCAACTGCGAAATCATACCAGCTAACGGCGCCGCTATTTGTGAAGTGATACGTGCCGAAATTAGCGGAATTCAACGTGGGGATCAGAGCAGTCATTGCTGCGGCAATTTCATAGGCCCAGGTTGGGGATCCGACTTGGTCGTAAACCACATTCAGCGTTTCTCGCTCTGCTCCCAGTCGTAGCATCGTTTTGACAAAGTTGCCTTGTCCCTTGGCCCCGTACACCCAGGCCGTACGAAAAATGATGTGGCGATCGCAGGCCGCCTGTACCGCCAGTTCCCCAGCCCGTTTGGACTGACCGTATGCTCCCAGCGGATTAGGCTTGTCATCGGGCTGATAGGGACGGTTCTGACTCCCGTCAAAGACATAATCTGTTGAGATGTGGACCAGCGCCGCCCTACAGTTTGTAGCAGCTGCCGCTAGCTTGCCAGGTGCGTCACCATTGATCCGAAAGGCTAGGGTTTGTTCGGTCTCCGCTTTATCCACGGCAGTGTAGGCCGCCGCGTTCACGATGACATCGGGCTGCTGAGCCACGACCTTGGGCGCGATGTCGTCTAGCTCGGTGAGATCAAGATGAGTGCGATCCCAAACAACCACCTCACCGATCGCGGGAAGAGTGGTCTGCAGCTCTTGTCCAACTTGACCTTGCCCACCAATCAGCAGAATCTTCATGTCTCAAAAACCTCAGCTGCTCTTAGGCGATCGCCCTTCTGATCTTTAGCTGATAATACGGGTTCCTTGTCGCCAATAGGCCAGGCGATTCCAAGATCCTCGTCATTCCACATGATGGTGCGTTCGTGCTGAGGCGCATAGTAATCGGTCGTTTTGTACAGCACGTCTGCACTGTCCGACACGACATAAAAGCCGTGCGCGAAACCCTCTGGCACCCACAACTGCCGATAGTTTTCAGCCGAGAGCACAACGCCCACCCATTGCCGAAACGTGGGGGAATTGCGACGAATATCGACCGCGACGTCAAAGATTTCTCCGTTCACAACCCGCAGCAGCTTTCCCTGAGGCGATTTGATTTGATAGTGCAGCCCTCTCAAGATGCCGCCTTTGGACCGGGAATGGTTGTCTTGGACGAAATGGCAGATGATTTCAGTCTTGTCTTGGAACTGCTTCTGATTAAAACTTTCCATGAAAAATCCACGATGGTCGCCGTAAACTTGCGGCTCTATGATCAGCACCTCAGGGATTTCTGTGGGAATTATTTTCATGGCTTCTAATGCTAGTCGGGAGTCATCCTTCGTAATTTGACAGTTTATGCCCCAGCGAGGTCATATCATCCGGTCGGTCTCCAGTTCAGAGAAACCTTTCCTAAAAAACTCGTACCAAGGTTTCTATAAACCAACTGTTCTCGCCACAGCGGTTCAGTTCAGGACAAACGAGAACGCGAAGTTCATAGTGCAGAAGAGATTGATTCTGCCTACTGTTCGTAGTCTGCTGCCAACTGCGATGGAGACCGCCTCTAACGAAAAAATGGTATCTCGAAAGGGGACACAGAACCATGCCCTCTCAGAACACGCTTTAGCTCCCTAAGACTCGTGCCTAATTGACTATAGTTGCTCCTGCCAGCGCTGAATTTCCTGTTGAGCTTCCGCATAGGCAGCCTGATTGTCGGGCACTAACCTAGCCGCCGCGATCGCGCCGCCTAAATCACCCTGGGCGGCTCTTGCCCGGGCGATCGCCAAAATATCTTCACTCCACTGATTGATTCGAGCTTGAGCGGTTTCATAGCCCGGCTGATCAGGCGTAATTTGCTCAAGGGTCCGAACGGCGTCATTAAAGGAACTCGCTTGTCCGGGCTGTAGAGAATTCTGAGCCTGTTGAATCAAATCCTGGTTTGCAATCTGTTGTTCCCAAGTCCCAATCCGCTGTTGAGCCAAATCAGCAATGGCAGGCTGGTCATCCGGTACTAATCGGGCCGCCGCGATTGCTCCATTGATATTGCCACTGGCCGCGCGACCTTCAGCTAAATCTAGAATCACCTGACTCCAACGAGCAATGTCAGCCTGAGCCTGTTCGTAATAGGGATCCTCAGGCGGCACTTGGCGAGCTTGCTCAATGGCATCGTTGAACATGGACGCAGAAGCCGGCTGAATAATCTGACGGGCGCTTTCCAAAACGCTTTGGTTGCGAACAGCGGCCTCAGCCACTTCACTATTAGCCTGCTGAAGCAGTGACTGGTAGGTGCTGTCTTGCAATTCAGGCGGCACCTGAGTCAGCCAAGCCCGAGCTTCACCATAGCGGCTCGTCGCGATCGCTTCCTCAGCTCTCTGCAAGGCCGTCTCTCCAGCCTCGATGGGATCAATTTCGGCGGGAAAGAGCGATTCGCCAGTTGGGGGCACTTCCTCACCTTCGGGAGAAGTTTCTCCAGCGTCTGCGGCTGCTTCAGAGTCGTTGGCAACTGAGTCGCCGGCAGCCGTCACCGTAGGCCTGTCTGCATCAGCCGCGCGATCGCCTCTGAAGAGGGCAGGCTGATAGCGGAAAAATACCCCAACCAAGAAGGCGATCGCTGCGGCCAAGGCACCCCATTTCCATAACCCACCTAGCGCCGCAATATCTTCCGATTCGTCTTCTGGATTGTCTCTTTCTTTAAGAACAATGGCGCCCTGTTTTGGCTCATTGGCTGCGGCTACAGAAGGCTTTCTGGAAGCGGTAGAAGGATCCACACGGACCTCACCTTGCTCGACTGCTAGGTCATGGGTGTCAAAGGAGGTCTTTGTGCCCGATGGAGCGACCGCTGCGGCTGGCTGATTCGTCAACGAGGGGTTCCAACTCGATGGCGGCACTGCTGCCACTTCTGGACTATCGGAAAACTCCGTAGTCGGCGTGCTGACATCACTGCTCAAGTTCACAGCTGCACCTTCAGTGACCGACAAGTTGGCAAGGCCGTCAGACGGCACCACCATCATGAATTTCTGAGCAGCTGGAATGGTAATAGCGGGATGCTGGGGCGGGCGGCAGTGATGGGTACATAGTTCAGGGACGCGATCGCTCAAATAAGACCCTAGCTGAGATGTCGTAATACAGCCGTGGTAACGCAGTCCCTCTAACAAAGCCTTAGTAAATAAGCCATGCCGAACGTACATCGTCTCATGGGAAAATTCGTCCGGCTGACAAGACAACAAGGTAGTGATGTTGAAATCATTGGCCAAAGTTAGGGTCTGAGCCCCCATATCCCGATGCCCGATCGCCCCCTGACTCCGATTCATGTCCATCGCTAGGAGAATTTGATCGGTCTTTGCCTGATTCAAAATATTGAAGATACTGGTTAGAGAAATCGCAGTCTCTGACGGCTTCATCGGATCAGAGTCCACGGTCATCCAATAATCCTGACCGCCTTCAGTTAAACCACAGCCGCTGAAAAAGACCCACAGCAGATCTCCCGGCTGCACCTTGTCTCGACAAAGCGTTTGGAGCTGGCTTTCAATCTCTTTACGTAAGGGCGCGTAGGCATGAGGTTCAATAGAAGCAGACAGGTCGGTTACTAAAGTGCAATTGTTAACTGGGATGCCTAGCTCATCAACGAAGAAGTTTCGCAAAGCGACTGCATCCGTTTGCGCGTACATCAGAGGTTGTAGCGCTTTATATTGATTGATCCCGATGAGGAGAGCCCACTGATTTGCCATTTTGCCCTTCGCCTTTACTCATACAATCGTCAATCTTTTTCCCACCGATGAGGTAACAGTCGTCAACTGCACACCAGGTGTGAACACAGACGATAGCACAGACCTTTGAAAACGATGCTAATTCTAGCGATCAGGCAGTCTTTTGACACTTTGAACTGCCAACTTTAGACAAAAAGACATGTACGATTCACGGTAAATCAGACTATGAAACTCGGCCCTGCTATCCCTATAAGTCCCCCAGAACTCTTTTGGCGTTTGTTATCGAGTGGCTTCGGTTTGGCGATCGCATTGTGCAGCATCGGCGCCTTCTCAGTTATTGACTTGGCCCATCCCCAAGCGGCCCACGCTTATACGTCGCGGTCCACCCTGTTAGTTCCTCGGAATCCGGGTGAGCGTTATGACACTTTTTTGCGGCAGAGTGAAGCGATCGCTCAGGCGCAGATTCAGCTCAGCTTTATCACGGATCCGCTGATCTCAGAGGTCATTGTTACTGTCGCTGGCGACAACCAGGGAATCGCGATTCCTACTATGGAAATACAAGTCACTCGGGCTGAATGGCAAGAACGCCCCGATCCTCGATATTGGGCCCGGTACTATAGCAACGCCTCCGTCCTACTCGATCTTTAGAAAATTGGGTCAACACCACTTCAGTAGAAAATATAGCCCTGTGCAGCTTGGTTAAGTACATCTCAGTGACTCAGGGGAGTAAGGAATAGGGACAGGGAATGGGGTGTACTTAACTCAAAGGCACACCGCTATATTTTGTCTCCTACGCCTCTACTGCCGCATTCTCTACACTTCTAATTTTTTCGATGGCGCACGCCAAGACAATCCGCCTGATTCCAAAAATTAAAGCTGTACTCCCAGTTAGAGAATGCTATGCTTACAAGGTTGTCAAATTTTCTAGCGGTCATGGCGGTTCCTAAGAAGAAAACTTCAAAAGCCAAGCGTGATCAGCGCAAAGCGCATTGGAAGCGCACAGCAGCGCTGCAAGCTCAAAAAGCACTCTCCCAGGGCAAGTCTGTTCTCACCGGACGCTCCAAAGGCTTCGTCTATCCCACTGATGATGAAGAGGACGACGACGAAGAGTAGAGCGCAATGGTCTGTTTTAGGCGAAGCAACGTGTTTTGCCTAAAGCGCTTTTTGCTTGCAGCAATGTCAGAACGAGGCATTGCTTATGTTTAGTGGAGCCTATGCTCTCATGGGGCTGCTTCCAGTCAAGATATAGAGCAGGATTACACTAAATGGGCTACTAGCTTCACGCTATACAGGTCCTCGAACCAAAGCTTTTTATCCTCTAAATTCCATAGCTCAGAAGCGCAATCATCGAAGGGATGAGACGGTCTGATATCCAGATGAAGCGTTTTGTTGGTGCCATCGTAGTAATACTGCACATCCTTAATGGCCCCAATACCACGACGGTCTAGAGCTACAGCAACCCGCAACATGGCGCTCAGTTCGATCACAACTTGCCGATGATACTTAGTCGTCAGCCCTCGGAAATTGTCGTGCTTCTTCTTCGGGAGACTCTTCCGATGGTAACGGGCGATATTAGCAATGACTTCGATTTCGGCTTCAGTGTAGCCCAGCAGCTCGCCATTTCGGATCAAATAGTAGGAATGTTTGTGGTGGCTGGAGTGGCTGATGTAATGACCTGAATTGTGGAGTATGGCGGCTGCCCATAGCAGTTCTCGTTCAGGATTGTCCCAGTTGTGCAGATGGCCTTTGCTAGCGTCAAAAAGAGCTAGCACAAAATCTGCGACGCGATCGCCCGCCTCTAAGGGCACATGATATTTTTCTGCTGTCGCCCTAACGCTGCGCTCTCGCACCGATCCCTGAAACTGCATTCGGTCTTCAATGAGACCATGGGTCAGCATCCAATCAACGACAACGCCTTCCCGCAGAGCACGTTCGCAAATAACTAAATCGTCCGCACCGAGCAGCTTCATCGTTTCTTGAAGAATGATGGCTCCGGCGACAATGATTTCTGCCCGTCGCTCAGAAATCTCAGGCAGGTCTAGCCGCTCCGATAGCGTCATTTTGCGTAGCCTTTCTACCCAAGTCTGAAGCTCCTCCAGACTCATGCGAAATCCGTTTAATGGATCGGGCACAACCCCCAGACGCTCATAGGCAACCAGCGAGGCCAAACACTCAGCTGTTCCAGAAGTGCCAACTAGTTGAAGAGTTTCCCCTGGCTTGAGATGCCGCTTTAGGTCCTCAACGGTTGGCTCCATGCGTCCCCGTACGTAGGCAGAAAGATAGGTAAACTCCTCATCGCTAATCGGATCGGACGAAACGTATCCTGCCGTCAGTCGCACTGCACCCACTTTGGTGCTGCTCAGAAAACGATGAACTTCTCCCGTTCCCAGCAGCAATTCTGTTGATCCCCCCCCAATATCAACGACAGCATGGGGACGTCCGTGAAATTCCATACCGGAAAGGACGCCCAGATAGATTCGTCGGGCTTCTTCGGTTCCCGAAATGAGGTTCACACCCAGCCCAACTTCGAGTTTCACTCGTTCTAAAAAAGCTGGACCGTTCTTTGCCTCACGAACGGCACTAGTGGCAACGGCGACGATATCTTCTGCGCGAAAACTCTCTGCGATCGCCCGACACCGTTTCAGCGCATCAATTCCCCGTTCCATGGCATCTTGTGAAAGGTTGCCGTCTTCAGCAAAATCCCCCAAGCGGACGGTCTCCTTTTCCTTATCGATAATAGTGAAAGCCGGAATCGAAGCCTTTACCTTTACGACCACCATATGAATGGAATTTGTACCAACATCGATCGCAGCTAAGATGCGATCGCGATTGAGGTCGGAATCTTGAAACTGATACGGGTAAGGCACTGTAGCTCGCTGAATAGGAGAGATAATCGCAAACATAGCCGTAATCAAAATATTGTTTCATATACTACAAGTGAGATCGACAAGATCCAACCACTTGTAGCCAAATTCTCTATTGTCTCTTCACATAACCTTCTGTGATTTCACGGCTGTCTCAATAGTGTCTACATCACTAGATAACTCTCCAGTTAGAATTTCACAACCCTCTGCGGTAATAAAAATATCGTCTTCAATACGAACACCGCGAACATCTTGAAATTGGGCTAGACGGTCCCAATCCACGCAGTCGCTGTAAGCTTCACGCCGCACAGCATCTTGTAAAATCCCGGGCACTTGGTAAAATCCTGGCTCGATGGTGACCGCCATGCCTGCTTGCAGGGGACGATCTAATCTGAGAAAAGCTAGGCCGAAGCGATCGCTCCGACTGCGTCCAGATGCATATCCAGCCAGATCACCTAAATCCTCCATGTCGTGAACATCCAGCCCCAACAAATGTCCAACGCCATGGGGAAAGAACAGGGCATGGGCATCCTGCTCTACAAGGCCATCTGGGTCTCCCTTGAGAATGCCTAACTCTGCCAAGCCCGTCGCCAGTGTTCGGCAGGCAAGGAAATGTAATTCCCGATATTCCACCCCAGGGCGAGCCGCTGCAATGCAAGCGTCGTGAGCCGCTAACACGACCTCATAAATGTCTCGTTGAGTAGACGAAAACTGACCTGTCACAGGCCACGTTCGGGTGATGTCTGACGCCCAACCTGATGCAGCCTCTGCACCCACATCCGCCAGCACCAAATCCCCCGGTTGTAGAACATGGTCGTAGCGCTCGTTGTGCAGCACCTCGCCCTGTATCGTCACAATGCTGTTATAGGCACAGGTCATGCCGGTTGCCACAATGACAGACTCCATCACGGCTCGTACAGCAGCCTCAGTTTGTCCCACTGCCGTCGCTGCCATACCCGCCCGATGTGCCCATGTCGAAACTGCCGCTGCCTTGCGGATCTCTGTGATCGCCTCGGCATCGTGGGTGAGCCGCACGGCCACGATCGCTTCTGCTAAGGCTTTATCTTGGGCCGGTTGTACGGTTGTCCTCAGAGTCATTTGCTCAGCGACGGTTATGCCATCCTGCACAGGAATGGTGGCCACATTTTGAGCGGCCTTGGGTAGCTCACTCATTGGCAGAGCAGCCTCCGCTCCAATGATGTTGGCAACCTCTACACACGTCGGCATTGGTCCATGCCAAAGAGCATCCTCTACCGTACTATCGTCCATGAACAGGGTTAAGCGTTTCCCGTCAAGCCGAATGACGGCATTTGTCAGCGACATGCCGGCAAAATAGAGAAAATGACTGTTTGCTCGAAAAGGATAGGTATTGGCTGGAAAATTGCGTGCCCTTGGTCGACCCGACCACAGCATAACTGGAAAATTAATCCGTTCAGCCAGCCGTTCCCGGCGTGATCGCAACGTTTCAGCAAGGGTTGGAGAAGGGGCGATCGCAGTCATGATTGGAGGCCAAAAAAGAAAAACAGTCAGACGAAAGTAGAAAGTCGTTCCCTTGCTGGTATCAGACTAGAGAACGTTATACCCTTCGCGTTTTTCCATAATCCCACTTTCTAAACGGTCCTTTCAGGTCAGGCCAATCGTTTATCCGAAAATTCATGCTTTCGAGATTTATGCCGTTGAATCCGGATTCAACCCGGCTTTGCTCCTCGCGTAAGTCCTATCCCGCTTCCAATTCTCATCCATCGATGACATCACAGTTGTGTAGCTTTAATCCTCTAATCCATTACGGCAGAAATAGGTTCGCCATTCAGAATGTGAGGAAAGTTCATCTGCCTTAGTTTTGAGTTTTGAGTTCTGAATTTTGAATTTCGAATTTCGCGTAGCGGTACTCGGCTCTATGCACTCAAAAGCGCCCGAGTGCCGAATGCATTGCTGATAGCTCGCCATTTTGTCTCAGCGAAACTGGTAACGGCTATAGTACAAAAGGACTATATCGAATGCTAAAATTGTCTCTAAAGGGTCTAAAGCCGAGGTTGATCATGCCTTCATTGCTTCTGCGTCCGGGGATAACAGTGCGTCTCAAGCAACAGCCCTCTCACGTACCCGATTTCTTGGTAACGGTCTGCAAAAGCGATCGCGTTTGGCTACGTCAACCGGGTTGGCCTAGCCATATCCAGCTCTGTGTGAAAGTGACACAGCTCGCAATTCCCGTCGTAAACGTCTCCTAAACCACAGTCAGTGTGTGCTAGCACTCTCCGCTTTAGGGGAAACCGCTGCTACGATGACGAATGGGAAATTGGATGGGTAGTTATGATTCCTGCTGACACTGCCGAAGCTCAGATTTTGGATCTGGTTGTGCCACTCGACTCTCGTCGTGATTGTGAGACGGTCTCTCTGCTGCAAGCCACGGGCCGGATTCTATCCGAGTCGGTTATTAGCCCTTTGGATTTCCCGCATTGGGATAACTCAGCTATGGATGGCTATGCCGTTCGCTACGAAGATGTCAGCACTGCGTCCGAAACTACTCCCGTCGAGCTGACCGTCGTTGAAGACATTCCAGCCGGAAAACCACCGCAAAAAACCGTAGAGCCGGGTCAAGCTGCCCGTATTTTGACCGGGGCGATGGTGCCCACTGGGGCCAACACTATCGTGATTCAGGAAAACACCCAGCGGGAAGGCGATCGCATTCAAATCCTCTCGCCGCCGGGGCTTAAAGCCTTTATTCGTGAGAGGGGTACATTTGTCAAAGAGGGCGATCGTCTATTGTCTGTTGGTAACGAAGTGACTCCCCCAGAAGTCGCTGTTCTGGCTGCCGCTCAACGCTCAGAGGTGCAGGTCTATCGACGTCCACGAGTGGCGATCCTATCGACAGGCAATGAATTGGTGACGCCCAATGAGCCTTTACAGCCGGGACAGATTGTGGATTCCAACCAATATGCTCTGGCTTCATTAGTCCAGCAAATGGGGGCAATACCACTCTGTCAAGGTATTGTGTCTGATGATCCCACGCAGCTGAAGCAGGCTATCAAAACAGCTGTCGAAGAAGCTGATATGGTGTTGTCTTCCGGTGGCGTTTCTGTCGGGGATTACGACTATGTTGATACCATTCTTCAAGAACTGGGGGCCGCAATCCACATCCAGTCTGTTGCTGTCAAGCCAGGTAAGCCCTTGACCGTTGCCACTTTTCCCAAGCGAGTGCCCCCGCTGCTCTACTTTGGATTACCAGGCAATCCGGTTTCGGCCCTGGTAAGTTTTTGGCGGTTTGTCGCCCCGGCTCTGCGTAAGCTGTCAGGTCGAGTTGACAACTGGTCTGCCACGTTTTTGACGGCGCGATCGCATCAAGTCCTCAAAGCGGGGGGAAAGCGCGAGACTTACCTTTGGGGACAACTCCACACAACGCCATCAGGACTGGAATTTAGCCTCGCTCAGGGAAGCCACAGCTCTGGCAACTTGATTAACATTACAGGCACCCAAGGACTTGCCGTGGTCCCTATTGGCGTTACCGAAATTGAAGCAGGCTCACAAGTACGTGTTTTATGGATCAATCAAGCTTTGCAGAACTAAGAAGATTTCTGACAATTAAAGATACCTGGATGTGGTGCATTACACTGCGCTAATGACGCCCTGCCAGCGATACGTTCTTTCCTGAGATCCCCGAACTCCGAATAAACGCTAGAATGCTGCACTTTTTCTAAAAGAAGATATCAATTTTTGAGTGTAACCACTAAACCCAATAACGTACTGTTTTTGGATAATTTACACAGAAAACGAATAGGAATTGTTTCTCGTTAACTTTGACTAAAACAATTGCGTTCAGTCTTAACGTAATGTCATCGTGAACCCTTAAACTAAACACCGCTATCTTGTTGAAAAGTTGACTATTTTGGTTGAGTAGTCAACTTTTATGCATTCGTTTTATAGCCGCTGCTAGTTTCGTTGGGTCAAGACGGTGAATCGTCTGGCGATGTGTTTAGCCCCGAATACTGTTGGATGCCGTGGCCTAGAGGGCTAAAGCTATAGCGGTCCTATTTGGATTTTAATCAGGTTTTCCTAGGCAAACCTGATTCAGAAAGCCTTCTCACGCCTAGAGTTATCTGGGACGGCCATATAACCATTGAAAAGTTTTGCATAAGGACCAGCTGTATGACTTTGGCAAATGAGCAGCTCGACTTCACTGTTGCCATTCCGACCTACAACGGTGGCGATCGCATCACCCAGGTGCTTGATTCTTTGAAGTGGCAACTAATTCCCAAAGACCTTCGTTGGGAAATCATTGTTGTAGATAACAATAGTACCGACAATACAGTTGAGGTCATCAAGGACTATCAGAAAGACTGGCCTATTTTGAAATATGCTCTCGAAACTGAACAAGGAGCTGCTTATGCTCGTCGAAAGGCCGTTCGTCTGGCTAAAAGTCCCCTCATTGGGTTTTTAGATGACGATACCATTCCCGCCATGACTTGGGTGAACGAAGCCCATCGTTTTTTGAAAAATCATCCGCAAGCAGGCGTTATTGGTAGTCGCATTCGAGGTCGTTTTGACGGTGCAACTCCAGCCAGTTTTGAGCGAATTGCACCTTTTTTAGCCTTAACTGATCGAGGTGATTCCCCCCGGATTTATGCACCTGAAAAGAAGGTGCTTCCACCTGGCGCTGGCATGGTTGTTCGACGAGAGGCTTGGTCAAGCCATCTGTCTAAAAAACTCGTACTCGGTGGCAGAACTCAAAAGAGTATGCTAACTGGGGAAGACTTGGAAGCTGTCCTTCACATCCAACAAGCAGGCTGGGAGATTTGGTACAACCCCGCAATGTGTTTGGAACACCAAATCCCGGCTCATCGTCTGACACGGCCCTATCTCATTAGCTTGATGCGCGGCATTGGCCTGAGTCGTCATCGCACAAGAATGCTCAGCGTTAGTCCACTCAAGCGTCCTCAAATGGTGATTTTATATGCCTTGAATGACATTCGTAAAATTATTTGGAGCGTTTTGAAGCACGGTAAACAAGCCTGGACCGATACCGTAACTGCCAGCGAAATCACCCTTTATATTTACAGCATTGTCAGCCCGTTTTTTTTCTTAAGCAAAACGTTTAAAAAGCCTCAACAGTAGACTTTGCAATTGCGATCATTTCCTTCGCAATCAAAGATTTATACTCGTCTTGTCTTAACGGAACTGGCGACGGCTTTACTAAAGCACATTTACAGAATCAATACGAGTGTTGGGTCCAAACTTGAGTGACTTTGCCTTGCAGGTGTTGGTGTAGGAAAGGGGTGTTTTGGGCGGGCGATCGCACTGTTTCTCGTTCGATTGTCCATTCAGCTTGGGGATTAAATAGAAGGGCTTCGACCGGATTGCCGACAGCGATTTTGCCAGCGTTTTGTCTGAGGCAGCTAGCGGGGTGGGTGGTGAGAGGTGCCAAAAGTTCTGTGGCGGTCCATTCACCGGAGGCGACAAACCTCTGCCACAGAGTAGGGAATGCCAAAGCTAAGCCGATCGCACCAGGAGGAGCATCCTCGAAAGCAACAGTTTTCTCTTCGTAGGTGTAGGGACTGTGATCAACCGCGATCGCCTCAACCACACCGGCTTTGATACCCGCAATCAGCGCGGCCTGGTCTTCAGGATTGCCTAAGGGGGGCGAGAGGCGGAGGTTGGGATCGTAGCTTAGAGTGTCCGAAGTGGACAACATTAAATGCATCCACGTCGTGCTGGCGGTGATAGGTAGCTTTTCCGCTTTGGTCCGCTCTATTAATTGAACGCTGCGGGCAGTGGACAAGCGCATCAAGTGAACAGGAGTCCCAATTTCTTGCACCAGTTCCACAATTAAAGCTAGTGCGGCGGTCTCGGCAGCAACAGGAATTCCGGCAAGGCCTCCCATCAGCGCTAGAGAACCGTCGCGGGCAATGCCGTTGCCAACTAAAGCGAGATCGCAGGGCCAAAGCGCAACGGGTTGATTTAGTGGTTTCGCATATTCCAACAGCCGACGCAGCAAGACCGGATGACTAATCGGCTGTCCGTTGGCAAAGCCGGCTAGGGGAATATTGGATGCTGCCAGTTCTGCTAGCTCCGTCATCTGCTCGCCTTTTGTCCCTTGCGTCAACGCCGCCCAAGGCAGCAATTGGGGACGTGGCGTGACGGACTGTTGAGCCAGAGTCACGAAATGGTGAATGGCTCCCGGCGTATCCAGCGGGGGCAGAGTGGTGGGTAGGATACCGACGCGAGTAAAGCCGCCTGCGATCGCCCCCGCCATCAAATCTGCTAGCGATTCCCGCGACTCGTTGCCCGGCTCGCTGCTGTTGCTATAGAGATCAATGAGTCCTGGCGCGAGGAGTTTACCCGTGCCATCAATAACTTGGGTCTCTTCGGGTGGATCGGCAAGGGTAGGGGCGATCGCCTGAAATTTGCCGTCCACCATCAGCACATCCGCAATCTGGTCAATCTGTAAACCAGGATCAACGATGCGGACTTGTCGCAGTAGGGTGCTTGTCATCTTTGCCTACAGTGCGCCGGCAGCAGTTTTGTCAAAAATACTGCCGGATAAATGGATGGTGATGTTGGCGGCGGTCAACACTGGACGGCTTTCGACCCCATCGGGATAGTCGATAACGCTGACGGCTCCGTTGCCTTGCTTGAAATTCCAGAAGGATTCTGGTCCTAGTCCGACAATGTGACACAGGATAGCCTTGTTCACGGCATCGTGGGCGGAGACCAGAACAGTGATGGGTGCTCCAGTGCCACTGTATTGAGCAACAATGGCGTTCCAAGCAGCGATCGCCCGCTCCCAAACCTGAGCCAAATTTTCACCTCCCGCTCCTGGCATCTGAACCGTTTTGGGTGTGTCTTGCCACTGTTTCAACATGCCAGGATAGCCGGACTCGATCTCATGCTCATACAGTCCCTCCCATTCACCGTGACCAATTTCCTTCAGGCCATCGGTCGTCTCTAGTACAACATTGGGATGATGCTGCAAGATGATTTCCGCTGTTTCTTTGGGACGAGAAAGGGAACTGGAGACGGCAGCATCAATCGTCACGTCTTTCAAGAATTCAGCAGCCTGTCCTCCCTGCCGCTTGCCGTTGTCGTTGAGGGGAATGTCAATCTGTCCCTGAAAGCGCTTTTGCCGATTCCACTCAGTTTCGCCATGTCGGACCAGTAGCATCCGAGGACCCTTGTAGCGCGATCGCATTTCAGGTAATGGTTCACCCATGTGGGTGGTCAGATTCATCGATTCAACCTGCACACCTGCGCCCAGTTCCCCAGTGAAATTCAACACGCTGATGGCACAGTTGGCCTGTCCTAGCTGTTCGTGAATTGCCACCCCTCGGCCCAGGGCGGTGGCAATGAGGGCTCGGTTGATGGCGCTGTGGCCGACGACCAGCAGCGTTTGACCGACATGTTTAGGGAGGGTCGTTTGCCAGAATTGAGTAGCGCGATCGTAGAGCGATCGCACCGGATAAAACTCAGTGCCATCCTCTAACGTCATCTTGCAGTTTGAGGGATCATTGCGCCAAAGAACGTGCATCTCAGGATATTTGGCCTTCACCTGATCAAAAGAAAGACCTTCCCACAGGGGCAGGTCAATTTCTTTGATCATATCGATGGCTTCTGGGAGAGGGGTGTCTGGGATTTCTGTGCGAAGCACCTCAACGATTGTCTCTGCCGTCTTATAGGCTCGTTTGAGGGGGCTGGCGTAGATATGATCAAAGGGAATTCCCGTCAGTGTTTGTCCGACCTGCTTTGCCTGTTCAATGCCAAAATCTGTGAGTACGGAGAGGTCAAGCTGCCCCTGAATCAACTTTTTGAGGTTGTACGTACTCTGACCGTGTCTCACCAAAATGACGCGCGTTTTCAACGTTTTGCCCTCTTCCCGCTAAAGCCAGTCCGATTCTACCCTGTGGCGAATGGCAGACGGTAGCCAGCACCCCAGACGGGGTGGACTTAACGAGGTCTTAGGGTTGGTCGCCCATACTGGCTGGTGAAGTGTGTCCGGTTGGCCGTGTGTCTTGATAGGGTAAAGCTTGCGGATAAGATAAGGCACTTCAGTAAGCTTGATTGGGAGGCGTGAGCGATCGCCCTTCCATGCCAGTCTTTCAATAGATTGCGCTGATCACAGCCCTATTCCATAATGCAATTGCCAACGGAGGCTATCTTTGAGTTCAGGCATTGGCAACAGGCTGTGACTTAGCCCCTGACCACCACCTACAGCTGCGATACGGGAGATTGTATGACAACAGTGCAAACGGTTAGCACACAACCCTATTCTGACCAGAAGCCAGGGACGTCTGGCTTGCGTAAAAAGGTTCCTACCTTCCAGCAACCCAACTATCTACAGAACTTTGTTCAGTCTATTTTTGACAGTCTTGAAGGGATTCAGAACCAGACGCTCGTGTTAGGTGGCGATGGTCGTTATTACAACCGAGAGGCTATTCAGATTATCCTGAAAATGGCGGCAGCCAATGGTTTTGGAAAAGTACTGGTGGGACAGGGCGGTATTCTTTCCACACCAGCCGCTTCCTGTGTCATTCGCAAAAATGATGCTTTCGGGGGCATTATTCTGTCTGCTAGTCACAACCCTGGCGGTCCCGATGAGGACTTTGGGGTGAAGTACAACATTGGCAATGGTGGACCCGCACCGGAAAAAGTGACCAGCGCCATTTACGATCGCAGCAAAACCATTGACGAATATAAGATCATCGATGCCTCAGACATCAATCTTGACCGCATCGGTACCACTCAGCTCGGCAACATGACCGTCGAGGTGATTGACTGCGTGGCTGATTATGCTGCTCAGATGGAAACCCTGTTTGATTTTGGGCAAATTCAGCAGCTTGTGAGCAATGGTTCTTTCCGCATGTGCATGGATTCTCTGCATGCCGTTACAGGTCCCTACGCCAAGGCTATCTTTGAGCGTCGCCTCAATGCGCCTGGGGGCACCGTGCAAAATGGTGAACCGCTAGAAGATTTCGGTGGTGGTCATCCTGACCCTAACTTGGTCTATGCCAAAACCCTGGTGGACGTCATGTTTCAAGAGGGTGCTCCCGATTTTGGAGCGGCTTCTGATGGGGATGGCGATCGCAACATGATCTTGGGCGACAATTTCTTCGTTACCCCTAGCGACAGTCTGGCTGTTCTAGCCGCAAATGCCACGTTGGTGCCTGGCTATCGCGACGGCTTGGCTGGAATTGCTCGTTCCATGCCCACAAGTCAAGCTCCGGATCGAGTGGCTGAAAAGCTGGGGGTTGAGTGCTATGAAACGCCGACTGGCTGGAAATTCTTCGGCAATCTGCTCGATGCTGGCAAAGCGACCCTGTGTGGAGAGGAAAGCTTCGGCACTGGTTCTAATCACATTCGTGAAAAAGACGGTCTTTGGGCAGTGCTCTTTTGGCTCAATATCCTAGCAGTTAAAAAACAATCTGTTGAAGAAATTGTTAAAGAGCACTGGGCTACTTACGGGCGCAACTTCTATTCTCGCCATGACTATGAGGCGGTCGACAAAGCACCCGCCACCACGCTGATGGAAAATCTGCGCTCCGCTGTTGGCAGCCTCAAAGGGAAGACCTTTGGTGGCTATGAGGTTGCTTACGCCGACGATTTCACTTACACCGATCCCGTAGATGGCAGTGTTGCCTCGAAGCAAGGCATTCGCATCGGCTTCACCGATGGATCTCGAATTGTCTATCGCCTCTCTGGGACGGGCACTCAAGGGGCTACCCTACGACTGTATGTGGAGCGGTACGAGGCGGACACCAGCAAGCATGATCAAGATACGCAAGCCGCTCTAGCCGATTTGATTCGCATTGCCGATGAAATCGCCCAGATCAAAGAGCTGACTGGACGCGACGCTCCTACCGTAATCACCTAGATACAGAATCTAGAGACAGAACACGATATAACTCCTGGTGACGACGCGATACATTGCGTCGCCACGCACCTGTTTGCTATGACCGTCGCCTGTTTCGTCAGGACAAGACGGCAAGCCCTCTCTGGCGATGCGCTCAGCACTCGGATGCTATTGGGTGCACTAACCTAGAGAGCTAAAGCTATCCATTCTGATTCCTGACTTCTGACTCCTATATCCCTTTGTCCTCTATCGAGAATTTTCATGGGCCTTTGTGTTTACATGGTTCGACATGGTGAGACCGAAGCCAGCAAAACCGGAGGATATTGCGGTTCGATTGACCCCGAACTGACGCCGGAGGGACACGAGATGGCTCAAGCTTTTGCTAAGCACTATCAGTCTTTACCTTGGCAGGCCATTTATATCAGTCCGATGAAACGCACGATCGCAACCGCTAAACCTCTCTGTGATGCCATCGGCATGGAGATGCAAATCCGGGACGGTCTGCGAGAGATCCACTATGGCGAATGGGAAGGTAAAACGCCCACCGATGTCAGAGCCGCTCACGAAGAAGACTACATTCACTGGTTGACAGAACCGGCTTGGAATCCGCCTACGGGTGGTGAATCCTCGGTCGAGATTGCTAGCCGTGCCTCCCTCGTCATGGCTGAAATTGAAGACAAGCATACGTCTGGAAATGTCCTTGTGGTTTCTCACAAAGCCACGATTCGCATCATCCTCTGTAGCCTACTGGGGATTGACTTAGGCCGCTATCGCGATCGCATCGACATGCCCGTTGCCTCCGTCAGCCTGGTTCGGTTCGATATTCACGGTCCTATGTTGGTCAAGCATGGCGATCGCTCTCATTTGCCTGCCGAATTAAATGCCCGACCAGGCACCTAGTACGGCTACGCGGAATTCAAAATACCCTCCGGGAAGGGCAAAGCCCTACAAAACTAACGCAGATAGGCTTTCTCAGTGGTTTGAATGGTGAACCTATTTCTGCCGCAGTGCACTAAAGCCGAAATACCGGAGACAAGCAGATAGGTGGAGACGTGAATACTAAGAGGGTGATATGAAAATTCTCGTTCTGAATGCCGGTTCGAGTAGTCATAAGGCTGCCCTGTTCGATTTTTCGGTAGGGCAGGAGCCGCTTTGGCGATCGCAGCTTGACTGGACCCATCGCGCTGGCGCAGTTGAATTAGAGGCCGAGGCAGCCGATGGCCGGGAACACCAAGCGACTCTAGAAACCCAAGACAAGACCGAAGGTATTCGCTGGATGCTGGACACGCTCGTGGATAGTCCAGTGCAGATTTTGCAGGACCTCAGCGAGATTCAGGCGATCGGGCATCGGGTCGTGCATGGTGGCCGGGACTATCAGCAAAGTACTCAGATCACCCCTGCCGTTAAGGAAGCTATCAAACAGCTTTTTCCCCTAGCTCCGTCCCATAATCCAGCAAACCTACAAGGGATTGAGGCGATGGAAGCGATCTTGCCATTAGTCTCTCAAGTGGCGGTCTTCGACACAGCGTTTCATTCCCAGATGCCTGCCGCTGCCAGCACCTATCCCGGTCCCTATGACTGGGTTAAGCAGGGCATTCAGCGTTATGGTTTCCACGGTATTAGTCATCGCTACGTGGCTCAGCGAGCTGCTGAACTGATGCACCGAGACCTAGCAGATCTAAAAATCATCACCTGCCATTTGGGCAACGGATGCTCTTTAGCCGCAGTTCGCAATGGCGTTAGCGCTGATACGACAATGGGATTTACGCCTCTGGACGGCTTGATGATGGGTAGCCGCTCGGGATCTGTCGATCCGGGCATCGTGATCTACTTGGCTCGTCACGACCATCTCAGCGCGGACGAATTAGATACGCTGCTGAACAAAGCCTCTGGACTCAAAGGTATCTCCGGTGTCTCTAACGATATGCGACAAGTGCGAGAAGCCGCAGACAGTGGCAGCGATCGCGCTCAACTCGCCTACGACATGTTCATCCATAGCCTGCGTCGTAACATCGGCGCGATGCTCGGTAACTTAGGTGGGCTGGATGCCCTTGTCTTCACCGCAGGTATCGGTGAGAACAGTCCTGACATCTGGCAGGCTACCTGTCAGAACTGGGACTTTTTAGAACTGTCTCTGAACGAGGAGACGCTCCACCGGAGTAAAACCGACCAAGACATCGCCACCCTAGAATCGCAGGTGCGTGTTTTTGTCATCCACACCCATGAGGAATGGGCGATCGCTCAAGACTGCCTCAAAATCCTGGGTGAAGACAGTTCTCACCACTAGCTAGCTGTCCCCAACATCCAAGATCGAGCTGTTTGCTGTGCGCGTAGGGGGCAATGTCCCCCAAAAGCCCAATCCCTACCCCTCAGTTTTCTCAGGAAGCGATTAACCTTCGCTTATTTTCGGGTCAGCACCTTCTCAGAACCTCAGAGCACTATAGAACTCAAGATGAATCAGTCAACTAAGGCTGAAAGGAGTTCTAACCATGAAACGCTTTGCACTTGCTTTGACCGCTTTGACGATTTCTGCTTCCGCGATCGCAATTGCTCCTACCGCTAATGCAGCGGTTGACTTTGACGAACTGCGCCGCGAAAACCTTGATAAGGATGCTGTGGATTTTGACGAGTTGCGTCGCGAGAACCTCGACAAAGATGCCGTGTACGAAATTCAAGTTAAGGGCATTGACTTTGACGAACTGCGCCGCGAAAACCTCGACAAGGATGCTGTCGATTTTGATGAACTGCGCCGGGAGAACTTAGACAAAGATGTAGTCTACGAGGTCCTAGCTAAAGGCGTTGATTTCGACGAGTTGCGTCGCGAAAACCTTGACAAGGATGCGGTGGACTTTGACGAGCTGCGCCGGGAGAACCTCGATAAAGATGCCGTGTACGAGGTTCTAGCTAAAGGTGTTGATTTCGACGAGTTGCGCCGTGAAAACCTTGACAAGGATGCTGTGGATTTTGACGAGTTGCGCCGCGAGAATTTGGACAAAGACGCCATCTACAGCGAAGTTGCCTAGTCTTACACAGCCCACTGCAATTTGCACAGGGGCATACAGTGTGTGCCCCTGCATCGTGTGGGTCGATCAATTGTGTTTTGTCTTAACCCTAGTGGTCTGTCATTTAGGATAGCAAGACTGTTATCCAGGGTTGTCTTCAGCAGCAGCAGGGGTTTCGCCTTCAGGGTTTTCGATGAGGTTAGGGAGCAGGTCATCTAGAGACTGTACGTCTGCTTCCAAATCCCGAATCACTGGCGGAGCAGTTTCGCGTTCACCTTGGAAGATGGCGGAAAGCGCATCAGCCAAAGTTTCTGCCATAACGATGCGGTTGCGATAAACAAGAATCACGCGGGCTAGGATGGGCAGGCTGTTCTGTTCGGCTTCTAGGTAGAGCGGTTCGACATAGAGGAGCGATCGCTCAATGGGAATCACCAGCAAATTGCCCTGAATCGCTCTGGATCCTTGGGTATTCCAGAGGGAAATCCGCTGGGAGATAGCGGGGTCTTGATTAATCCGAGCCTCAATTTGTTCGGGACCAAAGACAAGCACCTGTTTGGGAAAGCGATAGAGCAGCATTTGTCCATAGCGATCGCCATCCGAACTAGCCGCTAGCCAAGCAACCAGATTGTTTCGCTGAGCGGGTGTGAAAGGACGTAACTGAATGAACTCCTCTCGATCCTGGTTGGGCAGACGCATGATGAGGTAATAAGGCTGTACCTCTTGAGCCTCGTTGGCATAAATCTCATTAGGTGCACGCCACTGGTCTTCCCGGTTGTAGAACACCTGAGGATCTGTCATGTGGTAAGTCATCAACTGATTGGACTGTACCTGAAAGAAGTCTTTGGGGTAGCGGATGTGCTCTAGCAACGCTGCGGGCATTTCTGAAATGGGATGAAACATGCCGGGCAGCAAGCGATCCCAGGTTTGAATGATGGGATCTTGCACATCAGTCATATAGAACCGAACTGCGCCGTTGTAGGCATCAATCACGACTTTGACTGAGTTGCGGATGTAGTTGAAGTCGTTGCTAAGGGGATCCGAGTAGGGATAGCGATCGCTCGTCGTGTAGGCATCAATGACCCAATAGAGATAATTGGCATCTGCACTGGGTGGAATGGTTTCCCTGAAGGCAACGTTCGTTCCCCAACTGCGTGTATCCTCCTCAATATCAGCAATGACTAAGTAGGGATCAGAATCGAATCGCAAGAAGGGAGCAATGCTCTGAACCCGATCGGTAATGCGGCGGCGAAACAGAAGCCGAGTATTTTCATTAAAATCCTCAGTGAATAGCATCTTCCAATCTTTGAGATGCCAAGCGAACAGGAGTCGCTGAAAAGGATTAGCGATCGCCACGCCGCTACTGCCGTCATAGGTGTTGTAGGCGTTGTCATCACCACTGGGAAAATCCAGTTCGCGTACGTCTGTGTCCACCATGACGTACGTGTTTGTTAATTCGCCAAAATAGATGCGGGGTTTATCAATGGGAATGCTGCGGCGGACAGCCTCGTCGCTAGGTGTATGGTCGATATCTTTAACGAAGTAGGACGGCAGCCCGTCTTCATTAGCCGTGTTGACCGGACTCATGGTGAACCCATAACCGTGGGTGTAGACGAGATGTTCGTTGACCCACGTCTTAGCGACCTCAGGAACTCGTTCGAAGTTGAGTTCCCGCGCTGAAATGAGGACCTGTCGTAATGATGTCTCGCCAGAATCTTGAATGAGGGGATAGCGATCAACATCAGCGTCCGAGAACTCGTAATAAAGCCGAATTTGTTGGAGCTGACGGTTGCTTTGCAGCAAAGGTCGAGTATCCCACAAGCGCACATTATCTAAAGTGGTGCGGTTGCTTTGCAGGTCATCAATCGTCAAGTCACCCTCAGGATCAAAGGGCTGTACATTGATGTCATAGAGGTCAAAAGCTTGTCGCGTGAGGGCGATCGCCCGCTCAATATAGGGCCGCTCTCGCTGCAATTCATTGGGTTGCACGACAACTTGCTGCACTAGTCGGGGTACGATTAATCCCCCGGCGATTGCCAACAAGATATAAATCCCTAAACCCCAAATCAGAGGACGAGCTGACAGTGGCCGATAGGACAGCGGTGGTAGGCCTGCGTGTTTGCGCTGCCCGACTTTGCCCATCCAGACAAACACATCTCTGACGCCAACAGACCAATATAAGGTACGCCACAGCATGGCGATTCCCAGCAGCAAAGCCATAACACTGAGAACGGTGTAGACGGGTAGGCCCACGTTGACATCCGTGTAACTAGCGCCATACACCACTCCCTGCGGCGAGTAGAGAATCTCGTAGCGGCCCAACCAGTGATTTAAGCTGGTTGCCAGCAACAGCACACCGCTCAAGCCATATAGATGTCGCTGCTGTTTTGGAGAGAAGCCAGGAAAACGACCATTGCTTAAGCTATTGCCTGATAAGAGGTATAGCAGCGTGACACTGGCCAGAGCAAAAAAGATCAGGCTAATGAACCAAAACTCTAGAACTTCTAAAAAGGGCAGTCGAAACAGGTAGTAGCTAATGTCTCGCTCAAAGAGTGGATCTGTCGAACCAAAGGTAACGGGATTAATTGCCGTCAGAACTTTTGTCCACTGCTCGGACAGGACTACCCCGAGAGCAACCCCTGTGAAGACTGCTGCGATCGCCGTACACAATCGCGGTAGAAAGATAAAGGCGATCGCGACGAACAGCAGCGCGACGAGTTGGAGCGGATACGCTACCAGCTGTACGAAGACCGCCTGAATCGCATCTGGTTTTGCCCACAACGGCAGCGGCGGTGCTGGGTTATAGACGGACGATGTCAGTGACCAATAGCTGCTAACCACCCGCCCCAAATACAGCATTTGAATGCCGATGACTAAAGCGAGGCCATTACTCAACGCCAGCAGCAAAAACAGTCCGATACCAGGTGAACGCGATCTCTGATCAGACGCAGACAGTGCCGTTGGAGAGATGGGAGGAGGGGGAAACCGCGTCGTCAGCCTTAGGTTGACCCACAGAAACAGAATGCTCAACCCCCCCGCTATGAGGCCGAGCAGAACCTGAGTCACTAACCTAAGTTGAAAAACGCTGCTATAGCCGACGTCTCGAAACCACAGCCCCTCAGCCCAAAAGTAGGTGATTCCCCAAAACAGTAGAAAGCCGAGTGCGATCGCAATGAGCCAGATCCACCCAGACCAATGTTGGAGTCGTTTTTCTAACATGCCCATATTCTATATAGCTTTAGCCATCTAGGCGTGTGCACCCAATAGCGTCTAGGCGGCTGAGCGCATCGCCAAACGGCTCGCCGTCTGCTCCTAACCGGAACTAGTGACGGCTATAGAAGGCATTTGGGACAGTCAGGAGGTTCCCTAGGAATGCAGTTCTCTCTACTCGCAAGTTTTGTTAACAAAGTCGCACTGATAAACAACCGGTTCTTGCCAAGAGAGGGGAATTTCGAGCAGGTCACGGGCCCCTGTGATCCCCATGCCGACAAACAACAGCAGTGCGATCGTATTCAGGGCAATGTGGCTGCGTCGCCATGCTTTGGACTTGTAGATTTCGGGGAGAACAGCGACGGAAATCACCATCAGAACGGCGGCGACAATTCCATAGTAGTAGTGAGATATAAACCATTCGTTGGTTCGCCGAAAGATGCCGTCCTGGCAACCCAAAATAATGATTCCCATGCTGGACAAGGTCGCAAATGCCGCTCGCCAAGCAGGAAGTTTAGCTTGATAAAGAAATATCAGCGTGGTGATTGTAAAAACATACATGGCACCGATAAAAATAATTTGGAAGGGATTCTCGGCCCACACGTTGTTTCCAACTAAGGTTTTGAGAATAGGATGGGCCATTCCCAACAGCGATATACCCACCACAGAGGCAGCAAGCAAGCGGCCAATTTTGACGTGTTCTTGACCGACAACAGGCGCGATTTTGGTCTTTTCTTTGTTGGCTGCTGCCAAACGACGCTGACGAGTTTGCAGGGCAAAGTAAGTCGCAATACCTATCAACGGAAACACATAAAAAACCGCGATCGCCGGATGCACAAGCCGCAAGATATCTGTTGTGTTCATAGCTTCAAGTTTCGCAATAATAAAAGCCAGTCCTTAACCGAGATTGTAGGGACTACATCTCCAAAAAGACATACTTTTTAGTTGGAAAAATTGTAGGAATCTTGCATGAGAGGTTTCTGAGTGAAACCTGATAGAAACAGACTTTGAGTCTTGGATTTTATAGCTTTAGCCATCTGGACCAACGTTCTTAGAAGCTGTCTGTAGCTAACACAACAAAATAGGCTAGGCCGAAGACTCTATCAGAGGCGACCTAACCTATTCATTAATGCCGGACGTTGAAGCGACTTGACTCTAGTCAGCCGCAACTCGAATGTTGATCACAGCGGTCACTTCAGCATGGAGCTTAATGGTGACGCGATACTCGCCGAGCTTATTGATGTCAGGGACGGAGATGTCGCGACGGTCAACTTCTTTTTGAGTCGCTTCTTGGATGGCATCTGCCACATCACCAGAAGTTACAGTTCCAAAAATAGCGTCATCTTCACCTACAGGCTTCTTGATGACAAACATGCCAATTGTTTCTAGGGCTGTTTTCATCGATTCGGCGTCCTGTCTGATCTGCTCAAGACGCTGACGAATCTCTTCACGGCGACGCTCCACCTGCTTGAGGACACCGGGTGTGGTTCGAACAGCCAATCCCCTTGGGAACAAGTAGTTGCGGGCATAGCCAGGAGCAACTTCTACCAAGTCTCCAGCAATGCCTAGCTTGCGAATATCTTCTTGTAAAACAACCTGAACTCTCTTAGCCATGCTTTTCCTTCAAACGTCCGGTCTATTACCATACCTAATGGAAGTCATGAAAGGCAAGAACCAACCAGAGCGTTCTTTCACAAATGGCAGAGTGATGACTGACGAACGAGGCAGCTAAACTATGCAAAGATTTTTTCTAGTGCTGATTCCAGCGGTTTGGGTTGTCGCGATCGCGATCGTCGCTGTGCAAAATGCAACGCCCGTCGCGATCCGATTCATAGCCTTTCAATCGGTAGAACTGCCGTTTGGCCTCGTACTCAGCTTTTGTGCTGCGGGCGGCATGCTCTTGACGGCCCTCTTGATGCTGTTTCTAGAGGGACGGAAACCGTCAAAACAACGATGACTACAGGTTTTGGAGGTGCCACTTCAACCGGACACGTCCCACCAACCAAAACCAGGACCGATAAAGCGAACAGTCACCCAAAGCGAAATCATGGCGAAGATGCCAATCCAAGCTCCACGAGTTGTCCACTTTACAAAGTCCTCACTCTGACGCTTCGTAATTGGGACCCACGGCAAGATCTTATCTTCTTTGCCGTAGTCGGCTCCTAGTTTTTCCTTGCGGCGTTTTGCTTCTCCCATAACAATTCCCTGGAGATGTGACAACTGGACTCAGGGTTGGACTCAACCGCGAAGTCGTAAGCCGATCATATCGTGGGTTCCTGAGCACGCCGTAACCCGCGATAGAAAGCTTTGAACAGAGGAGTACTGATCAAGGCAAAAGGATAAATCAATCCAGCAGTAAATTCTGTCCTGGAGATCGCCTTACAGCGATCGCGCCTAGAAGCGCTGCCGATTTTGAGATAAGGAAGATGGATCGGCAATCCACAGGTGCTGTCGCTGATGAAACCGCACGGCAGGATCGAGGACTTCCAGTATCTGACGGCCATAGCTACGGTGATTGACTCGATTATCTAGGATAGCGACTGTTCCCTGATTGGCCCGCACAGGCGCGATCGCCCGTTGTAAGGCTGTTAGCGCTGTCGGCAAGAGGTATAGGCGAAACCAATCTTGTCGCGATCGCTTATAGTAAGCCACGCGACCCGCCACTAACGGATCCTCCAAGGAGGGTAGCGGTAGCGTTGCCATCACCAACAGTGTTGGCATAGGAAGTTGGGTTTGGTACTCCTGCCAGAACTGCCAGCCTGTAACCAGCACCGCATTTTCGGTCAAATCCGTAGTCTCGACCTGGACTCGGGAGCCAAACTGCGACGCGAGTACTGTCGCCACTTGCTGCTTCAACGGCGTATCGTCTACTAGGACCACCGTTAAGCCAACTCTGCTAGTCCCGGCAACTACAAGATAGGCGAGTTCATCCAGGAGAACTGGCTGAAACTCTGCGGTGTTGGGAAAGGGAATGCGATCAGGCAGATAGAGCTGAATTTCCTCTGTTTGGCGATCGGGATTAAACTTCAGGCAAGTCATGTCGCCGAGTCCCAATCGCTGTCGGTAATGGATGGCCTCTGTTGTGGTGTCTAAAGCGCCACCCATCAGAACCAGAGGCTGCTGCTGCCAGCATGCTTCAATAAACGGAGCCACGTCAATCGGAGCACAGTTTAACGTCCACTGCCCTGTGGCTCGGTTAAGCCTTACCCACTGTAGAGATTCGGGAAGATTGACCTGAGCCCAGAACTGTTTCCAAGGGGTTGGCATTGAAGCCTGATCCACATCCCCGTCTAGTAGTACCTGACGAATTGCCAAAAGAGCCTGACGTTCTGTGTCTTCGACCAGATGGCACTGATAGGGATTCGGCGGATGCTGAAAGATGCTGTGGGTCAGGCGAACCCGTGTATCTCGGACCAGAGCCTGATGTTGAGGGTAAGCCTGCATGAGGCTTTGCCAGGCATCTGCATCGAGGGTGACAGTCAGGCAGTCTCGAATCCACTGTTCGAGACTGTCTGCGCCATCAATAAAGACAGGAATGCCTGCGGGAAAACGGTTCTGCTGATTAAGGCGATCGCGTAACCAAGCCTCAGGACGAGTCAGGAATAAGCCCTGAAATGTTTCACCTGGCCATTCTTCGCCCCAGTGAACAGGCTTTTGGCTAGGCATCCATTCCTGTAAACGAGGAATATCTCCTAACAGGACAGTCTGTTGCAGCGTCTCAGGCAAAATGAGAATTGCCGGCTCAGGCCACATCAGCAAAGACATGAGATAGCTGAGACGATAATGCCCCTGATAAAACGCCGATGTTCCTGTCTGCATCAGAGAACTACGGCCCAACCGCAGGGCACGAGCAGCAAGACGTGCCATCGTTAGATGGTGGGGCCAGTCGGTATTGCCATGATGTCGCAGAAAAGCCCGCAACTGTTCATGAACCATCGCTTCCAGCACTTACTTGCTCCTCAAACGTAATGACCTCCATTGTGACATAGCAATTCCAGCCTTCCCAGATTTGGGGTGCGGTAGGGGAGCAGAAGATCCCGCCGTTCGTCTATTCCCCTAAGTTCTCCTTGCTTGCGTAAAATGACTTTCGATTGGAATTTCCAGTCCGATTATCGATAAAGGCATTAGACTTACGGTAAACTCGTGCACCCGCAGGAGCGTGCGCTTAATGAATGCATCAGTTTTTGTAATTTTGGCGCTGATTATCATCGGTTACACGGTGGGTTCAGTGCGGATCGTAAATCAGGGTAATCAAGCTTTGGTTGAGCGGCTCGGGCGCTATCATCGAAAGCTACGACCAGGGATGAATTTCATCGTTCCCTTCTTGGACACCATCGTCTGGGAAGAAAGTATGCGGGAACGGCTTTTGGATGTGCCCAAACAGCCCGTGATCACTAATGACAACGTCCCTCTAGATGCGGATGCTGTCGTGTACTGGAAAATCCTGGACCTGGAACGGACTTACTACGAGGTTGAGGATATTCAAGCGGCCATTCGGGAGTTGGTTACAACAACTTTGCGATCGGAAATCGGTAAAATGCCGTTTGAAAAAACGTTTGCTTCTCGGGATGAAGTCAACCAAGCCCTGCTGGATCAGTTAGACGAAGCAACAGAACCGTGGGGCGTCAAGGTTACCCGTGTAGAAGTTCAAAGCATTGTTCCCCCTAAAGAACTGCTGGAATCGATGCAGCAGCAGCAGGCAGCGGAAATTAAGCGACGTGCCACTGTGACTGAAGCCGAAGGAGATCAGCAAGCGTCCGTTAAACGTGCTCAAGGGACCGTGCAGTCTATTCAACTGTTGGCTGAGGCGCTGAAGGAACGATCCGATGCGCGAGAAATTTTGAACTTCCTGATTGCTCAGCGATACGTGGAAGCCAATCAAAAGCTGGGTGAAAGTCAGAATTCCAAAGTGCTGTTCATGGATCCTAAGTTCCTCTCTGAAGGCATTATTGACTTAATGAATAGTCCAACGACGCCTGAGAACGGCGAAGGCAAATCCTGACGAAGTGTTGAGTCTATATCTAAACGCTCTGGCAATTTCTGACTGCTGAAGTTGAAAGCATCTCATGGCTACTGACGCTTATCCCTCTGCCCAACACTACGCCATCATAGGGGCAGGAGCGATTGGGGGTTATTATGGCGCTTGCCTCCAGCGCGGTGGTCTAGGCGTTCATTTTTTACTCCACAGCGACTATTCGCAGGTGCTCCAGCATGGCCTTAAGGTAGATTCAATCAACGGTGACTTTGCTTTGCCACAGGTGCAGGCTTATCAGCAGGCAAGCGAGATGCCCCAGGTAGATGTCGTTGTCATTGCCTTGAAAACAACGCAAAATGCCCGTCTGTTACCGTCCCTATTACCGCCCCTGCTGAAGCCGGAAACCGTCATTTTGACGCTGCAAAATGGTTTGGACATTGAGGCTGACATTGCCGCGATCGCTCCGAATCACCCAATTTTCGGCGGCCTGTGTTTCATCTGCTCGAACAAAGTAGGACCAGGACACATTCACCATATCGATTACGGCAGCGTTCTTCTGGGAAGCTATAGCTCAGAGCAGCTACCCGTTGATATCTCGCCCTCACTGGCGGCGATCGCCCAGGACTTTACTCAGGCCGGCATCAAAGTTGATGTGACCGACGATCTCTACTTGGCTCGCTGGCGCAAGCTAGTTTGGAACATTCCTTTCAATAGCCTATCGGTCATTCTCAACGCCACGACTGAAGCGATGATGGCGCACTCTAATACCCGACAGCTCGCGGCTGACCTGATGGCGGAGGTGGTTGCTGCTGCCCATGCCTGTGTCCAAGATGCTGCCAGGGGCGATCGTGCTCTGCCAGCTGACATCATCGAGACAATGCTGGCCCATACCGCAACGATGAAACCCTATCGCACCAGCATGAAAATCGACTTCGACGAGGGCCGTCCGCTTGAGGTTGAAGCCATTGTTGGCAATCCCTTACGTGCAGCTCAAGCCGTTGGCGTCGAAACTCCTCGCATAGAAATGCTGTATCACCAACTTAAAGCGATTGACGCTCGCGATCTCTGATTTGCCAATCTGCCTCGCTTCTGAGTTTGAGCCCACATGACAATTCAAGAAGCGATGTCAAGAAGCTACAGCAATTTAACTAATAAGCAAACCTTTGATCACATTATTCATAAGATATGAGATAACAATAGATACATTAGCTACAGTTAGATTCTGAGCAACAGGAAGGGCGGTTATGCAAAAGCTGATTGAAGGTATCCGGCAGTTTCAAAGCAGCTATGTTCCTTCTCACCAGGCTTTGATGAAGGAATTGAGCAAAGGACAATCGCCTCGCGTCCTTTTTATCGGCTGCTCTGACTCTCGTGTCAGCCCTGAGATTATCACCCAGTCAGAGATTGGTGATTTGTTTATTATTCGCAACGCGGGCAATATTGTGCCTCCCTTCGAAGCAAGTAACGGAGGCGAGGGGGCGACCATTGAATATGCGATCGAGGCGCTTGACATTCAGCAGGTGATTGTCTGTGGGCATAGTCAGTGTGGTGCTATGAAGGGACTGCTGCAGTTGGGGGAATTAGAAGAAAAAATGCCTTTGGTCTATGAATGGCTGCGCCTTGCTGAAGCCACTCGTAAATTGGTCAACGACAACTACGGTCATTTAGACAAGAAGGAAATGATCGATGCGCTGGTTGCAGAGAATGTTCTAACCCAGATTGAAAACCTAAGAACCTACCCGGTTATTCGCTCCAAACTCTACAGAGGTGATCTTTCTATTCATGCCTGGGTTTACAAAATTGAGACGGGTGAGGTCTTAACTTACGACTCTGAACATCACGCCTTTTGCCCACCTAATGGTGTAAAGACCAGCAAGAATGCCTTCCAAGAACCTTATGTTGCTCCTCAAAGCCACCTGCCTGGGGTGACGCGCCTGCCCCGTGAGCAATGTGAGCGCATCTATCGAGGCTCTGTGGGGGTTTCTTGATCTCTAAGGGAACAGCGATCGCCGGTTGAGTCCTCCCAGTGGTCAAGATATAGTGGGTAGAGTCTCTGGGGCTGTAGCTCAGCTGGATAGAGCAACCGCCTCCTAAGCGGTAGGTCGCGCGTTCGAATCGCGCCAGTCCCGTCCCTGTAAATCAATGGTTTCAAGGCGTCCAAGGATTTCCTTGGAAGAAGCGCTCAGTTCCAAATTACCCATAATTCACCAGATTTCTTCGTTAATGTGGTGAACAAATGGTGAACGCTGTAGGGAAATTGGCACATGACTATTACCGCAGTCAATCAACGACTTCGCGATGCTGGGATACGAGTAACCATTGTCCAACGCAAACAATGGTTGTACCTTCGCACGGTGCTACCACCAAAGCCCAACTCTGACAAGGTTAAGGGCTTTCGCCAAGATATCACCCGACCTCACACTGGACTACCCGCGACGGCTCAGGGGATTAAGGCCGCCGAGCGACTTGCAATCTCATTATGGGGAAGTGTGGTGGATGGCAGCTTCGACTGGGAGACCTGGTTAGGGAAGACTGATCGCGAGCAACGTCCTGTCAAAGAATGGGTAAGCGCGTTTCGCGACCAATGGTTAAGTCAGGGGAAAACCAGCGAAGCAACCTGGCAGCGTCATTGGCAACGAGCATTTAACCGACTTCCTCAAGAGCAACCGCTGACATCAGAGGCGCTCTTGACTACCCTCCTAACAATTGCCCCAGGAACACGGGAGCGCAAACGGACAACGGGTTACTACAGTCGTTTGGCTGAATTTGCCGGTCTCCAGATAGATCTGAGTCCTTACCGGGGAGATTACTGCACAGGGCGTTCAGAGGTTCCAAGAGACTTGCCTGACGATGCGCTGATTGAGGAATGGTGGGAGAAAATCCCGAATCTACAGTGGCGTTGGGTCTATGGTGTCATCGCCACATTTGGCGTTCGACCCCATGAAGCATTTTTTCTGTGCTCTACTGCCGATTCTTTGAGCTGGAATGTGTCTAACGGGAAAACAGGACCTCGCCAAACATCAGCCCTCTATCCAGAATGGGTAGAGCAGTGGGGGCTATTGCAAGGAACCCCTCCGAGTCTCAACCACTCTGAACTTAGAAAGTATGGTGAGGCTACAGCTCAGCAGTTCGCTCGCTACAACATTCCTTTTGTTCCCTACGACCTACGCCATGCATTTGCGGTGCGCTGCATCAAATTCGATATCTCAGCGAGTATCGCGGCGCGGATGATGGGCCATTCGGTCGCGGTGCATACGAAAACCTACCAACGATGGCTATCGGCGGCTGAACAGACATCCATCTATCAAAAGGCCATTGCGCAAGGCCCTAAAGCCCCTTCCGCTTCTCAGGAGCAGATGCCAGTCTCTTCCTAGCGGCTGGGATGTCGATAAAGTACCGGGCTTTCTTTGCCCCCGGTCGTCGTCGGTCTTCTATCTCGATACCCACACGCAAAAGACCGGACTCAATATCTTTGTAGAGTTGGCGCTCACTCTGGTAGCCCAACCTCAGCACTGCATTCTTGAGCGATAAAACACTGGGTTCAGGTTGGGTGGCTACTCCCAGCATCTCTGCCAAGACCTGGCGGACCTTAATCTCGACCAACCGTTCGACCTCACTTAACGGGATTTTCGGTTCCATTACTGCACCATCCCGTCAGCATTTTGGTCTTCAGCTTCGACCAGGGGAATTGGCTCCACCTCATCCATAGGCAAGCATTTCGTCGATATGGGTCTGTGACCGTTCGGGTGACGGCGATCTATATGTTGTTGATTTGGGTTGGCCAGGTTGGCCACGTCACCAAACTCCTCTGTCTCATGGGCATATTGGGCTTGCCCATCGGCAGGAGTTGCGAAGAAAGGTTGGTCAACCTGCTTCACCTCAGATTCGGGTCTCACCCATACTCGCTTGCGGGTCCCGCCTATGGTGCAGCGTGTTCTTATCCAGCCCAACGTCCGCAATATCTCCCCTGCACGCATCTGATCTCCACGGCTTTGATCGCATAATTCGATGTGCAGCGCATGGGTGAGCAGTTCCGAAATCGTGATTTCGCCACAAGCGTTCTCTTTGAGGTAGCGGGTGATCGCCACCAACCAAGGATCTTCCGTCCGGTAGTCTTCGTTAAACGCTGCCGAGAGCGCCTCTTCATCGGCTGTCAGCCACCATTGATATCCCGCGTAATACAGGGCAACTGCGGCAGCCCAGAGTCGATCGCGCTCCGCTATCAGGCACGTCATATCAATGGGTTGCTTGACTGGGATAACCCAAAAGCGTCGATTGCCAGTGGCATCGGTGAGAAACTCCTCCTGGTTCGTACTCCCAACAATAATCGAGCGCCGCTTCAGGCTGATGGCCTGTCGGCCATAGGGAGGCCGCACGGTATCGACACTACAGGTCAAAAAGGCTTTCATTGCCGCCAGATCTTTGCGCCTGAACACCGCCTCCAGTTCGCCCCACTCCAGAAACCAGAATTGATGCAGCTTGAGACGCTCATCCCGTTCTGATGTGGCAGCCCCCATGGAATCATCAAACCACTCAGTTCCAGCCAGGATTCGAAAGAAACTGGACTTCCTGAAGCCTTGCGGACCGTTTAGAATCAGGGCCGTATCTACCTTGCAGCCCGGTTGCATGATCCTGGCAACCGCTGCGACCAACGTCTTTTTCAGGTATGCGGTGTATATCGGCTCAACACAGCCAAAGTATCGGTAGGCAACGTCTTCTAAAATCTCTGTCCCCGACCCGAATCGCTGAGCGCACTCGTCCAGGTATTGCTGAACCGGATGGTAACGATTGGCTTTGGCAATCCGTCTGATAATAGTCTCACCGTCCACGATAGAGACCGATAGACCGTGGTCCAAGGCCAACGTCAGCCGCAAGTCTGCGACATCCTCAAGGGGCGCTCCCTCCAGTTCAATCTGGTTGGTTAACTCATTCAGCCGCAGCGTTTCACCCCAAATCTCCTCAATGGAGTGATATTGCATCGCTATGCGAGGTAACACGTCGGAGGTGATGGGACGCTTGGCGTTCTCTTTGCTCTTCAACAGCCGTTGAGGCTCTACGGCGGCGAGGATCGTTTCAGCCGTTGCGCCATTGGTAATCCAATCGGCAATATCAAACCCGCCAGACTTGGGCAGCCTTTGCCAGAGGTATGACGTGGGATTGGCATAAAGCCACTGGGCAGCAGGATAATCCGCAGCGATTGATGCCGCATATTTCAGGCCTCGAAGATCTTGATCAGGGCAGATAACCAGCTTTTCATCCGGGAATAATCCTCGATGAGTTTCGGATTGATAGCCATTACAACCGCGAATGGTGGTGGTTGCCGGAATCCCGAGTTGCCATAAAGCCTCGGCGCACGGTTCTCCCTCTACCCAGAAGACAACTTCGGCCCCTTTTGCCAACGCCTTTTGGCAATCATGCAGCCGATAGGGAACACACTGCTGCTCCAAGTCTTTTGGTGACGTGTCAGGGATGAGGGATTGCTGCCAAATTCGGCGCTTACCGTCGCCGTTATCGGTGCGATGCACGTTGATGAGTGGGGTGCCATTCCAGTCGGTGTAAGACCACGTTTGCTTCTGCCTGGGGCGATGTGGTTTTTCCCAAAGCGTAGGAGCAATTGCCTCGCGCACCTGACGTTTCCCGGCAGCAGTCTTAGTACAGGTACAGCTGAACCCACTGTATTTACCAGTTCTCAAATCGACCTTGAAATTGGGCGCTTGGCAAACAGGGCACTGATAGGAGCCTTGAGACGGCGTCTGATGCCCTCCATCTGGTTGCAGTTTGGATAAATGCTCAAGAATGTTAAACGGCATTCACGTTGCCCTCCGCACTGGATAAAAGTGGAAAGTGAATGCTGAGTTGTATGGATGCTGCGAAAAAACCATCACCGTCTCCGTTGCTCTACAGAAAGCACAGGAAAAGAGGCAGTCATGGCAAAGGAGCGTATGGGTTTCACACACGCGACGATCGGAAAACCGACCTTGTTGGCTACAGGAGCCTATGGTTTGATAGGAATACAAAAGATCTGGCGTTAGCTCATCGTAAGCACGCCATCAAACCGATTGCCATCGTGCACACTCTTGGTTGTGCTTCAGAGTCCTTAGCTGCTGGAACAGCTGGAGGCTCTTCTTATTGCGGACTGTTATACACACACAGTCCGTTTCATTTCGAAGCGGCACACATACCTAGCAGAGCAATGTGCTCAAGCAATGACAACAGACCTAGGGAAAACCGGCTCGATTAGAGTCTGTGTAAAGTAGCGTGCAGATGGTTCACAGGGTTTCTATGGAGATCATATATCCCGCTTGCCAATTCGCAATCCTGTCTCAGGATCGGTGATCCGAATCTTTTGATATGGGGGTTACCTCACAGGACAGCTCACCTTTATCAACGCGTTTAAGGGGAGTTTGGGAACGGGCATTGATACTTGCCTAACGCAACATGCCCTCTAGTTTTTGTAACCGTTCATCGATTTCATCCTGAAGTCTGTTCACCTCTTGCTGTGTTTCCTCGGTTAAAGAGGACCATTTTTTGGGAGCCTTGTAGAGCTTACAAAAATGATTCAAGCGCTCGACCAGAGGCGGAAGGCTTTTGCTCCGTGCACGTTTTGTTCCAGATGACGTTGTCTGATCCCCTGACATTTTCTTGAGACGCTCCTCTAGGACACGCATCGATAAACCTTCTTCAATAGCCTGTTTGAGTAGCGCTTGTCGTTTTTCGGGATCCTTCAGTTTTGTAATGATCCGACCATGGCCGGGAAGAATATCGCCCGTTTTAATTGCACCCTGCACGTCTTGGGGCCAATTAAGCATAGGAAGATCATG
Source organism: Oscillatoria sp. CS-180 (assembly GCF_028330965.1). Lineage (GTDB taxonomy): Bacteria > Cyanobacteriota > Cyanobacteriia > Phormidesmidales > Phormidesmidaceae > Halomicronema. The sequence goes on along the minus strand of NZ_JAQMUB010000091.1, from coordinate 15,905 downwards.
ACAAGCAAAGCTCCGGAGTTCCTTGCCTAGATACTTAAAGACATTACCCACCTCTGACCATTCTGGAATACTTACCATAGTGTAAGTATCCGCCTGGGTCATGTTTGTGAATTTAAAGAACTCTCGTAGCATTTCTTTCTGTGTCACATTACGCAATTGCGCACAGAGTTTGACAATGCCAGCCGTCTTTTCAATGGGGTTCAGATCTTTCCGCTGTAGGTTTTCAATTAAGGCAATTTCATAAGCCTCAGTATCAGAGACATCCTTAATGACCACGGGAATAGCCTCTAATCCCGCCTTGAGAGCAGCACGATAGCGTCGTTCTCCGGCAATCAGTTCATAGCGCTGATCGTTCTGTTGACGAACGACAATGGGCTGTAAAACGCCATGTTTTTGAATGGATAAAGCAAGTTCATCAATTTCTTGCGTCGTGATGAATTCTCGATCGCGGGGTTGCTCTGGTGCCAGCGCTATCAGATTCATAGACACCGTTAAAGCCGTGTCATCAGCTGTTGCGTCTGGTTCTGATGGCTCAAAAAATGATAAATGAGCCTCTGAAGGCATCTCGAAGACAGACTTAGACTCAAGTTTTTTTCGTGGCATATAAATCTCTTGTCAAAAGAGATTTACAACGTCTCTAACGATTCAACAACCTCTTTAAAGAGCGGAATAACGTCACTACTGGGATTACATTTCACCAAAGGCACTCTGGCCGCCCAAGCATGCTTAAAATCTGTTCTGGACGGGATTATGGGATGAATTTTCATGGCCTTGCCAAAATAGGTCTCGATTTTCTTGTAGTACTCTTTACAAATGCTCTCTCGGACATCGTATTTCGTTGGAATGATGCCAGCAGAGCGGATAGAGCGATTTCCCATTTTCACGGCATAGTTAATTGTTGCCAGCAGTTCTTCAATGCCCTCAAGCCCTTTCTCTGCGGTCTCTATGGGAATCAGCACATGGGAGGCCGCAATCAAGGCATTCGCACTTGCCATCCCAAGATTCGGCGGGCAGTCAATCAGGACAAAGTCGTACTCTTGTGAGGCGTTTTGCAGCGCTGTACGTAACTTGAGTCCTGGTTTGTGCTTCCCCGCTAGCTTCAGATCCAGACCATATAGGTCCCCATTAGCAGGGACCCAATCCATGCCATGGATATCTTTTAATATTGGCATGGGCTTGCTGTCCATCAACGTGTGATAGATGGTTGTTTTCAACTCACGGGGATGAACGCCGCTTTGCTTGGTTAAGGAGGCCTGACCATCAAGGTCAATCAACAGAACTCTGTGTCCTTTTTCCGCGAGGTGATAGCCAAGATTGAGCGTCAAGGTCGTTTTTGCTTGACCGCCTGCTTGATTGAAGAGAGCTATTGTGCGCACAAGGCCCTATTCTTACTAAACGGAGCATCATTACGCAATTGCTTGATCTCCTGTTTGAACCACCACTCAGAAAACGCTTCGATATTGGTTTCTTCGGGAGACTGCAACAGTCTTATCAAGACTTTTTTCCTAAAATCATGCTGAATAAATTGATTGCGCCAGCCATCCTCATAATTGAATTTCTGCTTTGCAATCTGAGACCCTGCATCGTTCTTAATCGAGTGCTCATACTCGTCTTTCAGTCTTGTTTGTGCCTCTTGAGATAGTTGATTGAAACGCTCTTCCATACGCTTTGATTGGTACGTAGACCACGCTTCATCAATGGTCTTCTGGCATCCGTTGCTGTCAATATTAGACATGTAATTATCTTCAACAGCTTTAATCAGAAACGATGGAAAATTACAAATCCCTCCCTTTTCAACTTTTTCTAGTGCGTATTTTAGATTTGCAACGATACGCTGAACATCAAAATTCCCAGCCATGTAGATGGCTTTTTTCGAGCTTATGCCGTAGGCCTCCAACAGCTTTTGTACCTCACAGCTATTTTCATCTAGGGCTGATGAGTCAGAATTATTGAGAGAATCAGCTCCTACATTGAAAGATAATTGAAAATTTTTGCGTCGCTGGATATTGAGTTGCAAGCCGGAAACTCGCCGCCGTTCTCTAATTTGTTGCGACTTGATACTTATATCCGTGTGAGTATTAATCTCTAAGAAGGCAGGTTTAATTGCCTGATTATTGAAATGCTTAAACTCTGTATATTGTCCCTCTTTCAGATCAAAGAGTGTTCGTAGATCCTCTAGTGAAACGAGCAAATCTCTACGATGTGCTCTGTGACGGTGAAGCTCATCATTTAAAAATTCATAGAGTGACAGGGCATAAGCGCTTTTGATAGGGGCCTGAATTTGAAGAAAGAGTTTTGAATATAGCTGCCTTTGCTGGAAATGCCTGACGATGACCGGGTTAAATTGAAAGCCTATTCTTCCAGCACCAGGATCATCTATATACGCGGACAGAAAAGAGCACGTCCACTCCTGTAAACGCCTGTCCTTTTTGAATACATTCCAGCGAATTGGTTTCTTGCGTAAGGACTCAAACAGTTCATTTTTCAGCCACGCAGAATTTTTGCTCTTCTCGCAGCCAAGCAACTGAAGGGTTTCCCAAACCTGAATGTAATAGAAGTCCGATGAGAAACTATTGTTTATGCCCTCATACAGACAAATATTCAAAAGTTTTCGCTCCGTTGCCGTATAGCTGTTCCTGATATGCACGGCCGCCGTTGGCTTGTTAATAAACTGAGGAATAGTCAGCGTCTTAGAATCTTGGTCATGCATGTCACTGGACTTAAAAGAATAAAAGTCGTTCACAAAAGTGATTTATACGACCTAGCAAAATTCCTTTTTCCGGTGTGTCTTTTCGGCTCCCCGAATCCTACGACCTTTCACCCCGAATCCTACGACCTTTCACCCCGAATCCTACGACCTTTCGCCCCGAATCCTACGACCTTTTCATTGAACTGCCAATTTTGAGTTATTGGAATATCAAGCTTTTAGAAAAGGGCCTCCCCGAATCCTACGACCTTTCACCCCGAATCCTACGACCTTTAGGCGCATAAGGCATTGATAAATATATAAACTATTTTTGTTGCCCCGAATCCTACGACCTTTCGCCCCGAATCCTACGACCTTTCACTCGGATTTTCGAATATAAAACAGTTACTTACCAACACCCCTTAAATGTTTGTTAATAATGTTGTTAAATAAACAACAACATGGGGTTTAGGAGATTCGCAAATCTCGATTGTTGTTGCTTGTTTTTATTGGATGGGTTTAATGTGCCCGTTATGTTGCGTTTAACGCTTTCGCCATTCCCAGGGTGCAACAAAGCTCGACTGCCAAATCCCTAGTTTTCTCATTCTGGCCCGATCTTCATGGGGGAGGTATTGTTCCGTGTAGCGGCGGTAGGCTAAAGCCCAACCCCTCTCGACCATAGTGGCGTTGATACTTGAACCGCTACCTAAGAAACACTCAGCAACCGTGCGGCCATATCGATCGATGTCTCTCGCGATGCAGGTGAGCGGAGCATCAGCAATGACGTTGCGTAAAACCTTTTGCGCAATCTTGCCACATGCCCAGGGCCGGTTGTTCACGGTACAGGTTTGCTGTAGTTCAACGGCGTCAATCCCCCACAATCTTATTTTTCGGCCATTGATTTCCAGAGAATCACCGTCAATGATCCATGCCCTTCCGGTGATCCTGTCGAGCCTTGCTTGGCTCTGTGTGTCGGTCGGTTCATGCCAGTAGGCCAGGAAACAGATCGCGCCAGCGATCGCGGCGACTCTTCGTAACCTGTAGCATCCAACGTACAACTGTCTCATCAATATCCCTTCTTACCCTTTAGGAGCCATTTAGAGGCGATTAGAGTGGGTTTAACCCATTATTTGATACTAGTCCTGCCAAAATCTTCCAACACCCCTGTCAGAGGCTTCTAAGCGCCAAATAGTGCTACACATGCACTGTGGCAGGTAGCGTCAGGATTCCGCTTCCACTGCCATGGTGTCTTTCTGTTTGTTCTAATCTTGATCAGGCGTCGCAGGAAGGAGACCAACTTAAGCTTGTTTGCCCTGAGTGGTTTGAGGTCAAGGCGAGTGAAAAACAGGCTGCTCTGTTTTCAGTTTGGTAGTTGCTGTAAATCCTGAACAATGCCCGGATTTTGCCTCAGTAGGAACAGCAACTTCTGTGTCGGTCCAACAGGGCAACGTTGACTGGATGTTTGCTCCCACGAGGCAACCGTTTGCTGTGTAGAACCGATCAGCTGAGCGAACTGGTTTTGCGTCATTCCCAGATCCTGCCGTAAAGCTTTCACATTCAAGATCGGAACCTTGTGAAGGGTGACGCGAGTCGCATCGCCATTCATAAAGGCAATGGCCTCTTCTAGACCGGTTTTCATTCTGTTGAAATGAGTATTATCCATGCTTTCTTCCTGTTTTTTCAATGTATCGACTAACTTACTTAATTCATTCAGTTGTGCCTGACTGAGGGTTCTTTTTTACTTTTGGCATAAACATCAATAAGCCAAAGCGGCATAGAGGCGTTGTAGTAATAGTAAATAATCCGGACATCCCCGCTTTCCCCCTTTTTTCCAATGGCAAAGCGGAGTTTGCGTAAACCATTACCGCCTTTTATGACATCGCCTGCTTCAGGACAGGACGCCAATGTGAACGTCAGTCACTGTAAGTCTTCAGCATCCAACAAGCCCTTAACCTGCTTACTAAATCCTGGCAGTTCAGCAATGGCCATGTAGTCATATTTCACTACATATGAGTACTTATTTTTAGTAGTCTCGTCAAGAAAAAATAATTTGCGATGACATAAAAATGCGGTTTTACTTATTCTCTTTAAAAGATGTTATGGTCCTTTCTAATCTCTACAATGCGGGCAACCAAACACGCATTTTTACTTGTGATTTCCGGCTTCAGGGAGGTGCGCAACCGAAGTCTCTATGGGATCCGTTTCCTGCATTAATCGATTGATTTGCTTTAACAGCGATGCGAGTTTTTCTTTTTTGTGTGGACTATCCCAGACAGCTGACTTATTCAGATTTGACCAGGTGCTTTCCACCCGAGCCTTTAGCTCCTTGGTGTTGAGTTCTCGTTGATGGCCTTCGGCTTCCTGACGCATGGTTTTAATGGTGCTGATCGTGGCGGCCTTATCGACGGCATGTTGGAGAATCGCCTGTCGGGTTTCCGAGTTGTCAATGCGGGCAATGATGCGTGCTTTGCTGGGGGCAATTTTCTGCATCCGAACGCTTTGTTTGACCTCCTCCGGCCAGCGCAGCATGGGCAGGTCATTACTGCGGAAGCTGTTCCAGTTTTTTCCAAGGGCTGAGAAGACGCCAAGAACGGCCTCCCATTGTTGCTGAATATCGTTATTCTGTAGCACGTCCTGACTATGCGCCACGCGCTGAAACAGCTTGATGATGTCAGGTTCCGGCATATTCAGGACCTTCTGTAACAGGGCTATGGTGGCTTCGGTTTGCTCAATAGCGCTGAAGTCCTGGCGAAGATTATTCTCGATCAGGGCATGGTAGAGGGCTTCCTGATCGGATAGTGGTCTAATAACCGCTGGAACCGTATTTAACCCTATCCTACGGGCGGCGGTGAGCCTTCTGCTACCCGCAACCAGCTCATAGATATCGCTTGCCGTATCCGCTGCTATGGGGCGTAACAAGATTGGAACAATGATGCCCTTGTCTTTTACAGAGCGCGTCAACTCTTCGAGTTGCTGATAGGGTTTGCACTTTCTGGGCAGCCAAGGTTCTTCAATAATCCTGTCGATTTCTATTTCCTGAACGCCGCGCTCTTTTCCTGATCTTAGAGCGATGGTTGCCGCGTTATTTTCAGCGTTCGGTATCTCATCATGAGATTGACTATGTGAGGATACGGACTGTTTCACATTTTGATTCTGGTTTGTTTTCTGAATGACATCTTGAGACATGCTGATAATTCCTTACTGAGTTCATAAAAATGCATGGGCTGCAATTCGTTCGTTAGTTTGTTGCTCTTTTCTTGTCAAACCATCTAACAATCCCGGCAGAGACTGGTGGCCGCTTTGGTGAACAAATACTCACCGTTATGTAGCTATTTCTCCGCTCCAAATCGCGACACGTTTTTCCCGTTCAGTAGGTGAACGCTCACTCATTAATCTGTTGCTTTTTCGTCGATTCCATGAAAATTCCCACACCCAATGCACCTACGATGCTCACAAGACGTGTAGAGTTGTCTTTTTTATAGAGATGTTTCAGTGCCTTATTTAGCATACAGATCAGCAAACAAAGAAGCTGACCATGGGCTAAAATTGACATTGCAACCAGGCGTTTTTGCTGTAAACAGTTTCTACCTAGTGTTGGTAATGAGCAATGACAGCAAGATGGCAAAGAAAAGCAAACATATAAGCTTTAGGCTACCGGTTGTAGATTTTGAAAAAACAGCAGAACGAGCGTTCACTCATCACTTTGATAGCGTTCATTGTTATGCAAAAAATCTGTTGTTAAGAGACATCTATTCACCAGATCACGCAATTGATTTGATGGAACGCACCTATCAGAACATCTTGAAGGGGCAGGATCAATTAGCAAATGCCGTTCATGATAACCGTGCGATGCTGATTGATATTTTATTTGGTGTACTGATGGCGTTTGATACGCCGAAGGAAAAAGCAGATGTGCTGCTGACTCACATTAGTAAATATTGCTAGAAAGGCATGCTATCCATTAATGGAATTAAGTCGAAGGAGTATTACCTCGACATCGCCAAGGATGACTATTACTTGAATGGCGGTGAACCGCCGGGGAAATGGCACGGAAAAGGGGCAGCAGCCCTAGAGTTAATTGGCAACGTCAAACCAGCGCATTATCGACAGGTCATTGATGGGTTTACCCCAGACGGTGAGGCAAAACTGGTGCAAAACGCTGGTGAAACCAAGCGACAACCCGGCTGGGATTTAACCTTCTCGGTTCCAAAAACGGTAAGCGTTGTTTGGAGTCAGGCGGATGGGGATACGCGTCAGAAAATTCAGGCAGCGCAAGATACCGCCGTGCGGAAAGCCTTGGACTGGCTTGAGGAAGAAAGCGTCACCCGAAGAGGAAAAGGCGGCGCAATCAAAGAACCGGCAAAGCTGATCATTGCCACCTTTGAACATGGCACCAGCCGGGCGCTTGACCCGCAGCTGCATACGCATTGCCTGATCATGAATGCCGCTGTGAGGGAAGACGGCAGTACAGGAGCCATCGAAAGTCAACAGTTTTATCGCAACAAAATGACCGCTGGCGCTCTATACCGAGCGGAATTATCGCGGCAATTGGAAAGCAGCCTTGGTTTGGAGGTGGTTAAGACTGGAGATCGGCAAAATCTATTTGAATTCAAAGGCGTCGATCCGGCATTGGTGGAAGAATTCTCCAAACGGCGTTCCGAGATTGAAGCAGCACTAGAAGACAGTGGCAACACCAGTGCTAAAGCCGCTGAAATCGCCGCGCTGGATACCCGGCATGTCAAAGGCCACGTTGCGCGAGAGGAGCTGTTTCAACGTTGGCAACAAGCAGGAGCCGCTTTTGGGTATCAGGCACCGCAGGCAACGGTTATTGATCGCCAACCCGTCAAGGTTATCGGCGCTCTGCAAGAAGCCGTGTTGGAGAAACTGATGTTTTATAACAGCACGTTTGTAGAACGAGATCTCTTACGGCAGATGGCGGAAGCCGCCCCAGGAACCGGATTAGGCATCGAGGACATCAAGCAACAGGTCAAACAATGTCTGCACAGCCCGGATATTGTTCGACTGGGGCGGGTCGGAGAAGAGCGGCGCTACACCACCACCGAAATGCTGGCGATTGAGCGGACAATGATGCAGCGGGTTGAGCAGGCGAAATCTGCTAGCACCCACCGCGTAAGTGACCGTACCTTGGGTAAGGTCGTTAGTGACTATCCCACGCTTAAAGCGGAACAACACGCAGCCGTAACGCATTTGCTCGATAAGCACAGCTCGATCAAGGTGACGGAAGGGTTGGCTGGAACAGGGAAGACGTTTATGTTGCGGGTCGCCAAAGAAGCCTGGGAACGGGAAGGCTATCAAGTCCAGGGTGGCGCATTGGCGGCAAAAGCAGCAGGGGAATTGGAAAAAGGCGCAGGCATTCCTAGCCAAACGATTCATAGTTTGCTGTACCGGTTGGAGACAGGGGTCAGCCCCTTATCCAAAAACGATGTGTTGGTAGTAGATGAAGCTGGGATGGTCGGCACTCGACAAATGGCAAAGCTAGTGACCGCCACTACAGAGGCAGGAGCCAAGCTGGTTTTGGTCGGAGACGCCAAACAACTCCAGCCCGTCGAGGCGGGTGGGGCGTTTCAGAAAATCGGAGATCGCGTTGGGAGAGCAGAACTCACGGACATCACCCGGCAACATATCCCCTGGATGCGTCAAGCCGTGAAGGATATGATTGCCGGTAAGGCAACCGAGGTCTTATCGGCCTATGCGCAAAACGGTTTGCTTTCAGTCAAAGAGGATTGGAACTCAGCTCGAACGGCGCTGGTTGATACCTGGAGTAAGCAGGGCGGGGCCACTGCGCCACAGGATAACCTGATCATGGCTGGGTCTAACCTGGATGTCTTGGACCTGAACGAGAAGGCCCAGGCAACGCGCATCAACGCGGGTTTGCTCACTGGCAACACTTTACGGGTTAACGGATATGACCTACGGCAAAATGACCGCATCGTCTTTACCCGCAACGATCGATTGATGAACCTCAAGAACGGAGCGTTTGGAACAATAACGGCTCTGAATAATACGCGCCTTGATGTGGAACTCGATAACGGCGAAAGGCGAACCATTGATACCGATGCGTACTCACACATCCGGTTAGGCTATGCTGTCACTACTCATAAGGCCCAGGGCGATACCCGACAGCAGAGTTTTGTGCTGCTCGGCGGAGCTATGCAAGACCGGGAACTCAGTTATGTCGAACTGTCGCGCAGTCGGCAGAAAACTTTTCTGTTTACTGATCGTTTGGAAGCGGGTGATTCTTTAGCAGACTTGTCGAAGAAGATGGACCGCAGTCGGCAGAAAGAATTGGCAGCGACGTTCTTGCCGGAAGCATTGCAGGGGCCTCAGCGAGGCATGCAAGGGCCAGTGTTGGAGAGGTAGTCGCGGAAAATTACAGCTCAAAAGACAACGCTACAGATTTGTTAAGTACTCATTTCCTGAGCGTAATACCCTCTTTGTCTTAGAAGTACAGGGGAGTTTTGTTTGCACTGTAAGATGAAAATGAAGTTGATGCATGGCCATTGTTGAAGCCGGTATTCCTGCTCACACTTACCGGGTAGTTGATTACAAATCGGCAGCGCAGAATTTGAAGACTTTGACTAGCAAGGATTAGAGCCTCTTCAAAGAATGATGTACTAAATACTGTGCTGATTTCTTGTGTGCGCTTGCAGAGATTTGCGTAGGAATGCAAGGAGATAGGCACTGCTCAACGGGTCGAACTTCGCATCACTTGATTAGCATATTGGTTCTGTCTGCGGCGATAGGCGCTACTCGAAAGTTCATGAGCAGAATTTCTGAAAGCGGAATTCAGATGATTCTCTATGTAGAGAGTCAAGAGGTACCTCAGCAACTGACGCTATACTCCCAGTAAGGGTAATCCTGATAAAAAGGTCTATGAGCGTCGAAGTTTTTTTCTCTTACTCTCACAAAGACGAAGACCTGCGGGACGAATTAGAGAAGCATCTGAAGCTGTTGCAGCGCCAGGGCAAAATTGATGCATGGTACGATCGCGATATCGAAGCTGGAGCGGAGCGCCTCCCCGAAATTCAGCAGCATCTCAACCAAGCCGATATTATCTTGTTGCTGGTGAGTGCTGATTTTTTAGCCTCAGACTATTGCTACGACGTGGAAGTGAAGCGGGCAATGGAACGCCACGAGGCCAGAGAGGCGCGGGTGATTCCGGTGATTCTGCGACCCGTCGATTGGCAAGATGCGCCTTTTGGCCAGCTCAAGCCATTACCCACCGATGGCCAGCCGATCGCCAAATGGGCAAATCAGGATGAGGCGCTGCTCAATGTAGCCCAGGGTATCAAACACACCTTGCAGGAAGTTGCCGCCGCCCGGGCTGAATTCAAAACGAATCTCTACAGTGCGCTGCTGAAGCTGGGGTTTCAACAACAGGCAGAATTGTTTTTGCGCGCCATTGATGCTGAATCGGTGGCTGCGTTTTTGATTCACGGCGGTTCGCCAGAGTACGGCCAGCGCTGGCTGCTGAATCGTCTGGTGGTAGAGTATGTGCCGCTGCACACCGTCAGCAAAGTGGTCACCATTGACCTCAGCCGCACGGCTCGCCGCAAAGATGTCAGTGCTTATTGGCGTGAGTTGGGTAAGCGCTTAAACCTGAAATTGAGCGAAATCAATGCGATCGCTGTAGCCGATGGGGTATATCGCTGGTGGCTCACTCAGGACGTCATTTTTGTGTTCCACGATGTTAACTTGATGCCAGAGTCATCGTTGGTAAACTTGATTGAACAATTTTGGTTACCCCTGACCCAGAGAGTACAGATGGCCGAGGCCGGAGAGAGCGATCGCAAATTGCTAATGTTTTTTGTGGATTATGAAGGCAAAGCTGAACAATGGCAGCTCCCCTGGGTGGAAAAGTTGGATGCCAGTTGGGATCCCCGCAAGCCCATCAAACCACCTAAGCTGCAGGAATTTACCGACCAGGAAGTGATGAGTTGGATCGTCTCTCAGTTTCGGGATCTCCCCCCGGTGCTGACCCAGGGGATCGATGAACAGGTCAACGAGATTCTGGCCCTGACCGATCAGGGGGTGCCCGATTTGGTATTGCAAGAGATCTGCGAGCGCTGTGGGTTTGACTGGTATGAGGAGTTGGATAAGTGGCTGAAGTACTAAACCTGCCTGAGTATACCGGTAAGGTGCAGCCCCAGGACGGAGAGCAAGATCCCGAAACTGGGCAGTTGCTCACTCCTTATTTACCCAGCTCAGAATTGGTCGAGGCGGTGAACCTGGCCATTTTTCTAGAGCGGCCGCTACTGCTGAAGGGCGAACCGGGCTGTGGAAAAACGCAACTGGCCCGAGCCGTGGCCTATGAGCTGCAACTCCCGTTCGAAACCTGGTATATCAAATCTACCAGCCGCGCTCGGGATGGCCTGTATACCTACGATGCGGTTGGTCGCTTGCGAGATGCCCAACTAGCGGCCAACCAAATGCTGTCGGAGGCGGAACTCAACCGCATTAAAGATCCCGCCGAGTATATTGACTGGGGTCCCTTGGGGCAAGCCTTTCTTAACCCCCAGCGCACCGTGGTGCTGATCGACGAAATCGACAAAGCCGATATTGATTTTCCCAATGATTTGTTACTAGAGCTGGATGAGCGCCAGTTCAAAATAGATGAAACTGGGCGTAAGGTTCGAGCTAACATCGCACCTATTGTGTTCATCACCAGCAACGACGAGAAGGATTTGCCCGACGCCTTTTTGCGGCGCTGTTTATTTCACTATGTCGACTTTCCCAATCAAGATCGCTTGGTGCAAATTATCCACTCGTTGTTTCCCCAACAGCGCTATCCCAGTGCGACCGACACGGTAGTGGCGAAATCGGTCGATCGCTTTTGGCAGCTCCGCCAAAATCAGCAGACGGAACGGACCTTTGCTAGCAAACGGGTCAGCACCAGTGAGTTAGTGGACTGGGTGAAAGTGCTGCTGCGACAATCCGAGCCCGATATTCTGGCGCAGCTCAGTGCCTCACTGCCCTATCCGGAGGTTTTGCTCAAGAGCCAGGCGGCCTATCAACGCTATCGTCAGTCAGGACTGTGAGGTCAGGATGGTAGCCGAACCGTTACCCCTACTAGATTTGTTTACCCAACTGCGAGAGGCCGGATTGCCTCTCGGGATTGGAGAGTATCAGTGGGTGCTGAAAGCGTGGCAGGCAGGCTATGGCACTCAAGATCGAGCCGCTTTAGCGCGTCTCTGCTGCACAGTGTGGGTGAAAACACCAGAAGAAGCGCAGATTTTTGAGGTGCAGTTCAATCGCTTAATTCGAGAACTGCCGACATCGACGCCTCAAAACACTACCGCGAAACCTCATCCGGGCCCCTCACGACTGATTCAAGCTGTGGCGTTGGGAATCTTTGGGGGTAGTTCACTAATTCTTGGCACTTGTTGGTGGATGCTCCGGCCACAGCCAAGTGTTGAGTTGAGGCCGCTCGCTTTGGCCTTACCCTTGGTCAATGAGAGCACCACTGAGCTATACGAGGCGACCCAGCCGATTGTGGAAGCGGCGGCTACAGACGCTGCTGAAGACTTTGAAGACAATTTGCAAGCCCAGGAAGACATCCCAACCGCTATCTCCACAGAAGTCCTTTTGCCGCCACCCTGGTGGCAACAGTACGGTTTAAGGCTATGGGGAGGGCTATGGCTGACCTCGGGAGCGGTTTGGGGATGGTTTCAATGGCGATCGTCGCGGCAGCGTCAAGTGACGGATCAACCTGATGTGACAGCGGGTATGTCTTTAGCGGTGACGCAGCATATGCAGGATGAGGTGCAAGTGGTCCGGCTGGGGCAAACAGTCATGACGGCAGATTATTTGCCCGTGACCCGCCGCCAGATGAAACAAAGCTGGCGTCACCTGCGACGCATGGTGCGTTCGGGACCACCAACGGAGTTAGACGTAGAGGCGACCGTGCAGGTTGTGGGGCGACAGGGACTGTTGTTAACTCCTGTGTTTCGAGCCCGGCGCATCAATCTGGCTGAAGTGTTACTCCTGGTGGACTATGGCGGCTCCATGGTGCCCTTTCATGCCCTGGCCCAGCGCTTGGTGGATATCGTCCAATACGGTGATCGCCAGACCCAGGCCTGCATCTATTATTTTCACAACTGCCCGGTGACCTGGCTGTATCGCGATCCCTATCAGCAATCTGCTGCCACCATCGATCAGGTGTTGCAGAGCCTCACGTCAGACTATGCCGGGGCGCTGATTCTGAGTGACGGGGGCGCGGCCCACGGTCGCTGGTATCCCCACCGTCTGGAACTGACCGAACAGTTTTTGACCCGGCTCCACCAACGCCTGCGCTACGTCACCTGGCTCAATCCCATGCCCCAAAAGCGCTGGGCGGGCACCACTGCTGGGGCCATTGCCCAGCGGGTACCGATGTTTGAGTTTGATCGAGTGGGGCTGGATGCGGCCATCAGTGTGTTGCGAGGGCAAGGGAGGGCTGGGCTATGATGGCGAAGACCACGGATCAACGGCTGCAAAATTTTATTGACCAGTTTGGCCAACCCCATCTCGACCTGGCCTACCACGCAGCTTTTCCCATGGCGCTGACACCAGATCTGATCTATCGCCTGTGGGCGCACTTTCGCAGCGATGTGCAGGGGCGGCCCCTGAATATTCCCTGGGTGGCGGTGGCGGATGTGATGCTCGCGCCCTTCTGTAATGAGGTGGGGCTAGATCTATATGAGATGGACGCGGATATCCGCGCTGACCTGCTGCTGCAACTCCAAATGGACTCGCGGTTTGGTGCAGTGCGGCAACGGGAACTGGCTAATTTTTTGTTGACCTATTACCAATCATCCCAGCTCTATAGCGACGACCCAGATGTCAAAGAGCTGGCCCAGATACAGCGCTGGATGGCGATGGCCCAGACGCAGCCAACCCAAGTGGTAAAAGAGCTAGCCCGTAACGCTGTTAGCGTGCAAGGCCATGATGAGGCCGAATGGGGACGTATGGCAGGCATCATGGCGGGACTACCATTACCCGATGAGGAGGCACAAACGCTGTTGCATTATGTACGAGGCATGGCAACGCTAATGCAGGGCCAACAATCCTCTGCCCTAGAGGAATTTCGGCAGTTGCCTGGAGTCGGACGCCGCCCAGTCACCGTAGCTGGCGTACCCTTGACAATTCCCGAAGAATTGCGCCAGCAGCTTCAGCCCGGTTCGCCAGTATCCCGTCGTCGTTGGCTACAGTTAACCGGGTGGGGAGTTGCTGGCGTGATCGGAGTCGGTCTTGTTAATCGTGCGTTGCAACAAGATACAAGTCCGATTGAAGAACCGAATTCTCAACAAATCGAACGAACAGAGTTTAGACTGTTCGACACTGAAATTGCATTCGTCGACGAGGCGGGTGAGATTGTATTGCGCCACTCACGGAATATCTTTGGTCCGTTGTACCGCCGGGATGTTCAAGATTTTGTGTTGGAGCTAGTAGATATTCCAGCATCTGCTGATTTGGCAGATGTACTACTGATAAATAATATCATAAGCTCAGTTGCCCCCACCATAATTAACAATCTCTTAGATAGCATCTTCATCGACGGACGTTTGCTCTTCAGGGTGGCGTCCCCAAACAATGAAGAGACGCCGCAACTGCGTACCCGCACGACAAATGAAGCATTAGATGCGTGGATTAAAACGGATGAAGATCTGCTCGTCGCTACAGAAATTCGCAATAGGACACCGGTCATCCTAATCAACGATCAATACTTAATGTCGGTGACTGCCCGAGATGCCGACCTTTGGAATCAAGCGCCGCTTGAGGAGGAGGAGGGAGCCAACCGTGTGAACGAGTACCAGTTAGCAGTGATTTGGGCAGAGGTCTTAACCCGAGAACTGGCTTTGGCTCAGCGAATGCGCCGAAGGAATGCATCTGCTGTAGGGGCAATTCAAGCCGTTGAGGGGGCTTTTCTCATGGGATCTCCGGAGGGTGAACGTGACCGGTTGGAGTCGGAAGGCCCGCAGCGTTGGGTGACCGTATCGGCTTTTACGATGGGGCGTTATCCAGTGACGCAGGCCCAATGGCGATATGTTGCAGAAAACCTAGAGCGTGTCAATCGCAACTTAGAGCCCGATCCTTCTCAGTTCAAAGGAGACGATCGCCCCGTCGAAACTGTTTCTTGGGAAGACGCGACGGAGTTTTGCGATCGCCTCTCTGCCTTCCTGGGTGTTACCTGTCGCCTTCCAACTGAAGCGGAATGGGAATACGCTTGTCGTGCCGGTACAACGACTCCTTTTCACTTTGGCGAAACCATTACGTCTGACCTAGTCAGTTATGACGCTTCAGATTCTTATGGGTCTGGTCCTACCGGTGAATATCGACAAGAGACTACTCCTGTGGGGAGTTTTGGGGTAGCCAATGCTTTTGGCCTGTATGACATGCATGGCAACGTGTGGGAATGGTGCCAGGATGTGTGGCACGGCAATTATGAAGGGGCGCCAACGGACGGCTCGGCCTGGGTTGAGGGTGGCGATCAAGGTACAAGGGTCGTCCGGGGCGGCTCGTGGTACAACAATCCGCGCTATTGCCGCTCGGCCTCTCGCGTCGATGCTACGCCCGCTACCCGCGACTTCGTTGTCGGTTTTCGGGTGGTGTGCGTTGCCGCGGCATGATTCCCCTTTGCCCTCTTACTCTTTTGCGCTTTGCATTTCTTAATCTTTTTCCCTCTGGCCCCTTGGCGCGCAGCGCCTCAAATTTTTTTACGATTTGGGGGGTCTGGTGGTGCGTTGCTCTACGCTAATCAAGCGTTACCCTTCTCACTCGCTGAGACGTGACGTTGAGAGCAGGCATAGATGCGCCGGGGCGGCTCGTGGAACAACAATCCGCGCAATTGCCGCTCGGCCACTCGCAACGATAATACGCCCGCTAACCGCAACAACAATGTCGGTTTTCGGGTGGTGTGCGTTGCCGCGGCAGCACTCCCTGCGGTCAGAATCGGTGTAAGGGATTGCATCGAGCGTACATTCGGGAGTCCAGACCTGTTTTCAGTGAAGTCGGCGACGGCTTCCAAATATCACCCGGAGCCGATCACCTTGGTAGGTTCGCCGAAGACTTGCTCGGCTCTGGACTTTGGACAATCAGGGTGACTGAAGAGCAGGAAAGTGGTAGAGGATTGGAAACTCTAAGCCCTACCACTGATGTCAACCTATCTTGAACCGCTGCGCCAATTTCGCCAAGCGATTTACGAAAGCTTTCCGTATCG